>NZ_BMQI01000008.1 GCF_014648035.1 Shewanella algicola | reverse complement strand
CGCTGGGGAAGAGAAGTTGCTAACAGCGTCGAAGGCTTTGATGGAGCCTGGAATACGGTTGTTTTAACGTATGATGAACGGGGACGTCAGAAGACTGTTTCTGAACCCAACTCGAGTCTTGTGACTAGCATAGATTACGATGTGTTGGGACGGCCTTATCTGGTAACCAGTCCAAATGGGAATGATGTCGAAAAGAGATGGTATGGCAACGAAACGCAGGAGATTAATGGTTTAGGGCAAATTGCTTACTCTTACCAAAATGCATTTGGAGAGTTAGTTAAAACGGTCGATGAACTCGGTAATACGGTCGAATTTGAGTACGACTCGTATGGGAACTTGCTTTCCTCTACAACGGTGGCCGATGGGAAGTCGAGTGTTATTAGCAATACCTATGATGACTGGGGGCGTAAGCTTAGTACTAACGACCCTATCAAAGGGCTCTGGCAGTATACCTATAATGCATTTGGTGAACTCTATACGCAGAAAACGGCTCGACAGCACCTGTTTACCTTTAGTTATGATGTATTAGGGCGCAAAATAAGAAGTTACGAGGCTTCGGAGGGGACGCTGTGCTGGAACTATGGTTCAACGGCACACGCAAGCAGCAAAGCCGTAGGCAAGCTGGTGTCGACGGCAAAATATGCCGCCACCTCTGTTGCGTGTAATACAACGTCATCGGCGTCGACCAAGAAAACATTTACCTATAATCAACTGTCATTGCCTGAGCAGACCAAAACTTATATCAATGGTCAGTGGTATACCCAGACTCAGTCCTATGACAGCTACAGCAGACCCAAAGTGACCACCTACCCTTCGGGTACCAGTAGCTTTGCCGTTGAATCTGTTTATAAGAGTAACGGCTACCTATATTTGCTGCGAAATAACCAAACCAAGGCAAAATTAAAGCAGATTGATGACATGGATGAACGTAATCATGTGTCAAAACTGAGTTACGGCAACAATGTCATTAGCACTATTGACTATGAAAGTGATACGGGGCGCTTTAGCAGTGTACAAATCACTCACAGTTCAAACCCAAATATTCACTATGCTGGGGTCACTTACGACTTAATCGGCAACGTAAAAACTAGGACTAGCAACTACTCTTCAAAAGTAGGCAGTGGTAGCAATTTTACTGAGTCGTACGCCTATGACGATTTAAATCGTTTGGAACGTCGTACCATCAGTTATCAGGACACTCTTGGTGCGCTACCTGGTAGCTTTAAGTCGACTCAAACTTATACGCTAGATGGCTGGGGTAACTTCAAATACAAGTCGGGAGCTGGTTACTACAAGTATGATGCGGTGAAAGTCCATAAGTTGCTGGGCGTCTACAGTGACTCATCGTTCACGCATGCACTTTATAGCTTTAGCTATGATGGAAATGGCAATATTACGTCAGACGGTAGTCGTAGCTTTACCTATGGCAGCTACGACAAAGCTACCAAGATAAGTAAAGGTAGCAACTCATCTACAATGTACTACGGTGTCGATAGAGAACTGTATTTCAAGACCGATAGTCGCGTAGAGCAAGGTAAAAGCACGACTTACCAAACAACTTATCTTGGTAACTATGAAAAGGTTGTTCGTAGTGGTGGGGCTGGTGCGCTAACTGAGCACAAGTACTATGTTGGTGGTGATATAGTTGTCACACACCGAAGTAATGGTAGCCAATCGTCCTATTATCTTCATAAAGACCATCAAGGGTCGGTTGTTGCGGTAACCGACCAAAATGGCAAGGTAGTGTCGCAAGCGATTTATGACCCATATGGCAAGCGACACAGCATTTATGTCGATAGTTTAATGGCCAACTTCACGATTCCTGAGCCGACAGAGCGCGGCTATACCGGTCATAAAGAGCTTAAAGGGCTGGATATCATTCACATGGGAGGGCGAATTTATGACCCAACCCTAGGTCGTTTCATGCAGGCCGATCCTTTCATCCAGGCGCCTAAGAATAGCCAGAACTATAACCGCTATAGTTATGTGTTGAATAACCCAATGAGCTATACCGACCCCAGTGGGTACTTTTTTGAAAAAATATTCAGAGAGTTTGGCCGGTTCATAGAAAAATATGGTCGTGTAATATTGGCAGCGATCATTACATATGCCACATACGGGGCAGCAACTGTTTGGGGATTGGGGCCTGTTGCTGCGGGGGCTGTTGCAGGAGCCGCGGGTGGTTATGTTGCTACCGGAACTTTGAGAGGGACATTTTACGGAGCTTTGTCGGGTGCAGTTTTCGGAGCTATTGGTGGAGAAATTCATGCTGCAGAAGATACTATCAACGCATGGTCTATCGAAGAGGAAATTTTTGCTCATGCCACAGCAGGTGGAGTATTGAGTACCGTTCAGGGAGGTGACTTTGGTCATGGGTTTATTAGTGCTGGTATTATGAAGGGCATTGGGAAAATTGAAACTTCTTCTACAATAGAGAGGGTATTAATTCAAACTATTGCAGGTGGGACAATTTCAAAGCTGACTGGTGGAAAGTTTGGTAATGGTGCAATAACCTCTGCTATTCAGTTTGTCGTTAACGAAATATCATTTTCAAATGTCAGTAAAGTAAAGGATGTTTTAGATAGTTTGCAAGATGAGCTTTATGATGACTTTCAAAAAATAAAAGAGTTAATGGTTGAGGCTAAATCATCAGATGAGATTATCAATTACTTAGAAGATAGAGAGTATATAGAGTTTGGGGAGTGGGATCGCCATCGAGGGTTAGATTTAACTAATGCAAAATCTAGTCAGGTTTTAGATTTTGAGTTAAGAGTTACTGATTCAATGGTGAATATCAGATCTACATGGGCTAGAACGACATTACAAAAAGTAGGTAATAAAATAGGAAAAATCATGGTAGATCAGTATAGCTTTAGTGGTCAGGTAAAAAATGCTGTATTTGATATGAACCCTAACAAGGTAGAAGGTTTTCTATATAAGCTAGCTGATGATGTTGCTTCGGCAACAGGAGGGTGATTGTGAAAAATGTACTATTAATCATGTTTTTAACCTTTTCTGGCCAAGCATGTTCTGAAGGTGTGAAAGAAAGGGGTGAAAAACACCAGCTGAGCACCGGGGAGTTTTTTTTGCCAAAAGCTAAGGTATTTTATGTCTGTAGTTTTGACGTGAAGAATACAGTAGGCTTTTATACGAAATCTAGTGCATATATATATAGTTATTTTTCTATGGAAGGTCTTGAGAGTCAAAAAAATTCTGTTTGGGAAGAACTATTGTCAGGTAAAGGTGAAAGTAGGTTGGCCAATATGATTATTCCAATTCCTGGTGTAATGGAAATAATTTACTCCACTGATAAATTTTTATATTTGTCACCTAAAGATGAAAAGTATTCTAGGCAGAGAGTGATACTAACTAAACATGAAGGCGGTATTCTTATTGGGCAAGAGTATTTAGGGCGAACATCAGGTGACTTGACTAACTGTATTGTTGCTAGTGAAGAAGATATATTAAGAGAAGTTGCTAACTTAATAAAACCTTATTAATAGTAGGCTAGGGAATCCCCAGATAATTTATTTTACAATCAATTAGTAGACACGCATGGTGCTGTTTGATCTAATCAATTTCGCCAAAAACAAACTAGAACAACACCATGCGTGACATTACATGAATTAGTTTCGACCAGATCTGACAGCCCCCGGCTTTCAGTGCTATCCCCAATTTATTGGGGCTTTTTCTTGTTTGAAACAGGGCAATGTGACCAGTAGTCTGAGCACTGCTTGCCAGTGAAGCGATCAGTGTCTGACAGCTGGGTGGGCAGTTTGGGGCAACGCCGTTACTAAGCTCAATAGTGTATGATGCTCCTTCCTATAACCTGATTTATGCTGTGTGGCCGAAGCGTATAGTGTTTGCCCACAGTTGGAGCGATTTGAGCCTCAGCTGCTACTGGTGTAATTGACCGATGCTAGTCTTGCCACTTGCTATGCAGCGTTGTCAGTGATTTTTAAAATATCCGGGTGTTGTAAAAGTACATGTCATAACCATGGCCTGAAAAAGGCTACTCTTATTTGTCAGTTTATGGTTATATTTTATGTCAGGTTATGGTTACATCTTTTGGCTAAGTGATTGAAAGCTGGAGGCAGCCTATGTCAGCTTATGCTTCCAGCGACAAACGCTTTGCTGACAAGGTAAACGAGATATTCTCACTCACTTGCGCGGGTAACGTCAAAGAGTTGAATTGAGCGCCATTTGATGCGCTAAAACGAACTTGATTGTTTTCTGCTTCAATTAATACCATTTCATAAACGGGATTAATTCTACTGTTGGCATGACTACAAATTGTTTGGATGCGGTTTTTGTTAGCTAAACTGAGAGTGAACATATTGATGGCCTTTTTGTGTTAGGTGAATTAATAATCTCACCGCTTTGATAAGCCGCAACCATAGTGTGATGTGATGTTGAATACAGATATTTTATCTAACCATAAAATGATATTGCCTCTTTTCACAAAATATCAAATTATGGTAATTTTTCTGCTAATTCTCTGATACTATTTGAAAGTGAAATTTATAACTTAGTTATTTCAACAAGATACAAGGAAAAATGATTTTTCGAAAAGAGTCGAGCAGTAAGCGTCCTCGAAAAGATACCTATCGGGGACGTTTAATGAAGTAGATGATAAACTGATTTAATGATCGGTATAAGTCAGAAAAAGCGCCTCTGTCACATCATTATCAAAGATTACTTCCAACCATCCGAGTTTTGATATTTCTTGTTCAGAGGCTGTGTTGTGTTCATATTCTCAAGTTTTGAGATTTTCAACGAATAAGCTTTGTCAATTTGGGCCTGCTCATCCTCAGTAACGGGCATGAGTGAGACACCACAGTAACGACATTTTTTAGCTTCTACTTTTATGTCTTCTGCACACTCTGGGCAAACACGACATTTTTGAATTGCCGATTTTGCGCGCTGCAGTTCGGCTTTAGCCTTATTCTTCGAAACGGCATTAATGGCTAAAAAAATGACGATGAACAATATAATCCAAAACAACATATAAAACCCCTTAAAAATATCAATGAATTACAAATAAAATAACATAAAAACTTACTATATCTGGTTGTTAATTATGTAGGTAAAACACCTTTTCATTAGAAATTGTTACGTGAAAGCCAAGTGACCGAACAAATGTTACGTTAGAGATTTGATTTTCAACGTGAGTGAATAATATTTCTGCATTACAAGAGCGGTCTACCTCATTAAGCTTAACATCCGTTAAGACCTCCCTATAAACGCCAGAATCCATGCAGTAAACTGAAAAACTGTTAATATGGTTATTTTTTTCTAAGAATACGTTTGCTGACTTCCATTTGGAAGATAAATGATATGTGAGCGAATCACCGCTTAATACAGCAAAGCTTTCGCTGAGCGTGTCATTGCTTATAACAGAATTTTGTACTGTGCAGTCAGTAACGACAAACACCATTGGTTCTGTTGTGGCCATCTTAGCCAGATAGTTAAACCCATGTTTAGGCTTAGGTTTAGAATGATAGTCGAGCAATAGCACTTTTATTTCATTATTAGACCACACAGACACCATTGTGAAAGGTAAAAATTCGATTGTTTTTCTTAAGGTGTTAAAAAAAGCAATCAAATCTTCATCTACAATCTCAGTGTTATAGCGTAAGTCTCGAATTGAAAGCTTGTGAAAGCTACAATCAACAAAAATAGGCACGTCAGTAGGTTCGATTGACACTGCTTTGTCACCGGCATTAATCGATTTTTTTGAATAAAAAAATTCAGGTATTGTGCCGATATTATTGTGCTGGAGTGATATTTCGGTCATAACATCGAACCCTTTATCTTCATAGTCTGATATGCGCCGAGCCAGCTCTAATTTAACGTTGTAGGCAGAGTGCCATAATTTTTTGTTATAAAAATGGCGCACCTTGCCTTTATTAACGATTGAACGTTGCAGACCATAAGTTTGCTGCCCGTCATGTTCAATCATTAAACGAATAAGATCTTTTGAGTCCGGGTGCTGCATGACGACTAGCTTTTCAATGTATTTATATGACTTCATACTTAAAACCCTACACCGAGCGTATCTGAGTTCCAAGCTTGCATTCCTTCATCATAAAACTCGGTTAGCAATTTGGTTTGCGGCGCTCCTGTCTTAGTTGTTTTTTCTGTCTGAATAGAATTTGAGTTGAATGGAATAACCACGCTACCCTGTTCTGCTTTAAACATTAGGTCTATTGTGCTCGGTTGCTTTGAACAACCTCGAAACTTGTAGCTGTTGATTGGCATGACTTTACGCATGGCTTTGGCTTTATTAAATTGACGGTCATGTAAATTGAGCAAAGTGGCCACTAACGCCAAATCACCACAGTTATTAAAGGCTGAAATGGTTTTGAGTCCACGACGTAAACATGAGGCTTTATAGAACATCAATTTTTTTGAGTTGGTTGTGTATGGATTGACGCCATTTAATCTATCGTTCGTGTTGGCCCACATCGCTTGCTTTGCCTCATCAGCAGACATCTGCGATAAGAAAGATTGGCCATTGTCTAAATCAATTATGCAGTACAGACCATGTAGATCACTTGGTTCAATTGATACGTCATGATTAATTTGTTGGTTTGCATGATCAATTACTAACGTGTCATTTTCGTACACAGCGTTTATCTGTATTTTCGAAATGGAAGTTTGGTCAATTAACAAGCCTGTCAAACCACTTAACGTGTGGCTAATTTCAAATTCAAAGCTAAATTTAGATTCGTTATATCTCGCTTCTAATTCAACTAATTGATTGTTTAACTCCAATCCAGAATCAACGTATGGCGCAACGGCATCAACAAGCGATGTAGGAATAACATCTTTCATCGTGTAAAACTCGTGACCAAATTGAAAGCGCGTGTTTAACGAATCATTCACCAGCTGCGCGATAGCATCGTGTTGTTGGGTGTCCAAAGGTTTTGCAAATGCATCAGCAAAGTTAGTTAGAGTAGCGTTTATTGTGTTCATGATTGATAATCCTAATATTCTGTTGATAATAATGCATATTTAGTTTCATTTGAGGCGGTAATCATGTTTCGCCAATCTTTAGCTGCACGCCGGTATAAAGCTACGCGGCGCATTTCTGAGCGCCAGACAGAGTTCCAAGGCGTATTACCCATATTCATTTCGATTTGATTTTGCGCGATGGCATCTAATTCTTCGATACTCATATACGCAACATGTACACTTCCATCCTTTAATACGCTTCGGCAATAACCACCAGAACAGGCACCTCTTACGTTGGGATCTAATGATAATGAAGTCACAAAATGCTCAACGTCATTCGTTGCCACCTGGACTTTGAATTGGTCCTTTTCGTATACCAATGTAGACATGGTGTTTTGAATAACGTTAAAGTTCGTTGCAATAGCTATTTCACCGCGATATCCAGGGTATAGCTTTAACGCCATTTCACCCGTTTCGACATAATGAGGGAGTACATAAGCAAGTTTTTTCTCCGGGTTAAGAGATAACCCTAAACGAGCTAAATTCAACAACAAGTCAAACACTGACCAGTCAGCGGCCATGGACAGCGGGTTTGCTGTTGATTGAGAGTTAAATATAATTTGATTTAAATAACTGATTTCTTCATTTAAATTAAATGAGCTATCAAAAGCTTGAGAGCTTAAGTAAGCAAAGTGTTGAGAGAAAACATGTTGGAATGGAATCGTGTTCATAGAAAGCCCCTTAGCAATATATAACTAATGTAATTCAGGTTTTATAACGGGCAACTACACATCGATAACCCAAGTAGAACGGCTTTTATCATGCCCATACCAATTGCCCGTCGTTAATGCTTCATTGAATTCTTCCAAATATTGAAACAGGTCTTCTTTCGACTCTTCCACTTTACGTTGAGAAAGTTCGAACGTTTCACAGTTGTCAGCATCCTTGTATTCTGTTGCAACAAATGCAAAGACGTTGACCGGTACTCCCGCCAGATTTGCCACGTAGCAGTAAAAAACCTGCTGCAAGTCATATCGCAAGTCTCTAACCTGATAACCAAATTTAGTTGGGTTGGTCGAAAGAGTGGTTTTTAAATCGACCGCAATAGCGTCATTGCGAAGCCAATCAAAACGTATTTTTAAAAGCAAACCCGTTTTCGGGCAGCGAGCGATAATAGAGAGTTCTGGATAGCCATCACTTAACAACCAGTCAGCTTTCGGGTGAGCACGTGTGCTTTTTTGAACCCTAAAAGCATCATCCCAAACGATATGGTCAATGACATGTGTCGCAATAAGCTTTTCCCAAATAGGTTGTGTTGGACTAATTTCTAAGATCGCATTTATTTTTGCTTCTCTGTTTAACGAGACATCGATGCCATAAAATTTCGCCATATCATCGAGTTCAACATCAGTACGAAGATAATTTTTATAGCGTTGATCTAAAAACTCGCAAATCATATTTTCGCGTAACTTTTCAAAAATCGGCAAAGTAGGGTCGCTTTCGTATAATCGTTCAATTAACACTGCTTTTGCACCAGATACAGGCAGACCACGGCTTGCTAGCGCATCTTTTAATTGAGGAATAGAGTCTATTAGTTCAATGTCAGGAAAGTCTTCAGGTACAGGATTTCTCATGTAGTTACCATGGAAATTATGGGGTTCCAATACAAGCATGTGTCCGTAAGTACCCGCATCAAAGGTGAATTCCTGTTGCTTGGTTCTAAGGCGACAAATATTTGAAAGATATTGACGATAGTAATGGTGACGGCCTTTAGCGAAAGTCTTAATGCCTGTTGAGCTGTGAGCATCTAAGGCATGATAAACCTCGTTAGGCATGTCGGTATAAATTCCTTCAAGCACTTCACCATGACTATTCAGGAAGTTTGGCTTGCCGTTATCGTCATACGCTGGCTGTATATAATCATGCCAAGAAGATGTTTGTGATTTCACCGCAGTATTCATAGCTAACCTCAGATTGCTTTATTTAATCAAATCATCCCACGGATCAATAAACTCGCAACTGCCATAAAATTCAATTGCTTAGTATGCGGTTGCGCGTTTTAGTTTGGGTGGGAGAATAGGTTTAAAAATTAGCGCGTACTGAATAGACGCTGAAAAAATCGGTGGATAGTAAAAATGTTGGTATATAGGTTCAATAAGTTAAGGGGGCGTCAATGATTAGATGTTTCATTTTCTTGCTGGTGGTCTGTTTTCAGTTACAAGCGTCCAGTGAAGATATTTATGAGTACAAAGCATTATCAGTGTCAGTGTATTTGAATGACGATGAAACCATGGATGAAGCGATTCGCAGAGCAGAATCAATGTTACAGATAAACGCTGTAACGATGACACCTAAATTTGTGAGTCACAATACTCATTACGATAGCCGAACAGACGAAATCGTAGAAAAAGGCTTGATAGCACAAGGGGCGAACGTGCGTGTTTTCAATGCCAAGCACTTACGAAGTGTTGAAGGTGATCGAATTATATTGAGAGTTACAGCAGATGTATCAGTAGATGTATCTGCAATGAAGGCCAAGCTTGGGAGTGAAAAGCGCGAAAGGTTACTGGAATCGACAATAAATGAACTATCAGATGAATACAAAAAATTATCGAGTGTGTTAGAGAAGATGAAACATAACATCACGTTAAGCAATCTTGATTCTATTGTTGTGACCGACTACTACGCGGCTTTAAATAACTCGATGAGTGTAATTGATGGTGACGTAATCAAGCAGCGTTTACGAGCTCATAAAGAAGGCACGACAAATCAGGCAAAGCTCAGTGCTGAAATTAAGGCCGCATATGAAATGTTTGTTTTCCCGTTTATGGCCAATCCGATTATTAATTACCAAGTTATTGATATCATTCCACATGATTACTCAGTTGCGGAGTTTAAGGTCCGGGTTAGCATAGATCGCAAAGGTGATATGACCGACGCTTGGTTTCCATCGGTTCAATCAAGAGAATCATTGAATCTGTGTCAAAAATTCTTTTACGGATGCGAAGCTTTTGAATTAAGTCATTCGCAAAAAAAGGCAGTTAAAGAGTTATTAAGGCCTAAATATTGTGGAGATTCGTTGTTTGAGTTTTTGCCTTATTACAGACCAGGAGCGAGAGCCTTTATCAATGACACTGATGACATCGAATGCGGTAGATCGGTTAAATATGCATATAAGAACATGGCGTTTTATCAAACGGGGTATACAAATAAAAAACCTATGGCAATGGTTCCAGATAACTCAGACGTTTTTACGACCGCCTTTAAAGAGCTTTCCAATACAGCATTTTGGTTAAGGATCAACATAGGCAGTGAAAAATTCAAACTTAATATAAGCAACATTTTAACTGAAGACATAACGCTATCTGCATACATGCCAGAAAAGGCTGTGGGGAATGGGGTGAAAGTGTCATTTAGTGTTGAGCGGGAGGAGTTCAATCCTAATACATACCAATGGAAAGATATGTCAGGGAAGCTTTTGCGGTACCAAAGCAGAGAAATTGAATTTTATTAATTTAAGGATTAACAATGAATAAATTAACACTTTTATGTATTGCTGTAATTATGACAGGTTGCGCCTCAGATCCAGTGGAAAAATATGTAGAACTCCAAAAGGACATGCAAGAAAAAGCGGTATCTGATGCTGAAGCAAAGTTAGATAGTGTGCCTGAGTGGTATTTAAATCCGCCTAAAAATGATGGCATGGGAATAGTGGGTGTTGGTGCGGCATCATCAAAAGATATGCATCACGCGTTGAAGAAGGCGCGTTTACAGGCAGAGTTTGAATTAGCGAAAAACTATCGACAAGAGCTTTCAGGCTCAGAGCGAATTTATGAACGTGAAAATGGCATGGGCACACTGGTGCAAACTAGCCAATTTCTAATCGATAAATTGGTGGATTCTGTACCTATTGTCGGTTACGACATGATAGATCAAAAAATCCAAGTGTTACCAGATGGTCAGTTTCAGGCTTATAGCTTGTTAAAGCTGCCATATGATGAATTTAATAAAGTGCTTCAAAGCATGAAGTTAGATTCACAAGATACACGTGAATCAGAGGCGTTTAATGACTTAGAACGTCGTTTAGAAGCTAAACGCAATCGTAAAGCTAAAGATGATGACCGAGACCATGAGCGAAAACTAGAGTTGATGCAACAGCAGAACATGATTTTATCGGATGTGACGGTGCCAGTGGCTCAAGCTACACAATCTTCAACTGTGCCGGTTGAGACGCCAAAAGCTGATATTAAATCAGCGTTGCTGGATATGGTTAATTAGCGATGATGTTTCGCAATCACTTAATTGTGACAGCTGCGGTGGCAATTTTCACAGTGAAATATGTGAACTTTGCCATGCCGTTGTGGGTGGTGTTGATTCTCATTTTTGGGGGTTCCTTATTACCTGATTTAGATCACCCTAGCTCAACAATAGGGAAGCGATTTCTCTTTATTTCGCTTCCACTTGCCGGATTGTTTGGACACAGACAGATAACGCACTCGGTATGGCCATTTGTATTAACAGCTTGGGCATTAAGCTATGATACGTGGGCCACGCCATTGGCTATGGCCTTTGGCATTGGGTATTTTTCGCATTTACTGGCAGATTTTATATCCGATAGCGGTATACCGCTATTCTGGCCACATCAGGGTCGGTTTGGCATAAAGCTTTGTACATCAGGTGGGTTGTTGGAACCCATAATCGCATTGGGCCTGCTATGGCTGGCCATAATATTCTAGGAATTCACATGAACAGTAAACAAGATGATTTTTTGGCAGAGGTACTACTCGCTAAAAAGGTTAACTCTGAAATACCTGAAATTATATCGGCTGAAGTATTTGAAAAAATAACAACTCAAGAGCTAATTAATATCATTAATGAGTTTAGTTTTTCAAATGCCAAGCAATCACTATCACCAGATGACGCTATGTTTAGTATCGAGATTGATGTTGGTAGAGTGTTGTTTTTTAGTAACAACACCTGGTCTGCAAAAAGTGCGGAAGATTTTTTCTGCGTCATGGCAACATTGCCGATTGGGTTTGATTTAGATTTTATCTCAAAGTTTAACCAAAACACAAAAATTGGTCGCCTTTATACAATTGACTCAAGCTCACAAACCTCAGTGTATCGGGTCGATATTCATATGAGTGGTGGAGTTACAAAAAGACACATCTACTACATGATTAATACATTCATTCAGTGCTACAAACATATATTTTCCGGGCTTATCTCAAACGAGGGAGTGTATGAACACTAAATTGATCAAATCATCGATAGTGATAGCTGGAATTATCCTCATAGGGTTAGCTGCCAGCTACTTCATGAAAGCAGCTGAAGGCCATAAGGCTGAATTAAGGCTGAAAGCTACTGGTGAATGGGTTGCTGCAGAAGGTTTTTGCAATGACAAGATGAAAGGAATAGAAGGTATCGATATAACAGATCAATACCTACTTAAGAACGGTAAGCGGTCTGAGGTAACTCAAATTGAAATTGTGGCCCAAGAAGTTAAATTAGAGCTTTGTAACCAAGGGCAGATTGAATATGAGTTTGAATTTACACTATTACCTGCAAACGAATCGTTTCTTCATGGTTCATTAGGTTCGTTCGAAGTCATTAAGTCAGTAAACGACTCAATCGTATATTTTAAAATGAACCAAGACTTTAAAAAACAGTACGAAAACTTTAAAGAAAAGGGTGCCGAGTAGGGTGGTTGCCGGTTTAAAGTCCAGTGAGAAAATGTTTCTATCAACCGCAGATAGGGAACGCAAAAATGGAAATAGTATTAGACACAGACATCCAAAACACAGAAAAAGAATGCTCTACGCATAATGTGTTGTGCACATTGCCTGTATATCGAGGCCAACGCTATACACGACTTAGGGCCAGAGAATTAAAATCAATAAGATCTCATTCAAAAGCTACACGCATTCAAAAGAATTTAGCTGCAGCAGAGCTGGCTCGCAGAAATTATATCGATAGTGAAGTATTAGGGGTGACATTTGATATTACGCTTCACGCGATCGATAGACTTAGTACGCTTTACATGCATAAATTTATAAATGAATTTGATGGAGAGCATGGTATTAGCAGTTGGTGTAATCAGTTGGTTAAAGAAGCTTTAATAGCTAATCCTGATGCAATACATCTGAATGAATGTGTTATTAATCACAATGGAATATCGTTTACATTTCGTTCAAATGACTATGTGAAAAATTCCTTAGTGCTGATCACGATAAGTTAAAACGAAGTCACCACAAATAGACGTCGAATGGGTAAGAGTTGATTAGCACAATGAATCCGTTTGCATGGGAATTAAGCATGTGAAGCGTTACATATTTGGGGTTGGAATTTATTTTTAGAAGAGGAATGCTTGAGTATGGCAAAATTCTTAAACACTAGCGCGACCAATTATTATTTGGAAGAATTAATTAAAAATGCATCCGACAGACTCATTTTAATCAGTCCCTATTTAAAGTTAAATGATCGTATTAAAGAGCTACTAGAAGATAAGAACAGATTAAAAATTGATGTGAGGATTGTGTATGGTAAAAGTGAGCTGCAACCGAGTGAAATAAGTTGGTTAAATGAGCTTTCTTTTGTTCGAACAAGTTTTTGCAAGAACCTTCACGCTAAGTGTTATTTAAACGAAAATTCTTGCATTATTACTAGCTTGAACCTTTATGAGTTTAGTCAGGTCAATAACAATGAAATGGGTATTCACATTTCTAGAATAGATGACTGTGATATGTACCGAGACACATTTGAAGAAGCCCAGCGGATAATCAGAATTAGTGATGAAGTAAGAGTGACATTAGAAAAAATAATCATACCTAATTCCAAAAAAGAAACTCAAGAGTTAACCGGGAAACAAGAAAAGGTGACTTCATCTAAGCTGGCTAAGACGCTCAAATTAAGCACTTCAGAGCTTCTTGATAAACTTATAAAGATTGGGTATGTAGCCGAAGTGGACCAAAAGCAAGTGCTGACGCAGAAGGGTGTTGAAATGGGTGGGGAGGCCAAAACAGGCCGGTTTGGAGATTACTTTATTTGGCCTGAAGATATAATTATATAAAGCTGCTATGAGAGTGATAGTAAAAAAAATGAAATGGAGCTTGGCTTATAAGTGGCGACTCGAACGGTTAAGAGTTGAAAAGCGAATGTGGGATGAAGGTTCTGCTGCATCACGCTAGGCACTTACTGCCTCTACATATTTATAAAAACCGACATTATGTCGGTTTTTTGTTTTTTAATTAGCTTTATTCTATGGTTTTTCACTATCGCGTTAATGTGCGTTTATATAATAGTTTGATAATTCTTAATAATGTTTGATCATTTATATAATAGTTTGATATTTTTTGGCTCTTTTGGTGAATGTGCGGATTAAGAGTTAGCACATTTTTGCCCCAAAGCCATTTAGCAAATAAACCTATAAACATATCGGTGGATCATTTTTTCCATATATTTTCTCATGTGAAAGGTTGCCATCTCTGTATCAGTGAAACGAAATCTAAATTGTCTTTTTACTGGGAATTCCAGATATGCATTTATTCTAATGATTAAATTTTTTCACCGACTAAACTTAGTAAGGGCAATCTTGTTGTTATTAAGGAGGTGCGTTATGTTGACGCAAACAGGCCACTCAACAGGACAGAAAAAACCATTCAAACTGGAAGATATCTGGAGAATTAGGACAAGATTAGAAATCGAAAAAAATATTAAAGAGCTCGCTTTGTTAAATCTAGCGATAGATTGTAAGTTACGCTCTTGTGATTTACTTAGAATGAAAGTTAGAGATATTAGCAGTGGTGGCGTAATCCATACACGTGTCATTTACAGGCAGAGTAAAACTGACCGCGATGTTCAATTTGAAATCACTTCTCGAACAGCCCAATCTCTGTCTAAATGGATTAATGAAAAGGTACTTACCCCAGCAGATTATATATTTCCAAGCCCTAGAAAGAGCGGTTATCCAATGAGTTACAGCTACTACTCTAGTATTATTCATCGATGGGCAAGAGAGTTAGGGTATGACGAATACCGTTATGGCACTCACTCCATGAGAAGAACTAAGGCAACATTAATTTATGCAAAAACTAAAAATATACGAGCAGTACAGCTACTACTTGGCCACGTTAAGTTAGATAATACCATCCGCTATTTGGGTGTAGAGTTAGAAGACGCTTTAAATATTTCAGAGGATACTGATTCATAAAAGTAACTTGTGTAAATTTGTAAAAACAAGTATTTTAATTCCGTAAAAGCAAGTATTACAATTTCGTAAAAACAAGTTTTTAATGTATCAAATAAAACTATTTATAAGAAGTATTCAGGCATGGCAAAGACTGGCAATGAAAAATTAGTGGATGCACTGAGAGAAGCGGCGACGATAAGAGCTGGAAATATCGTCAATAGTCGTAACCTTAAACCAACGTCGCGAACGCTTTTGGTCAGCGAAGGTTATCTAAAACCAATTATTCGTGGATGGTACCTGTTCGACGCCGACGTCTCAGTGGTGAAAACAGGAGAATCCGCTTTATGGTATCAATCAATTTGGCAGTTTATTGGACAATATTTAAATGAGTCATACGGTGATGACTACTGGCTAAATCCCGAGGCTTCTATAGATATCCACACTGCCAACAATTCTTTGCCAAGACAATTGGTCGTGTTTACTAGTCAAGGAAAGACAAGGAACATTCTTTTACCGAATGATATGAGTTTGATGGTCATTAAAACCTCAGAAAAGCCGAGTGAAATTATGGAACTTAATGGCGTGCAGGTTCTAAAGCTAGAGTTTGCACTCGCAGGTCTGGCACCAAGTATATATCGTTCAAACCCGCTGGCCGTACAAATTGCACTCGGTCAATCTGATGTTAATACTGTGGCAAGTAGTTTGCTTATTACTAAAAATGTTCAATCGGCTAACCGCTTGGTTGGGGCCTACCTAGAAATTGGGCGTAAAGCTGATTCTCGAAATTTGACAAGTATGATTGATGCTGTTGGTTTAGGTCCGCTTAAAGGTGAGAACCCATTTGAAATACCAGTGGTTAAGATTGGTAATAAACGTCAAGAATCAGCGGCAGCAGTACGTGTAAAATTACTTTGGCAAAAGCTCCGTGGCGATGTTGAAGCAATATTTAACGACCATGTTGTTTTTGATTTTTTTCAACGATCACTTGATGATTTACTTGATGCTGTGGATAAGGTATACGTTTCTGATGCTTATCACTCTCTATCAATTGAAGGGTATGTTGTTACGGAAGATCTGATTAATCGTGTCGCGAGCGGAAAGTGGGATGTCAATCAAATTGAATCGGACAAACAACAAAAGGACGCACTGGCTGCAAGAGGCTACTATGAAGCGTTTCAAGCGCTACGTGGGTTGATTAAAGAGGCGCATTATGAAGGTGCAACTAATTTGGATCTTGCCTATTTGCTTGATGTCAGCATCACGCAGATATATACATCGTTATTTAAGCCTTGTGTTAGTGCCGGTATCATTAAAGATCAAGATTTAGCTGGCTATCGTAAAGGCCCAATCATGATCAGAACATCAAGGCATATTCCACCACAGAGCGAGCAGCTTATGGACTGCATGGCAGCCTTAAAAGATCTCATTGTGAATGAACCTAATTTTGCAATTAAAGCTGTACTTGGGCATTTCTTTTTGGGTTATATTCATCCCTTCCCGGATGGAAATGGCAGGACGAGTCGATTTTTGATGAATTTTATGTTTCTGCTAGGTGGTTATAATTGGGTAGTAGTACCCGTTACAGAACGCACAACCTACCTTGATGGATTAGAACAAGCATCCATTGATGGTAACGTTATTCCATTTGCTAAGTTCATACATAAAATCATGCCAGTTTAAGCATATTTAAATTAGAGTCGGTAAAGAATAACAGGCTCGGCGCTGTCCACCGTTAAGTCAGTTGTTCATAATTGACTCAACTTTTGACCCAAACGTTTTTAGAGTAATGGCATCGCAACAATCTTAATGCTTATTGTTTGCCTTAATTTCTCTTCTACCTCGTAAGGTATTTCGAAGTATAAGTAAGTGCGAGCAGTATTGGGGCGTCAAGTTCGTAGCAAGATCACTTGCTAGTCAGGTGTAATCCATGCGTTAAGTGGGAGGACACTTGCCATCACGCCAAACGCATAGCTCTCTTGGTGTGTAATATGCTCCTTGATAAAGAATAAAATCACAGGACTTATCAAGTTCTTTATAAATGTCATTTCCAGTAGCACATGTATAGAGCAAAGAGATTTTAATCTCACGATCGCCTTTAGATGCTTTTACTGTAATGTATTCACCTTCCTTGACTGGGTCAGTGAACGAATGGCACTGCCATCCCTTGTCTCTTAAGTTAGGGATGATTTCTAAATTCATTTTTTCCGATAACTTAGAAGCACGTAGTAGCCAACCATCATCCGATGCCGTTGGATTGAATGGGAGCTAGATAACACCATTCGTTACCTTGGCGTTGAACTGGAAGATGCTTTGAGGCTCTCAGAGCAAACAGATTGCTAGAAGTACTGATACAGGCTTTTCTGAGGAAATGAAAAGTCTGTATCCTTTCCGAGCTCTTGCACTCTTTTGAGGTCTAGTTCCTTTGGGCCAGTGATCAAATTTTGCTACTTTCACTAGTACAGAACTTAAAATTTTAATTTATTGAAAGTTTATTCTTAGTGGGTGAAGGCAACAAATACGCTTTAGTATTTGTTTACGAATGGCGTTAGATTGGCGGTTCATTCACTATCTGCACTGTGTGTTAAATATCTTTGCAACAAGTACTTACGCGTGTTGCGGGTATGTTGTGTTTCGTGTATATTTTCGCCATCAAGGACGAAGATGACTCAGGATAAGATGTCGAGCAATTTTTCTTCAGGGATCCAATGTTTATCATTGGTTGCCCGTTTTCACCAAATCCCCGCTGAGCCGAGTGCACTGCTGCGTGAATTTCAATTCAATGATGCAGATGATACGAACTCGCCCCTGACAGATATTAATTTAGTTCGTGCGGCTAAAAGTCTCGGTTTAAAAGCCAAATTAATTACAGATACAGCAGATAAACTTACCGACCATGTATTACCCGCTATAGCGCGACATATTGATGGTCACTTTTTCATTATCGTCAAGGTTACGAATGACGAAGTCTTAGTCCAAGACTTAACTGACGCTAGCACTAGTCCTATTACTTATACTTTCGATGCGCTTAACGAGTTTTGGAATGGTGATTTGTTACTATTGTCAAAACGTAGCTCATTAATCAGTGGTGTTATGACAGAAAGTGCTACATTTGGTTTCTCCTGGTTTATTCCCGCACTGATTAAATACAAATCCTATTTTAACGATGTTTTTATGGCATCTTTTTTCATTCAGTTAGTTGGGTTAGCTTCCCCTATATTCTTCCAAGTGGTAATTGATAAAGTACTAGTGCATAAAGGCATGACTACGCTTGATGTGCTTGCCGTTGGCTTTTTTATTGTCATCACTTTTGAAGTGATACTGACCGGGCTTCGTACTTATGTTTTTTCGCATACAACCAATCGCGTAGATGTTGAGCTAGGCAGTAAGCTATATAAGCATATGCTGTCATTGCCGGTAGCTTACTTCAATAGTCGTAGAGTAGGCGATACGGTTGCTCGAGTGAAAGAGCTCGATAGTATCCGCGAATTTTTAACCGGTTCATCGTTAACGGTTGTGCTAGATGTATTTTTTAGCTTTGTCTTTTTCGGAGTCATGTTTTATTACGCACCACTACTTACATGGATAATTATTGGCACTATTCCTTTCTACCTTGCTCTGTCTTTAATTATTACTCCAACCTTACGTAAGCGATTAAATGAAAAATTTCAACGCAGTGCAGAAAATCATTCATTTCTAGTCGAGTCAGTCAATGGTGTTGAAACCATTAAAGCCATGGCTGTAGAGCCACAACTTCGTAATAGCTGGGAAGATAAGCTGGCAGATTACGTTAACATCTCTTTTAAAACGAGTAACTTGAACAATATATACAGTCAAGTGGCTGCATACATCAACAAGATTGGCGGTTTGTTAACGCTTTATTTTGGTTCTATTGCGGTAGTTTCGGGAGAGTTAAGCATAGGGCAGTTCATTGCGTTTAACATGTTGGCTCAGCGTGTAAGTGGGCCCATTATGCGTTTAGTTAATCTATGGCAGGATTTTCAACAAGCGAATATTTCATTACAACGTTTAGGCGATGTACTTAACTCACCATCAGAACCTAGTTATAACCCAAATCGTGCCACCTTGCCTGATATAAAGGGAAAAGTGATATTTAACGATGTGTTATTTCGTTATGCCCCCAACCGGGCTCCGGTACTCAATAATATCAGCTTCGAGTGCCAACCCGGTGAAGTGATTGGTATTGTTGGCCGTTCAGGCTCAGGTAAAAGTACCTTAACCAAGTTAATACAAAGATTATATGTACCCGAAGCAGGCCGAGTGCTTATTGATGGTGTTGATTTGGCCATGGTTGAACCTGCATGGCTTCGCAGGCAAGTAGGGGTTGTTCTACAAGAAAACTTTTTATTCAACCTCACCGTTAGAGAAAATATTGCCCTAGTTGACCCTAGTATGCCAATGGAGCAAGTGGTGAATGCGGCGCAACTTAGTGGTGCCCATGATTTTATTTTAGAATTACCAGAAGGCTACGATACTGTAATTGGTGAACAAGGTTCGTCATTATCAGGCGGTCAACGACAACGTGTGGCGATAGCGAGAGCATTGGTGACTAATCCTAAAATACTGATTTTTGATGAAGCTACCAGTGCACTGGATTATGAATCAGAAAGTATTATTCAAGCTAATATGCGCCGTATCAGTCAAGGTCGAACGGTATTTATTATCGCTCATCGGTTATCTGCAGTAAAAGATGCTAATCGTATTATGGTGATAGATAAAGGAAGGCTAGCTGAACAAGGTAATCATCAACAGCTCGTTGATCACGGCGGCATCTATGCACAACTGAACTCGTTGCAAAACCACCATGGATTAGGTATAGCGGCTAAACCAATTGCGCAAGCGCCGATACATCCCATTGTACAAAATAAACCTAACGTGGATGGTCATAATGTCTCATCAACCTGAGCCTCAAACAGAAGAAGCAATTAAGCTTGCCCATCGTAAATTAGCAAAAGAAAAACTGGCCTTTTTGCCTGCAGCGCTTGAGATCCAAGCTGCGCCACCGGTTAAATGGAGTCGATCTTTGTTGTGGATCATTATGGCTTTAATGGTCACGTTGATTGTATGGGCATCATGGGCTGAGATTGACATTATCGCCACAGCACAGGGCAAAATTGTGCCAAGTGGCCAAGTGAAAGTTATTCAGCCGCTAGAGACCGGCGTGGTTAAAGCGATTTTTGTTAAAGAAGGTCAGTACGTTAAAGCTGGTGAGAAACTCATCGCACTCGATAACACTTCTAGTCAAGCCGATGCCGACAGATTTAGTAGTGAATGGCATGGATATATTGAAGATTTAGCCCGTCACAAAGCATTTTTAGCTAAGTTAGATGCTGTTGTTAACCAGGATGCTGTTATTAATAGTGCTGAAATGGATTCCTTTACTTCAAACGATATTATATCAAACAAGACTTTATCAAACGTCATTGAACCAAAGGTTGCCACATCTAACACTTCAGAATTACCCATTAATCAACGTCTGTTACTGGAGAGTATTTGGCAAGAATATCAGTCCAAGCTAAACAGTTTTAACAGTGAGATTACCAAGTTGACGGCGGAGAAAAAGTCGATGCTGATAGATGTTGGTCGCCTAGAGAAAACAATGCCAATAGTGATTGAACGAGAACAAAGTTATTACGCGTTGCTGGGCACCTCGGCCGTATCGCGTAATCAATATTTAGAATTAAAACAGCAGCGTATTGACCAAGAAGAAACCTTGTTATTGAAGCGTGCCAATGTAGAACAAATGACCGCAAGCATCGTCTCTGCTCAGCAAAACCTCCACGCCTATCTGTCAGAAGCGCGCCGTAATACCTTACAAGAAATTAACCAACTGACAAGACAGAGTGAAAGCATTAAGCAAGAGCTGAGCAAAGCAAACCGTCTAACGCGGCTAAGGGTGCTCATTTCCCCCGTTGATGGCGTGGTTGAAGAGCTAAGTATTGCCACCATTGGCGGCATCGTCACACCGGCGCAAGAGCTATTAAAAATCGTGCCGCTCAGTGAGCAAGGTGGTCAGCAGCTTGAGGTCGAAGCTGGATTATTAAATAAAGACATTGGCTTTGTGCATATCGGGCAGATTGCTGAAATCAAAATAGACAGTTTTCCATTTACTAAATACGGCGTCATTGATGGTGAAGTCAGCGATATTTCTGCCGATGCCATTGAGCATGAGCAACTGGGTTTACTGTTTCCGCTCAAAGCGTCATTAGCGACCGATGAAATAAATGTAAATGGTAAATGGGTTAAATTAAAGCCTGGCATGTCAGTCACGGTTGAAGTAAAAACCGGCACACGACGATTAATGGAGTTTTTATTAGCACCGTTAATGCGAGGTGTGAGTGAAGGGGCGCGAGAAAGGTGAAGAGTGTTGTGAATATGCTCTTGACGTTATATTAATTTAACAAACTTGGATGTTATATGAGTGGAATAATCCTGATTTTAATACTGGTTTTTTGGTTTTACGTCACAAAAAAATTGACAGATTGGTTTGTATTAAAAATACGATTGCCGAAAGGCAATAAGAAACAAGTTGTGCAAGTCATATGCTTTATTTTTATATTTGTTATGCCTGTTGTGGATGATATTGCAGGAGGGTTTCAGTTTAGAAAACTATGTGCTGAAAATACTGCGGTTTTCATTGACTACGAGAGTGCCAGAAATGCAACCATACAGTTAGTAAGGCAAGACGATCAAATAATTCACAAGATTATCCCCATTAGAGCGGACGTGAGGGATTGGGTTGATTCAAGAACTGGAAAAACACTAATCAAATACACATATTTTAATGCTAAAGGAGGGTGGCTAAGCCACTTGATCGGCTTTCCTCAAGGCAGCCCCCCATATACGTTTGATGGTTCATGTGGAGCTAAAAAACCAGTTTCAATAATTAAAAAACTAAATATTACGGAAGATACTAAAAATTATTATGGAGAATAATCATGACAACAATTGACCAAGCTTATATTAATGCATTGTTAGCAGATGCTACCTATGCTCTTGACGATAGTGTAGAGCGTGGAACTACAGGGAATGAGCTAGAAGAATTTCTCAATGAGCGTATGACTCCGACTCAAGCAGAGTATATTGGTAACAACTTTACAGTCATCGATCACGTTGAGTCTAACGATCTATATGATAGCGGTTTTGATGCTACAGTTTGGCGGAGTGAGGAAGGTCAGGTTTATGTGTCTATGCAGGGGACTAAAGGTCTTGCTGATTTTGGTGTTGATATTGATCTAACGTTATCAGGCTTGGCTCGAGATCAAATTGTTGACATGGTAAATTGGTGGCTAAAAAATAGTACTGCACTAGGTAATAGTGCTCAACAGATTTCGCTAGTCGGAGGATTTTTTTCATGGGGAGTGCCAGTACCTGGCACTGGGGTGCTAAGTGATGTGACTAATGTAGTGGTTAATGGTCATAGTTTAGGTGGTCATTTGGCCACTGCGTTCTCTCGTTTGTTGGGGGGAACTGTGACCATTGACAGTGTCCATACCTTTAACAGTGCTGGCTTTAACCTTGCTAGTGAGTTATTTTTTGATAATATTGAATTTATTTTAGGTGACATTAGCACGGGAGAATTTCCACAAGATAACTTGCAAACTAATTTTTTTGCGGAAAATGGAATTAATGTTACTACGCAAAACTTATTCAACGGACAGATAGGAAACCGAACTCCTTTATTTAATGAAGAAGGGACTGGTTTGCCGAATCATTCCCAATATAAGTTAACTGATAGCCTGGCTTTGAGCGTTATAGTTTCCACATTGGATAGTAAATTTGGATTCGAAGAGTTAAGTAGCTTGTTTGAAATTGCTTCAAATAGACCCGAACGCTCTTTAGAAAGAGTTTTGGATATTTTTGGTGTCATTTTAAGTGGTTCGCAATTACCTGATACACCAACAAGTGATGACGCAGGAAGTGAAGGGAGAAAAGTCTATCACAGTAACTTGTTACGCCTAAGAAGTTTACTGTTTGTTGATGCTACATCTTTAACCCCCGTATTAAAAGATGAATATAGAAACTTACAGATAGTTGATTTTGATACGTTGTCATATTCTTCTAAAAACAATGATGAAGCTGGTTATGCTTATCGCTATTCGTTGGTGAACATGATTCCGTTTGCTGTTTTAGGCGGAAACAATTTATATGAGGCTTTCAATAATGATAATTTATTAGACGCTGAAAATTTCTCTGAGCAATATCTCACCGACCGTGCAGCAATGCTTAAATTGCTGACTAAATATAATGAAGAAGATACTGACTATGGTGATTTACTTACCACTAATGACATTAACGGTAACTTTATTTTTACCGATTTAGCATCATCTATTAATAACTTTAAAGATTTAGCCCTACAAATCGATGGTGTTGACGGTGAGTTGCCTTATCAGCACATTAAATTTGGCACTGAATATGATGATGGTATTGCGGGGGCTGATAATGATGACAGGTTATATGGTCGTGGAGGCAATGATACGATACTTGGTAAAGAGGGGGATGATTATTTAGAAGGCGGTAAAGGAGTTGACACTCTATATGGCGGAAAGGGAGCTGACACCCTACATGGTGGCAAAGATAATGATCACTTAGAAGCCGGCGAAGAAGATGTTTATACCATCGTGAATGGTCAAGGTTCTGGTGATATTAACTATCTTTATGGTGAAGAAGGTAATGATACCTTAATTGGTGGTGCAGGTGTTGACCATCTTTACGGCGGTACAGGCAATGATACGCTTTATGCTGGCGAACACATTAATCGAGAAGTCATTATTATTGGCGATCCCTATAATGGTGGTAGCTACACCGTCCACACTCATCCTGACTATCTATACGGTGGCGAGGGCACGGATAAGTACTTTCTCTCTAAAGCGCAAACCGTTATTTATGATAGCGATGGGCAAGGAGAAATATACCTCACTGCTGACGGCATTAATGACAATAGCTTTAAAGTGACTGGTGCAACATTTACCTCACATCGTCCTTATAATGGCGGAACGCTATTTGCTTACGATTATCGTATGACTTCAGCAGAAGGCCAAGTACTAAATGATTATTATGGTGTTGATTATGGTGGAGTACTACGACTAACGTTAGAAGTTAAAGCGGATGGCTCTAATACACTCCATTTTTATGATTTTGGCCATAAGATTGAAAACTTTCATAATGGGGATTTTGGCATAATCCTCGAAAATACTGAAATGGGGGGCTGGGTAGATCCTCATCCAAGACTGTCTGTTACAGAGGTTATCGATAAATTAAACTTTGATGATAAGTTTGACTTAATATCAAAAGAACAAATCATAGCAGCTATAACGAATATTTTTGATACCTCTAACACAGCAAGAGAAATGTTAATCAACCATATTGCAGATGGTATCAATATATTCTTGTCTGAGAATGGAACTTATTCTTCAAATGGTAATAGGGAATCTACCGGCGCTGAGCATGCTGCTGGTGTAGCCCAAGGTCTTTATATCGATTTAAACTGGCTTGAAAACAATACCTATATCAGCACCAACGGCAAAGCCGTAGAAGATACCCTGGAAGCGGCGCTTATTCATGAATTAGTGCATTTAATGACCGGCTTAACTGATGAAAGTAACCCTGGCGAACAAGGCGCAACAGTAGAGTTTGCTAACTCAATCTATCGTGAAATGGGCATAGCTGAACAAGCTTCCTATTCCGCATATGATTCAACGGGTAACACTCATACCACCAATTTTGAATATACCCAAGGTCAAGCCATTGACCGTGCATTTACCTTACTTTCAGAAAATTCAACTATAAATGATCTTGATAGCTCTGAAGGGGGCGTTTTAAATGATCTGATTATTGGTAATGAAAGGAATAATGTCATTAACGGTGGTGATGGCAACGACTTCTTATATGGTGGCGATGGCAATGACATCCTTAAAGGTGATAAGGGCTGGGGTGGACATGAAGGGGTTATAGAAAGTCATGATGTCCTGTTTGGCGAGGGGGGCGATGACACTCTTGAAGGCGGAGAAGGCAATGATGTGCTCTATGGCGGCAGTGGTAATGACAAGGTTTTAGGTGGAACAGGTAATGACCAACTCATAGGCGGTAAAGGTAATGACCTGCTTGATGGTGAGGTAGGTTATAACAAGTATATTTTCTCCAAAGGAGATGGGCAAGACACCATTGGTGCCAGCAGATATCGAAGCTCCAGCGATGAATTAGTTTTTACCAGCGAAATTAGTCCTAAAGATGTCGTATTTGCTCGTGAGGGCATTAATTTAGTCTTTCGCATCCTAGATACTGACGATAAAATCACCATAAGAGGCTATTTCGACACTACAGGAGGTTATGGTGATTTTGTTCAAGTAACGTTTGCAAATGGCACAATATGGTCTGCTGAATATATTAATTCATCGTTACTACAGGGAACCGAGGCTGACGACAATATTGTTGGCTTTGATAGTGACGATGTTATTGAGGGGCTAGGTGGTAATGATGTTATCGATGGCCAAGATGGTGATGACACTCTTTTAGGGGGGCTTGGCGATGATAACCTAAAAGGGGGGAGAGGAAATGATATTGTTGAAGGCGGCAATGGTAACGATACTTTAGATGGGGGTGATGGCAATGATGTTCTTATTGGTGGCCGCGGTAATGATATAATTAATGTTGGTTCAGGCGAAAATACTATTTATTTTGCTAAGGGAGATGGACAAGATATTATCCCTCGTGAATCTGTGTGGAGTTCTAGTAGTCGATATAATCGACTCGTTCTTGCTGATGATATTTCTAGTTCAGAGGTTAAAATATCTAGGTCTGAGTATGATCTAGTTGTAGAAATATACGGCACTAACGATAAAATCACATTTGAACTTTATTTTTATGATCAATACGAGCCGTCTCTGAATGAGATAGTCCTGCCGGATGGTTCAGTACTAGTCGCCGAAGATATTCAAAAACTGGTTATTCAAGGCACTGATGGAGATGACTATTTATATGGTGACCATTTAGATGATGTGATTGATGGTGGAGCTGGTGATGATAGAATTGCCGGTGGATCTGGTGATGATGTATTAAAAGGTAGTTCAGGTAAAGACACTATGTTCGGTGGTGACGGCAATGATCTACTAATAGGTGGTTCAGGAAATGATGAGCTTCAAGGAGGTCAAGATAATGATCAGTTATCCGGGGGCTCTGGAAATGACAATTTAAATGGTGACTCTGGGAATGATAAGTTATTCGGGGGGGCTGGGAGTGACTATTTATATGGGGGGGCTGGGAATGATCAATTGGAAGGTGGTTTAGGCAATGATGAAGTAGGTGGCGGATCTGGTAAGGATACTTATATATTTTCTGCCGGTGATGGAAAAGATACTTTTAGCGACTATGACTCCGTTGATGGAAATTCAATAGCCAATCAAGACATAGTTGTTTTCAAAAATATTAAATCGACCGATATATATGCAACGCAAGTGGGTGATGATCTAATTTTAACCTTTAAAGATTCTACAGATCAGATCACGATTGAAAACCAATTTAGAGATTTCGATAGAAATTCAGGAGTCGATTACGATATTGAGCTCTTTGAATTCTCTGATGGTGTCGTATGGCAAGCGAACGATCTTTATCAAAACTCTTTAAAAACAAGTAACGCTGATGATGTTATCACAGCTTTTGATTGGGCAGATACTATCAAGGGAGGCCTAGGTAACGATATCATTTATGGCCAAGGTGGTGATGATAAGCTCTATGGCGATGAGGGTGATGACATCTTAAAAGGAGGCATGGGGAACGACTTACTGGTTGGCGGAGAAGGTAACGACACGCTAGAAGGCGGCAACGGGAGTGATAGACTTGAAGGTGGTGCTGGTGATGACACTTTAATTTCCTTCGATGATATTTATGATAAAAGTAGTAAAATACTTATTGGTGGCAAGGGTAATGATACAATTTATGGTTCATTTGGTAATGATACCTACCAGTTTAATCTGGGTGATGGTCAAGACCGCATAATAGCAACAAGAAAAGAGCAAGCCTATTCTAACTTCACGGCTAGCAACGATACCTTGATTTTTGGTGAAGGAATAGCAGCTGCAGATTTAAGTTTCGAACGACATGGCGATGATATATTGATTAATGTCGCCAATGGCGGTGATAGCATCACTATTGAAAACTGGTTCCTGTCATATACCGAACACTTCCTAGTTAATAACTTTCAATTTAGTGATGGTTCGAGTTTAACCGTTACCGAAATTAACGATCTTGTTGTTCAACTAGGTACAGACATTGGTGATCAACTTATTGGCTCGGCCAATGACGATCGTATATCAGGATTAGGTGGGGATGATCAACTCTTTGGTCAAGGCGGCCATGACACTTTATCTGGTGGCAATGGCAGTGATTATCTTGATGGTGGTTCCGGTAATGATGAATTATTTGGTGACGCTGGAAATGACACATTACGTGGAAATACTGGTGATGATACCTTAATTGGTGGCTTGGGTAACGATAGTTACCTTATTTATTCAGGTGATGGTCATGATACGTTAGATGTTAGCGAAGGTGGTCAAGATAATCTGTTCTTGCAAGACATTAACTTTGACCAAGTTAGATTTACCCAAGATGGTGATGATTTATTATTGCTCATCGGCGATGGCGCTAGCCAGTCTATCCGTGTGAGCAAGCATTTCACCGGTGGAGAGTCAGCACTTGATAATATCAAGACAGCCGACGGTCATTGGTTAAACACAGCCTATATTAATGCTTTGATTAATGTTGAACCAGATCCTACCCCAGACCCAACGCCTGATCCCGAACCCACACCTGACCCAGATCCAACACCTAGCGTTGGCGGTCCTGATGTTATTGTTGGTAATATAAGCAATGATGTCCTTGTGGGTGGTGCAGGTAACGACACCTTAACGGGTGGTAAAGGTAATGATGTATTATTCGGTGGTACAGGTGATGATATATTCATCTTTGCCAAAGGAGATGGTCAAGATGTTATCGAAATAAGCACGGGTGTTAATATTATTGAATTCGCAAGTGGTATTTCATGGCAAGATGTTGCGCAAAATCTGTCTAAATATGGTGATGATTTAATTTTAAAAATTGCCGGTGGTCCTGATCAAATAACAATTACCGATTTTTTCCTCTATGGTAGCAATATAATGAGTGACTTTAAGTTTGCTGATGGTAGTAATTTAACACCTTCACAGATTTTTGGGGCTTATGGGTTACCTGTTGCGAGTGCAACTCCACCACCTACTCCGGAAGTTACTTTTGGCGACTTAGCTGACAATACAATGAATGGTACGAGTGGCAATGATATTTTAAACGGCCAAAGTGGTGATGACATATTAACTGGTGGCCGAGGTAACGACACACTCATAGGCGGATTAGGTAATGATACTTTTGTGCTAAGCAAAGGAGATGGACAAGATATTGTTAACGCATCAGGTGGAGGGGTTGACAGCATCTTATTTAAAACGGGTATCAGTTTTAATGATATAGCCTCATCTTTAATGAAGATGGGGGATGATTTAGTTTTAGGCAGTGGTGATAGTCAAGTTACGATTACCAACTTCTTTTTAGGTGGAGATTATGCCGTCGATAGCTTTATTTTTGAGTCGGGCGGACAGCTTAGTGCTGCACAAATATTTGGCGCCTATGGTTTAAGCATACCCGATGTTGAAGAGTCTGATCAAACCATGAATTTACCTGATTTACGTGAATTTACTGAGATTATTAGAGGTAATAACAGTAGTCAAGGCTTATTTGGTTCGTCTGATGATGAGTTATTGCTAGCTGAAGGCGGTGATGATGTGCTATCTGGCGGGGCTGGAAATGATACTCTAATTGGCGGTAGTGGGAACGATAAATACTTATTCGCTTTAGGTGACGGCCAAGATGTTATTAATAATTATGACACTGGGGCAACGAATACGGATGTATTGTCTTTTGGTCCGGGAATCTTGAGTTCACAAGTCAGTGCTTCTCGGCGTGATGATGATTTAGTACTTCAAGTCAATGGCACAGAAGATCAAGTCACTGTTGAAGGCTATTTTATTAATAATGGCGATAGTGATTACAGCCTAGCTTCGATTACTTTTGAAGATGGCACAAGCTGGAATATGGATGATGTAACACAATTGACTGTGGTGCCTGCCAGTCTTAATCGTGATGCAAGTCCACTGTATTCTGATAATTCATCACTTGATTTTTCACTTAATTTACTTGTACAGGCGTATACCACGCTTGACGGCGATGAGGGTGAGGAAATAGGTGACTTTAAAAACAATCGAGTTAATCAACTGCCAATAATCGAACATTATTGATAAAGAACTGTAAAATATAAATTTAATACCCATGTACATTGAATTGTCATGGGTATTTTTATATTTAATCTGAGATCTGCTTAAGCAATTACCAAAGTATTGCTCGACCTGTACACCTCCCATTGGCAGTCAGCTATTAAGATGCAGCAGGATATAATTAAGGTGTAAGTATATTATTAAATTTCGTGAGGCCTTCTCAGTGTTGGATCAAATAAGGATGTACTGGTAAGTTAAGATACTTTATCTAATCTATGTCAAGTCAATTAGAAGCAATACTCTAAAACGTTTCTGTCCAAAAACGAGTTGTTCTTAGCTTTAAAATGCCCAAATTAAACGCTGAACTTGAGGGTGTTGAAGATTATTTATAAAAGAATACGTGATCTGAGCATACCACCACAACATTTGTGGTTATAGGCCAAAATCACAAGGCATAAAGAAACACCTGGATCCCTGATACAAGCACTCAGGGATAATGAGAAGAGTGTTAACCAGTTTTGTCCAAAATGATTTGGTCTTAGCTTTCAATGCCTAAATTCAACTCTAAACTTGAGACCGTTGAAGAAAATGACGTGAGCTAGCCATGGATGGCGTACTAGCTTTGGAGGGGAAGGGACGCCCCATCTGAAGCGTTAGCATTTTCGAATAAAGCCGAGGCCGACTCCAAATAGAGTTAAAAGCTGGATAGATTTCCGTCGCAATTTTTTCGCTGCTGTTGTTTGGTGAAAAAGCGAAAATGTTGCCGGAACGGCAGGGGTGATCCAAGAGGGGATTGCTGTTGATCCCTTTTTGGCCAGTGCAGGGTGGAACCTTGCGATCTTACTTCAAACGAAGTTTGAAAATTCTAGCTTGGCTGCAGGCCATGATATGTGGGTCAGTGTAAACTTTAATTTATTACCGTACATTTTCTCATTTCACCGCTCATTTTTAAACCTTTTGCCACTAATAAAATTCTATCCAATAACAAGCTAACCTTAGCTTTCAAATGCCAACATTCAACTCTGAACTAGAAGTCGTTGAAGACTTTTATAAAAGAATACGTGAGCCTGTAAATAATTAGGCAACCTAGTGGTTGCCTTATTTGTGTTTGTTGATGGTTGTTGTCTCGCCTGGTTATAGCGGTTTAATCATCATAATGATCATTATCTATCGCCTGTTGACGCTCGCGTTTGAACTGAGCGTCTTCATAAGCGGCGTTGATTTCTTCAAGTACCGAGTCAATATCGGCAGCATCAATGTCGTCTTCAAATAAACCAGTGAGCGCGGTATCGGGTTCAAGTTCACCTTGTTCGTACAGGGCCCACATTTCTTTAGCGTATTTTGTTTGCAGCAGCTCTGGAGTAAATTGGCCGTAATATTCGGTCATGTTATTCACATCACGATACAACATGGCTCTGGCATTGTTGTTAGCCGATGCATCGACAGCTTGTGGAAGGTCGATGATCACTGGGCCATGACTATCAACTAAGACATTAAATTCAGATAAGTCACCATGCACAATGCCGGCACATAACATACGTACGATGTAGCCCATCATAGTGTGATGTTGCGACATGGCTTGCGCATGAGTTAAGTTAACGTCGTTTAAACGTGGAGCCACATCGCCATTGGCGTCGGTAATCAACTCCATCAATAATACGCCGTCAAAGCAACCGTAAGGCACAGGAACGCGAATTTTTGCTGCAGCGCATTGATACAATGCATCAATCTCGGCATTTTGCCAGGCTTTCTCTTGTTCTTCGCGGCCGTATTTTGAGCCTTTTTCCATCGCGCGACCACGACGGCTATTTTTGGTTTTTCGACCTTCTTGGTATTGTGCTGCTTTTTTAAAGCTACGTTTAGCGGCTTCTTTATAGACTTTAGCGCAGCGAATGTCTGCGCCACACCGGATCATATAGACGGTAGCCTCTTTGCCACTCATCAGTTGGCTTATCACTTCATCGACGAGACCATCGTCAACCAGTGGTTGTAATCGTATTGGGGTTTTCATAGCGCTCGTTATACCTTAGTTACGACTATGATGATATATCTGCCGTAACTATTTTTATCTCATACTCAATGATGTTGAATACATATGATAAATATTTATACCAATCCGCACGGATAGGATGAGATTCAGTAGTTTAGGGTTAATGTCATCACTTACTTATGTATAGTCAGTGATAATAATGAGAATAGGACATAATATGAAGCCGTCGATAATTGTACTGTGTGGATTACTGTTGAGCATTTGGTAATGCTAGCCAATATGCGTGGGCTAATGAGTCTACAAACCCCTTATACGACCAGGCTAGGGCGATGAAAACCGGTGCAAATGAATATGGCATGAAGCGCTATGTGATGGCATTTCTTAAGCGTGGGCCTAATCAAGATCGCACTAAAGCCGATGAGTTACAACGCTTACATATGGCCAATATTGGACGTTTAGCAGATGGTATTGTCAGAGCCTTTTTTAGCAGATGGCGAACTCCGTGGTATTGATATTTTCGATGTAGAAACCATTGAATAGGCTAAGCGGTTAACCACTACCGATCCTGCTATTCAAGCGGGCAGTTTAGTGATGGAGTTTGTGCCCTGGTATGGCGGCGCAGCATTAATGGAAGTCAATGCTATCCATAACACGCTCGCCAAAGTGCAGATGCAATAATGAGTCATAAGTTAATCGAATTGATTCTGGTTTAGCACCCTATAAAACTAAATATCATATGTTATTTTGAATGGACCTTTTACCTTAAAACCAACGGATTAGCAGGTACAATACCCTTGTTTAGTTGATAGAGAATATTATGGCCTATGATCAAGGTGGTTAATAAAGCGATATTCAGTAGTCGAGTATTTTATGTTTATTTAGTGACTTACCATACTAATCATCGGGTAATGAACCATGTTGATCCGGTACAGCAAGGGCGCTATTTTAAGTTCAACATTATTGTTAAACAGCCTAAGGTGGGTGGGGTCTTTATCTGCCAAAAGACGATATTTAATTTATTTAATCGAGTGTATTTATTCCGCCCAGATCTTTATGAGCACAGCGTGACTAAAATAGAGTCGGGTCAACGGGTTATATTGACTATTGCTGTGAATATTTGACGCAAGGTTACAACATCATCATATCAGTGTTGTGGAGTTCGTCATTTAATACTTAAGCTGATTAACCTTCGTGGGCAAGTTTAGTCATTACGGGGGCAGATGTGTTGGTCTCATTGTATTGGCGCTTAGCCACCACCTCGACACCTTTACATGACAATTTAAGGTTAAGGTCAGTTTTCGGTACGCAACAGCAGGGTAGGCATTCGTCGTCTTTTAATTCTGCCAGTGGCTCGGTGAAGTAAGTTACTTCACCTGAAATCACTGTGGTTTTACAAGCACCGCAAAAACCATTGCGGCACTCAGAAAACGTTTTGACTTTTTTAAACTCAAGCGCGTCTAATAAGCTTGAATGCTGGCCGTCAAACAAGATGACTGGCTGGCCCTTCAGGCTTACTATGGGGGCTTTTTTAAAAAAATTCTTATAAGTCAAAATCTAAAAACTCATCGCCATCAACAGAAGAATCAATTTGTCCTACAAGGTATGAAGACACTTCAACTTCTTGCGGGGCTACTTGAACTGCATCACTTTCTAACCAGTTCTTCATCCACGGTAGTGGATTTGAAGACTCTTCGTAAGGTTGTGGTAAGTGCACTGACTTCATACGTTGGTTAGTAATAAACTCAACATATTGACATAAGATTTGTTCGTTTAGACCGATCATTGAACCGTCTTTAAACAGATACTTAGCCCATTCTTTTTCTTGCTCAGCCGCTTTAACAAACAGGTCGTAGGCTTCTTGTTGACACTCAATGGCAATTTCGGCCATTTCAGGGTCATCTTTACCACCTTGCATTAAGCTTAGAATATGCTGAGTGCTATTAAGGTGTAAGGCTTCATCACGGGCAATTAAGCGAATGATTTTGGCATTACCTTCCATTAAACGGCGCTCTGCAAAAGCAAATGAACACGCAAAGCTTACATAGAAACGAATCGCTTCTAGTGCGTTGACTGACATCATGCATAAATACAGTGATTTTTTTAGGATGCGTAAGTTGACGGTAATTTTTTCACCGTTGACGATATGCGTGCCCGAGCCGTGCAGGTTATGCACCTGAGTCAGCTTGATTAAGTCATCGTAATAACGGGCAATGTCGCCTGCACGTTTTAAGATGTGATCATTTTCGACGATATCGTCAAATACCAATGACGGGTTATTAACGATATTACGAATAATATGGGTATATGAACGTGAGTGAATGGTTTCAGAAAACGACCAGGTTTCAATCCAGGTTTCTAACTCTGGTAATGACACTAACGGTAAAAACGCCACGTTAGGCGAGCGACCTTGAATAGAGTCAAGCAGAGTTTGATATTTAAGGTTAGAAAGAAAAATGTGCTGTTCGTGCTCTGGTAAATCACCAAAGTCGATTTTGTCACGGCTGACATCAACTTCTTCAGGGCGCCAGAAAAACGATAATTGTTTTTCAATCAGCTTTTCGAAGACTTCGTATTTTTGTTGATCGTAGCGAGCCACGTTAACTGATTGGCCAAAAAACATCGGTTCTTTAGTGGCATCGTTAGGTGTTTGACAAAATGTTGAGTAAGCCATTATTTAGGTGTCCTGAAAGCGCATTTGAAAAAGCGGGGAAGTCCCCGCTAATAATTCCATTAGATGATTAAATCTTGCAAGCTCCGCCTGCGCAACCGTCATCTTCTTCCTCTACGGCAATCAAGTCGTCAAACTGATCTTTAGCGCCGTCACGGGTGTTATGATAATACAAAGTCTTAACCCCTAACTTGTACACACTTAACAAATCTTTAAGTAAGGTTTGCATTGGTACACGACCGCCTTCAAAACGGCTTGGGTCGTAGTTAGTGTTAGCTGAAATTGCCTGGTCAATAAACTTCTGCATAATGCCAACAAGTTGGATGTAACCATCATTGTTTGGCATGTTCCATAACAATTCATACTTGTCTTTAAGTTGGTCAAAGTCAGGTACTACTTGTTTTAATTGTCCGTCTTTACTGGCCTTAACACTGATTAAGCCGCGCGGAGGCTCAATACCGTTAGTCGCATTTGAAATTTGCGATGAGGTTTCAGACGGCATTAATGCAGACAATGTTGAGTTACGTAAACCGTACTGTTTAATGTCGCTACGGAGTGTTTCCCAATCCATGTGTAATGGTTCATCACAAATCTTATCGAGGTCACGTTTATAAGTGTCGATAGGTAAGATGCCTTGCGAGTAAGTGGTCTCGTTAAATAACGGACATGCACCTTTTTCTTTAGCAAGGTTCATTGAAGCTTTCAATAAATAGAACTGAATCGCTTCAAAGGTTTTGTGAGTCAGGTTGTTTGCTGAACCGTCTGAGTACTTCTTGCCATTTTTAGCAAGGTAGTTAGCAAAGTTAATCACACCAACACCTAGGGTACGGCGGTTCATTGAACCAAGCTGTGCAGACTTAATTGGGTAATCTTGATAATCCAATAAATTATCAAGGGCACGCACGGCTAAGTCGGCTAACGGCTCAAGTTCAGATAAATCTTCAATTGCCCCTAAATTAAGCGCAGACAGTGTACAAAGCGCAATCTCACCATTTGGATCGTCAATGTTATTCATTGGCTTGGTCGGCAATGCAATTTCTAAACATAAATTAGATTGCTTAATTGGCGCGACTTTAGAGTCAAACGGACTGTGGGTATTACAGTGGTCCACGTTTTGAATGTAGATACGGCCAGTAGAAGCACGTTCTTGCATCATTAGTGAGAATAACTCAACCGCTTTAATTTGTTTTTTACGGACATTGTCGTCTTGTTCATACTGAAGGTATAAACGTTCAAACTCGGCCTGATCTTCAAAGAAGGCGTCATAAAGGCCGGGTACGTCTGATGGGCTGAATAAGCTGATGTATTCGCCTTTAATCAAACGTTGGTACATGAGTTTGTTTAGCTGTACGCCGTAATCAAGGTGACGAACACGGTTGTCGTCAACACCACGGTTGTTTTTAAGCACCAGTAACGACTCAACTTCTAAATGCCATAGCGGGTAGAACAAGGTCGCAGCACCACCACGAACGCCGCCTTGAGAACAAGACTTAACAGCAGTTTGGAAGTACTTATAAAAAGGTAAGCAACCTGTGTGGAATGCTTCGCCACCACGAATAGGGCTACCTAATGCGCGGATACGACCGGCGTTAATACCAATACCTGCACGTTGGCTAACGTATTTAACGATAGAAGATGCCGTTGCGTTGATTGAGTCTAAGCTGTCATCACATTCGATTAATACACATGAGCTGAACTGACGCGTAGGTGTACGCACACCAGACATAATAGGTGTCGGTAATGAAATCTTAAACTGTGAGGTCGCATCGTAAAAATCTTTAATGAACTTTAAGCGCACATCTGCTGGGTAACGTGCAAATAAACACGCTGCCACAAGAATATATAAAAACTGCGCGCTTTCATAAACTTCATGAGTCACGCGGTTTTGCACCAGATATTTACCTTCTAATTGCTTAACAGCAGCATAAGAGAAGTTCATATCGCGCCAGTGGTCGATATAGCTGTCTAGTGTATCGATTTCTTCACGAGTGTAGTCGGTCAAAATATGCATATCATATTTGCCTATTTCCACTAAACGCGTCACATGATCGTACAACTTCGGTGGCTCGAACTGACCAAAGGCTTTTTTGCGTAAATGAAACACTGCTAAGCGAGCCGCTAAAAATTGATAATCTGGCGACTCTGGCGAGATTAAGTCAGCAGCGGCTTTAATAATGGTTTCATGAATGGCTTCTGTTGGAATGCCGTCAAAAAACTGCAGGTGAGATCGAAGTTCAACTTCAGATACTGAGACGTTTTTTAATCCCTTGGCTGCCCAAGTGATCACGCGATGAATTTTATCTAAATCGATATTTTCACGTTCGCCACTGCGTTTAGTGACTGTCATATTGCTATTCATTGAAGAGAGGCCTTGGTTCTATATCAGGTAATGTGATCATGTTCAGGATGCTGTAGCTTTGATTCGATCAGAACAAATCACAAAACAGTTCCATGTTAAAACAATCACTATGAATGGACTTACGGCAAAATCTATTACAGTACACTCATAATATAAACTACGTCTTTTGTACGACAACAACGTAGTGTTTTGATTGTTACCAACACACAAGATATGGTGTTATTTATTAACTGAGATACAAGATAGTGAGGTTTGAGTTGATTTGCAAGCCACAATTACATTAACTTCTTGTGGATAAGTTGAGGATAACGGTTAGGGTTAGTAACGACTAACCCTAGAGCCCAAATTTATATAGCGTTTTTGATGGGTGATGTTTTTTTAATCGATAGATTAGAAAAATTTGATCGCTAAAATAAGCAGCGATCAAAATATTCAGCCCATTTTTAGATTGATCTTTTGCCCTATTTGATCTGCTATGTTGGTCATAATCAATTGAGCACAATTATTCATGACGTGGTTGCAATTATCCCTTGGGTTATTCAACAAAAAACTGCTTTAACGACGCTCCATGCTCGAAGTGGCGTTTAGCCGGCCACAAATGCGGATTGTCGGCTGCAGACAAGTAACCCCATAACGCAACGCCACCATGCATATTGGCATTATCAGCGGCCACTAAGTCACGCTCAGCATCGCCAAGATATAAAATATGTTCTGGCGGGACAGCGATTTGTTGAGCCGCTAACAACATTGGCGCAGTATGCGGTTTGGCATGGCGGGTACTGTCACCGCTTATCATGGCTTTAAGATGAGGTGTTAAGCCTAGTTTATCGACCAATGGCCGAGCAAAACGCGCAGGTTTGTTGGTAACCACCCCATAAGGGATCCCTTGTTGGTCCAATAAAGTCAGTAGCTCTGGTAAATCATCGAATAGACGACTGTGCTGACCGTTGATGCGGCTATAATGTTGTAACAGCCCTTGTTGAATACTAATTTGTAAGGCTTCATCTGCATCAGGAATCGCGGTTTTAACCAAAAATAAACTGCCGTGCGATGCGGCATGACGCATTGTATCAAGGGGTTGAGAGTTAAAACCGGCATCATTTAAACTTAAATTAAGTGCATAGACTAGGTCAGGCGCAGTATCTGCAAGGGTACCGTCAAGATCAAATAGCACGCCTTTAACATCATCTTTATACACTGTGTAATTCCTATTATCCTGGGTGGAATGAAACTTGAGAGCAGGGCACCGATAAACTTAGCGTTTATCGGTGTGACTTGATTAATAAAACACTTAGTCGATTTTTTGCGTGGCAATCATATAGTTTACATCAACACTATTGGTGTATTTAAATACGCCAGATAATGGATTGTAAGTAATGCCGAGCGCGTCTTTACACAATAAATCTGTGTTATCAACCAGCGCCATAAGCTCAGATGGACGCATAAATTTACTGTGGTCGTGAGTACCGACTGGCAACATTTTCAATAGATACTCTGCACCAATAATCGTTTGCAAGTAAGACATGGCATTACGGTTAATGGTTGAGAAAAACACAAACCCGTTAGGTTTAACCATGTCACAACACGCCTGAATAACCGATTGAGGGTCTGGCACGTGCTCAAGCATTTCCATGCAGGTAACGACATCATAGTATTCGCGGTGATTATCACGGTGTTCTTCTGCGGTCGTTTTAAGGTAATTAACTGTTACCCCAGAATCTAATGCATGTAGCTTTGCCACTTCTAACGGTTCAGTACCCATGTCGATGCCGTCAACATTCGCGCCAATACGTGCCATGCTTTCAGATAAAATCCCGCCGCCACAGCCAACATCTAAAACTGTTTTGCCGAATAAACCGCCCGAGGTTTGATCAATATAATTTAAGCGCAGTGGGTTGAGTAAATGTAATGGCTTAAACTCACCATCAAGATCCCACCAAGTTTGTGCCATGGCTTCAAATTTTGCGATTTCTTCAGGATCAACATTGGCCGGTAATTTTTCAGCGTGTGACATAAGCTAACCTAAGTGTCTAATAATGTATGGCGGTTATTATAACGATTACCTTAGCGAATAGTAGTCAACATTACGCTTTTGCCATGTTGCGCTGGTTATAAAATCACCGTTTAGCATCGAGCCTGACTATTTTTATAAACCAAAGCGCTTAAAGCTGCAGCAGTTTGGCTTTTATGTCGGCATATTGAGTCACTATATTAGCAACTGAATATACTAAGTTTGCTGAAAATATTGGCTTTTTTATAAATTTTACCCTGCTTTTTATAAATTTTACCCTGCATAGTACATTTGGCTGGTGTTTGCTCTGGCGACATTAAATATCTGTGTTAGAATGCCAAATCACGTTTTTAAGCTAGATAATAATATGGAACATTTATTGTCAGCTAATTTTAGGGGAACGCGCAGTTTATGACTGATCTGGCATCATCTATTTCGCCAATTAATATCGAAGACGAACTTAAGAATTCTTACCTAGATTACGCCATGAGTGTAATTGTAGGTCGTGCATTACCTGACGTACGTGACGGTTTAAAACCAGTTCACCGTCGCGTATTGTTCGCCATGAGTGAATTGAAAAACGATTGGAACAAACCATATAAAAAATCCGCTCGTGTTGTTGGTGACGTAATCGGTAAATATCACCCACATGGTGATACCGCCGTATACGATACGATTGTTCGTATGGCGCAACCATTCTCGCTTCGTTACACCTTGGTTGACGGACAAGGAAACTTTGGTTCGGTCGACGGTGACTCTGCAGCAGCAATGCGTTACACAGAAATCCGTATGCAAAAGTTGGCGCACTCGCTGCTTGCCGACCTTGAAAAAGAAACCGTCGATTTTGTTCCTAACTACGACGGCACAGAATTTATTCCTGCAGTATTGCCAACACGTGTACCTAACCTGTTAATTAACGGTTCATCAGGTATCGCGGTAGGTATGGCGACCAATATTCCGCCACACAACTTAACTGAAGTTGTTCAAGGCTGTTTAGCCTTAATCGCAGATCCTAGCCTGTCGATTGAGCAGCTAATGGAATACATTCCAGGTCCTGATTTCCCTACAGCAGCATCGATTAATGGCCGTAAAGGCATTATTGATGCGTATAAAACGGGTCGCGGCCGTGCTGTGATGCGTTCTAAAGCAGAAATTGAAACCGAAGATAGTGGGCGTGAACGTATTATCGTTCATGAAATTCCATATCAGGTGAACAAAGCTAAGTTAATTGAAAAAATTGCTGAGCTAGTAAAAGACAAAAAGATTGAAGGCATCAGCGGCTTACGCGACGAGTCTGATAAAGACGGTATGCGTATCGTGATAGAAATCAAGCGCGGCGAAGTAGGCGAGGTTGTATTAAACAATTTATACGCTCAAACGCAAATGCAGTGTTCTTTTGGTATTAACATGGTGGCATTGACTAACGGTCAGCCAAAATTGTTTAACCTTAAAGAAATGCTCGAGTGCTTTATTCTTCACCGCCGTGAAGTGGTTACCCGCCGTACCGTATTTGAACTGCGTAAAGCCCGCGAACGTGCCCACATTCTTGAAGCACTAGCGATTGCACTGGCTAACATCGACCCAATCATTGCGTTAATTAAAGCCTCTCCAACACCAGCTGAAGCGAAAGTGAAGTTAGTGGCACAAGGTTGGGAATTAGGCCATGTACAAGGCATGCTTGAAAAAGCCGGCGATGATGCAGCGCGCCCTGAATGGTTAGAGCCTGAGTATGGTATCCGTGATGGAAAATACTATTTAACAGAACAACAAGCGCAAGCGATTCTTGAATTACGTTTACACCGTTTAACCGGTTTAGAACATGACAAGATTTTAGCTGAATACGAAGATCTACTTGTGCTTATCGCAGGCTTATTATTAATTCTGCGCAGTCCTGAACGGTTAATGGAAGTCATCAAAGAAGAGCTAGAAGAAATTCTTGAGCAATACGGTGACGCCCGTCGTACGATTATTAACGCTAACGAAATTGACATGAGTCTAGAAGACTTAATCAATGAAGAAGACGTGGTGGTGACATTATCGCACTTAGGTTACGCCAAGTACCAAGTATTATCTGACTACCAAGCACAACGTCGTGGTGGTAAAGGCAAAGCCGCCACTAAAGTAAAAGACGAAGATTTCGTTGAAAAACTACTGGTTGCTAATACCCACGATACTATTTTGTGCTTCTCTGACTTTGGCAAAATGTACTGGCTTAAAGTGTACCAATTACCGCTTGCGAGTCGTACTGCTCGTGGTCGCCCAATTGTTAACTTATTACCGTTATCTGACGGTGAACACATTACAGCAATCTTACCTGTACGTGAGTATGCTGATGATAAATTTATCATCATGGCAACAGCACATGGAACCGTGAAAAAAACAGCATTAACGGCTTACAGTAATCCTCGTGCAAACGGTATTATTGCTGTAAACCTTAAAGACGGTGACCAGCTAATTGGTGTTGATATTACTGAAGGTAGCGACGACATCATGTTGTTCTCTAACGAAGGTAAAGTCGTTCGCTTTAACGAAAAAGCCCGTGATTCTGAAACCGGTGAAGTGAAGGTCGATGCGGAAACTGGCGAAGAAATCATTGCATTACGTCCAATGGGCCGAACTGCCACAGGTGTTCGTGGTATCAAGCTTGAAGATGGTCAAAAAGTGGTGTCACTGATTGTACCTAAAGGTGATGGCGCAATCTTAACGGTAACCGAAAACGGTTATGGTAAGCGTACTGAGCTAAGTGAATACCCAGCGAAGAGCCGTGGCACCAAAGGTGTGGTCTCCATTAAAGTGAGCGAGCGTAACGGTCCAGTAGTGGGCGCAGTTCAAGTCGGTGACTTTGACGAAATCATGCTAATCAGTGATAAAGGTACCTTGGTTCGTACGCCTGCTGAAGGCGTTTCAATCATTGGCCGTAACACACAAGGCGTGACCATCATCCGTACCGCAGATGACGAGAAAGTCGTTGGTTTGCAGCGCATTGATGAAATTCAAACAGAAGAGTTGCTAGATGAAGAAGGCAATGTAATAGTGCCTGCTGACATCATTGAAGGCGAAGTAGCCGAAGGTGAAACGGTTGAGTCTGCAAGTTCTGAAGTAGAAGGTGATGCAGAGGCTGACGAGCAGGAATAACCTGTCAGTTAACTTAATCACATTAATAACGAGCGCCTAATGGCGCTCGTTTTATTTTGCGGAAAATTATTCATCAAAATAGGCAAATAAAGACCTATTCAACAGTAAATAAAGTCCTTAGTATTAACCGCTAAACATAATGATACCAATCGTATGAATTATCAGAGCAGATCAGAGAGTTAATCTGATTGGTATGAATACAAACTGAGTCAAGGAGTTGTCTGTGAGCGCGATTTATAATTTCTGTGCGGGTCCTGCGATGTTACCTCAAGCTGTAATGCAAAAAGCACAACAGGAATTAATTGATTGGAATGGCCTTGGCGTTTCCGTGATGGAAATAAGCCACCGTAGTAAGGAATTTATCGCGTTAACGGAACAAGCGGAAGTGACCTTGCGCCAGTTAATGCACATTCCTAAAAACTATCATGTGTTATTTATGCACGGCGGTGGCCGTGCTCAGTTTTCTAATGTAGTGAATAACTTTTTAGGCGACAACGGCCGTGCATTGTATTTAATTAGTGGCCAATGGTCGTCTTCGGCAGTAACCGAAGCACGTAAATTAGTTGATGAAAGCCAAATAGACAGTCTTAATATTGTTGAAAAAGTTGACGGACTAAACCAGGTTAACTTGCCAGATCTTAATGCAATCGATAAAGACTATCGTTATGTGCATTACTGCTCTAATGAAACGGTTGACGGCATAGAAATCTTTGAAGAGTTAGACAGCCCATGGCCAGTGGTTGCCGATCTTTCTTCAACCATTATGTCTCATGATATTGATGTCAGTAAATATGGTCTTATTTATGCGGGTGCACAAAAGAACATTGGCCCATCGGGCTTATCGATTGTGATAGTGCGTGATGACATGCTTAAGTTACCAGCATTGCCACAATCGTCTATCATGGATTATCGTGTTGCAGTTGAGCATGGCTCAATGTTTAATACTCCGCCCACGTTTGCATGGTACCTCGCATCAGAAGTGTTTGCCTGGTTAGTGGCAAATGGCGGCGTGAGTGCAATGGCTGAAGTCAATCAACAAAAAGCGGCATTACTGTATGATTGTATCGATTCAAATCCATTTTATAAAAATGGTGTTGCGCCGCACAATCGTTCACGCATGAACGTTACTTTCCAGTTGGTGAATGACGCTCTTGATGGCGAGTTTTTAAAACAAGCAGAGAAGGCGGGTTTAGTTGCGCTAAAAGGCCATCGTCTTGTCGGCGGCATGCGCGCGAGTATTTATAACGCAATGCCATTAGCGGGTGTGCAAAAACTGGTCAACTTTATGAATCAATTTGCCACTCAACACGCTTAACGTTTGCTGCCATTGTTAACGCCTCTGTTGAGGCGTTAAATCCCAAAAAGATCCCAAGTGGATCTTTTTTGTTATGTGTAGTGTAAATGTGGATGAGTCATCACTTATCTTTGCATAGTTTTACCCTTAAATACGGGTTTGTTAACCCCTTTTTAACCGCATAAGTTTTATAGTCTTTCCATGGGCGACACTCATGGAGACAAATAATGACCAGTCCAACAGCAACAAAACCGCCTATCCACAAGGCGAGTATTAACCCATTACAACTGCCTAAAAGTACCAAGTTGGCAGTGGCCTATCTCTCTATCGTGATCGTGCCGGTTGTCATAGCACAGCTTTTAGGTATGCAAATTGAAGGTATTTATACCAGCATATTGAGTGCGGTTAACTTACTTGCCATGAGTGTGTTTTTTATGCAATTCCCGCTGGCGGGTCGCATCAAGCAATTACCTTTGTTCGCCAATATTGACTGGGGGATCACCAAGCACAAACAGCTCGGGCAGTATCTAAGCATATTCTTTTTCTTACATCCCATTTTGATTTTACTGCCTAAAGCTATGATGTCATTTGACGACTTTAGTGTCAGCCTCATCAGTGCAATTACGTCACCCCATTTATTAACCGGAATACTCGCCTGGGTCACGATGGCGGTGTGGGTGTTGATGTCGGTGTTTAAAGATAAGCTCAATATCAACTATGAAACCTGGCGTTTTCTGCATGTGATTGGCTTTAGCATTATCGCTACACTGGCAACATTGCATATCACCACAGTGGGCAGTCATGGCCAATATAATCAACAGTTTAATGTTATTTGGTGGTTGCTGTATGCCGTGTCTATGACATTAATTGTTTATAACTATGTCATTAAACCGCGTTTAATTAAGCAACGTCCTTATGTCATTTCTCATGTTGAAAAAATGAATGAATCTGATTGGCAGGTTAACATTGCACCGACCACCTCCAATACTCTGGCATATCAACCTGGGCAATTTGTGTGGCTCAATACCACGGGCAACCCTTACAGCTTTGAGCAACATCCATTTTCAATTGTGACAGGTGCTGAGCAAGATCAATTAGGGTTTATTATCAGAGCACTTGGTGATTATACCTCGTCACTTGATCAATTAACTGCAGGTCAAACCGTGTTTGTTGATGGCCCCTACGGTTGCATGACGTTAGATCAAAGCCAGCTTGCCAGTGGTATCACCCTAATCGCCGGCGGAGCGGGGATTGCACCAATGTTAAGTTTATTACGCCAGCTTGCCGCGCAACATGATCCACGGCCAATCAGGCTGCTCTATGCTAACCGCACTCAGGCGCGCATGGTGCATGTTGATGAGTTAGTTGAGCTTGAAAAGACCATGATCGATTTTAAAGTACAGTTAATATGTGAACAGCTAAATGTGCATGATGACAGCTTACCTATTTACCTCGTACCAGGGCTGATTAACCAAACGCTTATCAATACCACCATGACAACAGGTAAAGAGTCACAATGGACGTTTTACTTATGTGGACCAAAAGGGATGATTGCTGCAACGACAACACATTTACACACGTTAGGCATTACTCAGCCGCAAATTAATTTTGAAAAACTTGCATTTTAGGAGCGCAACATGCCAATTAAACAAATTTCTGGATGTATTGGTTGTGAGGCTTGCGTTAAAAGTTGTCCAACCGATGTTATCCATATGAATAAAGAAACAAATAAAGCCGAAATACGTTATCCAGAAGACTGTCAAATCTGTCATTTATGCAGACTGTATTGTCCTGTTGGCGCGATTACCATCACGCCCGATAAAAGTATCCCTGTTATGGTTTCATGGAGGTAATGATGAACCCTAAAGCTAACTTATCGCGCCGTCAGTTTATTGGTATTGCTGGCGGTATTGCAGGGGCTGCTGCATTAGCCAATATTCCGTTTGATGCACCCGCGCAAGAAAATAAACCTAAAATTGACAGTAATGGTTTTGATATTGAAAATCGCCACCTTGATGTATTGATCATTGGCGGCGGCATGGCCGGTGTGTTTGCGGCGGTAAAAGCCCACGACGCAGGCGCTAACGTGTTGATGGTGTCTAAAGGTCGTGTTGGCAGCTCTGGGTTAACGCCTTTTGCCAAAGGTATTTTTAGTTACGATAAAACCAATGCCAGAATGAGCATTGATGAATTTGTCGACACAGTGACCGAGTCTGCAATACAAACCAACAACCCAGTGTTTACTAGACAACTTGCCGAACATTCTTATGCGCGGGTACAAGAATTAAAGGATTGGGGATTTTTTGACTCACCACTTTACAATCACAGTTTTATGAAGCCTCTGAGTGAGCGTAATATACCGATTGAAGAGCGCATGATGATCACTCATCTACTTAAACAAGATGGCCGTGTGGTAGGTGCGTCAGGATTTAGTTTAGATCTGCAAAAAATCGTTCATTATCATGCAAAAACAGTAGTGTTATGCACCGGCGCAGGAGGCTTTAAACCCAATGGTTTTCCGGTATGCGACTTAACCCATGACGGCACCATAATGGCCTATAAAATTGGTGCTAAAGTCACCGGTAAAGAATGGAACGATGGTCATCCCGGTTCGGCTAAAAATTCGGGTTCAAGCTACGACAATTGGCATGGGCAAATTGAAGAAAAACCATCGATAACCTCAGCGCGAATAAACCATCACTTGGGTGTTGATATGAATTATCAGGCATACACTCAAGGTGCGCCCGTTATGATGATGCCTCCACGACCTAAACGCCCAGGTGAGATGGTGACACAACAAGTTGAACGTCAAAATGATGTTTTTCCTACAGGGCCATTTGTGCCAGAGGCATTTAAACAATCAGGACCGCCACCAAAACCACCAGAACAAGGTTTTTTTCGCGGTTTAGTATCAAGTAAAGGTCATTCAGGCCCTCCAGGTATGGGAGGCGAGCAAGTGGGCGGTTCAAGTGCTGGGATGGCAATACATAAATCAGAAGGGCTAGTGCCAATTAATGCCCAAGGTTTGTCGACGATTCCTGGTTTATATGCCGCAGGTGATGCCTTAGGTTCTTATATGTCTGGCGGTATTTATACTCAAATTGGTTCATCGTTAGCAGGCTCAGCGGTACAAGGGGCAATTGCGGGTGCTGCAGCGGCAAATGACAGTCTCGGTATGGCTAGCAAGTTGGATGTGTCTGAACAATATTTGGCATTGGTTAATCAGCAAATTTTAGCACCATTAAAGCGTGAACGTGGATATAGTCCAGCCTGGGTAACTCAGGTTTTGCAGGGAGTGATGATCCCCAACTTTGTGCTTTACATTAAAAAAGAGCGCATGATGCAAGCCGCGTTAGCCTATGTTGAGGAGCTCAATGAGCACCATGTACCTATGTTGATGGCAGATGATTTACATGCGCTTCGCTTAGCGCACGAAACTGAAAATATGATCATCACCGCAGAGATGAAGCTCAAAGCATCCATTATGCGTAAAGAAAGTCGTTGCAGTCATTACCGCTTAGATTGTCCCGATATTGATTACGAAAACTGGCAAGCATGGATAAACATCTCTCAAGATGAAAAAGGCAACATGGTATTAGAAAAGCAACCGTTTGATAGTTGGCCTAATTTTAGTTAACAGCTTAATCAGACAAAATAAAGCCGACTTAAATAAGTCGGCTTTATTATTTCTGCCCTAACGATAGGAGCTTATTTGATTACTGCCGCGATTGATTTCGCCAAATAATCAACGTTTGCTTCACTAATACCGGCAATGCTAATGCGGCTTGAACCGACCATATACACACTGTACTGCGCTTTTAAGGTTGCCACTTGCTCTGGGTTTACCCCTAAAAACGAGAACATACCTTTTTGACGAGCGATAAAACTAAAGTCACGCTCAACACCGTTAGCGATTAACTGATTTACCAGCATCTTACGATTGCCGTTAATGCGATCGCGCATAACGGTTAACTCTTCTAGCCATTGCTGTTTAAGGGCAGGGGTGCCGAGAATGGTTTCAACGATGGCCGCACCATGCGCTGGCGGCATCGAATAAATACAGCGGATCACATACAACAATACTGATTGCGCGATATCTGCCGTGGCGCTGTCTTTAGCTACAATGGTACAAGCACCGATACGCTCGCGGTAGAGGCCAAAGTTTTTAGAGCATGAGCTACATAAAATCATGCTTTCCACAGCTGCAGCCATTTGGCGCACGCCGTAAGCATCTTCGTCAACACCATCACCAAAGCCTTGATAAGCCATGTCTATTAGTGGTGTAAAACCTTGCTTCACCGTCACCTTAACCACTTCATCCCACTGCTCTTGGGTTAAATCCATGCCGCTTGGGTTATGGCAACAAGCGTGTAATAACACCACATCGTCTTTACCTATGGTGTTTAAGGTTGCCAACATTTGCTCAAATTTGAGGCTCTTGGTGTCGTAATCATAATATGGGTAGGTCTTTACCGTAATACCCGCGGCTTCAAATAAACCAGTATGGTTAGCCCAGGTTGGGTCACTCACCCATAAAACGGCATTAGGATTACAACGGGCAATAAAATCAGCCGCTACGCGCAATGCGCCGGTTCCGCCAGGAGTTGATACTGTACGCACCCGGTTGGCAATAAGTGCACTGTGACTGGCACCAAAGGCTAATTCAGCCATTAACTGGTTAAAGGGAGCAGAACCTGTTGGGCCGATATAGACCTTAGTGGTTTCGGTGTCTAAACGAATTTTTTCAGCGGCTTTTACACAGTCTAAAATCGGAGTGTGACCCGCAGGATCTTTATAAACCCCAACGCCTAAATCAACTTTATTGGGATGGCTGTCTTCTCGATACTGGGTCAAAAGACCTAAAATTGGATCAGACGGTAAGGCTTTTAGGGTATCAAACATGAATGGAACCTTGTAATGACTATTTGCACTAAGCATAACGCGCTTTAAACACAGAGTTAAAGTCAAAATTGGCTGCCTAGATAATTAATTGCTCATTGAGTTTTTTTCATTTGGAAAGTTAAATGAACGGACAAATAATACTGTCATATCGAGAGATTATCTGCTGTAATGGTGCTCCATTACATTGTTTAGTCGATATTAACGCGAAATCGTGGTCAATACTCGATGTTAACAGACATAAATAATTCATTTTATGCTTGATATCACTGTGGCGATCCGTATTTTATAAGCATCAATGCGTCGCTCGCACTGAATGGACACTGTAATGAATTTGTGCCACTTGATTTACGCTGTTTGGCAATAACTGAGTGATGTTTACCACCAAGATTAATCTGAGGTTAATCTGTAGCAAAAGAAGAAAGCGAATGAAGCAACTGCGTCTTAACCCAATTACCTGCATCAACGGCGAAATTAATATTCCTGGCTCTAAAAGTATTTCTAACCGTGCATTACTGTTAGCTACACTCGCAAAGGGCACTACCACCCTCACCAATTTACTTGATTCAGATGACATTCGTTATATGTTGGCATCGCTAAAGCAACTGGGTATTCAGTACAGTTTAAGCGACGATAAAACGGTGTGTGTGGTTGAAGGCAACGGCGGGCCAATATCGTCTGACACCGCTCAAAATTTATTTTTAGGCAATGCAGGCACCGCAATGCGTCCTTTGTGTGCAGCGTTGACGTTAGGTCAGGGTGAATTCACCTTAACGGGCGAGCCGCGCATGGAAGAACGTCCTATTGGCGACTTAGTGGATGCGCTGCGTCAGTTAGGCGCTGATGTGAATTACCTTAAAAATGAGGGGTTTCCACCATTAACCATTAATGCAACCGGCCTTAATGGTGGTGATGTCGAAATTGCTGGCGATTTATCAAGTCAGTTTTTAACGGCTTTATTAATGGTTGCGCCGCTCACCAAAGACAGTGTAAATATTAAAATTAAAGGCGAGTTAGTGTCTAAGCCTTATATCGACATCACCATCGCCTTGATGAAACAGTTTGGTGTTGAAGTAATTAACCATCAATATCAGCGTTTTGAAATTAAAGCCGGTCAGCAGTATGTATCACCAGGTAAAGTGTTAGTTGAAGGTGATGCTTCATCGGCATCGTACTTTTTAGCGGCGGGTGCCATTCAAGGCGGTGAAGTTAAAGTCACTGGCGTTGGGCGTTTAAGTATTCAAGGTGATGTGAAGTTTGCCGATGCTTTAGCTAAAATGGGTGCCGATATAGAGTGGGGCGATGATTACATTATTGCCCGTAAATCGCCATTAACCGCCATCGAAATGGACATGAACCACATCCCTGATGCGGCCATGACCATTGCTACCGCAGCGCTATTTGCTCAAGGCACCACCAAGTTGACTAATATTTACAATTGGCGCATTAAAGAAACTGACCGCTTAGCCGCAATGGCGACAGAGCTGCGCAAAGTGGGGGCAATAGTTGATGAAGGTCATGACTACATAACCATTACGCCACCAGAACAGTTAAATACTGCTGATATTGATACTTACAACGATCACCGTATGGCGATGTGTTTTTCAATGATGGCTTTTGCTGATTGTGGCATAACCATTAACGATCCAGATTGTACTTCTAAAACGTTCCCCGATTATTTTGCCCAGTTTAGTCGTTTAGCTAAATAAGCTGATAACCTCTGTTTACCTGACGCCTTTTTGTGTTTCTTTACAATGCAAAAGGGCGATCTTGGTTTAAATAACTAAAATTTCATCAGTAATTAACATTTATTTGTTATACAATGCGCGCGCTTAATTTGGTAACCCCCTTTTTTACTTTCAGGGAAGATAGATTATTTTCGGAGGAAATTATGTCTGAACGGTCTCCAGTGATCACAGTTGATGGCCCTAGCGGTGCAGGGAAAGGGACGATCTGCCAATTATTGGCGCAGCATTTAGGCTGGCATTTATTAGACAGTGGTGCAATTTATCGTGTGTTAGCGTTAGCCGCTTTACATCATGATGTAGAACTCGAAAACGAAGAAGCATTAACACTGTTAGCAGCCCACCTTGATGTGCAGTTTCTTACTGGCACAGAACAAAATGCCATTAAAGTGATTTTAGAAGGCGAGGATGTTACCAGCACCATTCGCACTCAAGAATGCTCAAATGCCGCCTCTAAAGTGGCTGCATTACCGCGTGTTCGCGAAGCATTATTACGTCGTCAACGTGCATTTTGCGCCGCTCCAGGTTTAGTGGCCGACGGCCGCGATATGGGCACGGTTGTTTTTTCTAAAGCGCCAGTAAAAATATTTTTAACTGCGTCCGCTGAAGAACGGGCGCAAAGACGCTATAATCAGTTGCAGGACAAGGGCTTCGATGTTAAAATCGATCGCCTTTTAGCTGAAATTATCGAACGAGATGACCGCGATATTAATCGTGCCGCCTCGCCATTAGTTCCTGCTGAAGACGCACTTGTTATTGATACAAGTGGCGTAGGCATTGACGATGTATTAAAGCAAGTGCTTGAATACGTTGAACAAAAAATTACTGTAGCCTAATCGAATTCCCGGTTAACGCGCACAGTAGGTATTCGTGTTAAGGATGATACGAATAATATTACTAGACTCCACATCTAGGATGGATGGTGGTTTATTTAATGAAAGTAACCTAAAACATGACTGAATCTTTTGCTGATCTATTTGAACAATCCCTTCAAACCCTAGAGTTCCGTCCAGGTTCTATCGTTCGTGGTACAGTTGTTGCCATCGAAAACGGTATGGTACTTGTTGACGCAGGCCTTAAGTCTGAAAGCCCAATCTCTGCTGACGAATTCAAAAACGCACAAGGCGTTTTAGAAATTCAAGTAGGCGATGAAGTTGACGTAGCGCTTGACTCTGTTGAAGATGGCTTTGGTGAGACTCAATTGTCTCGTGAAAAAGCTAAGCGTCATGAAGCTTGGATCGTTCTAGAAAAAGCGTACGAAGATGCTGAAACTGTAATCGGTATCATCAATGGTAAAGTTAAAGGTGGTTTCACTGTTGAATTAAACGGTATCCGTGCCTTCTTACCAGGTTCTCTAGTTGACGTGCGCCCAGTTCGCGACACCGCTCACTTAGAGTACAAAGAATTAGAATTCAAAGTTATCAAGCTTGACCAGAAGCGCAACAACGTTGTTGTTTCTCGTCGTGCAGTTATCGAATCTGAAAGCAGTGCAGAACGTGATGCACTTCTTGAAAATCTACAAGAAGGCCAAGCAGTTAAAGGTATCGTTAAGAACCTTACTGACTACGGTGCATTCGTAGATTTAGGTGGCGTTGACGGTCTATTACATATCACTGATATGGCGTGGAAACGTGTTAAGCACCCATCTGAAATCGTTAATGTTGGTGACGAAATCAACGTTAAAGTTCTTAAGTATGACCGTGAGCGTACTCGCGTATCACTAGGTCTTAAGCAACTTGGCGAAGATCCATGGTTAGAAATCAGCAAGCGTTACCCAGAAAGCACTAAGCTTACTGGTCGCGTAACTAACCTTACTGACTACGGCTGCTTCGTAGAAATCGAAGAAGGCGTTGAAGGTTTAGTACACGTTTCAGAAATGGATTGGACTAACAAGAACATTCACCCATCTAAAGTTGTTAACTTAGGTGATGAAGTTGAAGTGTTAGTACTAGACATCGATGAAGAACGTCGTCGTATTTCTCTAGGCCTTAAACAGTGTAAAGTTAACCCATGGGATGACTTCGCTACTAAGTTTAACAAAGGCGACAAAGTATCTGGTAAGATCAAGTCAATCACTGACTTCGGTATCTTTATCGGTCTTGACGGTGGAATCGATGGTCTTGTTCACTTATCTGACATTTCTTGGAACGGTACTGGCGAAGACGCAGTGTCTGAATACAAGAAAGGCGACGAAATCCACGCAGTGGTTCTATCTGTAGACCCAGAGCGTGAGCGCATCAGCTTAGGTGTTAAGCAAACTGAAGATGATCCATTCAACGCATACTTAGCTGACAAGAAGAAAGGCACCGTAGTTAACGGTACTGTTTCTGCTGTTGACGCAAAAGGTGTTACAGTTGAATTAGCAGAAACTGTTGAAGGTTACATCCGTGTAGCTGACATCTCTGCAGAACGCATCGAAGATGCATCTACTGTATACTCAGTAGGTGACGCAATCGAAGCTAAGTTCATGGGTGTAGATCGTAAGAACCGTTCTATCAGCTTATCTATCAAAGCGAAAGATGAAGCTGAACAGAAAGAAGCGATTGCTACTCTGAACAAGCAAGATGACGTTGTAATGAGCAGCGCGATGGCTGAAGCTTTCAAAGCGGCTCGTAAGTAATCGAAAATCGTCTGTTGTATGGGGACACCGTCCCCATTAGGCGACTGTGTTTGGCTTGATAATATGGGATAGCTAAGATGACAAAATCTGAACTGATCGAAAAACTTGCCACTAGGCAGTCGCAATTGTCGGCGAAAGAAGTGGAAAGTGCAATCAAAGAAATGTTGGAGCAAATGGCAACAACATTAGAAGGCGGTGATCGTATAGAAATCCGTGGCTTTGGTAGTTTTTCTCTTCACTATCGTGCACCTCGTACTGGTCGTAACCCAAAAACAGGCACATCTGTTGATTTGGAAGGCAAGTATGTACCGCACTTTAAGCCAGGCAAAGAACTGCGCGAACGTGTCGATGCTGTTAATGTTTGATTAACGCTTTAAAAAAAGCCTCCATTTGGAGGCTTTTTTGTATCTAATCACAGTCAATGCTGGTCAGCTTAGTAAATTTCTTGGATAATCATTATATTGATGCGTATACATGGAGAATAACGTGAGATCTTTTATTGTCATTGTACTAATTGGTTTGCTGTTTGTTTTAGCATTACTATTTGGGGCTAAAAACGAACAAATTGTAACCTTGAGTTACTTCATTGCCGAAGGTGAATATCGTTTACCCGTGGTACTTGCTAGTGTGTTTTTTGGTGGGTTTATCATCAGTTGGATATTTGCGAGCTTTTACATCCTTAAGCTCAAACTGGCATTACGTAAAAGTAATAAAGCACTCAAAAAATTTACCACAGTTGATGCGATAAACATCGACGCACCCGCTAAGGATCAAGCTGTCTAGTATGCTAGAAATCTTGTTCTTGCTATTACCCATTGCCGCCGGATACGGTTGGTACATGGGGCGACGCAGTATTCGCCATAGTGATAGCCAACAAAGTAAGAAATTAAGCCGAGACTATTTCACTGGGCTTAATTTTTTACTGTCAAATGAGTCAGATAAAGCTGTAGACTTATTTATCAGTATGTTAGATGTGGATGATGAAACCATTGATACACACTTATCATTAGGGTCATTGTTTCGTAAGCGCGGCGAAGTGGACCGCTCAATTCGCATTCATCAAAATTTGATTGCCCGCCCAAGTTTAACCAATGAACAGCGCGATATCGCGATGATGGAGTTAGGTAAAGATTACATGGCCGCAGGTTTTTACGACCGTGCAGAAGAAATCTTTACTAATTTGGTTAGCCAAGATGATCACAGCGAAGAAGCTGAAACACAGCTGATTTTGATTTACCAGGTGACCAAAGAATGGCAAAACGCCATTGATATTACTAAGCGTCTTCCGCGCAAGCGCCAACAAGCGCTAAAAAACACCACCGCCCATTTTTATTGTCAGCTTGCCGATGAAACACCTAACGACATCGATAAAATAAAAAAACTGCAACAAGCCATCAAACAAGACGCCAAATGCGGTCGAGCCTGGTTAACCCTTGCCAAAATTTACCTCGACGCAGGGCAATTTGAACAATGTAAACAAGCGCTGTTAGAGCTCAAAGTGGCCGACATCGACCTATTTGCCGATGGTGTCGCGATTGCTAAACAAGTGTATCGCGATACTCAAGACCCAGAAGGCTTTCATGAACTGCTTGCCAAAGCGATTGCCGACGGTGCAGGCGCCAGCGTCGTTGTCGCGCTAGCCGAACATAAAATCACACTGAACCAACACCAAAGCGCTGAAACCATGATGCTCGATAATCTATATCGCCATCCGACCATGAAAGGGTTTCAGCACTTAATGAAATTACACATTAAACAAGCAGAAGATGGCCAGGCAAAACAAAGTTTATCCATGCTTGAGCAGCTTGTTGAACAACAAATTAAATTCCGTCCTAGTTATCGCTGTACTGCCTGTGGTTTTCCATCACACGGTTTATATTGGCATTGTCCGTCATGTAAACAGTGGGGCAGTATTAAGCGCATTAAAGGCCTAGACGGTGAATAACCCCGCACTAAACACTCTATAATAACTAACACATGCTATTGCCGCTGGAGTTCTAATGACTGATAAATCAATTGTAGTTGCCCTCGACTATGACAATAAAGCTGACGCGCTGACTTTCATTGATAAACTCGACCCCAACATGTGCCGCTTAAAAATCGGCAAAGAAATGTTTACCTTGTTCGGCCCGCAATTGGTAAAAGACATTCACAACCGTGATTTTGATTTATTCCTTGATTTAAAGTTTCACGACATTCCCAATACCGTCGCTAAAGCCGTCGCCGCTGCGGCAGAGCTGGGTGTTTGGATGACCAATGTGCATGCCAGTGGTGGATTAGCCATGATGCAAGCTGCAAAAAAAGCATTGCAGCCATATGGCAAAGACGCGCCATTATTAATCGCCGTGACCGTATTAACGTCAATGTCTGATGAAGACTTAGCGTTGCTCGGTATTAATGTGCCAGCCTTTGAACATGTGTTACGTTTAGCCAAACTCACTCATCAAGCAGGGCTTGATGGCGTGGTGTGCTCAGCTCAAGAAGCTAAATTACTTAAATCGTCATTTGGCAAGGGTTTCACTTTAGTGACACCAGGTATTCGTCCTGCGGGCAGTGATGCTGGCGATCAACACCGAGTGATGACACCGCCACAAGCGATTGCAGCGGGCTCTGACTACCTCGTGATTGGTAGGCCGATCACCAAAGCGGCAGATCCATTGGCTGCGCTGACAGCAATTCATCAATCGCTTCAAGCTTAAGTGTTATAACGTCAATTAAAACAAACTAATAAGGGAATGACTATGACTGCAATAGGGTCTGCAATAGGATTTGATTACACAGGTAAAAATGTCGTGGTTGTTGGCGGTACTTCAGGGATTAATCTGCAAGTGGCCATTGCGTTTGCCAAAGCTGGTGCCAATGTTGCGGTAGCGAGTCGCAGTATTGATAAAGTCAATGCTGCGGTTGCCCAACTTAATCAGGCAAACCCGAATGCAGTCCACATGGGGGTGAGTTTTGATGTGCGTGATAATGATGCACTAACCCTAGGCTTTAACGAAATTGCAAAGGCGTATGCTCATATCGATGTGTTAATCAGTGGTGCAGCCGGTAATTTCCCTGCCAGCGCGGCTAAACTGTCAACCAATGGGTTTAAATCGGTTATTGATATTGATTTAATTGGCAGTTTTCAGGTGTTAAAGCAAGCCTATCCTTTACTGGCACGTCCCAATGCCAGTGTGGTACAAATTTCTGCACCACAGGCCTTTATTGCCATGCCATTGCAAGCGCATGTATGCGCTGCCAAAGCTGGAGTTGATATGTTAACGCGCACATTAGCGTTAGAATGGGGCGTAGAAGGTGTTAGAATTAACTCCATTGTGCCAGGCCCAATTGCCGATACCGAAGGGTTTAACCGCCTAGCACCCAGCGATGAATTACAGCAGCGCGTGGCTAACAGCGTGCCCTTAAAACGTAACGGCCAGGGACAAGATATTGCTAACGCAGCATTATTTCTTGCATCTGACATGGCATCGTACATTACCGGTGTGGTATTGCCCGTTGATGGTGGTTGGTCTTTAGGTGGCGCCAGTATCGCGATGACCGAATTAGGCGATATCGCCGCTAAACATGGCTTATAGACATTAATATTTAAAGGTAACAAATCATGGCAAATGCATTACAAGATCAATTACTCAAAGCCGGTCTTGCCAGCAAACAAAAAGTACGCGATGTAAAGACCCAACAACGTCGTAACAAAAAAGCCAAAGTTGATGACGGCAGCGGCGAGCTTAAAAAGCAAATTGCTGAACAAAAATTACAGCAGGCTAAAAAAGACAAAGCGTTAAATGAACAACGCTTCGCCCAAGCGTCAGAAAAAGGCCAGGTTCGCGGCTTGATTACTGAGTTTTCTAAATTTGCCATCAACATCCCTAAAGATGCTGAGCTTAAGTTTAACTACACCTTAGAAAACAAAATTTATTCTTTGTACATCACTGATAAAATTCAAGCTGAACTGCTTAACGGCACGTTAGGTATTGTGCGTCATGAAGACAAAAGCTATTTGGTGCCGCATAAGTTAGCCGAACGGGTTAAATTACTGGTGCCACAGTGGTGCGGATACTTATGGGATAAAGCCGCAAAAGATTCGGTAGAGCAAGTCAGTGATGCCGACGATCCGTACGCAGATTACGCTATTCCAGATGATTTAATGTGGTAACGATTACCTTAAAAAGCCTCTTCAACGAGGCTTTTTTTATGACTTGTTATTAGAGCGTGTTAATAAACGATGAACAAACTTAATTCTTGTTGAAATAGGCATTTTCAGGTTGATTATTAGTTGTGACCGTTCATCAGTAATTATGACGATTTGTTTTCAGCCGCTTGTTTAGCCGTTAACGCAAACACTTGTTGGCAGTACGCTAAATGATGGCGAATGTTATCTAAAAATTGTGAGGCCTGGTAATCCACTAAATACCAGTAACTAGTTTGTGTTTGTGGGTGTTCATTATAAAACAGCGCTTCAGCAGTGATTAAATCATCTTGTGTCGCATACGATAACCAGTGCACGCTAGGTAAATTGCTCAATGCCGCTAACAATGCATATTGTAAATCAGGCTGCGCAGGCCGCTCAGAGGTTACTTGTAAAGCTAGAGCCTGAGATGTGCCTATATGATATGTTGGCTTAACATCGCTGTTTCGTCGACGAATAAAATCACTCAATAACACTTCAAACGGGTTAATGTCTGGTTGTTCAGCTTGAGTATTAAGCTCTTCAGGAATGGCGGCTTGATCAATCAATAACCCCGGCCAGCTAATATGCGGATTCGTTAATTGTAATCCCAGTGCAAGTCTGCGCTCACCTAACCAGTTATGTACCATGCAAGGTAAATACTCCTGCTCGCTTAGTACGCGCGAACGTTTAAGCGATGGCATGAGCGACATGCGTTGTACCGTCATGTCACTGGCTAAAATGGACATCAAAAAACAGGTAACGAGCCCTGATGAAGGCCAACAATGCAATTGTTGTTCGAGGGTTGGTGCTACTTGGGTTAATAGCGCGATTAATTGTTGATCATCAGGGGTGTTGCTTACCGCAAAAGCATGAGGTGATCCTGCATATGGCCCATTACAAATATTGATGACATTGTCTGCCTGATGTTCAGTCGCATTGAACACAAACGTAAGGCCGACATCAGCTGGTCGCCAGGCGCCTGGTGCATTACCTATCACCGTAACTTGCTGGTAAGGATTATGATTTTGATCTTTAGGTGTGGCGGGATTTTGTGGCGTGTGCATTCAGTCTGGTTCGCTTTTTAACATATCAACATCGAGGCGGTATCATTTTATGGTTAACCTGATAGCGCAGGGTTACAGGTAATTGTAACTCATTGATCTGGCATAATGTCGATTATCTTAAAAGGTCACACTTTGTTTAAAAAACCTTTTCTTTTTGTAACGCTTTAGTATAAATTAAAACAACTGTTTTAATTATTCGTTTTAAGAGAGCCCTATGTATCCATATCAAGCCCCATTAAAAGACATGCAATTCTTGCTAGAAAACGTTTTTGATGCGCCAACAACCTGGCAGCAACTTCCAGCAATGGCAGAAACGGTAGACATGGATACTGCGTTAGCTATTTTAGATGAATCAGCCAAAATTAGCCGTGATCTACTGCAACCTTTAAATCGCAATGGCGACGAGCAAGGCGTGGTACATAGCGGTAATGACATCATTACACCAGATGGCTTTAAAGAAGCGTATAGCCAGTTTGCTGAAGGTGGCTGGGTGGGTTTATGCGGCGAAGCTGATTTTGGCGGCATGGGCATGCCTAAAATGTTGGGTGTGTTAGTCGACGAAATGGGCTACAGCACCTGTAACTCTTTCACGCTTTATAACTCGCTTACAGCAGGTGCGGCGCTGTGTATCAATGCCCATGCAACAGATGAGTTAAAACAAACCTATTTACCTAATTTATATTCCGGCCAGTGGGCTGGTGCCATGGACATGACCGAGCCGCACGCGGGTTCAGATTTACGTGGCATTCGCTCTAAAGCCGAGCCATTAGAAGATGGTAGTTATTCAATTACCGGTAATAAAATTTTTATCACTGGCGGCGATCACGACCTAGCAGAAAACGTGATTCATTTAGTGTTAGCCAAGTTACCAGACTCTAACGGTATCTCATTATTTTTAGTGCCTAAAATCCGTGTTAATGCCGATGGCAGCCTTGGTGAAGCTAATGGCGTTACTGTCGGTTCAATTGAGCACAAAATGGGCCTAAAAGCCTCTGCAACGTGTGTAATGAACTACGACAATGCCGTAGGTTATCTCATTGGCCGTCCAGCTCGTGGTTTAGTGTGCATGTTCACTATGATGAACTACGAACGTTTAGCCATTGGCTTACAAGGTTTAGGCAACGGCCAAGCGGCTTATCAAATGGCCAGCGATTACGCTAAAGAGCGTCTTCAAGGTGTCGCTGCTGCGGGGTCACCAACAGGGGCTACCTCTGATCCTATTATTGTGCATGGCGATGTGCGCAGAATGTTACTTACTATCAGAGCCTTGACTGAAGCGGGCCGTGCACTGTCTGTGTATACCGGTAAGCAGTTAGACCTAGCCAAATACGCCAGCGATGATGTGCAAGCTAAAGCTGTTCGTTATGTTGGTTTGTTAACGCCAGTATCAAAAGCATTTTTAACCGATCGCGGCCTAGATACCACAGTGATGGGACAACAAGTGTTTGGCGGCCATGGTTATATACGTGAAACCGGTATTGAGCAGTTTGTGCGTGATACCCGTATTGCACAAATTTATGAAGGTACTAACGGTATTCAGGCCATTGACTTTTTAGGCCGTAAAGTGACAGGTGACAATGTCGCAACCTTGACTGAGTTTGTGGCAGACGTGAACGCGGGTCTCGCTGAGTTAACTCAAGCTAATGCCGATCATAAAGCGACAGTAAGCAATGTGTTTGCTGAGTTATTGACTACTGCGAATTACATCAATGACAATAAACATGAACAACCTGCACTGGTTAACTCATGTGCGGTCGACTTTTTAGATGCCTTTGGTTATGCTCTTTATGGTTACTTCTGGTTATTAATGGCAGATAAAGCTAGTGGCCATGAAGACACGACTTTTGCGGCGCAAAAGCAATATGTAGCAGATTTTTATATGGACAAATTGTTGTCTAAATCTCAATATCATTTATCACAAGTTAATCAAGGTGATAAGTCTATTATGGCCATGCCTGCTGAGATGTTCTAAACCACTTTCGTGGATAACAGACCACACAATAAGCCTTCCTAATGGAAGGCTTATTTTATATTAATTAGCCGCGTATTTATTTGCTGCGTTTCCAATAGATAAACGCCACAATAGCCACCAAGACAATGGCCGGTGCAAGATCCATTAAGTGATGAAATAATCCAACACCACCGTGTCCCTCATGTGCCATAGCAAGAGTTGGAGTAGCGGCAAGAATAAAGGCAAGTGATAAGTATTTCATGGTGTAGTCCTTTTATTGTGTTCACTTTTTTGTTTTACGGTATGTGTGGTTAATAACGTCAGGTATCGAGTACCAGTTGCATTAACATCATGTCTTCGCCATCAATGACTAAGGTATTATTACTGGTACAAATAGGGCAGATAATGGTGCGCTCATCCACTTGTGACTGTTGGTCACAATCGCGGCACTGCAACACCAATGGTTGAATATTCATCACCAGTTTTGCGTTATGGCAAATGGTTTCAAGCTTAAAGGTTTCAAATGCTTGAGCTAACAATGCCGGCTCTACGCCACTTAAAATGCCAATTTTAAGTTCTACCTGTTCAATACCTTGCGCCTGATGTTGCTGCGCCAGGCTTTCACATTGTTCCATTAACGACATCACAATCGAATATTCGTGCATTAACAAATCCTTGGCAGTAATTCACCTTGTGGTAAATCCAAGTAACGGCTACTTGCCCAAGGCGTATTTAAAATCACTTTTCCCGGTTGCTTCTTGGTGACATGGCCAATGATTGCGGCCTGTTCACAATGGCCATAGCGTTGCATCACTTCTATGGCACCGTGGGCAAGCTCTTTTGGCACCGACAGTAAAAAGGTACCTTCATTGGCTAAATCGTAAGGTTCAAAACCAAATAGTTCACATAAGCCTTTGACTTCATCGCACACAGGCATGGCGGTTTCATCGACACTGATGCCCACATTGGAGGCTACCGCCCATTCATTTAATACCGCTGAAATACCGCCACGGGTCGCATCACGCATCGCGTGGATTTTGATGTTTGCAGCCAGTAATTGCTCGACAATAGGCCACAGGGTGTCACAGTCACTGCAAAGAGATGACTCAAGTGTCAAGCCATCACGAGCCATTAAAATGGCTGCGCCATGACGACCTATGTCTCTAGAGACAATGATCGCGTCGTCTGTTTGTAAGTGTTTAGCCGAAATGTTTGGGTTTAAAATACGCCCAACACCTGAAGTGTTGATAAACAGGCCATCGGCACAGCCTTTAGGCACCACTTTGGTGTCTCCGCAGACAATTCTGGCACCCGATTTATGTAATTCTTCGGCCATGCTGCTCACAATGGTGTTTAAGTCATCAAGCGCAAACCCTTCTTCAATAATAAAGCTGCAACTTAAGTATTCTGGTTGAGCGGCCATCATCGCAAGGTCATTCACCGTGCCTGCGATGGCTAACTTGCCAATATCACCACCAGCAAAAAAAAGTGGTGAGACCGTGAAAGAGTCAGTCGTAAAAGCGATATGGCCACACATGTTTAATTTAGCGGCATCTTCTTGTGAGGCTAAAATAGGGTTATTAAATGCTTTAAAAAACATCTCAGTTATTAACTGATTCATTTCTTTACCGCCACCACCATGGCTTAGCTGTACAGTCTTTTTAGTTGCCATTTTGTACTTCTCCATAGCGATAATAAGCGTTACAAGCTCCTTCTGAGCTCACCATACAACTGCCCAATGGCGTTTGTGGTGTACAGCCTCGGCCAAAGACTTTGCAGTCCTTAGGGTTAGCGAGTCCACGTAAAATATCACCACATTGGCATGCTTTATGGTCATCAATTTCAGTTGTAGGTAGTACCTCAACGTAGATACGTTCAGCGTCTCGGTGTTGATATTCGGGTTTTAAGGTAAGCGCAGAGCGCGCGATTGGCCCAAGTCCACGCCAACGGAAGCTGTCTCGTACGGTAAAATAAGTATCCACCAGTTGCTGTGCTGCAAGGTTACCCTCATAGGTCACCGAGCGGCTGTATTGATTATCTAGCACAGCTTCGCCAGCCACTTTTTGTTTTACAATGCGTAAAATAGACTCCATCAAATCGACAGGTTCAAAGCCAGACACCACTACAGGTGTGTTGTAATTGTCGACGGCTGGCTGATAAATTTTAGCGCCGCTGATCACGCTGACATGTGCCGGGCCAATAAACGCATTGACCTGAGCTCGACTGTCTGCCATTACTGCATCGATGGCAGGGGGAACCAGCACATGATTAATATGAAACAATAGGTTAGGGATGTTTTGCGCTTCCGCCTGGGCAATCAATGCAGCGGTCATCGGGGTGGAGGTTTCAAAGCCGATGGCAAAAAAGATCACGGTTTTATCTGGGTTGTCTCGGGCAATGTTTAATGTATCGAGAGGGTCGTAAATGGGGCGGATATCGCAACCCTGAGATCGAAATTCCGCCAAACTCCCCATAGAACCAGGCACTCTTATCATATCGCCTAGGGTGACTAAAATAACATCGTCTTGACTGGCAAGTACTGCCGCGTGATCAATGCGCTCTTTTGGCATCACGCACACTGGGCAACCTGGTCCGTGAATAAAGCGAATGTTGTCAGGCAGTAGTTGCAATACCCCGTATTTCATAATGGTATGTGTATGGCCTCCACACACTTCCATTATGTTAATTTGCTCTGTGGTTTGCGCTGCCTGCTCGCGAATTAACGCCGCTAAATGACCAATCGTTTTTGGGTCTCGAAACCCTTGATAGAAGTCATTAAGGGTGATCATTACTCTGACTCCAATTGCATTTTTTCGACGATTTCTTGGTATAAATCGAGACTTTGTTGTGCGTCTTTCTCATCGATTTTATTCATCACAAAACCAATATGGATTAATACAAAGTCTCCTTCGGTTAACGGTTCGGTCATTAAATGACTGCTCACACGACGGCGCACGCCTAGCGTGTCAACTGTAACGCTGGCATCGTCATGTATTTCAACAACTTTTGAAGGTACTGATAAGCACATGGTTAGCGCTCCAGGTTTTTAGTAATCCAATGCGCAAAGGCGTTCATTGAATCAGAATTTTTCACTGAAACTACAAAAAGCTCAACGTTAGGATTTAACTTTTGTAGCTGCGCTTTGGCTTCTTCAATACTAAAATCAAAGTATGGCAGTAAGTCAGATTTGGTAATTACCACCACATCTGCGCGGCGAAACATCACCGGATACTTTTCAATTTTGTCATCGCCCTCTGGTACCGACAGCAAGACGATATTTTTATGGGTGCCGACATCGTAACTGGCGGGGCACACTAAGTTACCGACGTTTTCCACAAAGCAAATGTCGATGGGGTTGAGGTCAATATGGTGTAATGCGCCATGCACCATAAAGGCGTCTAGGTGACAAGCTGAACCTGTTTGAATTTGATACGCATTAATCCCTTTGGCAATTAAGCGGTCGGCATCGCGTGAGGTTTCTAAATCGCCTTCAATCACCGCGAATTTATGATTAAGGTATTCGGGAAGGCATTCTAGTAAGGTGGTCTTGCCGCTACCAGGGCTACTCATTAAGTTATATGCAGTGACATGCTGAGCTGCAAAATGATCGCGGTTGTGTTGTGCTTCAATATCGTTTTTATCCAAAATTTTATGGATAACCGCCAAGGTCTTCTTGTCGTTTAATTGAGGATTACTATGTAGTTGACCATGATGATGATCGCCATGAGTATGTTGATGCCCCACATCGTCATGGGTGATAGAACAGCCGCAATCTTTGCACATATTATTTCCTTGTAAACCTGATTTACCTTAGTGTTAGTGTCAGATAACTTACACATGGATTCTTTGATGCAAGTCAGTTTTTAATAAAAACAAAGTGAACAAGCGCAAAATCAAGATAAAAATGTGATCTGCTCCACAGCAGTAATCTTGTAAACCATGCAGTTTGTATTCTTTTGTTAGTGTTTTTTTTGCGCCCACCAATGTACGCCATACCATAATTGACCCAGGGCAATACCGCCGTCATTAATGGGCACATGTTGACTGGTTAATACCTGATGATTAGCACGTTTACTTAGCGTTAAACATTGACTAAGTAAGGTTTTATTTTGAAACACGCCACCACATAATACTTGCGGGTAGTCACGATAATCTTGCGCCACCCGATCAATCTTATCCGCTATTTCAACCATAAATTGCCAGCATAGTTGTTGAGTTAGGAGGACTGTTGTTATCGCAGAGTCTTGTTGATGAGCCGCTAGCACTAATTGAGTCATAAATTGGCTGCTATGCCACTGAATTACATCGCTGTTATGCGCTTTAGAGGCGCGATGTTGCGATAAGCTAATCTCACTTATCGTGGTGTTAAACTGACTGTTTTGATCTGCGTCTTGTTGTAAATATTGATTGGCCGCAGTTTCAATCATCATACCAGCCTGACCTTCATAGTCATTTTGCTCAAGTAGATTAAGCCCAACAGCCAACGCATCAAATAAGCGACCCACCGAGCGGCACTTAATACAGTGGCTGTTGTTTACCCATAACCGATGCAAATTAGTCACGGTTTGCGTGCCTAAATGATTAATCGCATTAATGGGCAAACGTAATACCTGCTCAAGCGATAAATGCTCAAATAGCAGTGCCAATAAAATGCGTACTGGCTGCTTAATAGCTTGCTCACCGCCAATCAATGTAAACTCACTGAAATGGGCGAGGGTAGTAAAGCCATTTATGTCGGCTAGCATCACCTCGCTGCCCCATAAGGTGCCGTCATCGCCAAGCCCAGTGCCATCAAAACTCACCCCAAAAACCGTATCAGTGTGTTGGTGCGCGGCCATTACCGACAATACATGCGCGTAATGATGTTGAATGCCAACACATTGACTGCTGGGTAATTCATGTTGTTCTTTATACGCCTTAGCCCATTGGCTTGGCGCATATTGCGGGTGATTATCATGAACGACATGGCTTGGATTAAAGTCATATAAGCGGGTAAAGGTGGCCAAACTTTGATGAAAATACTGCTGCGCCTCAAGGCTAAATAAATCACCAATGTGGGGCGACAATATCATGTTGTGATCAAAGCCAAAGGCGACAGCATTTTTTTGCTGCGCGCCCACTGCGAGCACATGTCGTGAGCCAACGCTCTGTTCATCATCAATATTAATGGTGAGTGGTGCATACCCTCGCGCTAAGCGGATCACTTGAACTTGGTTATCAATCACTTGTACCACGCTATCATCGCAAGCATTAATAATGGCCCGGTTATGGTCCAATATTGCATCAACGACATGGCCGAGATGATGTTTAATCTCTGCGCTATCGCCAATAATGGGCTCGCCGCTTCGATTTGCACTCGTGGCAACAATGGGATTACCGACGAGTTGCATCAATAAATGATGCAATGGCGTATAAGGTAAAAATACCCCAAGCCTATCAATGCCTGGTGCCAATTGCTCACTCAAACCTAATGGGTTAATCGGTAACTTGGTTAGCAAGGTAATGGGCTTTTCGGCGCTATTTAATAAGTCCCACTCGGTTTGATTGGCCATCACACATTGTCTAGCTTGGTTTAGGTCTTTTACCATGATGGCTAACGGCTTGGCTGGGCGATGTTTACGTTGGCGTAGCAAAGATACGGCGTCATCGTTGGTGGCATCACACACTAAATGAAATCCACCTAGGCCTTTAATGGCCACAATGGCACCTTGCTTAATGAGCTGGGCGGTTTGCGCTAGTACATCACATTGGCTTAATTCATCGTTTGATAACGTAGTCAATTGCGATGCTAACACGCTTAATTGTAGCTGTGGCCCGCATTGTGGACAGCTCACTGGCTGCGCATGGTAGCGCCTGTTAAGCGGGTCTGTGTAAGATGCCGCACACTCAGGGCACATATCAAACTTAGCCATAGCGGTATTACAACGGTCGTAAGGCAGTGCATTGATAATGGTATAGCGTGGACCGCAATTGGTGCAGTTGGTAAACGGGTAATGATAATGACGGTTGTTAGGATCGTTTATCTCGTCTAAACAATCCTGGCAGACACTTTTGTCGGCAGAAACAGCCACATTGGCATGCTCACCAGGCAATATCTGGCTGTCGATAATACTAAATGAGTTAAAACTTATTTCAGTGCTACAAATTGTTTGCTCAATATGGTCAATACGGGCAAGGGGCGGCGGGCTGCTTTGCAATGTATCGATAAATGAATCAATCGCAACAGACGGGCCCTGTAATTCAATTGTCACGCCTAAGTGATTATTGAGTACCGTGCCAAATAAGTTGAGTTCTGAGGCAAGCCGATAAACAAAGGGCCGAAAGCCGACCCCCTGTACAATGCCTTTAACAAATACTGTAATTTGCATTGAGTGATTACCGATTTATATAAAGTCAGTTATGGCTAAGATACTTGTTATCCTCGGCGTTGTTTGAGATACAGACCACCAATGGCAATATTAACCCCATCAAGATCCAATAGTGGATTGAGTTGCAACGGATAGTTTTTACCAATACGTAAATGCACTCGTTCAGCAAGCACCGGGTTTGCAAAGTCACTGCCGGCGACTACCAATTGTTTAATGCCAACATTTTGATCCACATGCTCAATCCAATTACTAAGATAATCGGCAAACGAGTCATGAAACGCAAAAGCAAGTTTTGCTAAGTTGACATCGCCCGCCAGTTTAAAGCTCATAAGCGAGCCTAATGTTCTGCACCAGTTGAGGCTGCGATGGGCCATACCTTTGGTGAGCGGAAAATCAATTCTGGGTGCATTATTGTCTTGATATGACATTGCTAACGCAATAAATCGGTCGGCAAGTTCAGCCACACTCACAGGCTTACCTTGATGGCTATTGATTTGGCCTGCACCAATAATGGCTGCTGCCACAGCCATTAATTGTGTTAATGCACTGTCTTTATCCGAAAAATGCAAGTCAAGTAGCTGGTTATATTCAGCGGGGTGTAATTGCTTAAATTTATCGAGTAAGTTTTTTTGAGGCGAATCTAATAAGCTGTGGCACACCTCATACCCGCTGTTAGGTAACGTAGGCAGCTGAAAAAATAACTCCGCATCACTTTGGCTATCAACCGTGACAATTTGGCTGGCATGGTGCCGACTAAAATATAATACAGCGGCATTTTTAACATACTGTGTCTTGTTATGATGCTCATGCTCATTGTGGCGTAATAACCCTGCCGACAATGCACATAAACTGTAATTGATGTGAGTCGCGTTGTCAGGGGCTGCACATAGCGTTTGAGGCTCATGTAACTTCACAACCTGCCATTGCAGTTGATCGGCGGTACTTTTGGCTAAAAACTTATGTTGATCTGTTTGATAGTGGTATTCATCGTGTAAACAGGTGAGGTTGCTTGGCAACGCTATTTTTCCGGACTGTAACTCAGATGTGGGTATCCAATATTGTGCCACACCAGCCAGCCTTAATGGTGGAGTCATATGTGGATTTACTGTATCTACTTGATTTACATATACCCAATGAATGCCTTTTTGACGCAGCGTTTCACACAAAATCACTAATAACCGATTTTCAGCAAACTGAATATCGTATAACGGGGCGTGCAAATTAGGATGGTCGCTACACGGTCTTACCCTTAATAACGGTTTTTCAATGCTCGATAATGCTAATATTTGGCTGTCAGAGACACAAAATTGGCTATTAAGCGAGTTAGGATTACAAATTAACACTCTAGGTTGTTGATAATCAGTCAAACTGGCTTTACTGCTCGATAAGCTTAATTGCAGCCCAAGCATGGGTAACACAAGCTCCTTGCTGGCTAACAAACTGTTTGCCATGGCACCAATGTCAGCTTTAGTGAGCGATTTGAGTTCACGGCTGAGTTTATAGTGGCCTTTGCAGTGTTCACAGGGCAAATTAATGTCACCAAAGAACGGATGTTGATTATCACCAAATTGCGGCTGACAATGCTGACAAAAAGACAAGGGCAACCCTTTATGATGTTTTACAACAAAAGCATTAGTTGAGCCCGTCTTGGTATCAATGCGTTTAATCTCAGTGTGCTGCAACCACACAGACAGTAAGAAATCTTCAGCAATATTGTCTGCCAACTCCTCGAGTTCGGCTTGAGGGGCACAGGCTTCTATAAAATAACAAATTGCGCCAGTGTCGGCGTTTTGCTCACGGCCTATGCTGATATTAAGTTTATCTAAGTGTAAATATTGATTGCATAAATGTGTATATAGCGGCACGGGTCTTTGGCAAACAAAATTAAATCGAATGGTATGGTTACGCATCGACATAGCAGCCTCGCTTATAGGCATCTGGGATCACCTGTTCGATAGTTAAATCGGCCTTGCATGAGTAAGTAAAGCCAAGCGTTGTTAAATGTGCAAGTAAGGCTTTTTCCATTGTGGGAATAGCTTGTAACAGGTGAGGTGTTAAGCCTAACGTCATGGGTTCAATGACCGTGGGGGTGACGCCTAAAACAAAGGTGTGTGGCCTGTCGCCAACAATGTCCATCATATTGAGGGTTTGCAGCATTTCAACCTCGTGAGCACTGCCTTGCCAGTCAATTTCAGCAGGAGCATGGTCAAAATCAAAAAAGTACACTTCACCCGGACCTACATCCACGCTATTGACAGTGTCGACGACGATTAAATGATCATACTGACAAATGATGGGGATCAACCCCTGGGCCAAAGTGCCACCATCAACAATATCGAGTTGATGTTGCGAGTGATTAAATTGATATTTATCATTGATATAATTGACAAAATGTACGCCGACTCCTTCGTCGGCGTACAATACATTGCCTATACCTAACAGCAATATTTTTTTCACGCTAATTAGTGATCCTTATGGTAGTCGTAACCGGACACGATTGAGTCGACAGAGTTATGTTTAAAGCGAATGCCAGACCACACCGCCATATACACATGGATCACCACAAAGATGATAAACGCCCATGTTAAGTAATGATGAAAAGTCCGTAAATTAGCAAGGCCACCGCATAAAGCCGTTAGCCAATCAGATACGCCACCGAGTAAACCTCCTACACCTAAGTGATATACATTGGCATACAACACTAAGCCTGTAATACAAACAATGAGAGCCGCAAACGAAATCGCCACATAAGTCATAAACTGCAATGGACCATACACCCCTGACTTGTGTAAATTGCCCATCCAGAAATACGATTTAAGTTGCACAATCCAACTGTTCACACTCATAACATCTTTAAATGATTTTCTTTCAATGTTGTTACGGCTAAAGAAAAACAAATAAAAACGTACCAGTGTAATACTGGTGAGCAAAAAGCCAAACACGATATGGGCAAAGCGGATCCAGCCTTGCACCAACACGTCTGAACTTTCAGGCGCCACTAAAAATGGCCACGAGATATAAAACCCTGTGATCACTAACACCAAGATTGCCAAGGCTCGTAGCCAATGAAATATGCGAATGGCCGGAGTAAATATCAGCTTCCTATTGTGGGTTGCGATATGTTCCATACTTTTATCCCTCCTAATCCATTGGCCTAATTAAAATCCGTTTGGATCAATTTTAAATTGGCCAAGCGTTTGTTTGTTGTAATCCATCACATGGACAGAACACGCCATACAAGGATCAAACGAGTGGATAATACGAATCACCTCAAGTGGCTTAGTGGGATCTTCAAGTTGTAAGCCAATTAACGATGCTTCATAAGGTCCCATATTGCCACGGGCATCAACGGGTCCAGCATTCCAGGTTGTGGGCACCACAGCTTGATAGTTTTCAACTTTACCGTCTTTAATTCGTATCCAATGGCTAAGCATGCCGCGAGGCGCTTCAATCATCGAGTACCCTTCATATACCTGGTTAGGGTCGATTTCGGGTTTAACGTAGGTTGATTCATCAGATTGAATATTGGTCAACAGTGCGTCAAAAGTGACTAAACTAGCCTGGCCGACTAACACTGTTTGCAACATGCGTGCGGCGGTTCGGCCCAAAGTTGTAAACAAGGCGTCAATCGGTAACCCTGTACGAGCCAATAAACCATCAACCGCATTTACCACAGTTTGGTTGCCACGGGCGTAGTTCACTAACAAACAGGCCAGCGGGCCCACTTCAACAGGTTCATCTTGATAACGAGGCGACTTAACCCACGAATACTTACCATCGCCGTCTACTGTCGGCAACTTGCCATAAACTGTATCGCGCTCAACAAAACCGGTGTAATCCGGAATAGTTGTGCCTTCATACGGGTGCTGCGGACCATCAGCTTTATACCAGGCGTGAGTGACATCTTCGCGGATTAAATCAGGATTAATATCCATCACATTGGCTAAATCGCCTTTAATGATCACCCCTTGCTTAAACAAGTTTTGACCATCGGCCATAATAAAGTCATCGCCACACAAGAAACTACTCACGTTAACCCCGCCGAGCACACTGGCTTCAGTGCCAAACGCTTCTGCGGCCATCACAATGTCAGCTTGATAAGCACGTTCAATAAAGTCTTGTACAATTGCGTGTTTTTGTTTCCACTCTTGCAAGCGTGCAGGGCTTAACATGTCGCGTACTGAGGTGACACCACCGACAATAATAGATTGTGGGTGAGGGGATTTGCCACCAAATATGGCGAGCATTTCAGCCGCAACACGCTGAACCTCTAGTGCTTTTAAGTAATGCGATAATGCAATAAGGTTTTGCTCAGGCGTAAAGCGATAAGTGCTGTTGCCCCAATACGCATTGGCAAATGGGCCAAGCTTGCCGGTTTCGACTAAGCCTTTTACTCTGGCTTGTACCGCTTTTAATTCACCTTCACCTGCAGCTATCGGCGCATCTGAATAATTCATCGCCACTTTGGCCGCTAATGCTGGGTCGGCGCTCAATGCTGACACCACATCAACCCAATCTAGGCCGTGTAAATGGTAAAAATGCACAATATGATCATGCATATATAGTGATGACTGCATTAAGCTACGTAAGTATTTCGCATTAAGTGGAATTTGTACCCCAAGGGCATTTTCAACGGCCTCAGTACCACAGCGATAATGCGAATAAGTACACACGCCACAAATACGTTGCACAATTAAACCGACGTCCATCGGTGTGCGACCTTTTAAAATCACTTCAATACCACGCCACAAGGTCGATGATGACCAGGCTTTAGTGATAACATTATTATCATCTACTTCCACCTCGATACGTAAATGGCCTTCGATACGTGTGATTGGGTCGATTACGACACGTTTACTCATGATTAATCCTCCAAAGGCTTAGCAAATACGCTAGCTACTGCATGGGCGCCAATACCAACAACGGTCGCACCTAAAATAACCGCTCCAACTGTGTCAGCGGTGGCATCAATGCCGTGTAAAAGTTGACGTCCTAGCGGTTTTTCAAAGTCCGCCATGTCATCCCAAAAATTTGGTTCAGAGCAGCCCATACAGCCATGACCCGCAAGAACAGGCCAACTGGTGTGATGATTAAAACGCTCGGTAGGGCAATTGTTATAGGTATAAGGTCCTTTGCATCCCACTTTATATAAGCAGTAACCTTCTTTAGCGCCTTCATCGCCAAACTCTTCCACAAACTCACCGGCATCGAAGCGACCACGACGTTCGCAGTTGTCATGCACCCGTGCACCGTAGGCCCATTTAGGACGATTAAACATGTCTAGTGCTGGTAATTTCCCAAACATGATGAAGTACATTAATGTACCAACAATGTTCTTCTCGCTCGGTGGACAGCCGCCTAGGTTAATCACGGTTTTATCAACCACCTCATGAATCCCTTTTGCCCCCGTTGGGTTTGGTGATGCAGCTTGTACACCGCCAAATGCGGCGCAGGTGCCTACCGACACAATCGCAGCAGCATTTTTAGCGGCTTCTTTAACAATATGCAGCCCAGTGTGTCCCTTACAACCCACGGTTAAAAACGTCCCGTTATTGGCTGTAGGCACCGCACCTTCAACGGCGAGTAAATAACGGCCTTTGTAGGTTTCTAAGGCATGCTCAAGGTTTTCTTCAGCTTGCCAGCCTGACGCGGCCATTAAGGTCTCGTGATACTCAAGCGAGATATGATCAAAAATTAAGGTGTCAAGGTTTGGTGAGTCGGTACGAATAAGCGACTCAGAGCATCCAGTACACTCAGCCATGTGCAACCAAATTAACGGCACGCGATCGGCTAATTCAGCGGCTTGTGCCACCAGATTACTAAAGGGTAAAGGGAGAGCTAACATTGCGGTGACCGAAGCGGTCCATTTAATGAAGTCTCGGCGAGATATGCCAAGGTCGGCCATTTTTTGTTGTAATGTTAAAGGCTGACGTTGAGCAAATTGGCGTAAATAATCAAGACGCTCTTGGCCTTGTTTATAAAGGGCTGCATGTGTGTCCATGTTGATACCTTCTACTTAATTTAGCGCAGGGCTAATAAATAATTGCATTCCATCAGTATCAATACTAAATCTCAGCTAAAAATCATCCTTGATGTAAATCAACTTGTTCAAAATTTCCTTAACATAATTTCTATATTTGCGTCTAATTTATGATGTTGATCAAGTTAACAAATTTGCACATGGACAAATTGTCTCAATCTCATAATCGCCTCATAATGTGATCTCGATAAGGTGTTATATGACTAATATTGAATCTATTGTCATGATCTAATCGATATTTGCGCGACGATTACCTTGTTTTCTCACGTTATAGACAATAAAGTGTCGCCTACAAAGGCATAGCGTTTTTTAATAAATTTTTAACAAAATAGGGCGTGGGTTTGGCAGATAACATAGCATTAGTCATTGATTTTCTTTTTGAGCATAAATTATTTTTTACGGCGCTAATCATCGTCATTATTTCATTGATTAAACACGTCATTATTACGGCAATCCGAGGGGACGTTGCATTTTTATCTGATGTGCAGCGTAAATGGATGTCACGCACTAAAAATGGCGTATTTGTACTCACCATATTGATACTGTTTTTGTTGTGGCAAACCGAGGTCAGTAAATTTGCCTTATCAGTGACCGCCATTGCCATTGCCCTGGTGATTGCCTCTAAAGAGATCATTTTGTGTTTTACCGGTTCGATTCAGCGCGCCAGTTCACGTTCGTTTGTGATTGGCGATTGGATTGAAGTCGGCAACATTTATGGCCAGGTAATTGAGCACAACTTAATGGCGACCGTCATTCAAGAAATCGATCTGCAAAATGGTCAATACCATTTCACCGGTAAAACCGCGACATTACCTAACAGCATGTTTTTTACTTATGCCGTTAAAAACCATAACTTTTTAAAGCGCTATGTTTATCACCACATTACGATAACCGTGACCAAATTTGACAATTTATACCCGTTATTTCCGGCGTTAATTGAACAAATAGACCATCATTGTGAAGACTTTATTGAAGTCGCTAAACGCTATAACGGCGTGATAGAAAAGCATGCAGGCGTTGATTTGCCAGGAAGTGAACCGCACATTCATGTCACCAGCGGTGCTACAGGTGAGCAAAATGTCCATATTATGATATTTTGCCCAACCGAGCGGGCAATCGAGTTAGATGCCTTAATCCGCCAAGACTTTATGCAAGCCTACCACCAGCAATTTGGTACACAAGCTCACGCATAAGATAATCGGTATACAGATTAACTAAACGGCGATAAGTGTCAGCCACTCATCGCCGTTTTTATAACTAAGATTTTTGAGAAACCACAACAGATTTTGTTAAGGATGGTTTATTCTGGAACTTGATGTAAATGAACAATGATAAAATGATGATCCCGCCACCAATTAACTTCTGAGTTTCAACTACTTCTCCGAGAAAACTAACAGATAAGATCAAAGTCCAAATGGGTTCAAGAAGCATAATTAATGAGGCTTTTTCAATCTTAACGCTAAACTGCCCCAGGGTTTGCGATAAGTAGCGTATACACGTAGCAACAAAGGTTGATACGGCAAACCAAAACAAAATGTGGCTATTTAAACTCGCACTCTCAGGGCTGACGATCAACATCACAATCAGGCCAACAGCGCCGATCATAAACAATTGCACACAAATGGAGGTTAGCGGCTTAACGCTGTTTAATACCTGTTTATTTAACACAAAATGCAGCGACAACAGCACCGACGACAATAAGAAAAACCATTGGCTTCTTTCAACGACCCAACCGTCGGTTAAGGTCAGCAACATAATACCAATGCAGGTAATAGGGAGCGTAAGCCAAAAAATGCTAGGTGGCCGCACTTTAAACAGTATCCATGAAATAAATGGCGCAATGATCATCGCCAAACTCATAATAAATGCCCCAACAGACAAAGTATTAGAGATTGAAATCGCATAAACCCACACTTCAATTGAGGCGGCTAACACAACACCCACAGCGCAAAGTGACAATAGCTGTTTAGGCCTTAAGGCGAAGACTTGTTTATAGCAAAAGGGTAATAAAATGATGCTTGCCAGTAAAAATCGTGCGGTAACAAAGGTTTCGCCAGGCACTTCTAAAATCACCAGCTTTGAGGCTATCCAGCCTATACCGGCCAACATCGTCGCCAGCAAAATTAATAATTCACCACGGTATGATTGTTTGTGAAACAAAATATGACTTTCCAATTTAACGGCAGGGCAATGAGGAATGACAAATACTAACAAAAATAAGCGAAAGCTAAAATAAATAAGCGACTCATTAGAGCCGCTTATTGACTTAATTTACATTGTTATTAAACCGTTAACTATGTTGGTTTTTTAGCTGTTAACTCAATAAATTAAGCATCTTGATTAACTTGGGCTGTATTCAGGGTAATCGGTTAAGCCTTTTTCTGCGCCGCCAAATAATGTCTCTGGCGTATGTGCTGCGAGTGGATAACCGTGTTTAATGCGTGTAGGTAAATCAGGATTTGATACAAACGGACGACCAAAACCAATCATATCAGCGAGTCCCGCCTCAATGGTTTGTGCAGCCGTTTGTGCGTTATATCGGCCCGCATAAATTAATGTACCTTTATATGCCGCTCTAACGGATTTTTTAAAGCCTTTTGGCGTTTCTGGCGCATCATCCCAATCCACTTCAGCAAAATGAATGTAAACCACATTGAGCTTATTAAGCAGTGCAGCTGCAGCGACATAGGTTTCAACTGGGTTAGCATCAACCGTTCCATTGAGCGAGGTAAACGGCGCAAGACGTACGCCAACACGTTCAGCGCCAATGGCTTCTGATACTGCAGTCACTACCTCAGCAAGAAAACGCAGGCGGTTTTCAACATTGCCGCCATATTCATCGGTGCGATTATTGGCATTTGAGTCAATAAACTGATTAATTAAATAACCGTTTGCAGCATGGAGTTCAATACCATCAAAACCTGCTTCTATGGCATTGAGCGCTGCCTGGCGATATTGATCGACTACATGGTCAATATCGGCTTTACTCATGGCGCGTGGCATCACTACATCAACAAAACCTGGCGCATTTGCTCCATCATCCACAAACACTTTTACATTTTCAGCTTTAAGCGCAGACGACGAAATAGGCTGTTCGCCGTTAATGTTATCAGGGTGAGTCACGCGGCCAACATGCCAAAGTTGGGCGAAAATGGTGCCGCCTTTTGCATGTACAGCCTCAGTGACTTTTTTCCAACCAGCAATTTGCGCAGCACTGTAAATCCCAGGTGTCCAAGCATAACCCTGGCCCATGGCTGAAATTTGTGTGCCTTCAGCAACAATAAGACCTGCAGATGCACGCTGCGCATAATATGTGGCCATAATATCGTTAGCTTCATTGCCCGGTTGCGTGGCGCGCGAGCGAGTCATTGGCGGCATAACAATACGGTTTTTTAAGGTTAAATGGCCCAGTTCAATCGGTTGAAATAATGTATCTGACATTGGGTATTCCTTACTAAATTTGGATAAGTTCGATTTGGTAGCCATCAGGATCGACGATAAAGGCGATGTGGGTCGTGCCACCTTTTACCGGCCCTGGTTCGCGGGTGACGCTGCCGCCACGGGCTTTAATCTCGTTACAGGTGCTATAAATGTCTTCAACGCCAAGGGCGATATGCCCAAACGCATTGCCTTTATCATACTGGTGAGTGTCCCAGTTATACGTTAACTCAATGGTAGTACCGCTGTTTATATCGTCATAACCAACAAATACTAAGGTATAACGGCATTCAGTGTTTTCGGTTCGTTGTAACACTTTCATGCCGAGCACTTTGGTGTAAAAGGCAATCGACTTATCAAGATCGATAACACGAAGCATAGTGTGCAAAAATTTCATATTTTTCTCTCACTGGCATCAACCAACGCAATACATTGCGTTAGCGAATGAATATCAATTCTGCAATGTACATCCAAGACGAGAAAACATTAAATTATGATTTCTTATCAGTTTAATAAATTTATGTTATCAACATGCAGTGGTACTAAAACGTAACTAGGTGAACTATTCATCATCAATCATCATCGCTTCTTTAATTTCATCACTGCTAAATCCCTTACGTGATAAATAAGCATAAGCTTTCGATTTTTCTTTATAATCTGTGAGGTTATAACGCTTTTTGGCCAGCTCGTTTTTACAGCTTTGATAAAAATCGATGTCATCAGATAAACTGAGTTGATACACAGTGTCTTCAAAGTCAGTCACATCAATCAGCCGTTGTTTGAGCTCTTGCAAAATGAGGGTTTTGCCTTTGCCTTTATTGAACAGTTTGATGATCTCTCGGGATAGGTCAGCTTTGTCCGCTTTAATGGCCAATTTTGATCGCAAGCCATCACGCTGTGGATGTTGGGCTAAGGCGTGATCAATTTCGGCCCGCGAAAAGCCTTTTGTAGTCATTTGTGCGTACACTTTCTCTTTGCTGGTGGCCTCAAAATGATCGTACTTATTGAGTAACCTAGCCGCGGCCATGGCATAGCTATCTATTTGCTGCGCTTCCATCACTTGCTCAATAGCGTGTTCAATATCATTAATAGCAATGCCGCGTTGTTGTAACTTACGCTTAATTGCGCCAGCGCCCATTTCATTGCTAAACGCCAGTTCACAATAGCGCACGGCAAAATCAACATCTTGTTTGACATAACCGCCTTCAATTAACCTGGCTAACACTGTGTCAATCCATTGTTGGTTATCGGTTTTGCGTTCAAGTTTGCTGCGGATTTCATTAATGGTGAAATCCTGCTGGCTTAAATGCCAATAAGCACTATTGAAAACATTATCAATGGTTTTGGCTTGTCGAAGTGGAGGGCGCTGCATAATAGTGTGTAATGATAGAGTGATAGTTAATTTAGCCACATTCTAGCAGAATGTGGCATAGGTTAGTTGCACATCGACATCTCGTCTTATTCTCGTTTATGGTGTTGTAAGATGATCAACAACATAAGCTTTGTTTTTAGCCAAATACCACATAATACTGGCTAAGGCGCCAATGCTAAATTGAATGATCGCCAAACTGTGGATTAAATTATCTGGATGCAATGTCACCAAGGTCATTCCAATTGCGCCAGCCATCATAGAACAAAACTGGATCACCGCGACTGCAGAACCTGTGTCACTGGTTTGTTGCTCTAGCATTAAGTTAATCCCAGGCACACGAGTTACAATTACCATTAATGTTGCTGGGGCGGCTAGGCAGGCAAATAACCAAGGCGATAAGTGGCCTATGTTGTAAGTGAGCACGCCAATAAACATTAAAATCAAATAACACACACTAATAATGTTGCTGACCTTAACTCGGTTAGACAATTTGATGTAAATGGTGGGGCCAAATGAGGCAAAAAATGCATTAAAGGCAAACGCATAACTAAAGGTTTGTTCCGATAAACCAAAACCGTCGATATAAATGTATGAACCGGCGGCTAAAAACGACATCAACGTCATCGGTGGCAAGGTGAAAATGAGCAGTAGCGAGATAAATCGGGGGTTATTTGACACTACCGCGAGTCGGCCCCATGAGCGTAATACTGAGCCGGTATAGCGTTGCTCTATGGTTTCACGAAAACCACAGGCCAACACTGTCGATAACGCGCCAAAAATCGCCAGTGCAATAAACATCATATGCCATGAGCCAATTTTGAGTAAAAAAGCCCCAAGCACAGGCGCAACCATAGGTGCAATAATCACTAACGACATAATTGTCGCCATAATTTTTTCGCGCTCACGACCATCATATAAGTCTTTAACGATAGCAGTTGCAACCACAGTGACCGCGCTGCCACCAAAAGCTTGTACTAGCCGCGCGCTAATCAGCATTTCAACATTGTTTGCCATTGCACACAGCATACTGGCCACCACATAAATCCCTAAACCGAGCAACATAATGGGTTTACGGCCAAACTTTTCACTTAATGGCCCCCAAAATAATAAGCCCAGCGCATACGTGACAAAGTAAACACTCAGGGTAAGGTTAACCATGGTTTGGGTGGTATTGAGCATCTCGACCATCGTAGGCAAGGCCGGTAAATACAGGTCCGTCGTTAACGGCGGAAATGCGCTAACAATTACCAAAAAAAATAATGTCCCAGACGGGCCTAACACGGGCTGTTTAACGTTCAAACTTTTACTCCATTTGATTGCAATTCAGTAGCAGTACATATCGACTGTTTATGATACCGCATTGGGGGGGTAAGACAGGGTTAACTTGAGTGGCTTACTGGCAAACAAACTTATAATTCAAAAACAGATTATTACTTCCATATTTACATACAATTACGTTGTGCAGACATAGTTTTACAACTCGGCATGTAACATTATCTCATCAAAATAATACGCTAAATGCCTAGCGTCAAAAACATCACGTTAAACCTTGAACATTTTTGATGTGTTAACGATCAAAATTACTCATTGTAATTAACCCATGTTATACCTGTGGATGTGACTCAAACATGAAAAAAACCAGTAGAAAAAAACTGATTATCGTGATTATTGCAATCGTGTTGATTATTTCAGGCGGTGCTTTTTTTGCCTTAAACGGCGGCAGCCCTGCACCAAGTTATGCCACTGAGTCGGTTCGCCGTGGTGATATTGAAAACAGTGTGTTGGCTAACGGCATGCTGCAAGCGTCTAAATTGGTGAGTGTAGGCGCGCAGGCTTCTGGCCAAATTATCAATTTACCTGTCGCACTAGGTCAGCAGGTAAAACAAGGTGAGTTAATTTCTCAAATTGACAGTTTAACTCAGCAAAATACCTTGAAAGAAGCCCTTGCCTCACTCACAAGTAATGAAGCTCAATACCGAGCAAAGCAAGCGCAGATAAACCTAGCTCAACAAGAATTTAATCGCCAAAAAGCGATGTTAGCCGACAATGCGAGCTCAAAAGCAGATTATGAGTCAGCGCAAGCTACGCTATTGGTATATCTAGCTGAACTCGACCAGCTAAAGGCTCAACAAGAACAGGTCAAACTCAGTGTAGAAAGCGCACAACTAAACCTTGGCTATACCACCATTAAAGCCCCAATGGACGGCATGGTGGTCTATACCGCTGTCACAGTGGGGCAAACTGTTAACTCATCTCAATCAACTCCAACCATCGTTGAGCTAGCTGACTTAACTAAAATGACGGTAAAAGCACAAATTTCTGAAGCCGATGTGATTAAGGTTAAACCTGGGCAAGCGGTCTACTTTACCATTTTGGGTCAGCCAAAAAAAGCGTTTCAACGCGACCTTACGCGCCATTGAACCAGGGCCGACCATTATGGATGGCGACGATAGCAACATGACCTCAAGTGATACAGATGCTATTTATTATAATGGGCTGTTTGATGTAGAAAACCCTGACGGTATTTTGCGTATTGGTATGACCGCGCAAGTCTCTATTATTCTTGAGCAGGGCGAAGATGTGATTTTAGTGCCATCGCAAATACTGCAACCTAATCATGGGAAAAGATCTGGCTTTAGGGTACCGGTTTTAGTCAATGATGAAATTGAATATCGTAATGTCACTGTTGGGATCAACAATAAAGTGAATGCCGAAATTACGAAAGGGCTTGAAGAAGGCGATCAAATTATACTCGGCACAGGAGGCTCAACCGATACTTTTAGTACCCGTAGAGGCAATCGCCGTCCACCGATGGGATTTTAAGTTATGAATGAATCTTCTTTACTTAATATCTCAGGTGTTTACCGCTCTTTTAGTGCGGGCGAGCAACAACTCACCGTTCTCAATGACATTAATCTCGACATTAAACGTGGCGAAATGGTGGCCATCGTAGGAGCATCAGGTTCGGGAAAATCCACCTTAATGAATATTTTAGGCTGTTTAGATAAACCGTCTAAAGGTCAATATTTCATTAATGGCCAAGATACTTCCACCATGGATGCTGACCAATTAGCGCAATTACGCCGCGAACATTTTGGTTTTATCTTTCAGCGTTATCACTTATTAGGCGATCTTGATGCGGTCGGTAATGTTGAAATCCCAGCCATTTATGCTGGTAAAGAGAAAAAGAAACGCACTCAGCGTGCCCAAGCTCTATTGTCACGTTTAGGCCTTGCTGATCGACTTGACCATAAACCTAGCCAACTCAGTGGTGGACAACAACAACGTGTCAGTGTGGCGCGAGCTCTGATGAATGGTGGCGACGTTATCTTAGCCGACGAACCAACGGGGGCACTTGATAGCCATAGCGGTAAAGAGATGATGAACTTGCTGCGAGAGCTTCATCAAGATGGTCACACTATTATCTTAGTGACCCACGACATGGACGTTGCCAATTTTGCTGACCGAATAATTGAACTTAAAGATGGTGTTATTATTCGTGATGTTGAAAATAACCAGTCAACACCACATAAAGCGTTGCCAGAGGTAAGCACGTCCATTACCTCATGGTTAAACTTGGACCGTTACATCGAAGCCTTTAAAATGGCATTAATCGCCATGCTATCGCATCGATTACGTACTTTTTTAACCATGCTTGGCATTATTATTGGTATTGCATCTGTGGTTTCTGTGGTGGCACTTGGAGCCGGTTCGCAACAATCCGTGCTTGAAAACATCAGTGCGATGGGAACTAACACTATCGATGTTCGATCTGGTAGCGGTTTTGGCGACAGACGTGCGGCCAAAATCAGAACCTTAACGGCTCAAGACAGTGAATCACTTAAAGTATTGCCCTATGTTGACAGTGTTACACCTTCAATTAGTAGCGCGGGCACTATTCGTTATGGCAATCAAGCCGTTTCAGCGAGTTTCAGTGGTGTGGGGGTTGAGTATTTTAGAGTACGTGGATATTCATTAGCGGACGGCCAATTTTGGGATGACACCAGCGAAACTGAGATGGCACAGCAAGCTGTGATTGATGACAACACACGTAAGTCGTTGTTTTCTGATAGTTCAGCCATCGGTAAAGTGATTTTTCTCAATGACTTACCCGTGCGTATTATTGGTGTAACCAAAGCCCAAGAAAGTGCGTTTGGTATCAGTGACTCACTCAATGTTTGGGTTCCTTATACAACGGTATCTGCTCGTATGGTCGGTCAACAATATCTTGACAGTATTACTGTGAGGATCAATGAATCTGCGTCAAGTAGTGCTGCAGAACAAGGCATAATTGCATTATTAAAAATGCGCCACGGAACCGAAGACTTTTACACCATTAATACGGATACAATTCGAGAAAGTATCGAAAAAACCACCCAAACCATGACATTGCTTATCTCAGCCATTGCGGTTATTTCGCTGATCGTTGGCGGGATTGGGGTAATGAACATTATGTTGGTGTCTGTTACCGAACGTACTCGAGAAATCGGTGTGCGTATGGCCGTGGGAGCAAGACAAAGCGATATATTACTTCAATTTTTAATTGAGGCTGTTTTGGTGTGTTTGTGTGGTGGTGCTGTTGGGATCGGGCTTGCCTACTTAATTGGCCAAATCTTTGCCTTTACCGGCGGGAGTTTCCAAATGATTTACTCTACCGCATCGATTGTCGCTGCATTTGCCTGCTCAACGTTAATTGGAATTTTGTTTGGCTTTTTACCAGCACGCAATGCGGCACAGCTCGACCCCGTTGATGCGTTAGCGAGAGAATAATAATGATAAACCCAAGTTTTACACTCAAACTGTCAAGTATTGCTCTGTGCATGTCGCTCACTACCGCCTGCAGTAGCTTTACTCACACTGATTTTACGCCGCCAGATGTTAGCATTCCTGATAGTTGGCAAAGTGTTAGCGTTAATCAGCAAGTTAAACTCGACCCCTGGTGGCAACGCTTTAACAACCCAGAGCTTAACCAGCTTATCGAGCAAGTGCTATTAACTAATAATGATTTAGCGCTCGCGACGTTAACATTGCGTCGCGCAAGGCTGCAAGCTGGCTTAACCGATACACAAAGTTACCCACAAATTAATGCTAACGTAAATGGTGCTACAACAAAGCCTCTAGAGGGTGGAGCTAGCACAAGCGAATATGGCACTAAATTATCGCTCAGTTACGAACTGGATTTATGGGGCCGAGTTTCTGCCGATATGGATGCAGCTAAATGGGCCAGTTTAGCGAGCGAACAAGACAGAGAAAGCACCGCCCAAAGCTTAGTGTCCACCACGGCCATATTGTATTGGCAAATTGGTTACCTAAAACAAAGCCTTACTCTTAGTCAAAATAGTATTGATTATGCCCAGCAAACTTATGATCTAGCAGAGCGTCAATATCGTTCTGGTTCGGTGTCGCAGCTCAACGTATTTGAGGCAAAACGCAGCTTAGCTGGGCAACAGGCAAGCCATAGCGAACTTGAGCAGCAACTCGTTGAAGCGCAAAATGCACTGGCCATATTGTTTAACCAACCGCCAGAAAAAATGGCCATTAATATCAAACAATTGCCCGACGCTGAACTGCCTAGCATTGCAGCAGGTATTCCTGCCGATGTGTTAATTCGCAGGCCAGATGTGAAATCGGCACTGTATGAACTTAAATCTGCTTATTCAGCAAAAGATGCCACATTTGCCGGTTACTTACCTACCTTGTCACTTTCTGGCACGTTAGGAACATCATCAACAGAGCTAAAAGAGTTATTGCAAAACCCCATTGGTACGCTGGGAGCAAATTTACTATTGCCATTTGTGCAATGGAATGAAATGCAATTGTATAAAGAGCTTGCCACCGTTGATGTGCAATCCGCTGTTGTGACATATAGGCAAACCTTGTACAACGCCTTTCAAGAAGTCGATAACGCGATTTCTGCACGGCAACATTATCAATATCAAGCACAAAAGTTACGTGAGCAATATCAAGCAGCCACAGCTGCGGAGCAGATTTACGCCAGCCAATACCGCCATGGTGCAGTCAGTATTCAAGACTGGTTAGATTCACAAGAAACCCAGCGCAGCGCCGAAGTGTCGTTATTAGCCAACCGCTACAATCTATTCAGCGCCCAAGCCACGTTATACCAAGCCCTTGGCGGCAGTGATATTGCTCCAGCGGTACAGGATCAATAAACTGAGTAAATGAAATCAGCATTCAGGTTAACTAAGAGCACGCATCAGCGTGCTTTTTTACTGTTTATTGGTTTTTCGCCAGCGGTTTTTTATGACGTGTCACCCAAAAGCACATCAGTGAGCCTAGCGTCACTAATGCTACGCCTTGCCAAAATGATCCGGTGAGAGAAATAGATAAATACACAGAGGCAAACACCGTTGAAAATACCGGAGTAAAATACGACAAGGTGCCTAATAAAATGATATTGCCGCCAATCACAGCTTGATTCCACAAGGCATAACCAGAGCCTATTACAATGCCAGCCAATATCAGTGTCGCAGCAGATGATGCTTTAAACTGAATACTCGGCTCATTACTGAAAAAATACTGCACCCACAAAGTGATGGCCGTTACCGCAAAAAACAGCACAATGGCATTTTTCCCCTGACTTATTTTTTGAGTCACAACACAATAAATCGCCCAAATAAAGGCTGCAGAAAACGCCATAAAGTAGGTCAGCGGGTTATCGGCAATATTGGCCAATAAAATATCAACTGAAATGCCTTTGTCACCGGCAATACACCAGGCTACACCTATAAATGCGATACAAACACTGGGGTATATCAACCCACTGACTTGTTTACGGCTCAGCATAACGCTCAATAATATGGTCAGTGCTGGCCATAAGTAATTAATGATCGCCATTTCCATTGCTTGATGGCGACTGTTAGCCATGCCTAAAGACAACGCTAAACATATTTCATAAGTGACAAATAAACTGCCACCAATCAATAGATACTTTTTAGGGAACGCACCCATTTTAGGCACACCCATCACCGACATTAAAAACACTGTGCTCACGCTATACAACATTGCCGCACCCGCAATAGGGCTAAACAGTTCAGACAAGTCTCGTATAAACGCAGTGACACTGCTCCACAATAAAATCGCAATCACACCATATAAAGTGTACTTTTTTTCACCCGTAATAGACATAACACCCAATAATTAAACTTGCCGACTCAAAGAGACACTATCACTGTAAAAACAGATAGATGCAACCTATATAAGTGATGTTATTTATTTCAAGTAAACCCGATGTAATAAAATAATAAACAGAATAATAAATGATATTGTTTAGGGCCTGTTCTCATGTCTTTGGATAATGTTCCTCAACACGGCTTGTCGGTGTAAAACTCACTTTAACATTAGCTTTTGGCGGTATGATTTCGTAATGCGGATCGTGTTGAATTATGGAACCTTTTCCAATATGAGACCTGCAAACGACTATGTCTGCTCAGCGCTTGCCTGAGTGCTCACTGTAGAAAAAATACCGATTGGCATCACTAATTAGGTATAAAAACGGGCTATATATGAGCGTATGTTCAAAATCTATTATAAAATCAATTTACAGTATCTTATGTGTTCACTGATCTATGTTTAATTAAACAAGCATTAATCGAAGTGAGTACACATAGGCGATGAACAATATTAAACAAGCATATTAGCTGGCAATAACATTTATCTACAATATTCAGATTTGTAAAATAAATAAGTGTTGGCCTAATAATACTTAACATGATTTTTAGGATGAAATGATGAACAACATAATTAACCCCATATTGTTAGCCAGCACAATATGCTTAATATTATCTTCATTTAATGCCCAAAGTAATGATCAAACGCCTAAAGCAAACTCGGCAACACCGACACACCCTCCGGTTATGGACGTCATCAGTCGCGGCGAATATGCAGGTGCCAAAGCTTGCGGCGCGTGTCATCAACAAAAATACAACGACTGGGCAGGCTCGCGACATGGCAGCATGTTAAGAAAGCTCTACACCGATGGCAATACCATTACCGCGCCATGGGGCACAGCAGAAAAACCACTTACCTTTAAAGACAGCGGCAATCATCAATACACCTCATATATGAAAGGCGATAAATACTGGGTAACGTTGCATGATGCGATAAATAGTCAAAACGATTTAGACTTTCAAATCGATGTGGTTGGCTACAAAACCACGCAAATGTTTTTAAGTTGGGACGAAGCCAATCAAAACTACATTACCATGCCTTTCATTTATTGGGACTGGGAAGACAGTAACCCTAAACAACCGTCTCCAGATAGCCAATGGACCCCATTAACCAGCGGTATATTCTTTTACAATGCAGACGGTAGTCTATTTACCGGTGACAAACTTGAACTCAGTAAGCGCGCCTTTGGTTTTACCAACTTTTGCATGGAATGCCATACCACAGGTTTTGAGGTAAGTAGTTGGGAAGTGCAAGATACGGCATTGGGTAACCGCGTTATCCCTATCGACAATACCAGTAAGACTGTTGAAATGGGCATCGCCTGCGAAAAATGTCACGGTCCTGGGGCAGAGCATGTGCGCACTCAAAAAGCGGATGACATTATTCAACCCATTAACGATCTCACCGGCGAAAAAGCGGGTGATCAATGCAATGTATGTCATATCGCGCCAGTATCGTTAAACAGCCCTGCAGCGATTCAAACAGGCTATGGTTACAAATTTAATCATAACGACCCATTAGGTCACGGTATGTTTCCCAATGTCGGAGACGACTTAACAGAGTTCCAAGGTTCAGCCGCTTACAACGTAAGTTACTGGCCAGGTACCAAAATTAGACGCCAAATTAGAACTCACGCCCTAGAGTTAGCAGAATCAAAACACGGCGCCGCAGGCTTTACCTGTGTAACATGTCATGATCCTCATTCACAAAAGCTTAAGTTTGACGGCGAACAAGACAGCGATAATTTATGCAGCAGTTGCCATGCAGAACAAGACAGCGACGCACACAAACTCAACGCGCACAATGCTGTTGATGTTAAATGTACCGATTGTCACATGCCATGGATGAAACATGCGGGTGGACGTGGTCACCGTTACGATGGCAGATCGCACTCATGGGACTTATTAACACCAACAGACTCGTTAAAAGGATTTGACCTGTTACGCCCATACACAGAAAAGGGCGCAGATCCTGACGCACAGCTAACTAAAGACTGGCAAAAAATTGAAGCTATTAAGGGGTTATGCTACGACAACTTCAATTACCCAATCAACGTCGTAGGTTGTGCTAAGTTTGATATTATGCCCAATGCGTGTTCAAGCTGTCATACCGATGAATTCCCAACGCCCGGTGTATTCACTGATGCAGAGCGTGCAAAATTGGTTGAAGGTGAGAAACGTCTAGAAGCCTTTAAAAAGCTGACTAAGTAGCACGATTAAGCTGCAATTAACAAGCAAACAAGATTAAAAAATGCCACTCATATAATGTGAGTGGCATTTTTGTATTTGAATAACAAATGAAATCCAGCTTGCCAATATTGCGGTGTCAAACTAATTGTTTTGTTGTGAATGGCAATAAAAATAAATCAAATTATTCTGGTTAGTTTTTTAATTATGTTCGGTCAATAAGATGTATTTCAATTTGTTTTTTGTGATGTAAAAATAGACTCATTTAATGTTAGATTCAACTCATGACAAAATTTAAGAATTATATTTACTTAATTTATAATCAACATTAAGGTTTTTGAGCCTTTAAAATCAATAAATCTAATCAATGTTTGGGTGTATTAGTCTTTCTTAATTCTGGTGACGTAATTATCTTTTCGGTATTGCGCTATATAAATTACCTTATATAAAAATAATTTTTATTGTTTTTTAAACAATGGCTTATGGTTAATTTATCATGTGTTGGCTTACTAATGACTTTTCAGGCTGAACGCTCGTTCTAGTCTGTAAAGTTGATGAGTATCACTAAATAGGTATTTAGCGTCAACAATTATGAGCAATCGTTCAAAATGTGGTGTAAGCTTTAAAATGAATTATGTTAATTACTTATGAATAAGTTTTTAGTGGATGCTAAGTGTAATTGAATAAGACGGAGAATGTATCGCGTAAACTGTACTACATGTTGTAAATAAAATATTAGAATATACCTTTAAATAATCGCTAAATATAAATGCGATGGATTTCTGCAACCTTTTTTTAGCAGTTTACATTGCGAGTTATATTAAATGGTGAACTTTAGGAACGATGATGAATAAAAAAATTAAACCAATGCTGTTAACCACAACAATATGCCTCATATTATCGGCATGTGGTTCAGACAATAATAATGACACTACTGTGATAGAACCGACAGTACCTACAACTCCAACAACCCCGACAACGAACCAAAGTCCCCAAGCCTATCCTGACATAGCGACCGTAACTCAAGGTGAAACCATCACCATTGATGCTCTTGCTAACGACACAGACCCTGAAAATGACACGCTCTCAATCACCTCTGCAGAAGGGCTCATTATTGACGGTAATATTATCAGTTACACTGCACCAATTGATGAAGTCGGTGACAAAGTATTTAACTACACCATTAGTGATAGCGCACTAGAGTCGTCGTCTACAATTACGATTACCATTTTAGACAAAGCGGATGAAAATGTGGCTATTAGCCGTGGTGAGTATGCTGGGGCAGAAACCTGTGCTACATGTCACCAACAAAAATATGATGATTGGGAAGAGTCACGTCACGCATCAATGCTCAGAAAACTCTATAGCGATGGCAACACCATAACCGCGCCTTGGGGAACAGAAGACGAACCATTTACGTTTACAGACAGTGGAAATCATAAATACACGTCTTACATGAAGGGTGATAAATACTGGGTAACCTTACATGACGCTATAGACAGTAGTAATGATCTCGACTTTCAAATTGATGTAGTTGGCTACAAAACAACGCAAATGTTTTTAAGTTGGGATGAAGCTAATCAAAACTACATCACCATGCCATTCATTTATTGGGATTGGGAAGACAGTAACCCCAAGCAACCATCACCAGAGAATCAATGGACGCCTCTAACGAGTGGGATATTCTTTTTTAACTCAGATGGAAGCTTATTTACAGGCGATAAACTTGAGTTAAGTAAGCGTGCCTTTGGGTATACCAACTTATGTATTGAGTGCCATACAACAGGTTATGAAGTCACCAGTTGGGAAATTAAAGACACGGCATTTGGTAATCGCGTTATCCCAATTGACAACACCAGTAAAACCGTTGAATTTGGTATCGCCTGTGAAAAATGTCATGGCCCTGGGGCTGAACATGCGCGCACTATGAGCCCTGATGACATTATTCAACCTACGAAAGATCTTACCGGTGAGCAAGCTGGCGATGAATGTAACGTATGTCATATTGCACCTATTTCATTAAACAGTCCTGCAGCTATCCAAAAAGGTTACGGTTATAAATTCAATGCTGACAATCCATTAGGACATGGTATGTTTCCAAACCCTGGTGACAATCTTGACGAATTCCAAGGTTCTTCATCAGACAATGTGAGTTATTGGCCAGGAACCACCATTCGCCGTCATATCAGAACACACGCATTAGAACTTGAAGAGTCTAAGCACGGTGAATATGGAATGTCTTGTGTAACTTGTCATGATCCGCATTCACAGAAACTCAAATTTAATGGTGATGAAGACTCAGATGCATTATGTATAAGTTGTCATGCAGAAAAAGACAGCGATGATCATAAACTGGCTTCTCATAATCAGGTAGATGTTAAGTGTGCTGATTGTCATATGCCTTGGATGAAACATGCTGGTGGTCGCGGACATCGTTATGATGGAACCTCACACTCTTGGGATTTATTAACACCAACAGATTCACTTAAAGGATTTGATGAACTCCGCCCATATACTGAAGTGGGTGCAGATCCTGATGCGCAATTAACCAAAGATTGGGAGAGTATTCAGGCGATTAAAGACTTATGCTACGACAACTTCAATTACCCAATCAACGTTGTAGGCTGTGTTAAGTTTGATATTATGCCCAATGCTTGTTCAAGCTGTCATACAGATGAATTCCCAACACCGGGTGTATTCACTGATGAAGAGCGTGCAAAATTAGTCGAAGGTGAAAAACGCTTAGAAGCCTTTAAGATTTTAAGTGATATCAATGATTAAGTAAAAATACTCACAAGTAAGTTAACCCAAAATGCCACTCAAGCAACTTGAGTGGCATTTCTATTTACAATATTCATCCGTCATCTACATACCATTAAGATTGCCTAAAAGTCCAAAGTTATACCAATCCGCATTAGAATGTGCTTTTTTAGCGAAAATTATCAGTGAGGTATTCGAGGCAGCCTTTTGAGGGCATAGTGCGCTATGTTAAGAAAGGCTAATAAAGAAGACCTCACTGATAAATTCGCCCTTTGGGGCTATGTCACAAACCCCATTACGATTTCAAATGACTTTGATGTAGATGGCTACACCTACAGTCACCATCTACATACCATTAAGATTACCTAACAGTCCGATATAGTTGTATCCCTTGGATTTATAAAAGGCTAATTCCACTTTTTTAAAGGAGTCGACATAGGCCGCCACCAAAGGCGTAAACGCAATAATCGCAAAAATGTGCTTAACCTCGCCATCGGGTACAAAGCCCACAGAATGTATTAGCCAATGTGTCAGATCAAACAGCCGCAAAAAGACAATCGCGCCCAAGCCTATGGCTAAAGAGATAAACAGCTGACACCATAAAACACGGTCAAAGCGCCAAAGTAACCGAGATATACTAGAAAAGAAAAAGACATAAGCATAAAGCCCACCAAGTAACATAACCGCTAATATATAGGGCCTGTCGATCTTTGCAGGTTAAATTTTGTTCGAGTTAAAAACGTGTTAATCGAGGCGAATGGATTGATGCCTAGTCATCTAAGCAAAATTCATTCAACAAAGAGTAAAACGTTTTTAGCCGAACCCTTCGGGCAGCGTTTGTTGGTCATTTTTACTGCGTTATCGACTTTTCATGTAGAATAACTACACCTCGAAGTCTCTGCCTTGTAAAAGTGGCCAACAATTCGCTGCAAAAACAACCTTGAAAGATCAACAGGCCCTAAGGACTCAGGCATTAAAAAATAACTAAACGCGGGGATGACATACCAAAACATGCGTTTTTTATAAACGATCACAAATTGTTCCGCGTTAACGATGATGTCGCTGGGTAATGAGCTGACTTGTTTTATGTTATTTTGCACTGTTATTTTATCCTTGTGATTTAATCGTTGCCGCCAGTGCAGATAAGCGTATTAAAGCATCGTCAAAATTTAATTCTTCAATGGTGTCGCAAAGGATTGTTAAATCGATAGTTAAATCGTTTGCAAGTGGACTATTAACAGCCAGCTTTGCTTGCAGTGCCTGGCAATAATCAACAGCATTAAGATTGCCTCGCAGTAAATGCTGATGAAGTACATCAAGCTCATCAGTGAGCTGTACAAGAGAAAGTGTCTCAGTAGATTGCTCTGTTTTTGCTAAGGGACTCTCCAGCGCTGAGGTGGCTAACAGCGCGTGGATATGGGCAAGTTCGGCATGGGCAATATCGGCAATATGTTGGCCTACATTGGCGTAACAGCGAGTGGCCTCTGTAGTGGTATCAAGCTCGGTTAATTTACGCTCCCAATCATGTAAAGCCAGATGAAGCGAAGCCAGGCCTGTTGTCCCTGCTGTGCCTTTAAGCGTATGTATTAACACTAATAACTCGCTCATATTGCGCTGTGCAGCCAGTTGCTTAATATCGAGCAGTTGTAGGCTGAGGTTTTTTTCAAAAATGGCAATCAAGCGGCGATAAAAAGCCTCATTACCGGCAAAAGGGCTAAGCAATTCGGCTAATGTTGTAGGCTTTACACCGCTAACCGACAGCTCAGTACCGACTTTGTGAGTGGTTGTCATTGTATCGAGACCCTTAGCTGCAGGAGGCTGTTCATCATTATCTTTACTATTTACCATGAGTTAATTGTTAAATCCGTGGAAGCTTTTGGCAATATCAATGTATTTATTCAATGGCTTAGTTTGCTTCATTAACAATTATAATACAATATTAGGGTCTATAAGAGCTAAGCCAACCGCACAGGAGCCCAAATGCAGTTAGATAAAATTTTACACGTAGAAGATGATGAATCTATTCGTGTGATCGTGAAAATGGCCCTAGTCGATTTATCTGGGTTAACGCTAGTGTCTTGTGATGGCGGGCAAGATGCCTTAACCAAAGTCGACACATTTACCCCAGAGTTAATTTTACTCGACGCCATGATGCCAGGCATGGATGGCTTACAAACATTAATTGAACTGCGAAAAAAACCACACTGCCAACATACCCCGATTGTATTTATGACCGCGCGCATTCAGCAAGCCGAAAAACAACAATATTTAGACGCAGGTGCTGTAGCGGTCATTGAAAAACCGTTTGATGCAATGAGCCTAGGCGATAGGCTTGAAACTATTTACCAAGCTTATCTTGCATCGCCAGACAGTGATGTCACGGAGTAACTCATGCAAACCCCAACATTTCCGTCAAATGAACCAAGTCGCCTTAACGCATTACAACAAACGGGTTTATTAGACACTCAGCCAGAGCAACGTTTTGATCGCTTAACCCATTTAGCCCAACTGTGTTTAGGCACTGACATTGTATTAGTGTCATTAGTCGATGGCGACAGACAATGGTTTAAATCTAAACAAGGGCTCGATGTCTGTGAGACAGGCCGAGATATTTCATTTTGCGGCCATACGATTTTGGGAGAGGGCATTTTTGAAGTGGCCGATGCCCAACTCGATAACCGTTTTGCCGACAATCCATTAGTGCTCAATGCACCCTTTATTCGCTTTTATGCAGGCGTGCCACTCGTCAGTAACGGTGAAAACATTGGCACCCTGTGTTTTATCGACAGCAAACCACGGCAATTTACCGACAAAGAACGCCAAATAGCCACCGAAATTGGCAAAACGATTGAACAAGAAATTCAAGACAGACTACAAGAACACGCCCACGAGCAACTTGCGGCAAGAGAGGAAATGTATCGTTCGGTACTCGAAGGTACTCGAATAGGCACCTGGCAGTGGAATATTCAAACGGGGGAAACCGTACTTAACGAACGCTGGGCTGAGATTATGGGCTACACGCTTGCAGAGTTAGAGCCCATTACGATCGACACCTGGTTAAGCATGCTGCATCCTGATGATCTAGCCGACTCAGATGCTAAATTAGAAGATCACCTAAAGGGTAAAACGCCATTTTTTAACGATAAATGCCGCATGAAACACAAGCAAGGACATTATGTTTGGGTGCATGACCAAGGCAAAGTCATCTCTTACACAGCCGACGGCCAACCCTTAATGATGTTTGGTACCCATGCCGACATCACCCAACAAAAATTGAGTGAAATAGCCTTACAACAAAGCCGCGATCAATTGTATAAATTAACTCAACAGCTACCTGGTGTGGTTTATCAATATCAATCCTGGCCAGACGGGCGAAGCGCATTCCCTTATGCCAGTACCGCCATTAAAGATATTTACGGCGTTACCCCCGAAGAAGTACGCACCGATGCCACAAATGCTTTTGAGAAAATTCATCCAGATGATTTAGGCCTGTTAGTAAGCAGCATTCAGCGCTCAATTGAAGACCTCAGCCTATGGGAGATTGAATATCGCGTATCAAGTGACAATAACGCGTTTAAATGGTTATCAGGCAGTGCCACCCCCGAGAGAATGGAAGATGGCAGTACCTTATGGCATGGCTACATTCAAGATATCACCGAAACTAAAAAACATTACCTTCAACTCGAAGAGCTTAACCAACAGCTCAATGTTGCACAGCAAAGCCTCGATTTGGCCAGCGAACAAGCGCAAATAGGGTATTGGCAGGCTTCTTTAAAGCTCGGTACCTTATGGTGGTCGCCAATCATTTATCAAATCTTTGGCCTAGATGAACAAGACATTGACCCCAGTATCAGCTTCTTTAAAAGCGCGCTTCACCCAGATGATATCGATATAGTCGAAAAAAGTGAGCAGCAAGCGCGCATTACCGGTATTCATAACGTCATACACAGAATTATTCGCCCTAACGGCGAAGTGCGCTGGGTACATGAGCTTGGCCAGCTGGTATCAGAAGACCAAAATCCCGATTTAGTCATGATAGGCTCAGTGCAAGACATCACCGACAGAATGAAATTACAAAAAGTGAAAGATGATTTTATTTCAACCGTGAGTCATGAGCTGCGTACACCACTCACCTCTATTAATGGTGCATTAAACTTATTGCAATCGGGCAAAATCATCACCTTGCCTGAAAAAGCTCAAAAGCTCATGGATATTGCCAGCAGTAATTGTATGCAACTGAGCAGACTCATTAATGACTTATTAGATATCGACAAACTGGCCGCAGGCAAAATGCAATTTGAAATGAAAAAACTCAATATTGTGCCACTACTGCAAAGAGCCATAGACGATCACCAACCCTACGCTCAACAACATAATATTACGCTCGCGCTGCAAATGGATGAGCAACTGCATCAAAGTGCACTGTATGTGGACGAACATCGCCTGCTGCAAATTTTGACTAACTTTTTATCAAATGCGGTAAAGTTTTCACCCAAAGAAGGTTGTGTCACCTTGTCGGCAACGGTTATAGACAACGACATTGAAATAGCCGTACAAGACCATGGCTCAGGCATTCCAGATGATTTTAAAAGCAGAATTTTTGAAAAGTTCTCACAAGCAGACGCCAGTAGCTCAAAAGCAAAAGGCGGCACAGGCTTAGGCCTTGCCTTGTGTAAAGAACTCACAGCAGCCATGCAGGGCAACATTGGGTACGAATCTGAGTTTGGCAGTGGCGCCAGGTTTTATGTTCGTCTGCCCATAGCAAAATAGTAAAATAACAAATCCAAGCACTGCTAGCAGAAACTAAAAATCCCAGTGGCATTTTCATGCCGCTGGTTTTTTTTATTCATCAAAACTTATTTTGTCGTTGCTGCCTTTGCCAGAGTGTTGAGCACATTGGCTATTTTGTTTAACACCGCATCACAGCCTTTAATATCGTGGCGTTGTTTAAGATACTGTGGATTGTTAAACGACAACCATACCTTGTTGTTCGCATCTTCTGTAATTAATACTTTTTGCGGTAAATCTATGGCGACCTGCTGATTACACTGCATCAATTGAGTACCAATCTTAGGATTACCAAAAATAATCACCTCAGTCGCAGGTAAACTTAACTCAACAGCTTCGGCATTTTTTTGATGATCAATCCGTGCAAAAACCGTAAAGCCCTTATCTTTAATAATTGACTCAAAACGGTCAGCAGTGGCTTTGGGTGAATACTGGCTTTGCAAGGTCACAAGACTGTCGACCATTGACGTAGGCGACGAATCCTTTACTACAGTTGCAGAAAGCTCAGATGTTGAAGCAAATGCTGTTGAGGCAAGTGACGTTGAACACAGCAACATAAACGCTAGCGGGATAGGGTTAATCATACAATGCTCCATTTGTGATGAGTATTACAACATAAAGCCAATAGCCATATAAACACAAGTATAAATGCTGGTGGCTCTCACACATCAAACAGCATCAAACTCATTGAACGTTTAATGGCCAAACTGTATTTATTTGCATATATATACAATTAAATGCATAACAGTTAAAAAAATACCGTGGTTAATACTTTTATTTTTGCATAAATATGAATAAATATGCTGGTGGCCAGCGTTGGGTTTACGGTAATTGATATATAACATCCATCCGCATTTAACATTTCGCTACGTTCAAAAGCACTAAAGTTGTAAACTAGCTAACCAGTTAAAAGAGTGTCAGTTCAGTTTGTTGATCAGAGGTATTGTTTGGCGTCACATCATTCATTATTAAACCACCAGCGTTATTTTGAGCGCATAGGTCCAGACTATCGTAATGGTGCCTCGGTGAGCTTTTTAGACATTAAAGACACTTTTGGTTTACGCCATATTCGTGTCGGTAAATGGGTCAATAAACAAGAATCTGCACTGGCTGCCAATTTGATTTTTGATTCAATGGCCGACCTTGCCAATATTTTACGTGTGCCTCCCGAATTAATTGGCCTACGCGGCAGCCTGAGGTTTGCCTTTGGCTCAGGCGGGCAAAAGGGCGTACAGGCCCATTACTCGCCAGCATATAAAGAATTAGCATTAGCGAAAAATGCCGGAGCAGGGGCATTAGCCCACGAGTTTTGGCACGCCTTTGATCATTACATTGCCGATAAAATGTTTATCGACGACAGCCTATTAAGCCCCGACGATTACATGAGCACAGCAAACCGCTTTGCCTGCGCCACAGACCACTGGCTGGCGGATAAAACCATCGTCAACCATCCGCTAAATCAGCAATTGTCTAAGTTATTTGAAGTCACCTTTTTAAGCGCCAACGGCCACGAACCCCACGACTATGTTCGCCGCTCAATTGCGTTAGACAAACTGCAAAATAGCCAATACTTTGCCAAACCCACCGAAATGATGGCCCGTGCCTTTGAAGCCAGTATCGAAATGTATTCAGAAACCCACGCCGACATCGCCAACCCATACCTGGTAAACAGCACCATCAATTCACCGCTGAGCAAACACGGCGCATACCCAGATGCCAAACACGGCGCCGAAATCTATCAAGCATTAATGGCCTATTTTGAACCGCTGGGAATTGCATTTGATAAGCAGACGAATGCTTAAGCGGCTGGTACTAAAGTAACAAGAGATAAGTAACAAGAGATAAGTGGACAATTAATCACAAGATTAAATGGTATTACTTATCACTGGTTAGCTGACTTTGTTATTCAACAAAATCAGCTTCATCTAACACTTGCTTTAAACGCGCAAACGTAACCATGCTTTCATTGGCAATCATGGGGTTATAGTCAAGGTTATGTGCATTGAGCTGGTATTGACCATTTGGCAATTTACTCACTTTTCGCAGTAAGTATTGGTTGTCTCCTGCGTCATCCTGTATCTCAATAGCCATGATTTTACCAGTAATCGAACCAGCATTCGTTGGAGTAACTCGTTCAAGTAATAATAAATCACCATCGTGAATGGGGTTCTTGCCGCCATTCATTGAGTTGCCACTGGCTTGGGCGATAAAGTGAATGGCTGGATCGAGCCTAATAAAACTCGAATTTAACTTGAGGGTTTCTCTACTTTCATCAGTACCCGTTTTAAAATGACCGCAAGCAATTTTTAAGTCAGGGTAAAAATGCATTAACGTGTGTTGCGGTTGCTCAACAGGTAATTGGTGTACCGCTGCTGGTGATTTTCGATTGATATATTCAGCTAGTCGATAGTCCACTAACTCCTTGATCATGCTTGAAACCGTTTCGATATCATTCTCAATTAGTTCAATATTTAGATAAAAACAATCTTTTTCTATTTTAAACCAAGCTTGATTATCTGTTTTATTTTTACTCAAAAATGCTTTGAAAGGATTTTTTAACCAATATTTTCGCCATTCTGATGAGTTTGAATCGACTTTTTGAATTTCTGTGTCTTTTATATCTAAATCCCACAATTTTGGATAACGTTTAAAAACTTGCCAACTCTTGATACAAAGTGCGTCGATACTCGGTGGTGTGCGTAAACCGTTTAGCTCAATAAACGCTTCAAGTAATATTGCTTTGAAGCATTTAGTCATTGAGGTTTTTTCAACACCGCGACTTAACAATGTCAAGTAAGGTGTGAGTGTTTTCAATTGACTATCTTGTGGATCTTGGCTGATAACTAGCTCAAACCAACTACCAAATTGCTTGGTCATTTTATTCCAAGCGTAGCCGCTATGATAAAACTCTGTAGCGGTAGGACGATGGCCTAACTCGTCTTTGAGTAATTGATATTGTTGATCTGCTTTGGTGTAATCCAGCTTCAATTGCTGCCAAAAATTGATTAATTCAGGGTCAATATTAATCAAACACTGGTGGTTTAATTTGGGATTGTTTAAACGTGCAATCGCCTGCTTATGATCAGAAGCTTGCAATAACGCCATTGGACGATTCAAAAAGCTGATGTGATTACCAATAAAGTCGATAACCGATACAAACTTTTTATTGGTTTCAGGCGAGGAACGCAAACCTCGACCTAATTGCTGTAAAAATAAGATTTTTGATTCAGTAGGGCGCAGGATCAAAATGGTATCAATTGAAGGTAAGTCGGTACCTTCATTGAATAAATCGACTGAAAAAATCACATCAATTTTGCCTGATTCTAACAAGCTCAAGGCTTCTGCGCGTCTTACGTCAGAGCCACTGTGTACCGAAACCGCATTAATACCTCGGTGTGAAAACCAGTTGGCCATATAATCTGCATGCGCTTTTGATACACAAAACGCTAAAGTGCGTTGTTGTTTGTGTTTTTGCCAATGGCCAAAAACATGCTTGGCACGTTTTTCGGTGGCAAATTGGTTTTCGAGAGCTTTGGGATCAAACTTGCCGTTTCGCCAAGGTAAGTCTTGATAATTAACCGTGTCATCATTAATGCCTTGATATTGAAATGGCACCAAGATACCAAGCTCAATACCATCAATAATGTTCTTTTCGTAAACTAAATTGTTATCACACAGGGAAAGAATATCCGCCTGATCTGTACGCTCAGGCGTGGCGGTTAAGCCTAATAAAAACTGCGGGGTAAAGTGGTTTAATAATGATTGGTAACTGCTGGCACCGGCATGATGAAATTCATCGACAATGACATAATCAAAATGATTTGGGTTCACCTGATTGAGGTGTGTTTGCTGACCTAATGTTTGAATCGATGCAAACACAATATCGGCATCAACAACTTTGGTTTTGGCATTAAAATGGCCGCTAATAAGTTTAGGTAACAATGTCTTAAACGTGCGCTCTGCCTGCAGTAATATTTCTTCTCGGTGTGCAACAAAGAGTACTTTACGGGCGTTAAATTGCTGTACATCGAATGCCGCTAACCATGTTTTTCCCATGCCAGTGGCTAAAACCACCAAACCTTTGGATTGCAATGCTAAGCGTGTGTTGGCAAGGGCTGATAAAGCTTCTTGCTGAGCAAAATTGGGTGCAGGTTCTTCTGGTTCAACTTCATTAACGATTGCAAGCGGCGGCTTAACCACTTTGCGTTTTTCGGCATAACGATTGATAAAATCATCAGTAAGATGCATCGATTGCTGATGATTAAAAATCTGCAAAAATTGCTGGCGAATATAGATAAATTCGCTGGGGTCTTGATTTTCAACTAAGTCATGACGCAAACACCACTCGAACGCATGGGTAAACGCGGCCTTGCTGATGTTGTTTGAGCCCACATACGCACAACCGGTATCATTTTTATCGCTGTGTTGTTGAACAAAAATGTAGGTTTTCATGTGAAAGCTTTGGCCGCTTTTACAGGTGAATATTTTAGTTTTAGCGCCGCGAGATTGCAAAATCATCAGGTGACGTAATGCTACGGGATCGGTAATACAAAGGTAGTCAGAGGTGACAATATCAATACTGGCTTGGCGATCTAAGGCATCTGATAACGCATCAAAGATTAAATCCAGCCCAGAACGTTGAATAAAAGAAACCGAGATTTCAATATTGCTTGCTCGGTTTATCGCTTGCAATAACTTAGGTAAAAACGGGTCATCAAAACCACCGCTAGTTAATACAGGTCCTTCTGCTAACTTCATGACGTTTCTCTACTTTGAGGTCTTAATAAGAATGGCATTTAGCCACTTTTCGTTTGCGCGATCTGGGCGTACATCTGTAGTCACCCAGGTATGTTTGCACGTCAAACCTGAACCTTGTATCCATTGCTCAAGCAAAGACTCATCGGCATCAGCAAAAAAACGGCCATTATGAGTTCGTTCTTGTACACCATATTTGAAAGAGCAATAAAATACGCCATTGGGTACCAGTGTGCTGGCTAACTTGGCAAAGGTTTTGGGTAGGGCGTTTGCTTCAACATGAAGTAAAGAAGCGCAAGCCCAAATACCGTCAAATTTATGGGAGAGGTCAATATCATCAAAGGTGCATACTGCTACCGTTTGGCCTATGTATTCTGAGGCCGTTTTAGCTAATTCTGCACTTGCATCAATCGCCATGACTCGGTAACCCATATCAATAAAGGCTTTGCTGTCTCGTCCAGAACCACAACCCGCATCTAAAACACGAGCATTAACCGGTAATTGACTGACAAATGTTTGATAAAGTTCACTGACATCAGCATTAACAGTTGAGTCAAAAAAGGCTTGGGAATGTTGATTGTAAAACTCGATGGTAGACATAACTCATCCTATATTTATTCTGATGTGAGTTTATCGATAAATTATAGCTGTCTCAAGTATTTAGTTTGTATTCAAACTAGGGACGAATCCAACCAAAATCAATAATCAACCTGTTCAATCACACTGATTGCGGTTGGCCCTCGGCCTTTTTTTGATGGCACTCGGTGGCCAGTGTCTGGGTTGGTTTTCATGGTTTGTAAAAACTGGTTTTGTTGTGGTCCAAAGCTGATATGCAGTGGTCGGTGTTTGCCGTAGTAATAGAGGCGATCAAACTTAAGATTTTGGCAAATCCACAGTGCTACCTGTTGCATGTCGACTGTTGTATTGTTTGGTGTACCATCGGGTTTATTGAGCACGGTGAAGTCGCATGCGGCGCCTAGGCGTGAGCAAATGATGGCTTGCTTGATATTGAGTTCGTGGGCGCAATGTTGGTCGAGCTTTGGGGCGATGTGCGGGTTAGGATTTTTAGCGATTAACCGTGCAAGCTCTGGTGAGCAAAATCCGTAGGTTAAGTTAATTGGCCCAAATTGGTCGACGATTGGGTCGAGTATTCTTGTCGCCAATGCACTGAGTGCGCGCCAGGTTTCAGGTTGTTTAGGTAAGTTTTCAATTTGATGCAATTGTGCCGTATTGCCGCAGTTTATTAGGTCTGCATAAGTAAAGTGGCGGCTGGCTTTGCCATTGATATTGTAGGTAAACAATCAAAGTCCGATATCAGTATTCTGGTTTGGTGTAACCATACCGTGTATTGATTATGCTGACCAGATTGACGACCACAAAAAGTGTCGTTAAATGATAAATATCGTTGATAGGGCTTATGTTTTTTAAGAATGTGTGTTGTGACAGATTCGGCTAACATCTTTACGTTTTAGATGGCTTAAGTTTACATCGTTTTTATGTGAATAAAATGTAATCTGCATAGCTGAGTATCCGACTTATTTTGATGATAAAAAAGGTCTTCATTACGAAGACCTTTTAAATGTTGCATTTATAAAGCCCTTATCGGGCGATGCAATATGACTATTTTGCTAGCTTAACAAAGTAGTCGAAGATTTCTGGTACGTTGCCGTTACCTAAACCAGCATCAAATGCGGCTTGTAAGTTAGCAGATGAACCTTCGGCAATCTTAGATTGAGTGCCTAAGTCTTCTACCATTTTTAAGAAGTAGCCTAAATCTTTATTGGCGTTAGCAATAGAGAAGCCTAAGTCGCTTACACCATCAACGGCGTAGTTTTTACAAAACTTCATAAACGGTGAGTTAGATGGACCCGCTGACATGATGTCGAACAATTGTGCGCGGTCAACACCGGCAAGCTCTGCGACAGCAAAGGCTTGTGACATAGCACACACTGTAGTCATACCCATAAAGTTATTGATTAACTTAGTGGTGTGGCCAGCGCCTAATGCGCCTAGGTGGAATACATTTTCGCCTTGCTCATCAAGCACAGGTTTTACCTTGTTAAAGGTGTCCATGTCGCCAGCGGCCATGATGTTTAATAAACCGTCTTTTGCGTGAGCTGGAGTACGGCCGAGTGGGGCGTCGATCATGCCTGCGCCTTTAGCAGCTAAATCAGCACCGATTTTACGAGTTGAAGATGGAATTGAAGTACCAAAATCAACAAGTACAGCGCCTTCTTTAATACCCGCTAGAATGCCGTCGTCGCCATATACAATTTTTTCAACCACTGCAGAGGTGGTAAGACATAACATAACAATGTCACTTGCTTCGGCAAGTTCTTTGGCTGAAGCAACCGTGTTTGCGCCACGAGCGACACAGGTTGCTACTGCGTCTTTGTTAAGGTCCATTACATTAAGTTGATAACCTCTTTTTTGTAAGTTCTCAACCATGTTGCCGCCCATAAGGCCAAGGCCGATAAATCCGATGACTGGCTTTGTCATTTGTAACTCCTACATATATTGGTTTTGCTTAACTGTGTGTTGTAAATTGCTGTGCCTTTAAGAGGCGTGCTATGCGCGTGTGTTGACATAGGGCGCAGGTATCGCAATTTGTTATTTTGAATTTTTTGAACCCGTATAATGGCAGGATTATCGACCTGCTTACCAAGCTGTCTTACAAAATGGTAATAGACCTTGCGTTGGTTGTCAAACAATTACTGCAGGTTGGACTGACAAACTTAATAGGGCAGTATATTTGTTTGTTTTACATACTTATTACTGAAATATTATGGGTATGGCAACAAGGTTAAGGCGTTATCATTTATGGGTTTTATAACTCATTAACGTTCAATTATTGGGTTAATTCTTGGTGTATTGTCTGTTTGTTTTCAGCTTAAAGTGTATTAACAAGAGTACGACGTAATAACACCAAAGGGCTTAATCAAAAGAGCCTATCAATTTGATAGGCTCTTTATGTCGTTGGCTATTAGAACTTAGCTCGAACGCCTAGTGTGTAACGTTGGTCAGCTTCGCTGTAAGCCCATACTGAACCAAGCTCTGTGGTGTATTCAATTGGCTCACCTGTTAGGTTTACTGCGTTGGCAACAACGGTAAAGTGTTCGTTGATGTCATAGCTAACAGAGAAATCGAACTGGCCACGTGCTTCACGGTAACTATTACCTACAGTTGGGTCGTAGTTATCAGCTGATGGGTCATTTTGGTTAAATACGTTGTAACCTAATGCACCTACAGTTTGTACACGCTTAGTGCTTTGGTCATCTAAGTAACGGTCACGCCAGTTGTATGCAAGACGTAGTTGTAAATCTTCGCCTTCCCAGTAAATCTGCGTGTTTGCTGTATGCTTTGAAATATTCAGCAATTCGTTGCCGTCTGGTTGCTCACTGTCTGCAAACGTATAGTTAGCATTAACACCTAACCCTGACCAGATACCTGGTAAGAAATCAAGCTGTTGCTGGTAACCTAGCTCTAAACCACGTACTTCACCGCTACCGCCGTTAACGTCAGTTTCAATGACAATACCTGTGCGGCCTGCTGCTTTTTCTGCATCAACATAGGCTAAGCCCTGGTCTTGAGTTGCATTGATGATGTCGCCTTGGCTTTCACCTGCGGTGTTAAGCAAACAGATGTTGTTCCACTGTGTGGTGTTTTGGCCAGAGATAGTGCTTGAGTCGGCTAAACAGCTACTGTCTGTTTGAGTGAAGGATTTAACATCTTTGTAGAATAGTGCTGCAGATAAGATACCGCCGTCACCAAAGTAGTGTTCTACTGATAAGTCATATTGCGTTACGCGGTAAGGATCTAATTGGTAAGAACCTTGAGTACCGGTGACTAACGAGTTATCGATAGACAGTGCAGGGCTTAATTCACCAAAGTCAGCACGACGCATTACTTTTGCCGCCGCAAAGCGTATTAAGGTTTCTTGTGACAAGCTATAGGTCACGTTTAAGCTTGGTAAAAAGTCTGAATAATCATTTTTACCGGTATCAAGTACTTTGTTTCCGTTGGCATCCACTGAATCTACAATGCTTGATTCCAGTTCAGTTTGAATATAACGACCACCCACAACCGCTGAGATGTCTTCAAAGTCTAAGTGGAATTGTGCGTAGATTGCGCTGGTTTTCTCATTAATCGTTTTATAAGCACCTGTGTCTTCGACCATGTTGTCGGCTAATGAGCCGTTCATCGCGTAAGAGGTACCTGCTAACATTTGTTGAACTAATGCATAAGTTGCTTCAGCATCTTGTAGTTGTTCAGCATCGTAAACATTGTAGGTCAGTAAGTCGTTTTGACCGGCAATGCCTGTTTGGTCAAAAGAGTTGTCCATGTTAATGGTTTTAAAGCTGTCAGCGATAATGGCGTTATCAATCCAAGTAGGGCTGTATAAACCGTCTTCGTTGGTGGCTCTTTTATAAGAATCTTTTAAGGTGTTACCGTTTGGCTTAAGGTCAAAGCGGTTTGCAGTGTAGTCTCGGTCGGTAAAGCGAACACCTGCTTTAAATGCTGTGACAAAATCAACACCAATATCATTCACTTTAAGGTCAAAACGTAACGCTTGTTCTTCGTTGTCTGTGTCTAGCGTTTTGTGGTAAAACTCACGGAAAACCAGGTTGTCTGGATTGGTTAGCATGCCAGTGTCAGCAAATACATATGATGGAATACCATCTCCACTGGTTGAGCTACCTGTACTGGTGTGAGTGACTAAGTCTAACGTTGGTTCAGTACGCTCAATAGGACGTAGGTTAAATTCTGAAGCTGTTTGGCGCTCTTCTGATTTTGAAATTGAATATTCACCAGAGACTTCAAAGTTGTCGTTAATAACCCATTCTGCACCAATCGCATGAGATGTTGATTCACTGGTGGTGAAGTCACTCCAAGTTTTAGGAATGGTTAACACGCCGGTTAAATCATAGTTATGCAGCTGACCATTACTGTCGTAATAAGAGTCGCTACGTGGCGATACTGAACCACCAACGTCAAGAATAGAGTAGGCTGCTTGGCCACCGTCTAATTCAGTTGCGTTCATATCAAGATAAACGTTCAGATCTTCGCTGGCCGGTGCCCATTGTAATGAAATACCGTAAGCAGTACGTTCACGCTCTTCGGTTTTTTGTTCAACAGTGCTTTCTGTACGGCGTAAGTATTTACCGTTAGGGCCGCCAGATACATCGACTGTGCCGTCACCATCAATATCAATGTCGTCTTCTAAAGTGACTTTGTTAAAGAATTCGTCACGACGTAGTTCGCGATCTTGGTATGACAAGTTAACCGATGCACCAAAGGTACCATTGTCGCCTAAGTCCCAGTTATCACCCATTGCTGCAGTGAAGTTAGGCGCAACGTTTTCTGTTTTGTCGGCATATTCGCCATCAAGCGTGATGGCAATAAGCGGTTCTGAAAGTTCAAGTGGACGTACAGTTTGCATATTAACTGTACCGCCAAGTGCACCTTCGATCATTTCTGGTGTAGGTGATTTAATGACTTCAACTGTTTTTAAGAAGCTTGAAGGGAAGTCATCAAGGCTAATACCGCCACGACCAGGGCCAGCAGTTGAGCGGCCATTAAGTAATATTAAGTTTTCAGACACACCACGAATGGTCACCGACTCACCGACACCAAAGTCTGATTCGATTGACACACCGGTAATACGTTGAAGTGCTTCTGCAATATTGTTATCTGGTAATTTACCAATATCTTCTGCAACGATAGCATCAACAATACGGGCATCAGTACGTTTTAGTAAGTTGGCTGCTTTTAAGCTACCGAAGATACCACGTACCGCAATAACTTCGATTTCGCTTGTATCTACTTCTTCTACTGTTTGTTCTTCATCTGCAGCAAATGCGCCAGGCATTGTTAACACTGCCGTTAACGTTGCACCAAAAATGGTAATGTTGGTCGCTTTAAATTTAGAGTTGCTAAACAATGCACTTATTTTATTAAGCTTCATAATTCCCCCCAAAGAATTTGGATTTGGTATGACAATCCGGTCTACCAATTGTTGTTGTTTTATTCAACAGCAACATTTATATAACACGATGTTGGTGAATGCAATCTATATTACCAAATTATTAACATTGTCATACCAAGGTCTATGTTGTGGTCATTTGTGCTATGAGGCGCTACCACAGGGGTTAGCAGGGCGGTTTAACCCTAATTGGGTAGTTATTTATCGGTAATCGAAAAACACAATCCCAGATTACATTAACGAATTACCTACATTTGTTAATTTTAATACCAATACCGTGGTAATGGTTTTGGTTAACCGCGTTTAAGTTATTGGTATTACCTTTGCAGGTTTTCACTGTCACAAAGCATTTGCGGCGGGCAATTAACACTGTGTAAATTGATGTTTGTTTTAATTACAGTGACTCAAGTTGGGTTGATAACATTTAAGGGGCGCTAAATGTGTATGATTTGCAGGCTATTTAGGTAATGTATATGCACTTTTATTTGTGTGGAATATTTTGGGGCTATTGAAATGAGGGCAAGCTAGAGCAGGCGTTGTGGTAATAGGGTCGCTGCAAGTGTGATAATCAGCTGCAAAAGCGACAAGCATCGGTTATTGGCTGTGACCAAATATGTAGTCTTGTTTTGTTTCTAGCCATAATGGATATTGCGCCATGACCTTAGTGAACATTTTGCTTTGTAAGTAGTGGTTAAGCCATTGGCGCAACTTTGGGTAGGGCGCTTGCAGATACCATTGACGTTCAACTCGAGCAAACTGACGGATAAACGGCATTAAGGCTAAATCGACCAAGCTAGGGTTGTTTGACATTAAATAGTGATGTTGAGTTAATCGTCGCTCGAGATCGCCAAGGTATTGCTCACAGGCTTGTCGGTGTTGAGTGAGGCTTGGCTCATGGTAACGCTTGGCACAGCGGTATTGTTCAAGCAATCCTTTAAACTCAGTGTCAAATTGAGTAATGATTGCGAGCATTTGCGGCAGTGCGGTAGCTGATTGGCTGTGCAGATAATCATTAGGATCGGTTTGCGAAAAAGCCCACTGCATAATTGCGAGACTTTCGTCAATAACATGGTCATGGCTTAAAGCTGCATTGGCCTTGATCACTAATACTGGCACGGTGGCTTTAGGCGATACGGCCAGTAATTCTGCAGGTTTGTTGCTTAATACTAGGTCACGTATATGCACTTGTTGACCCGATGCGTAAATTGCCAACCTTGCCCGCATTGCGTAAGGGCAGTTTCGTAATGAGTAGAGCACAGGTAATGTCATCTGAAGTGTTCTCTTATTGTTGGCATTCACTTTTCAATCGGCATACGAGTATTGAGTTTATTGGATCTAGCTAAAGCAATTTCTATCAGCACCTTTTGTAATCCACATCACTACATAAATGCTACACCAATACTTGACGAGTGTTGGCTATGTAATGATGGATTTGCTGTTCTGTTTTAGTGTCGATCATTTTGTCTGGTGCGCGATCTTCAGGGCATGGCATACGAGGTGTGGTGCCAAACAGTCGGCAAATAAGTGGCCGCTGTTCATAGACTTCGCAACCATTTGGGCCTAAATGAACACAATTCCATTCAGCTAATGCCGCGTCATGTTCTGCGTCGGTTTTAACCGGTAGCCTGGCCATTTCAGCAGATGAGGTGGTGACAGGCCCGCAGCAATCATGGCAACCGGGTTTGCATTCAAAAGAGGGAATACGCTCTCGGAGTAGATCGACTATTTCGATGTCATTATTCATATCGTTACTTCTATTGTATTAACTATAACGTTTTGCTCTTTACGCTGTGATGTTAAGTGATTGATTAAAATTGAAACTCACATTAACTCAAACGTATCACTGTTCCCATTGACTCAGCACATTCTTGTTATCGTTACGACTGTGTCAATGGGTCAGCTAAAAGCGGTTGGCTTTATAATCCTTGTTGGTATTGCGCATTGGTCGACACGGTCACCAATTGGTTTAGTTGAACTTTGGCTTCGTTTAGGCCTTTTAGTACGTTTTCAAAATGGTTAACCAATTGCACTTTGTCAATTTCAGCTTTTGAGCCTGAACCAATATCGGTTAAGTCGATAAAGAACTCGTCAAATAAGTGTGATAAGTCTTCTACGGCTTCGATATTTAAAAACTGCTCATGGTTATAAATGCTCGGGTAGCCACCTTTTTGCTTGTCGACTGCAAACGAGATGCCTTTTACGTTGGTAATGGTGGTGGCTTTTTCGCATTTAAGCATGCAACCATCTTCAATACTGGGTTTATTACAACCCACCGTTTGTTGGAAAAAGCATTGGCGGCTGGTCATCATCAAAATGGGATGATAAATGCTATACAGCAGTTTAAAGTTTTTTGGTCTGCTGATGTTTCTAATTTGATTACGATTAATCTCGTTAGAAATAAACGCACCTGCGCAATTTAACTGCTCTTGCAGTGTCATTAACGCGTATGAGTTGGTGGTGTTTAAAAACGGACCTGCTATCCAGTCTATGCCCATTTCATAGGCTTTAAATGCGACACCGGTATTATTACTGACAATACGTGCAGGTTTTACTGCTTCTAGCAGTCGTACTGCTTCTATATAGTCTTTACCAATCAATACCGCAGGAAACCACGGAATGAGTCTTGGATTACGCAAAAATATGTCGATGTATTTGTTGTCGTTTTTCTTAAAGCTTTCTGGCAGCTTAAAGTAAATGTCGGCATTGGTAACATCGCATAAGTTAACGTCTTTTTCATCGCTTATTAGCAATGATAAGCTTGGTGTTTCGGTCACTTTTGGGTGCTTAACTAACTTAGGTAATGTCACAGCGCCAATGTATTCTCGCTGTGTAAGTTGCAGTAATAATTGGTTTTTAAGTTGGGTAAGTTGACTAAACGGCAGGGTTAACTCGGTATCTAGGTTATCGAAATTAAACGGCTGTAACTGATAACCCGTGCTTTTTAAACTCTTAAAGCGTTTTTCAATTGCTGCCTCATCAATAAATGACTCCGTCGCTTGGGTGAGCGTTGAGCTTGATTCAAGCACAAAATGTTGCTCTGGCGTGGTGACCGTGATTGACAATGTTTGGCCCGCTTTACCCGCAAATGCCAGGGTTAAAGACGGTTTTTCGATGTTTAAATGATTAATTTTTTCGGCGACTAATTCAACAATGGCATCTTTAGCCGTTGATAATGTGTGTTGTGCTTCTTGGATTTGCACCACAGAAATAGCATTGTTGACGTCGTTGGCATGTTTAAAGCTGTTATCGCGCGGGTTGTCGATAAACATATCTTTGGTGAGATTACCTTTTAAAAATGAGTTGGTAAAATCGCGGTTAAACACTTTATATAGGTTTGAGTCGTCAGCCAATAATTTGCCAGTGTCGACAAACTGATCAATTTGCTTGCGCCAAGTGTCTACCACTGTGTGGACGTATTGCGCGCCTTTAATACGGCCTTCAATTTTTAACGAATCAACCCCAGCATCGACTAATTCGGGTAAATCAAAATAGGCTGAATTGTCTTTTAAATTTAGCGGAAACTTATTACCTGCTGCGGTGATTTCATATTCGTCACGACAGGCCTGGCTACAGCGCCCGCGGTTACCTGAGTTACCAACACTTACTGAGCTTGAATAACACTGGCCAGAGAAGGCAATACACAAGGCGCCGTGCACAAACACTTCTGTTAATACATCGTGATCGTGTGCCAGGCTCGTTAAGCTTTTAATTTCGCCTAGGTTTAACTCGCGCGATAAGTTGACTCGCGTTGCGCCAATTTTGGCCAAGAAACCAATTTGGCCTTCATTGTGAGTGGTTAGCTGAGTAGAGGCATGAATGGCTAACGATGGGAAATGCTTGCTGACCAGATTAAACAGCCCTAAATCTTGTACTATGATGCCGTCGATACCGGTATTAACCAGTTGATTAAGCAACTTAACTAACGTGGACACTTCGTTTTCCAGAATGACAATATTCATGGTTAAGAAGACTTCACATTGGTATTGATGGGCTAGGGCAATCACACCAATTAAGTCATCGAACGACAGGTTAGCCGCTCGGTTACGGGCGTTGAAGGTATCTAGGCCGCAATATACCGCGTTGGCGCCGGCTATGATTGCTGCTTTGATTGCATCGACGTCTCCACCGGGTGCCAGTAATTCGATTTTTCTCGTCATGATAAGTTCGCTTTGTTAGTCCGTTAATATGAGTGTAATAAGTCGATGTAACATCTTTATCTTGTTGCTAAACAGTCTATTTAAACGGCTTAGCTGAAACAGCCTAAAAGTAAAAGGCCTCTATTGCGGCTTAAGTTCGCCATCAATAAAGGCCTTTATTACATCGCTAACTGCGATGAACCGCAAGCTCATTAACCGTTGTTAATGTTATTACTTGCTTTCGGCTTCTGCCTGGCTTGCAAGATATTCATCATAAGTACCTTGGAAGTTAATCAGCTTTTTGTCTTTTAAATCAATGATTCGATTTGCGAGTGATGATACAAACTCGCGGTCGTGACTAACAAAAATCAAAGTGCCTTCAAATAATTTCAAGGCTTGATTTAATGCTTCAATCGCTTCCATGTCCATGTGGTTTGTGGGTTCGTCCATTACCAGTACGTTAATGTCCATCATCATTAACTTACCAAATAATAAACGGTTTTTCTCACCACCTGAACAATTACGCACTTTTTTGTTGGCGTCATCTTCGGTAAATAATAAACGGCCTAGCATGCCACGGACCATTAAATCATTGTGTTTGGGGGTGCGCCACAGTGACATCCAATCAAATAATGTCATGTCATTGTCGAAGTCGGCGCTGCTGTCTTGCGGGCAATAACCAATGGCGGCGTTTTCAGACCATTTAATGCGGCCGTGATTATGTTGAAGTTCGTTTACTAAACAACGTAATAGGGTGGTTTTACCCACGCCGTTTTCACCGATAATCGCCAGTTTAGAACCAGCTTCAAGGATGAGGTCGCCGTGTTCAAATAACACTTCATCAAAACCATGGCCTAATTCTTCTAACACGAGCGCTTGGCGGTGTAATTTTTTAGATTCGGTAAAGCGAATTGATGGGGTAATACGGCTAGATGATTTAACGTCATCAAGCTTAATTTTATCCATTTTTTTAGCGCGAGAACTGGCTTGCTTTGCTTTAGATGCGTTAGCACCAAAACGGTTAACGAAATCTTGTAGTTCGTCAATTTCAGCACTCTTTTTAGCATTACCGGCTAATAACTGCTCACGAATCAAGCTTGATTGCTCGAGGAAGTATTCGTAGTTACCTGGGTAAATACGTAATTCGCCGTAGTCGATGTCGGCCATATGAGTACACACAGAGTTCAAGAAGTGTCTGTCGTGCGAAATGATAATCATGGTGCACTTACGCTTGTTTAGCTCTTCTGCTAACCAACTAATGGTATGAATGTCCAAGTTGTTGGTGGGTTCGTCTAGTAACAAGATATCTGGGTTAGCAAACAATGCTTGTGCTAATAACACACGCAATTTCCAACCGGGGGCCACTTGTTGCATTAAGCCAAAGTGAAATGATTCTTCAATACCCGCTTCAAGTAAGATTTCACCTGCACGGCTTTCTGCTGTATAGCCATCCATTTCAGCAAATTCGCTTTCAAGATCGCCCACACGCATGCCGTCTTCATCGGTCATTTCTGCTTTAGCATAAATGAAATCACGCTCTTGTTTGACTTTCCATAATGCAACGTCACCCATGATCACAGCATCAACCACGCTGTATTTTTCAAAGGCGAACTGGTCTTGGCTTAATGTACCGACTTTTAAACCTGGCGTGATGGATACGTTGCCAGAGGTTGGGGCTAACTCGCCACTGAGAATTTTCATGAATGTGGATTTACCACAACCATTTGCGCCAATTAAGCCGTAACGATTGCCATGGCCAAATTGCGCCGAAATGTTTTCAAACAACGGCTCAGGGCCAAACTGCATAGTAATATTAGCGGTAGAAATCAAAACAAGTTTCCATAGAGTGGTACAGCATCGTTATCGACAAACAGTAGCGTTGTGAAAATAAGACTGATAGGGCTTAAGACATAAGGTCGCGGATTATACAGGGAAGTTCTCGATTGTCGATTTATTATCTATGTTAGTTAGGTTTTAGGAGATGAACCAACAACCACATCATGTGTGGCTGTTGGTTAAGGATGAATTAGCTAAAAATGCGTTTTACTTTGCAAAATATAAACCCATTGAAATAACAGTAGCGATAAAGCCTGCCAATGTTGTCACTAACGCCATGAATCCACCTTTGTTATTGTCAGTTTATGAATAAATTATTGCTAAGCATTTACAAGCTTTACACTCGTGATAACCCTGTGGATTTCACAAACAGAGTCGACCTAAAACGAAACAGCTGTTTGTTTGAATTAATAAAAAACAATTTTTTTGAGAATTGACTCACAATAATGACTCAAACAAGTGTGGTAGTGATTTATTTTCAAGTTAACCAACTGATTTACGTTTATAATCTATATATATTACTGCTTACTAATTTTTGCTTTGTAATTGAGTTTTTATTTGAATAATAAGCGTCGTCAAAAGTGAGTCTTTGTTTACTTGATCCTTTTTATTTTTACTTTTTGTATGGTCAACTTTTTACAGTTTTAGATTCAATGGAGTACGGCTAACTATGGTTTTGAGAGTCAAAACTTATGCATTTACATGGTTTGTCTTTGGGATGTTGGTGCTGTTGTTGCCGCAACCTTTGATAGCAGAAAATCGCGACGAAAACACTCATGCTCTTTCAGTGTTAACTGCACAAGAGCAACAATGGTTGTCTCAACATCCGGTGGTTAAAATTGGGGTCGACGGTTATTTCCCGCCTTATAGTTATTTTAATGAAGACGGTCAACTTGTTGGCCTAGCGATTGATATATTATCTTTGATTAGTGATAAAACAGGCATTGAGTTTGTCATTAATGACGAGCATAAATGGCCAGACATTGTTAATAATCTACAGCAAAATAATATCGATGCCATTTTAACAATGGTAAAAACCCCTGAGCGAGAACAAGCCTATTTATTCAGGGTGAGATCGTGAACGTTTTTTGAGCTGCTGATATTGACACACAATCTGTTTGACGCCTTGGCTTAGCTGTGATCTTATACTCTCTTTTAGGAGAGTAAAATATGTACCTTGAAGCCTTCACAACCTTTTTCAGTGAGCTTACCGACACTCGTCAATCGGCTAAAATCACTTACCCTCTCGAAGATATTTTATTTGTTACCTTGTGTGGCGTTATAGCAGGCGCCGAGGGCTGGAGCGAGATCCGTGACTACGCAGATGGTCATCTTGATTGGTTTCAACAGCATGGATATTTAAGTGATGGTGTCCCTGTCGATGACACCATCGCGAGGACCATCTCACGCATTGACCCCGAGCAATTTAGGCTGTGTTTCATAAAGTGGATGCAAGCCGTGCATGAAATAACGCAAGGTCAACTTATCGCGATAGACGGCAAGACA
>NZ_BMQI01000007.1 GCF_014648035.1 Shewanella algicola | reverse complement strand
GCAGTATATGCTTGAAAGTCGATTTACGCTGAGAAGCAACCTTCCAGAGCTGATATACCAGGAATTATGGGGGTTATTATTAGCTTATAATTTAATACGTTATAAAATGATTTTAATGGCCAAGTCGCTTAAAAGCGTCTTTCCAAATCAACTGAGCTTTCGAGATGCCTCATCTCATATTATCAATCAACTCACCAATATGCCGTTATATGCCCCTGGAAATGTCCCAAGATTTATTTTAGACATAGAGAGAAATGCTAAACAGTTTAAGCTAGAAGGAAGACGAGAAAGAAGTTATCCGAGGTGCCTAAAAGTCAGTAAAAATGGCTACCCGGTGGCAAAAAGAAAAAATGCCGCTCAACTTAAGTGAACGGCATTAAGCCTAAGCTGCCTTTTTGTTATCCATAATTAATATCTAATTAATGCAGATCAAGTTTCTTATGATTTATTTATTGATTATCTTCTGGTTTGAATACTGGATTATCAAGCTTTTCTTCAAAGCTAGTTGGCGCAATAAACGTTAAACCAGTAGGAAGTTCTTCTAACTTTTGGCCAGCTAGCGTTAACGCTTCTACATATTCAATCATAGATTCATTATCAATAAAGCCTGACTTAATAACAGGAGAAAGCTTCTTGGTATCAAAGATTTCATAACCATCTTTACCACCAGCAATATAAGCATTGGTAGAGATCTTGTAAGTCATCTCTGGGTCAATATCAGTACAACCGCCAGCAGCGACGCCATTAGGACATACATGTAAATCTTCGATTTGCTCACCCGCAACAGCTTTGCCATTGAACGTAAATTCAATATTTGCAAATGTTGGGAATGAACCAGAAGAAGTAGTAAGTGAGTAATTAATGGTATCTTCTAGCAGTTGAGTTATATCGCTACCTTTCAACTCAACAATAGCCAACTCATTGCTGAAATATAAAAGTGAACCAATAATATAACCTGCAGTTAAATTACCAGTGGCATCATTTTTAATATCATTACGCACACCACCTGTATTGGTAATGGCCATATCAATGCCATAACCATGTTGGTTCAATTTCCATACCATAGACGCGGCAACATGAGCACCGGCTTCTGAACCCGTAATCGGCAATGAAGCGCCATTACGTTTAACACCCGGCTGGCGGACATGATCTAACATCCCAGTATCAATAGGATCGTTAGCATCAAATACTTGACCAATTACTTTACCTTCAAATTCTTCAATTAGTGGTTTGTAATCGATATCGATAATACTGCGTAATAAAACATCTTCTTCAGTGATAGCAATATTATCTTGTTCACCAACAAAGGCTTCAGCTGCACTTTGGTCAGCTTCAGTCAATAGCTCACGATTTTCACCATCATACTTATGCTTAAAGTCATTATCGATTAGCAGTGTGTTGTTACCTTGACAAACGGTCACTTCACCATTTTCAAAAGTGATATCTGCTTGGCCTACGGCTTGAGCAACCTCGCCAGCTTGTACAATACATGTTTTAGAAGTGCCATTAGGGTTGGTAATCATCTCAGCATAACTTGCAATGCTTGAACCCATACCATTACCAATATTAGTGAAGTCACCTAATAAAGTATGAGAGTGGCCACCAACAATGACATCTACACCGTTGACGCTTTCAGCAATACGAATATCTCTATCTAAGCCGATGTGACTTACCATAACAACTTTATCTACACCCATCTCATTTAGCGCATCAACTGTCGCTTGAGCGGTTACCACCTCACCTTTGAAAACTAAATCGTCACCAGGAGAAGAAATCGACTTCATGTCTTCTAAGACTAATCCAAAAATACCGACTTTAACGTCACCGTATTCTTTAATAGTGTAAGACTTAATGTTGGTCACACCAGACATTTGAGAGTCTGCACTTGTATCTAAGTTAGCGGCAAGAAGTGGAAAGTTCACTTTATTAGCAAATTCAATCAAAGGACCATCACCAAGATCAAACTCGTGATTACCAATTGTCATTGCATCAAGATTCATTTCACGCAATAAAGTGGCATTACCTGCACCTTTTAGAACATTAAAATAAAGCGAACCCTGGAAAGCGTCACCACCATGTAAAGCAAGGAAAGGTTTATTAGCATCCGTAGCCATAGTTCTAGCATTTTTTAATGCCGTTGCAACACGAGGATACCCACCTACTGAAGTACGAATACTCATATCTTCAGAGTTCACTTGAGCGGTAAAATCTAATGATGTTGGATCAAAACTCGAGTGAGTATCATTGATATGGGCAATGCGTAAGTTAAACGTACTGACGTCAGTATCATTATTATCGTCACTACTATTACAACCTGTTAGTGCAACAATAATTGCAGTCGCTAGTAACCCTTTATACATCGTTCTATTCATGTAAAACCCCATTATTTAAATAATTTATTATTTTTTGCTTAATATGTATTAGTTTTCTTTTAGAGCTCAATGATCTATTTAAAATAAATGATTTGTGGTTAAAAAAACAATATTGTTAATACAAATAGCATTGTCAACAAAACCGCAACAAACGTTAACCACGAGCAACTCAAAAATATTTCAGAAATGAGCATCTCTAACTTTTACCGGGACGATAATAGCAAACAATAGCGGGGATATGTGACGAATTTATGACAAAATGTGAGACTTAATACAATATTAACATGTAGTTACAACACCCATTGTTCTTGCAAAAAAACAGTGAGACCTTGCTTTTGACTTTTATACCATTAAGAAAATAATTTAGCTGCATTTAAACAGCTAACCCGTTAAATAATATAGATTATTACCCAAAACACTTAATGAGCTAATTGTTTTTTTAGTAAAACAGTAAAATTTCTAATAAAAGATTTTAATTTAACATTACCGTAATACATGCTGTAGCCATTGACCAATCTCTACAAGTTGGTTAGGTAACACACTATGAGCCATCCGAAAGGTTTTCCAAGTGGTGTTATACCCCTCTGCGTTAAGAGCATCATGGGCCATTTTACCGGCAAACAATGGCACCACATCATCTTGCTCACCATGGTGTTGCAATATAGGTGTGGAGTAATTGGCTTCAGCTAAATGCTCAGGCAATGCCTCACCGCCAGGTAAATAACAAGACAGTGCCATAATGCCCGCTAAGCGTTGCTCAAAACGCAAGCCGGTAAATAAACTCATTACCCCGCCCTGACTAAAACCCGCAAGCACGATTTTATCGGCACTGATGCCTTGGGCAATTTGCTCATTGATTAGCTGCATCACAGCTTGCTCTGATGCCATCACACCTTGTAAATCTGCTCTGTCATGCAAATCCATACTTTTTATGTCATACCAAGAGCGCATCACAAAGCCACCATTAATGGTTACAGCTTGTTCTGGCGCGTGAGGAAACACAAAACGAATGCTGTGATCGCTAGGTAAGCCTAATACCGGAACGACAGGCGCAAAACCCGCACCAGAATCGCCTAATCCGTGAAGCCAAATTACACACGCTGTTGCAGGAGTTTGTGGTTCAATTACAATTTTATCTAGAGATGACATTACTTATCCTTTTTATAGCAATCGCTTTTTACAATCATACTTTCAAGCGTTGTGAGTAATCTGGATGCATTACTGGGCTTGTATACCCGTACAATTTAATACTTGTTCTAATTGCGCAGCATTATCAAGTTTGATGCTCCAACGAACAGTACCGGCATCAGCTGCGATAACCAGCCCTTGATGAAAACAACTCATATCATCTACCGAAGCCGTTAATACAATCTGGTTGTCATGAAAACGACACTGAATTTCATTCACGGTGACAATAATTTTACCGATTGAAAAGTCGATGACCATGATTTTTCCTTTTTATGCACACCACAAATAAAAATCCCAAGTGATTTACTTGGGATTTCAAGTTAAACAGCAATCTTACTTAACCTGAGCTCGGGTTACTTAGTGGTGGTGACCACCTGCGCCATGGGCATGACCATGGGCAATTTCTTCGTCTGATGCGTCACGTGTACCGACAACTTCAATGTCGAAAGTCAGTTCACGGCCGGCTAATGGATGGTTAACATCAACTGTCGCCATAAATTTACCGACTTTAAGCACGGTCACTTGGCGTTGACCTTGTTCGGTTTGTATCATGGCTGCCATGCCGGGTTTCCACACTTTAGCACCAACTAAATGCTTTACAGAAACACGTTGCTCAGTGCCTTCTTGACGTTCACCATAGGTATCAGCTGCAGGAGGGGTAACAGAAAACTTATCGCCCACTTCTTTACCAGTAATGGCATCTTCGATACCAGGCATCATGTTGTCATGGCCATGTAAGTACGCAATAGGATCACGGCCTTCGTTTGACTCAATCACTTCACCTTTTTCATCGCGCAGAGTGTAATTAAACTGCACAATCATATCGTCTTTAATGCTCATCATTATTCCTTAAAACAAAAATTTGCCGAAGCTTAACAAAAGCCCGCAAAGGCATCCACAAAAAGTTAGCCTCAACTAGGTTTACTCACGTTGAATGCTTATGGTTATAGCTTAATCCCAAGCTTATCGAAGGTCTTTGCATCAGGAAAACCATCAGCAATTAACCCATGCTTTTTCTGAAAACCTTGCAAACCTAACACCGAGTTGCGGCCTAAAATACCATCAGCCTTACCAACATCAAACCCTTGGTCATTCAGTTTGATTTGCAATTTTTTGACGATATCACGGCTTAGTCGTGGCTGTTTAGGTACTGTACGACTCAACGCTGGCGCTCCATTAATTCTGTCTGCCAAATGCCCCACCGAAATTGCGTAAAACTCCGAGCGATTCCAGCGCATAATGACATTAAAATTGGCATAACCTAAAAATGCCGGCCCCGTATGCCCTGCTGGTAAATACAATGCGGCTTGCATATCCGGGGTTGAAATAGCTTGGCCATTGGTTTTTTTAATATTAAGCGCATGCCATTGGCTCAATGGTAAGATCGATTTACTGCCTAAATACTCAAATGAATAATTGGCCGGTAGCAACACTTCTCTGCCCCATCGTTCATCGGCTTGCCAACCAAGGTGCTGTAAAAAATTAGCTGCTGAGGTTAATGCATCGGCTTCGCTATTCCATAAATCAGCAATACCATCACCGTCGCCGTCTACAGCATATTTACGGTAATTGGTTGGCATAAACTGGGTATGCCCCATTGCACCGGCCCATGAGCCGACCATTTTACTGTCGTCAAATTGATATTGCTGTTTAAGCTTAAGTGCTTGCAATAGTTCACCGGTAAAATAATCACTGCGACGAGGATCGCAAGCGAGCGTCGCTAATGAATCCAGTACAGGCATGTTGCCTTTATAACTACCAAAATTAGTTTCCAAGCCCCAAAAAGCAACGATATATTGCCCTGGCACGCCATATTCATGGGTTAATTGAGTCAATAAGTCGTGATGTTTGGCCAACATTTTGCGACCTTGCTCAACCCGCCATGTTGTGACGCGTTTTTCAAAATAATCGCCAAACGTAGTAGTAAATTCAGGTTGTTGATTATCAAGTTCAATGACTCTAGGTACATACTTCAAACTAGCCACGGTTGTATCAATAATATGCTGTGAGATCCCAGCAACCTTGGCTTTTTGCTGCAAGTTAATCACACATGTCGCAAAATCAGTTTGCACAGGTTCTGGTGTGAGGTTAACAGCAGGCTCAGGTGATGCCGACGCAGCGCAAGCGCTGAGCAAAGAGCTTGAAACAAACATTGAAGCAATAAACACTGAAAAACGGCTTTTATGGGTCATGAAAACACTTACTTATCACAAATGAATGACGAATATCGTGACGCATCGCCATTCAGGAAACAAGAGGTGTTAGCATTAAACCCTGTTTATTTATCATAAATTGCATTTTTACATTTCAATTGGTACAAAGTTTCAACATAAACATAATTGTCATTAATTAGGCCTTTTCCTTATGCGTTGAGTCCGTATAATGAAATCAATTCTCACTCATTGAAGCGACTTATCATGACCGAACAAACACCTGCGCTAATCAGCTTTATCGAAAACGTAAAACAGCATCAAGTGCTATGGGGCTTACAAGATGAAACCGGTGAAGGCTGGGTAGTATGTGATTCTTCTGAATTTGAAGAAACTGATGTCATGCCTTTATGGTCTAGCGAAGCTGCTGCGACCAGTCACTGCACTGAAGAATGGGCCGACTACAAAGCGGTAACCATTACCCTGACTGAGTTTTTAGAATATTGGGTTGGCGATTTAAATGACGATGGCGTACTGATTGGTGTTGATTGGGAAGCCGATCAAGAATGCGAAGAAATAGACCCTATCGTATTAGCGAAAGAATTAGTCGATTACGAAAAAGAGTAATACTTCTTGAATCGACACTATTTAAGCTGCTCTTTATGAGCGGCTTTTTTATTTTAAGTACACCATTTGTTATTGAAAGCGTGCCTCCTTATGCCTACATTAATTGACATTCCATTCGAGCAGCGCCATACCTGCTGGTTTTGCGCAGAACCGAGTAATCAAGTATTTGATTATTACCGCATGACTCACACGCCACATCCATCGCTTGCGGTGCCAGCTTGTAAAGAATGTTTAGGATTAGCGAAAAAGAACCCATTAACCTCGATTTGGGACTGCCGCGATGCAGTTAAAGATCAATTAATGCATATTTACCGCAAAGATTTAGCTATCGGCATTAATTGGACAGAGCAAGAATTAGAAGAGTCTGAATTTGAGTGCAAAATTTTTGGTGGCTTCAAAAAAAGTGCCTGGATGATGTATCAAATAGCCCAAGAACGCATTAACGCTAAAGGCTGGCCCCTTAGCCTTGATGGCATCATGCTAGATGGTGAGGATGGTCATTATCAGGCAGGGTTTGAGTTTGATGGTGTGAGATTTACATCATTACCCAAAGCCATAGAGCACTACAGCAACACCTTGTCTTTAGATGCGCGATTTTTACAACAGTTAGTGACCTTACTAGGTAAAGCAAAATTTGGCCATGCGATAAAAATTGCCAGACTTAACATTGGCATTACCCATGGACACCAGCGAAAAATTATCGACGAATTAATTGAAGATGCAGATCAGTGACAAGCAAGTCACATTGCTCGCTATCACAGGTTGGTGAGTGATTGAGACGCGTTAACTCTAGAGGTATTGACTGAGTGCGGTATTTGCCGCACTCACTATTATTTTATAGTACTAGCAGGCTGCGTAAACGGTCTTGTACTACACCCACCAGTAAGTCAGGTTGAAACTTAGAAATGAACTCGTTACAGCCTACTTTTTCAACCATGGCTTTATTAAAACTGCCACTTAAAGACGTATTTAAGGTAATAAATAACGAGGTCATGCGCGGATCAGCGCGTACTTCAGCGGTCAGCTTATAACCATCCATTTCTGGCATTTCCGCATCGGTTATCATCATTAACAACTCATCGGCCACTTGTTTTCCGTCATCAGCCCAAGATTGCAGTAACCTTAATGCTTGTAATCCGTCAGAAGCTTCAATGATATCAATACCCAAAGGTGTTAATGTGTCGCGTACCTGTTTGCGGGCGGTTGATGAGTCATCCACGATTAACACTTTACGTCCTGGCATATTCGGCACAAGACTCTCATCGAGCACCCCTTCAGACAAACTCACATCATAATCAATGATTTCTGCCAGTACTTTTTCGACATCAATAATAGACACCAGATGCGTTATCCCCTCTTGCTCAACCTTGGTGATGGCGGTTAAGTAATTATGTGCCCCAGAGGTTTTCGGCGGCGGCATAATATCACTCCAGGTCATATTGATAATATGCTCAACTTTTCCGACTAAAAAGGCCTGCACACTTCGATTGTACTCAGTAATAATTAAGTTACTGTCGTCAGTAATCGGCATTTTTGAAAAGCCAATCGCTTCGCGTAAATTGATAACCGGAATGGATGTACCACGGATATTAGCCACACCGTAAATCTTTGGATTACTGCCGGGCAACATATTTATTGCTGGTAGCTTCACCACTTCTTTAACTTTAAACACATTGATCGCGAATAATTGTGTTGAACTAATGCGAAATAACAACAGTTCTAAACGGTTTTCACCGACTAATTGGGTGCGTTGGTCTACCGTATCGAGCACTTTATTCATGAAGCAATCCACCTAACTAAAATAACAATCAAATTAATTATACTAAAAAACGACTTTAAAAGGGCTTTGTAAGCATGATACAACCGACAAAATGAGATTAAAGCTGTCAATTGCAGATCAAACCAACCCATTAAGTCGTATAGTCGACGCTAAAAGGTATTGTTGTATCAAACGGAGTTAACCATGAAAAAGTCATTACATCATCTCGTCGCCTTACCATTGCTCGGATTTTCGTTACTTGGGCTATCAGCCTGCACGATCATCGATGAACCTGTAGATGTCGTCAAACCGTTTGAACTACAGCAATATCTGGGCACCTGGTATGAAATCGCCCGCCTAGATCATTCATTTGAGCGGGGAATGACCAATGTGACCGCGCAATACAGCATTGACGGTGACAAAGTGGTGGTGATTAACAAAGGATTTAAACAAGACGAACAGCAATGGGACCAAGCAGAAGGCAAAGCCTACTTTATTGATGGAGACAATAAAGGTTTACTCAAAGTGTCTTTCTTTGGGCCTTTTTACGGCGCTTATCAAATTCATGATATTGAACAAAATAGTCAAGGTCAGTACACAAACTCATTAGTGATTGGACCTAATAATCAATATGCCTGGATTTTGTCGCGCAGCCCAAGATTAGCCCCAGCAATCAAACAACGGTTTATCAACAAGCTTGCAGCCTTATCAATAAGTGAAGATAAGCTCATTTGGGTGCAACAAGGTGATCAACAATAGCATGCAACTCGTACAATAGGTCAGATGCACTGTTATTTGATCCAGAGGCTGTAATGATAATTCCAATTTTCCCATTACCTATTTGCTTGCTCCCGCAAGGGTACACGCAATTACGTATTTTTGAATCTAGATACAAACGCTTAGTGTCTGAATCACTCAAAAGTGGACAAGGCTTTGGGTTATGTATGCTTGCTGATGACAAAAAAACCATTTTACCTATTGGTACGCTAACCGAGATAATCGATTTTGAAACGCTCGATGATGGTCTGTTAGGGATTAGTGTTCAAGGCAAGCAAACCTTTTCGATTAACAAAATCGATGTTGAACATGATGGCTTAAAACGTGCCGACGTGACATTAATAGACAGTTGGCCGAGCGATCTCATTGAAGCTCAAGTAGTTCAACCACACATTAAGCCATTAGAGCGCAAGAAGGATCAGTTTTTAAGCAAAACACTTAAACAACTACTGCAGCAGTACCCGCAACACTTAGCTCATTATTCTGAAGATAACTTTAATGATATTGCTTGGGTGTGTCAGCGTTGGTTAGAAGTTATCCCTTTAAGTGCCAAAGAAAAGTATCAATGTATTAATAGTCACGACCATTTGTTAGCTAAATCGTTTTTATTCGACATTATAAAATAACACCCGAATATGATCCGTTTATCTTCACCTTGCGTATGAGTTATTAGTGAATAAACAACACCCTTTTGCAAACTCTAATTTGGCCCTGCAAAAAGGCAAAAGTGACCTATTCAATTGTGTTTTTACTGGATGCGAGTGAAAAAAATGGAAAATGTTCAATCACAAAGCGCACAAACTCGTTATGATAAAGGAAATCTTATCGCAAGATCGTCCAATCAACGAAGTGGTGCTATGAAATCAGACGAACCCAATCCAATGGCAGATGAACTTGCTCACTTAATGATGCAAGTGGCTAATAATCGGTGTAAACGGTCTTTTGCAAGCCTGTTTTCTCATTTTGCCCCCAAAATAAACTCATTTGGAGTACAACGTCTGAGTCAGCAAGGCTTAGCCATGGACCTAGTTCAAGAAACCATGGCGCGAGTATGGACTAAAGCGCACTTATACAATGCTGACAAAGCAGCTGTGAGTACTTGGGTGTTCACCATCATGCGTAACCAATGCTTTGACATGCTGCGCAAAGTACAACACAACCGTGAAGATGCATTCGGCGACGATATCTGGCCTTTATTTGAGTCTGATGACGCTGAAAACAACGAAGAAGATTTTTTATTATCAGCCAATTTACTGCAACATGTTGAAGATCTTCCGCCATTGCAACGTCAGGTCGTACAGGGGATTTACATGCAGGAGCTGACACAACAAGAACTTGCAGACAAACTCAATATACCTATTGGTACCGTTAAATCTCGACTTAGACTCGGGCTAGAAAAGTTAAAAAGCTTTATGGAGAAACATTATGATTAATTACCACCCTGATCAGCATTTGCTGTCTCTCCATGCTAAAGGCGAATTACCGTTATCGATGTCGATTGCCATTTCTGCTCATGCAGAATTATGCTCACATTGTCGGCAGCAACTTAATCAAATGACCATTGCCCTATCTGAGCAAGAGTTTGAGCAACAACAAACGGTAGCAGAACAATTTGATGACGCTGGTTTAAGTGGCCTTTTAGACCAATTTATGTCATCAACATTAGACAATTTAGACACTGAGCCGACCCCACAACCACAGGTAGTTGACAACACAGTCACCATTAAAGGTGAGCAATACGCATTGCCACGAGTTTTTAGAAAGCAAATAAATGCTTCATGGCAAGGCATAGGTAAAGTGAGTCGTTTACGTTTAGACACTGGTGAACCACAGGCAAGAGCAAGTTTACTGCACATTGCAGCCAATGGCGAAATACCAGAGCACACCCATAAAGGGGCTGAGTTAACCTTATTATTAGCGGGCGAATTTAGCGATTGCTATAACACATACAAGCCTGGTGATTTTATGCTGCTTGATCAAGCACATCAACATTCACCTAAAACTACCGAAGGTTGCTTATGTTATACCATCGTTGATGCGCCACTGTACTTTACTAAAGGGTTCAGTAAGCTGCTTAACCCTATAGGTGATTTACTGTATTAATTAAGTTCATTCACTATTTTAAGAATTACGATAACCACGGTTATCGTAATTCTATAAACTAAACGTAGGAATATTAGAAAACTTATGGTTATTTAAAAACCAATATTTTCAAAATCTTACCAAGAATTAAAGGTGTCAACAGCCGTTTTTACAAACAATTTGATTATCTTTTGTCTTTTTTAGCAAAAACGGTGTTGCTAAAAAAGAAAAGTGAGTATAGAATCCATACAGATTTAAAAATCTTGTTAATTTTGGTACCTACCTGAAAGTCTGCTCAACTTCCTTCGTAACCCCAAGACAAGCTTCTGTACATTTTTAATGACCCTAACGGCCAATGTTTGTAGCACTTAAAAAACAAACTTTTATGGTCATGTTATTGTCATATAATTATGTTCAACTGACTAAGTTAAGTGAAAACGTAATATTTTAGTTGGCAAGTTAAACCAGATCATTCATTGTGATCACAAGTTAAACTGATGCTAATCAACTATTTATATAACAACACTTGATTAGTGAGTTCAGAATAGGTTAAGTTAAATCTCGACAAGTTAATCTTTTGCACCACTAAAAAATGCCAAGGATATTTTATTGAACAATTTACTCACCCAAGGGTGAATAGCAAAAATAAGGAGTGTGGCATATGTCATACAACATTAATGGACATGAAATTTCAGTTAGTTTTCCAGTTAACTCAATTTCGTCAAACAAAAATTCAATTGCTTTTACTGACAGCCAAGGTAAAAACAAGAAAACCTTTTCAAAGCGTACTGAAGCATTAAACTTCATGAAATGGTTAATTACTGCAAATAAGTAATACTCCTAACGCCTAGCGTTAATCATTTGCTCTGTTATTTAATAAACTCATTTCTCGGTATTCTCCTCTCACTTACCGATGTTTATTAAAACAGAGCAAAATGAACCTCCCCTTATTACACTTCACTAACTCTAACGTTAACTTTTATTCCCAGGTTAGCAGTCAACTGTTTTGCTGATTTACTCAGTATGACCAAATTTTCGCTGATACCTAGGTAGCATTGTTTGATTACCTAAAACCCCACCTTGATGTACATACAAGATGTCGCCGTCCCACTGCGGATGTTGCTGTAAATAATGTTTTAATACTAAAAACCCAACCGGATCGTACAACAATTCAAACTCAATCCCTGAGCGACAAACCGTTTGCCACATATCAAAACAACGCTGAGTTAATTTGCCAAAATGGTATTTTCGTCCGTCAGTCACTATGGTTGGAAAATACGCTGGAGTAATTAATTGCGAAAATTGTTGCCGTAAATAATCATCTCCACCAACCGTACTGCAGGTTAGTACCTCAATATTGAGACCTTTAATATTATTACTGCCCAATTGCTGCATTATCTGTTTATTTAAATACGCTGCTGTTGTACCGGTTCCTGAGGGTAAAAATATTTTTAATGCGTTGATCTTGTGTAATCTTACCCAGTCAATAATCTCTGTCGCTAATATGCCGACACCAGATTCAGCATACTCGCAGCGTCCTCCCTCAGGGATGTGTAACAATGACTTTTCGTTATCGTAATCTGATGCAATAATATGTTGTACTACGTCATCTAAATGCATCTGTTGATATTGATGGCCTTGGTTAAGTTGGCTGACATCAATAATATTAGCGCCATTGGCAATGGCCGCTGCATAATTTCCATTTGGATGCTTGAGAATAAAATCGCTGATATGGCTAACATAGTAATCAAATTGCCAACCTTGTTGCTTTGCCAGCACTGACATCGAATATAACGAATTCGCCTGAGCAGAACCCGAAGCGACAAGTTGAGTAATATGATCATAATCGTGCGACAAAAAATGATAAAACTTACGCGCTTTATTACCGCTAAAGTCAGGATGTAATAAGTCATCTCGTTTGACAAAGATAGTTTTTTGCTCAAATAGCATTGGCTGTACAGGGCTTATAGCAAACATTGGCGATCTCTAAATACTTGATATGAGTATTTTAGCTAATAAATGATAAAACTCACCGATTGATTTAGTTATTTCACTAACGCGCGTTATTACCTCATGCTTGAAAGCACTTTAAAAGCCATATAATCAACTAGTTGCAAGTTTGGCATGAATCTCGCTTAGTTAAACTTAAATAAGTTCAGTACCCGTTTTGTATTTTTAGGTTTCAATAAGGAATAACAATGTCACTTTTACGTTTACTGTTTAATATTGCTTGGTTTGTTTTAGGCGGTTTTGTGATGGGCTTAGCCTGGTGGCTTGCCGGACTCTTATGCTTTATCAGTATTGTCGGTATCCCATTTGGTCGCGCGTGTTTTGTCATTGGTGAAATGGCATTTTGGCCATTTGGACAAGAAAGCGTTAACCGCAAACATTTAACCGGCCATGAAGATCTTGGCACTGGTAGCTTAGGCTTAATCGGTAATGTTATTTGGTTTTTATTCTTTGGCATTTGGTTGGCGATTGGTCATTTAGCCCATGCACTGGCCTGCTTTGTAACGATTATTGGTATCCCTTTTGCGATACAGCACATTAAGTTAGCACTGTTAAGTTTAACGCCAATTGGTCAAACAGTCGTAACCAAACCAGTGTAAACAACCTCTTACCTTAAAGCCGATAGCAGCATGTTGTCGGCTTTTTGCTTCGTGGATGTTAATATATACCCAATAATAAATATAAAGAGTAATGCATGAAATATTGGTTAATGAAGTCAGAACCTGATGACATCAGTATTGATGATTTACATAACAGTCCAAATAATACAATGGCTTGGCAAGGCATACGAAATTATCAAGCACATAATTTTATTCGCGATCAAATCAGCCTTGGTGATCAAGTGTTGTTTTATCATTCAAGCTGCAAAGTGCCAGGTGTTGTAGGTATTGCCACTGTTGTTAGCCAGCCTAAACTTGATGAAAGTGCATTTGAGCCGCAATCTCGTTACTTTGACCCTAAGACAGATCCAGGCAAACCGCGATGGTGGCAAGTGGATATCCAATTTACTGTAAAACTGAATCAACTAGTCACTTTAAAGCAACTCAAAAGTGACCCTGCTTTACAAGACATGATATTGGTTACCAAAGGTGCACGGTTAAGCGTTCAACCTGTCACAGCCGATGAGTTTACTCATATTGTTGCGTTAGGCCATTGATTTAAGTACAAAAAAGGGTAACTGAATTCAGTCACCCTTTTTAAATGAACAGATAAAATGAAACGTTAATTAATCATTCGTCCAATGCCACCTAGCACAGAACCCTCACCTTGATCTTTACCACCTGTTGAAGGTGCATGGGCAATAATACGGTCAGCCATACGTGAAAACGGTAGGCTTTGCAGCCACACAGTGCCATGACCTTGCAGTGTCGCGAGGAATAAGCCCTCACCACCAAACACCATCGATTTAAGTGAGCCAGCACGCTGAATATCATAATCAATGCCTGGGGTAAAACCCACTAAACAACCGGTATCAACCCGTAAGGTTTCACCGCGTAATTCTTTTTTAATTAAGGTGCCGCCTGCATGCACAAATGCCATGCCGTCGCCTTTAAGACTTTGTAAAATAAAGCCTTCACCGCCAAAGAATCCCACACCAAGGCGTTTATTAAACTTCATCGTGACTTGAGTCCCCAGCGCTGCAGCTAAAAAACTGTCTTTCTGGCAAATCAGTTCACCATTATGCTCAGCAAGATCAATAGCTAAAACAGTGCCAGGGAAAGGGGCTGAAAATGCGACTTTACGTTTACGGCCACCCTCGTTGGTAAAGTGAGTCATAAAAATCCCCTCACCGGAAATTGCTCGCTTACCTGCGCCCCACAATTTACCAAAAAAGCCTGATTCAGGTTCAGAACCATCACCCATTTTAGCTTCAAAAGCGATGTCTTCTTCTAGGTATGTCATGGCTCCAGCTTCGGCGACCACAGCTTCATGTGGATCGAGTTCAATTTCAACTAATTGCATACTTGAACCAATAATTTCGTAATCAACTTCGTGACATGTTCTAGTCATTTTTTGCTCCTTAAAAATGAGTGTGGCAGATTAAGCGTTAACAAGGACGATATTATTGCATTAGGTTAACAAGTTGTTACTTTCATTCCTATGGAAACTTTGTGACATAATATGTCTCAAAATATTACAAGCACTTATTTAACCTAAACCTACACCACTTAATCCTGTTTGTTGCTGTTGATATAAGGCAAATTCTTGCAAGATAAGTTCAGTGAATAATTGCCCTGCTCGGCCTAATGGACGTTCTAACGTTGACACCAATTGCGGGGTAAAACTAAAACGATTGCCGCCAACAAAATCAATTGCCGTTAACTCACCATTGGCTAACTCTTCAGTGATTAAAAAATCCGGCATCCATCCAAAGCCCAAGCCTTTTAATAATGCATTTTTTTTCATAATAAAGCCTGACAAATAAAACACTTTATCGCCACCAAATTGCATTTCATCACGCGCACGTTTACCCGGAGATGAATCTTCGATGGTCAGCTCAACATGCTGTTGTAGCTCGGATAAACTAATGCCTTGTCGCTGACTCAGTGGATGTACCCCTGCAGCTACAAGCACACTGGTTATCGTCGGCAAGGGCTTAGGATGATAAGAAGGCCCTGTACGATAATCTTTTACTAGCATCAAATCTGCTTGGTCGCGCTCAAATCGATGTTGCACACCACCTAAAAACTCCATGTTTAATTGAATTTTGGTGGGAATATTATGCTCTGACATCAACTTTAATGCGCTCATGATGGGCTCCATGGGTAACGCACCATCAATCACTAATTCGAGCTTAGGCTCCCAGCCTTGACTGTAGCGGTTGGCTAAATGTTCTATATTAGCCAAATGCTGCAATAGTCGCTGACCTTCAGCCAAAATGACTTTACCCTCAGGCGTTAACTCCGCTCGGTAGTTATCGCGATTAAATAAAGTCACCCCTAAATGTTGCTCTAACTTCTTAACCTGGTAGCTCACCGCAGACTGAGCCTTATGTAATCGCTCCGACGCTTTAGAAAAACTACCTTCTTCAACAAGGACTTGCAGAACATTAAACGCATCAATATCAATCCGCATACCCGCTCCAGTGTCTTGTTATCAATACACTTATGTAAAGCAAACAAGACAATCTAATAAATTGATTAAGACAAGTGATTTATTATTCTTTTTTTTGTGGATCTTTACCACTAAATTGTTAATAAGATCACATATTGGTTTGCCCAGTGCGATTAGGCCATAACAATAATGAACAATCAGCCACGTCATATGCTGTTGATTAGCCAGAGGACAATCAAATGCCATTCTATGTTAAACAAGGTCAAGTGCCGCCAAAGCGTCACATCGCTTTCGAAAAAGAAAATGGTGAACTTTACCGTGAAGAGTTATTCTCCACTCACGGGTTTTCAAATATTTATTCCAATAAATATCATCATAATATGCCCACCAAAGCGCTTGATGTTAAACCGTACGCGTTAAGTCATGGCGAACAATGGCAAGACCCATTAATTCAAAACTATAAACTCGACTCACGCCAGGCCGATTGCCAGGGCAATTTTTTTAGCGCACGTAATAAAATCTTTTTTAATAACGATGTCGCCATGTATACCGCTAAGGTCACTGAGCCAACAAATGAGTTTTACCGCAACGCGTATGCAGATGAGGTGGTCTTTATTCATGAAGGCGAAGGTCAGCTATTAAGCGAATACGGCGTCATTAACACCAAAAAATGGGATTACCTGATCATCCCGCGCGGTACCACTTACCAATTAACCTTTAACGATTATCAAAATGTACGCTTGTTTGTGATTGAATCGTCGTCAATGGTTGAAGTACCAAAACACTTTAGAAATGAATATGGCCAAATGCTCGAGTCGGCGCCTTATTGTGAACGCGATATTCGTACACCCACATTAGCCGATGCCGTGGTTGAAAAAGGCGAATTTGCCTTAGTGTGCAAATTTGGTGAACGTTACCAACAAATGATGTTGCAATGGCATCCATTCGATTTAGTCGGTTGGGACGGTTGTGTGTATCCCTGGGCGTTTAATATTACTGAATACGCCCCTAAAGTTGGCCAGATCCATTTACCGCCATCTGAGCATTTAGTCTTTAGTGCGCACAACTTTGTTATTTGCAATTTTGTGCCGCGCCCTTACGACTTTCATCCTAAGTCTATACCGGCACCTTATTACCACAATAATATCGACAGCGACGAAGTGCTTTATTACGTCGACGGCGACTTTATGAGCCGCACCGGTATTGAAGGCGGCTACATGACGCTGCATCAAAAAGGGGTGCCACACGGTCCTCAACCTGGACGCACAGAAGCATCGATAGGCAAAACAGAAACATACGAATACGCAGTGATGGTCGATACATTCGCCCCACTCAATTTAACCTCTCATGTGCAACATTGCATGAGTGCTGACTACAACCGTTCTTGGTTAGAAAACTAAGATGTAATTTAACTAACCCAAGTCACCAAAGAGTGATGGCGTGTTGACAAAAAATAAAGGAAAACAAAATGGCTAGCGAAATAAATCCACTGGGGCTTTTAGGCATCGAATTTACTGAATTTGCCAGCCCAGATACCGAATATATGCACCAGGTCTTTATTGATTTTGGTTTTTCGATGTTAAAAAAAGCCAAAAACAACGACATCGTTTATTACCAACAAAACGACATTAACTTTTTACTCAATAAAAGCCGTAGCGGTTTTTCGGCTGAGTTTGCAAAATCACACGGCCCAGCTATTTGTTCAATGGGCTGGCGCGTTGAAGACGCAGAGTTTGCTTATAATGAAGCCGTTACTCGCGGCGCAAAACCCGCGACCGAGGCCAGTAAAGACATGCCTTATCCGGCCATTTACGGTATTGGCGACAGCTTAATTTACTTTATTGATACCTTTGGTGAAGATAACAATATTTATCAAACCGATTTTGTCGATTTAGACCAACCCATTGTGACTCCAGAAAAAGGCTTTATGGAAGTCGACCATTTAACCAATAATGTCTACAAAGGCACCATGGAAAAATGGGCCAACTTTTATAAAGATATTTTTGGCTTTACCGAAGTGCGTTATTTTGACATTAGTGGTGCACAAACGGCATTAGTCTCTTATGCCCTACGTTCACCCGATGGCAGTTTTTGTATCCCAATCAATGAAGGGAAAGGCAATAACAACAACCAAATTGATGAATACTTAGGTGAATATAACGGCCCTGGGGTACAACATTTAGCCTTTAGAAGCCGCGATATTGTGGCGTCTTTAGATGCAATGGAAGGCACGTCAATCCAAACGTTAGATATTATTCCTGAATATTACGACACCATTTTTGAAAAGTTACCGCAAGTCACTGAAGATCAAGATCGTATTAAGCATCACCAAATTTTGGTTGATGGCGATGATGATGGTTATCTACTGCAAATTTTCACAAAAAACCTATTTGGCCCTATTTTTATTGAAATCATTCAACGTAAAAATAACTTAGGCTTTGGTGAAGGTAATTTTAAAGCGTTATTTGAATCAATTGAACGCGACCAAATGAAACGAGGCGTGCTGTAACCAATCGGTATAATTTGATACATAAAAACCAGCAAATAGCTGGTTTTTATCATTTTAGGCCATTACACTTGGCCACATTCTGTTATTGATAATTGACGCCAATGCCTGATTACACCGTACTTGCTGTGTTTATTCCAACCTTCTTTTTTGTCTCCATCACCCCAGGTATGTGCATGACGTTAGCCATGACTCTGGGCATGAGCGTTGGCGTACGTAAAACCTTATGGATGATGCTAGGTGAGCTCGTCGGAGTGGCATTAGTAGCCATTGCAGCCGTACTGGGCGTAGCCAGTATTATGCTGAATTACCCACAGGTATTTGATTTACTTAAATGGCTGGGTGGCGGTTATTTAGTGTATATCGGCATTAATATGTGGCGCGCCAAAGGGAAAATGGCGGTTATCGACAGTGCCCAAGTCAACGCCCGCCGAGCAAGCTTAATCAGCCAAGGATTTATTACCGCCATTGCCAACCCTAAAGGGTGGGCGTTTATGATTTCGTTACTTCCGCCGTTTATCAATGTCGACAGTCCTGTTGGCCCACAGCTTGGTGTGTTGCTGGGTATTATTATGATAACCGAAAGTGTGTCGATGTTGGCCTATGCCAGCGGCGGCAAAAGCTTACGTTTGTTTTTAAGCCGCGGCGATAATATTCGTTGGATGAACCGTATCGCCGGCAGCTTAATGATGCTTGTAGGTGTGTGGCTCGCACTGGATTAATACCAAAAACCTACGCGCTTCTTGTTGGATGACCTTACTGACGCTATTGTTTCTGTAAGACCAGACATGTTGCAGCTCTTACTGATTAATCGCCTTGTATGGTAATTGCTCTGTCATCTGCTGCATATAAAGTTTAATGTGCTGCTGTTCTTGCTGACAAAAATTTGCAATGGCATCATTAAATGCAGGGTGGTCAATCACATGGCTTGAATAAGTCGCTACCGGATAAAAACCTCTTGCCACTTTATGTTCACCTTGCGCGCCCGCGTCAAACACATGTAGCTGATTGGCGATCGCATATTCGATGCCTTGATAATAACAGGCTTCAAAATGCAAACCATCGTAATCGCTCAACGCCCCCCAGTAACGACCGTACAAGTGCGTGTTGGAAACAAAGTAAAGCGCTGACGCCACCAACTCATCTTGTGCATTTTGAATCATTAATAACCTGATTGACTCTCCCATCGTTTGCGCAATTAACTTAAAAAATACCGCAGACAAATACCCTTGGTGTCCAGAGCGCTTAAGGTAAGTCTGTTGATAACAGCGGACAAAACCTTGCCATTGCTCGTCGGTGGCGTCATCGCCATTCACAAAGGTAAAACGCAGTTGTGCCTTTTGTATTTGTGCGCGCTCTTTGCTTATATTTTTACGTTTTCTAGAGCTCATGCTTGTCAAAAAATCGTTAAAGTCCAGATAGTGATTATTGCGCCAATGAAACTGGCAACCATGACGCACAATGATGCCAGTATTTGCCCACAGAGTATGTTCGGCTTTATGACTAAATAACCCATGCCAAGAAGACCATTGCCGCTCGCTTAATTGCTGCTTTATTACGTTGATGATTTCTGAAGTGACGTGCTGCTTGTCGATGTCGCTTAATGAAGGCAAAAAACCAATACGTGCACCCGTTGTTGGCGTAAAAGGAATACTGCTCACCAGTTTGGGATAGTAATCTAATTGATTACGTTCATAAGCCTCGGCCCACGCCCAATCAAACACATACTCTCCCCAGGAGTGGGTTTTAATGTACAAAGGCATTAACGCCACAATCGTATCACCTTGAGTGACCACAAGATGATGCGGCTGCCAGCCGGTTTTATGGCTCACACATTGGCTTAACTCTAAAGCGGATAAATATTCATGACGCGTAAAGGGTTGACTAGCATCAAAATATTCATTCCATTGTCTTTTTGTTATTTCACTAATAGTATTAGTAAATCTGAATTGATAAACTAGTGCCTCGTTATTTTCCACCGATACCTACCCGTTAATGCTTAAATAGATTGGTTTAAATTCTCATACCAATTGTCACAATCATGTGGCATGTTCTACAACTTAATCAAATAAATCAACACCAAGGAATGATCGTGAATCGACTCCCTAAATTGAAACCCTTATTACTTAGCGCAGCATTATCTGTCACCTTGTGCTACCCCGTTTTAAATAGTACGCCTTCTTATGCTAATGAAACCTCTATTTTCAGCGAAATGGCAACAGCCCAGCCAATTTATGCCAAACATGGCATGGTCTCAAGCCAAGAGGCTATCGCCAGCCAAATTGGTGTTGATATTTTAAAGCAAGGCGGTAACGCTGTTGATGCCGCTGTTGCAGTTGGTTATGCCCTCGCAGTCACCTTACCACGAGCAGGTAACATTGGTGGCGGCGGTTTTATGTTAGTGCATTTAGCCGAACAAAATAAAACCATCGCCATAGATTACCGTGAAACAGCCCCTAGCAAAGCACATAAAGACATCTTTTTAGATGAACAAGGTAACGCCGTTGATAAACTGAGCCGTGAACATGGTTTAGCCGTGGGTGTACCTGGTACCGTGATGGGGATGGAACTTGCAAGACAAAAATACGGCACTATGAGCTTAAAACAAGTCATCGCGCCAGCGATAAAGTTAGCTAAAGATGGCATTGTCGTCACTTCAGATTTATCAAATTCATTAAGTGGCTTAAAATCGCGTATTTCACAATGGCCAAGTTCAGCTGAAATTTTTTACCATGCTGATGGCAGTGACTATCAAGTCGATGAAATTTTAAAGCAGCCAGAGCTTGCGCATTCGTTATCACTGATTGCCCAAAAAGGCACTGACGGTTTTTACCAAGGTGAAACGGCAAAGAAAATCGTCGCGGCAGTAAAGGAAGCTGGCGGGGTAATGAGTTTACAAGATTTAGCCAATTACAAAGTAGTAGAACGTGAGCCTGTTCGCGGTAATTATCGTGGTTACGAAATCGTTTCTATGCCACCACCGTCGTCAGGTGGGATCCACATTGTTGAAATGCTCAATGTACTCGAGAAATTTCCTATCAATCAATTAGGCCACAATACCGCCAATACACTGCACCTAATGGCTGAAACCATGAAGTACGCCTATGCCGATCGCAGCGAGTTTTTGGGTGATCCTGATTTTGTCAGCATTCCGGTAGCGCAATTAACTAGTCGTGAATACGCCGACACCATTGCCAATAAAATCGCAATCAATAAAACAACCCCTAGCAGTGAAATTAAACCGGGTAAACTTTCCGGCCATGAGAGCGATCAAACCACTCACTACTCTGTTGTTGACCAATGGGGTAACGCTGTTGCTAATACTTATACTTTAAACTTTAGCTATGGTTCTGGATTAGTAGCAAAAGGGACCGGTATTTTGCTAAACAATGAAATGGATGACTTTTCGGTAAAACCGGGAACCCCAAATGGTTATGGCTTAATTGGTGGTGACGCTAATGCAGTGCAAGGCAATAAACGCCCTTTAAGTTCAATGAGCCCAACCATTGTGATGAAAGATGGTAAACCCTTTATCGTCACAGGCAGCCCAGGCGGCTCGCGCATTATCAACATCACCTTGCAAATCATCATGAATGTGATTGACCATAAGTTGAATATTGCTGAAGCTACAACAGCGGCACGTATTCATCATCAGTGGCAGCCAGACTTTATTTGGGCTGAGCATACGTTAAACCGCGATACCATTTCACTGCTTGAAGCAAAAGGCCATCAAATTAAAACCCAGCAATCGATTGGTAGCACTCAATCCATTATGGTGACTGAGCAAGGTATTTTTGGGGCGTCAGATCCAAGACGTGCAGGCTCTGCAGCAATAGGGCATTAATGATGCAATTAATGTTATAAAAATCTACAAAACGTCCAAATAAAACCGAGCAACCAAAGTTGCTCGGTTTTTTTGTTACAAACTAATCAACATCTTTACATCTATATTCATCATCTTCACGTCTAAATAAGTAGAATGTTGTCGGTAAACCCAAATGAACACGACTCACATTTTATTGCTCATTATTGAGGATAGAAAACCTAATCAAGAGGACACCTTATGAAGGGAGCAACCCTTAAGCCTATTGTCGCTAGCATTGCGTTAATTTTTGCACTAAATGCATGCTCTGTTTCATCAACACAACAAGCGTCTGTAGAAGCGCCATTAACAGCTGAGCAAATAAAACAACAACATGCTGATAATCCGTTTTTTAAGCCTTATGGCACATTTTTCGAAATGCCAGACTTTGCCAAAATTACTACGGACGACTATATGCCAGCCTTTGAGGCCGGTATTTCAGAATTACAGCAAGAAATTGCGGTGATTGCTAATAATCCTCAAGCACCCACATTTGCCAACACCATCGAGGCAATGGAATTCTCAGGCGATTTGCTAACCAGAGTCACTTCGGTATTTTTTAATCTAACCGGTGCCAACACCAACGAAGCTCTACAAGACATCTCAAAGCAAATTTCACCTAAGTTGTCAGCCTCTAGAGATGATATCTACCTAAACGATAAGTTATTTCAACGTGTCAAAACAGTTTATAACCAGCGCGAAAATTTATCACTCAATATTGAAGAAGCGAAACTCCTAAACGATACCTACCGTGCTTTTACTCGCGGCGGGGCTAATTTATCAGTTGATGATAAAAATAAATTACGCGATTTAAATGAGCAAATTGGTAAATTAAACCTCGCTTTCGCAGATAACCTACTTGCTGAAACCAATGCATTTCAACTGGTAATAGATAACCCAGAAGAATTATCTGGCTTACCTCAAGATGTCATTGATACCGCTGCGCGCAGAGCCACACGCCTAGGTCATCCAGGAAAATGGGTATTTACGACACATCGTCCATCAATTACGCCGTTTTTAACTTACGCAGATAACCGTGAATTACGCGAAAAGATATACAAAGCATATATATCGAGAGGTAATAACGATAACGAGCAAGATAACAAAGTCATTTTAGCTAAGGTTGCGGCATTACGCGCTGAAGTAGCACAACTTATGGGCTACCAAAGTCATGCCCACTTTGTACTCGAAGAGCGCACTGCGCAAACTCCAGAAAACGTATACAAGTTACTTGATAAAGTGTGGCCTGCGGCTATCAAAAAAGCCAACAATGAAGTCAGCGACATGCAGGCATTAGTTGATGCACAAGGTGCTGACATTACCATCCAACCTTGGGATTGGTGGTATTATTCTGACAAAATCCGCGTAGCAAAATACAGCTTTAATGAACAGCAAACCAAGCCCTACTTTTCGCTTAATAACACCCTAAAAGGTGTCTTCTATACTGCTAATCGTTTATATGGCATTACAGTAAAAGAGCGCAATGATTTGCCGACATACCACCCAGACGTTCGCACTTGGGAAGTTTACGATAAAGACGGCAGCCTGATGGCAGTGTTTATGGGCGATTACTTTGTGCGTCCAAGTAAACGCGGCGGCGCATGGATGAACTCGTATCGTCAACAATACAATATGAACGGTGTTGATTCTAAGCCGATTGTGGTTAATGTACTTAACTTCCCTCGCCCAGCAGGCGATGAGCCAGCGCTATTAACCTTTGATGAAGCAAGCACCCTATTCCATGAGTTTGGCCACGCATTACACGGTATGTTGTCTGATGTGAAATATCGCTCTCAATCAGGAACAGCAGTACCACGTGATTATGTTGAGTTCCCATCACAAGTGATGGAAAACTGGATGACCCAACCTGAAGTGCTGGCTCAATTTGCCACGCACTATCAAACAGGTGAAGTTATCCCGCAATCATTGATTGAAAAGATCCAGGCTGCTAGCCAATTTAACCAAGGATTTTCGACGGTTGAATACATGGCAGCAACTTACCTCGATTTAGACTGGCACTCATTAGAAGATAATACGCTTCGGGATGCCGCAAAATTTGAGCAAGCCTCATTAAACAAGATGGCATTGATTAATGAAATCGCCCCACGATATCGCAGCACTTATTTCTCACACATATTTGCCGGCGGATATTCTGCGGGATACTACAGCTATCTCTGGTCAGATATTTTAGGGGCAGATGCGTTCGAGGCCTTTAAAGAAAATGGCATATTCGATCCTGAAACAGCACAAAAGTTTAGAGATAATATTTTATCAAAAGGTGGCAGTGCAGATCCTATGGAGCTTTACAAAGAGTTCCGAGGTAAAGAAGCTGGTATTGAACCTTTATTACGCAGCAGAGGCTTTTTAAAATAAACGTTAATTAGCTTAAGCTTTATTATATTCGCAATGACCGAAAGGTCATTGCGAATATAACAACACACGATATGAATATATATTCAAATACATTTATTAACCACTTCCCTTCTCAATTATTAATCTCATTCATGGTTAAATATGAATATTTAACATGATCTTTAACGTATTTATCTCACACTCACATCCTGATACGTTACAACACATCAAACCCTCCAATAACGAAGAATAATTGAGCAAACGCACCTTTTTTTTAAATTAAATTGGCGCTCCATTACAATTTATTCACTTATCATGTTTATACTTGCTCAGTGTTTTCACTTTGTCATCAATATTGATAACAAATGTTAACACTACGTATGAGGCAAAAACAAAAAAGTACGCCTCGGGGTCAAAAAAACAGAGAGACAAATATGTTAAATAAAAAACTACTAGCCGTTGTTATTGCTGGCGCCATGGGCATGACAGCTTGTGACTCTGACAACGATAACAAAAGTGTTGTTAGCGCAGATATTAATTTACGCGTCATGGAAACTACTGATCTTCATACTAATATGATGGATTATAACTATTATTCAGGTAGTGAAGATAAAACCATTGGCCTTGTGCGCACAGCCAGCCTAATCAATGCTGCTCGTGCTGAAGTCACAAACTCAGTATTAGTCGATAACGGTGATTTATTACAAGGTAGTCCGATGGGTGACTATATTGCAAATAAATTCAAAACTGAAAACGATTTACTTACCGATACTCATCCAGTTTACAAAGCAATGAACACGCTTGACTATGAAGTGGGTAATATTGGTAACCACGAATTTAATTACGGTTTATCATTTTTAGAGCAATCATTAGACGGTGCTAACTTCCCTTATATTAATGCTAACGTAATTTGTGCTGACAAAGACGGCTGTTGGGATGATGTGTTATTTAATGAAAACATGTTCACCCCATATATCATTAAAGATAAAGTCGTCACTGACGTTGATGGTAACGAACACACTATTAAAATCGGTTATATCGGTTTCGTACCACCTCAAATCCTTCAATGGGATAAAGCTAATTTAGAAGGAAAGGTCGAAGTATTAGGCATTGTTCAAGCAGCGAATAAATTTGTACCGCAAATGAAAGCAGAAGGCGCTGATATTATCTTAGCCATTCCGCATTCTGGTATTGGTTCAAGTGAAAATCCTGGAGATCCATGGGCAGAAAACGCGACTTACGCGTTAACCAATGTTGATGGCATTGATGCAATCTTCTTCGGTCACAGCCACTCGGTATTCCCATCTGCAACTTACAGTGACTTACCAAACACTGACGTAGACAAAGGCCTATTAAACGGCGTGCCAGCTGTTATGCCTGGTCGTTGGGGTGATAACCTTGGTGTCGTTGATTTAGTATTACGCCAAGTTGAAGACAAATGGACCGTCATTCATGAAGAATCAACTGCAATTGCACGTCCAATTTACGACAACACCAATAAAGTGGCTTTAGTTGATGGTGAAGACAGTTTACGTGATGCAATTGAAGTAGAACATAACGGTACAATTGAATATGTAAGCCAACCCATTGGTGTTGCAGCTGCTGACATGTATAGCTTTTTAACATTAGTACAAGATGATCCTACGGTTCAAATTGTATCAAATGCACAAATCGCCCGCGTTGAAGCCTTAATCACCGATGATTTAAAAGACTTACCGATTCTGTCTGCTTCTGCGCCATTTAAAGCCGGTGGTCGTTATGCTGAAGGTGATGCAAGTCAATATGTGCAAGTGCCTGCTGGTGACTTATCGTACAAAAACGCTGCTGATTTATACCTTTACCCAAATACTATGGTTGCAGTAAAAGCGACCGGTGCAGAGTTAAAAGATTGGCTAGAATGTTCAGCCAACCAATTTAACCAAATTGACCCAACTGTCAGTACTCCACAAAACTTAATTAACCGTGCTGGTCACCCAACGTATAACTTTGATGTTATCGATGGCTTAACGTATAAAATTGACGTGACTCAACCAAGCAAGTTTGACCGAAGCTGTGAAGTGGTTAATGCTGATGCTAATCGTATTGTTGATTTAGCTTACACTGATGATGAAGGTAATGTGATCACTGGTGACGAATTAGCTGCAATGTCATTTGTTGTGGCTTCAAATAACTACCGCGCGTTTGGTGGCTCATTTGCTGGTACCGGTTCTGATCACGTAGTGCTTGAACTACCAGATACCAACCGTGATGCGTTATCTGCTTATATCACTGATCAATCACAACCTAATGCGACTGGCGGATATGATGCAATGGTTGACCCATCTGCTGATTACAACTGGGACTTTAAAACTATCGACAATGCAACCGTTGCATTAGACATTCGTTTTGAAACGCAAGATAGCGAACTAGCTGATAAGTTTGTTGAAGAAAATCAACAACGTAAAATGGTGAAGTTACCCACAACTGATGACGTAGTATCAGGTTTTGCTATTTATAGCATTGACCTTACTACCCCGGTTACGCCGCAATAATACATTGAAAATGGCATAAAAAAGGCGCTTTTAGCGCCTTTTTTCATTGTTTTGTTCACTCATTTATTTCAAACAGATGACCCATTTTTTGAATATGACCTAACGGAACATGATGACGATTACGCTCAGCGCATAATTGTTGATGCTCAGCATCTTTAGGTTGGCCCACTAACACGACACGCACCTGATACCCTAGCGCTTTTGCCGCGGCTTCATAAGCCATAAACTCCCATAAAGCCACATTGGTATTATCACAAATCACCACAGGTTCTTGGCGTGTTAATGCTTCAATAAAGGCGGTTAAATTAGCTTGATGATACTGGGCTAACTTTTGTGGATTAAAGTGATACTCACCATCGACATAAAAATAATTATCAGTTGAAAAGTAACCGTACTGGCGAATATGCATAGACTGTTCAATGCCTAATGAACCAATATAATGTTCAACCCAATATGACTTACCGCTCCCTGGTAAACCACGCATAATAATTGCAACCTTAGCATGAGTCCCTTTTGAGCTTAAGATTTCACTCTCCTGAGTCACTGCCAATCACCTCACCTGCAAGAATTTTGTCCACTAACTTTGGCACAATCTCCCCCGCTTTACCGGTTAAGTGATATTGAAATTGGCTGTGCCTGTCTGCTGCCAATAAATTAACTTCAACTGTTTGTGCACCGTGATGATTTGCTGAATCGACAAAGCCGGCTGCGGGATACACGGTTCCCGATGTGCCAATGGCAATAAATAAATCACAATGATCTAATGCATCATGAATTCTATCCATACCAAAAGGCATTTCGCCAAACCATACAATGTGTGGTCGTAAACGTTTACCCGGGATGCAACAAGTGCAGCAATTATCTACGCCAAAAGGTTCACGTAATGCAAACGTTTGTAATGACTGTGGGCAACGGCCTTTAGATAATTCGCCATGCATATGCAATAACCGACGAGACCCGGCCCGCTCATGTAAGTCGTCAACATTTTGGGTAATGACGAGTAATTCGCCATCAAACTCATCCTCCAGCTTGGCTAATGCTTCATGGGCCTTATTAGGTAACACTTCACCGCTATGGAGTTGCTGCCAACGTGAATTATAAAAACGCTCAACCAACTCGACATCACGAGCATACCCCTCTGGAGTAGCAACATCTTCTATATGATGTTCCTCCCATAAGCCATGTTGATCACGAAATGTTTTAATACCTGACTCAGCTGAAATCCCCGCGCCGGTCAGTACCACAATTTGCCGGTACATGTTACGTCCTTTATTGTTGTTATCATTTACATATTACTTTAATTTAACATTAACACTTTCTGGGGCATTATCATTAAACTCTACTACGAATTAGCAAAGTTTTTTCTTCTACAAATCACATAGTCTCATCATAACCTTACATTTAATAGGTGCAATAATCCCTTAGTATTAGTAAGCTTACTGATGATATTAAAGCGATATCACGCAAATACTATCAACTTAAGTACGTGTTTTACTAAATATTCTTCATATAGGTTGATTAAGCGCGTTAAGAGGTTTATGTTTTTATATTCAAGACATATAATGATTAGATTATCCACCGATGAACCGATGGGTTCTGCAATCAAGAGATTAGCAATGACAGATGGAAATCAAGCGCTAAAAAAAGCCGGATTAAAAATAACCCTGCCGCGAGTTAAAATCCTAGAACTGATGCAAGAGCCTGAGAATCAGCATATCAGTGCCGAAGACTTGTATAAAAAGTTACTCGAAGTCGGCGAAGAAATTGGCTTAGCAACGGTATATCGCGTATTAAACCAATTTGACGATGCAGGGATCCTCAATCGTCATCATTTTGAAAGTGGCAAAGCCGTATTTGAAATGTCGACACAACAACACCATGACCATTTGGTGTGTTTAACCTGTGATAAAGTGATTGAGTTTTCTGATGAAGTGATTGAACGTCGTCAAGACGAAATCGCTATGCGTCATAATATAAAATTGACTCACCACAGTTTGTATCTTTATGGTCACTGCACCAACGACACTTGCGATCACGCTGACGAATAGTCAGTGTGTTATGCAAAAAACCAGCAATGTTGCTGGTTTTTTATTGTCTATCATTTCTGCTATACCAACCACATCAACCATAAGCTATAACTCAATACAGATAATAAAGTCGATAACACCACAGTGCTCCCTAAGGTTGATTGATATTGCTTAATTTCGGTGGCGATAAGGTAAGCATTTACGCCTAACGGTGATGCACTTAACAAAACTAACATGATGGTATTTTGTTTAGAAAACTCAAACACCCAATTTGCCATCACATAAACCAAAGCTGGCAATAACAGTATTTTTAAGCAACTTGCTAGCAAAGCAAAGCGCCAATTATCGCCTACCCGATAAAAACTAAGGTTAGCCCCCAACACAAATAAAGCACAGGCTAGCGCAGGCTTGGCTAATAATGCTAGGCCTTCATCAAGTTGCTCGCCTAATTCAATATTTAAACCATTAGCGATAATCCCAAGACTGATACTTAATACCACCGGATTTAACACCATTGAGCTGGTAAAATTACGCCATGAAAAACCATGTTGCTGCGAACGTGCGGCCAATATAAAGGTTAACGCAAATAAAAACGCACTGTGAAAAGTAATGATCATGAATATCGAACCAATCATTGCTTTACCTAATGCAGCCGTAATCACAGGTAAGCCTACAATCACAGTGTTGGAATAACTGCACCCCAACGCAAAAACGGCACAGGCGTCGCTTCGCTGTTGCGTTTTCGCGCCAAAATATCGATTAATTTGATATCCAACAGCAAACACAAATAACACGGGTAAATAAAAAGCGAGTAACGATGATGGGTCGATACTTTGGGAAAATGGCGCCGCCAACATATTGGTAAATAAAAATGCAGGGATACTGACATAAAAGGTAAATTTGCTCAGCCCAGCAATATGCTCTTTATTAAAAAATCCAGCACGAGTAAGCCCATAGCCAAGTGCAACTATAAACATAATCGGAAGAATAATATTCACAATGGCCATCAATTAAATCCATCTAAACAGGCAATAAAAAAGGCGCCGAAGCGCCTTTTATTAAGCTAGGTAATAAAATTACCAGCCAGTTTTAGTACGCAATGCTTTACCAATGTCAGCTAAAGAGCGAACAGTGGTTACGCCTGCAGCTTCTAAAGCCGCAAACTTATCTTCAGCAGTACCTTTACCACCAGCGATAATTGCGCCAGCATGGCCCATACGCTTACCTTCTGGTGCAGTTACACCAGCAATGTAAGATACAACAGGCTTAGTTACGTTTGCTTTGATATAAGCAGCCGCTTCTTCTTCAGCGTTACCACCGATTTCACCGATCATAACAATCGCTTCAGTCTGTGGATCGTTTTGGAACATTTCCAATACGTCGATGAAGTTAGTACCAGGAATTGGGTCGCCACCGATACCTACACAAGTAGATTGGCCGAAACCTTCATCAGTTGTTTGCTTAACCGCTTCGTACGTTAAAGTACCAGAGCGTGAAACAATACCCACTTTACCAGGCTTGTGAATGTGACCAGGCATAATACCAATCTTACATTCACCAGGAGTGATAACACCTGGGCAGTTAGGACCGATCATGCGAGTGCCAGTTTCTTCTAGCTTCACTTTCACTTGTAGCATATCAAGTGTCGGGATGCCTTCAGTAATACAAACGATGAGCTCAAGGCCTGCATCGATTGCTTCAAGGATTGCATCTTTACAAAATGGTGCAGGTACGTAGATAACAGTGGCTGTTGCGCCTGTTGCCGCTACCGCATCTTTAACCGTGTTAAACACTGGAAGACCTAGGTGAGTTTGACCACCTTTCCCAGGAGAAACACCACCTACCATTTGCGTGCCATAAGCAATCGCCTGCTCAGAGTGGAAAGTACCCTGACCACCAGTGAAACCTTGACAGATTACCTTGGTATCTTTGTTAATTAAAACAGACATTATTTGCCCTCCGCAGCTTTAACTACTTGCTCAGCCGCGTCAGTTAGACTGGTTGCCGCGATGATATCAAGACCAGATTTCGCCAATACTTCACGACCTAAATCAGCGTTAGTACCTTCAAGACGTACAACGACCGGCACTTTAACGCCAACTTCTTTCACTGCACCGATAATACCTTCAGCAATCATATCGCAACGTACGATACCACCGAAGATGTTAACCAATACTGCTTTAACATTGCTGTCAGAAAGAATGATCTTAAATGCTTCAGCAACACGTTCTTTCGTTGCTCCACCGCCAACATCTAAGAAGTTAGCTGGCTTGCCGCCGTGTAGGTTTACGATGTCCATTGTGCCCATTGCTAGGCCAGCACCGTTAACCATACAACCTACGTTGCCATCTAAAGCAACATAGTTTAATTCAAATTTAGCCGCGTGAGCTTCACGAGCGTCATCTTGAGATGGATCGTGCATCGCTTTGATTTTTGGTTGACGGAACAATGCGTTACCATCAATACCAATCTTGCCATCTAAACAGTGAAGATTACCTTCAGTGGTGATAACAAGAGGGTTGATTTCTAATAATGCGAAATCGTGATCGTTAAACATGTTCGCAAGACCCATGAAGATCTTAGTGAACTGCTTCATTTGAGTTGGGTTTAAACCTAACTTGAAGCCAAGATCGCGAGCTTGGTAAGCTTGTGGACCTGTTAACGGATCGATGATTGCAGTGTGAATAAGTTCTGGCGTTTCTTCAGCCACTTTTTCAATTTCAACACCACCTTCAGTTGATGCCATGAACACAACGCGACGTGTGCTACGGTCAACGACTGCACCTAGGTACAATTCATTAGCGATGTCAGTACAGCTTTCAACTAGGATTTTAGCTACTGGCTGACCATTAGCGTCAGTCTGGTAAGTGACTAAGTTTTTACCTAACCAGTTTTCAGCGAATGCTCTGATTTCGTCTTTACTGCCAGTCACTTTAACGCCACCCGCTTTACCGCGGCCGCCTGCGTGTACTTGACACTTAACAACCCACAAATCTCCGCCAATGTGGCCAGCTGCTTCTACTGCTTCTTGAGCAGTATCACATGCAAAACCTTCAGAGACTGGTAAACCATATTCGGCAAATAAAGATTTTGCCTGATACTCATGCAAATTCATGATGATCTATCCATATACTTCTAATCAAATCCAACTGGCTCAACCTGAGCCAGCGACGAGGGTTTATCTACTAACTTATAGATCAAGTAGCAGACGAGTTGGATCTTCTAAGAAGTCTTTAATTGCGACTAAGAAGCCAACTGACTCACGGCCATCAACAATACGATGGTCATAAGAGAGTGCTAGGTACATCATAGGCAGGATTTCAACCTGACCATTGACTGCCATTGGGCGATCTTTAATGGCATGCATGCCTAAGATTGCGCTTTGTGGCAGGTTCAAAATTGGGGTAGACATTAGCGAGCCAAAAACACCACCGTTAGTGACAGTGAAGTTACCGCCAGTCATATCTGCAACAGATAATTTACCGTCACGGCCTTTAATGGCTAACTCACGTACCGCTTTTTCGATTTCAGCTAATGTCATGGTATCGGTATCGCGTAATACTGGTGTCACGAGGCCACGCGGTGTTGATACTGCGATGCTGATATCGAAATAGTTGTGATAAACAATGTCATCACCATCGATTGATGCGTTAACTTCAGGGAAACGCTTAAGTGCTTCAGTTACCGCTTTAATGTAGAAAGACATAAAGCCTAAACGGATACCGTGACGCTTTTCAAAGATATCTTGATATTGCTTACGGATATCCATAATTGGCTTCATGTTTACTTCGTTAAACGTGGTTAACATCGCCGTAGAGTTTTTCGCTTCTAATAAGCGAGTGGCAATGGTTTTGCGTAAGCGAGTCATTGGAACGCGTTTTTCGCTGCGACCTTCTAATGGCGCAACCGGTGCTGCAGCAGGTGTGGCTTTCGCAGCAGGTGCAGACTTAACAAATGCTTCAACGTCTTCTTTAGTAATGCGTCCACCAACACCAGTTCCTTTAATATTGGCAGCATCAAGATTATGCTCCGCAATTAAACGACGTACCGATGGGCTTAATGCATCGCTTGACTCATCACTTGCCGCTTCGCTGGCTGCAGCAGGAGCTTGCGCTTCTGCTTTAGTCACTTCTTGACCAGACACAACACCCGCAACAAAGTTAGCAATAACTTGTTCGCCTAAAACCGTGTCGCCTTCTTGGAATAACAATTCAGAGATAGAACCGTCTTCTGGCGCAACCACTTCTAAAACAACTTTATCAGTCTCGATATCAACTAAGTTTTGATCGCGAGTGACCGCTTCACCAGGTTTAACATGCCAAGTAGCAATCGTTGCATCAGCAACTGATTCTGGTAATACGGGTACCTTAATTTCGATACTCATTGAAAGCTTCCCTTTATATAAATTATCTATTACGACAGTTTTAATGCGCTATTCACTAATGATTCTTGCTGGTGTACATGCAACGCAGGATAACCACATGCGGGTGCAGCTGACGCTTCACGACCGGCATAAGTTAGTTGAGCGCCTGCAGGAATGTTAGCCCAGAAGTGATGTTGACTACAGTACCATGCACCCTGGTTTTGCGGCTCTTCCTGACACCATACAAAGTCTTTAACATGTTGATATGTTTCTAGTGCTGCACGCATTTCCACATCAGGGAACGGGTACAACTGCTCAACACGAATAAGGGCAACGTTGTTAATGTTTTCTTTGCGGCGTTTTTCAAGTAACTCGAAGTAAACTTTACCGCTACAAAACACTACGCGATCGACTTGACTTGCATCTAAGGTATCAACTTCACCAATAATATTTTGGAAAGTTCCTTCTGCAAGTTCTTCTAAGCTAGACACGGCTAATGGATGACGTAGTAACGATTTAGGCGACATCACCACGAGTGGACGACGCATTGGTCGTACAACTTGGCGACGCAACATGTGATAAACCTGAGCGGGTGTTGACGGAACACACACCTGCATATTGTGGTTAGCACAAAGTTGTAAGAAACGCTCTAAACGGGCACTAGAATGCTCAGGGCCTTGACCTTCATAACCATGCGGAAGCAACATTGTTAGACCACATAAGCGGCCCCACTTTTGCTCACCTGATGATAAGAACTGATCGATTACCACTTGAGCACAGTTAACAAAGTCACCAAACTGCGCTTCCCAAATGGTTAAGCCGCCTGGTTCTGCTGTAGCGTAGCCATATTCAAAGGCCAACACTGATGCTTCTGATAGTACTGAGTCAGTAATGTCGATAGGTGCTTGCTCGTCAGCCACATTACGCAATGGTAAATAAGTGGTGCCATCATTTTGGTTATGCAAAATAGCATGACGATGGAAGAAAGTGCCGCGACCAGAGTCTTGACCGGTAATACGCACACGCTTGTTGTCTTCAAGGATAGATGCATAAGCTAGGGTTTCAGCAAAACCCCAGTCTAGTAGCTTCTCGCCTTTTGCCATGGCTGCACGGTCATTATAAATTTTCGCAACGCGAGACTGCAATGTATGACCTTCAGGAATATCCACCATTTTATCGGCAAGATTCTGTAAGCGTTCCATTGTCATGGCGCTGGCATAATCTTCATCCCACTCGCGATTTAAATAAGGAGTCCAGTCAACTGTGTGTAACGTCATTGGACGCCATTCTTTTACTACACAATCACCGGCATCTAATGCATCACGGTAATGGTTAATTAAGCCGGTCACTTCATCAGCAGCAATGCTGTTATCAGCAATCAGTTTGTCAGCGTAGATTTTACGAGGCGTTTGGTGTTTTTTGATTTTGGCATACATAAGCGGCTGTGTTGCACTAGGCTCATCCGCTTCGTTATGGCCATGACGGCGATAACACACTAAATCAATAACAACATCACGCTTAAATTCGTTACGATAATCAACAGCAAGCTGAGAAATAAATGCAACAGCTTCTGGATCGTCAGAATTGACGTGGAAAATTGGCGCCTGAACCATTTTAGCGATATCAGTACAGTATTCTGTAGAACGCACATCAGCATGGTTAGAGGTAGTAAAGCCCACCTGGTTGTTAACTACGATACGGATACTTCCGCCCACAGTAAAACCACGAGTTTGAGACATGTTAAATGTCTCTTGTACAATGCCCTGACCGGTAATTGCCGAGTCACCATGAATGGTAATTGGCATCACTTGTAGACCGTCTTTACAACCACGGCGGTCTTGACGAGCACGCACTGAACCAATAACCACTGGATTGACGATCTCTAAGTGAGATGGGTTAAAGGCTAACGCTAAGTGGACATTGCCACCTGGCGTTTCAAAATCTGATGAAAAACCTTGGTGATACTTAACGTCACCTGAACCATGAGTATCTGCATGTTTACCTGCAAATTCGTCAAACAGTTCTGCTGGGCGCTTACCTAAAATATTAATGAGTAAGTTTAAGCGACCACGGTGAGCCATGCCCACAACGATTTCTTTGGTACCGGCTTCACCCGCACGGTAAATGATTTCGCGCATCATAGGGACAAGCGCGTCACCACCTTCTAACGAGAAACGTTTTGCACCTGGGAACTTAGCACCAAGGTATTTCTCCATACCTTCGGCGGCGTTCAGGCCTTCAAGAATACGTTTCTTGATAGCGTTATCGTAGTTTGCTTTACCTAACGTTGGCTCAAGACGTTGTTGAATCCAACGCTTTTCGTCAGTGTCGGTAATGTGCATATATTCGGCGCCAATTGAACCACAATAGGTGGTTTTCAACGCGTGAATAATGTCTGCAAGCTTCATGGTTTCACCGCCTAAGGCGAATGAACCCGTATTAAACTCACGCTGCATATCTTCAGCGGTTAAGCCATGGTAAGCCGGATCTAATTCTTGAACAGCTTCACGCTTCCATAACCCTAATGGGTCGAGATTCGCATTTTGGTGACCACGAAAACGGTGAGCATTAATAAGCTGTAGCACTTTAACTTGCTTCGCATCTAGCTCAGGGTCACTAACGCGGGCAGCGCCTTTAGAGCGACTTTCAAGGGCTAAGCTACGGAAATAGTCACGAACTTTAGAGTGGGCGGCTTCAGGTACTTCAATAGAGGCACCGTTCACTGGCGGGAGGTTATCAAAAACAAGCTGCCAATCAGCAGTCACTGATTGCGGATCTTCTTGATAGGCTTCATACATCTCTTCTACGTAGGTCGAGTTAGCACCACTTAGATGTGATGAATCGAGCCAGGCTTTCATGATGCCTTGGTGCATTGTTATTCCTTTCAAACTTGATACACGTGCTAGCCATAAACATAACAGTGAGTAACTTAAATTACATCACACGTAGACTGATATTATCTCAATGACAATAGCAGAAGGTCTTACTTAAACGCACAAAAGAGCCATCCCCCTAGGAAGATGACTCTCAATCGAGCTCAATAACGTAAACTATTTTGCTCAGTTTGGTGCATTAAACTGCTCGCTTAAGGAGCATTGACTTGATATGACCAATCGCTTTAGTTGGGTTTAATCCTTTTGGACAAACATCAACACAGTTCATGATGCCATGACAACGGAACACACTGTAAGCATCATCTAATTCAGATAAACGCTCTTCAGTAGCCGTGTCACGGCTGTCAATCAAGAAACGGTATGCATGGAGTAAACCACTTGGTCCGATAAACTTATCAGGGTTCCACCAGAATGATGGACAAGCAGTTGAACAACATGCACACATGATACATTCATATAAACCATCTAAATGAGCACGCTCTTCAGGTGATTGTAAATGTTCACGAACTGGCGCCTTTTCATCATTAATCAGATAAGGTTTAATTTTTTCGTATTGTTTGTAGAATTGAGTCAAATCTACAACCAAATCACGAACAACCGGCATGCCTGGTAAAGGACGAATTTCAATTTTCTTACCTTTAAAGGTCGATAATGGCGTGATACACGCTAATCCGTTTTTACCATTCATGTTTACACCGTCAGAACCACACACACCTTCACGGCATGAACGACGGAACGCAAGCGTTGGGTCTTGTTCTTTCAGCTTAATTAATGCATCTAACACCATCATATCAGAGCCATCAGGCACTTCTAAGGTGAAATCCTTCATGTAAGGCTTGGTATCTACATCAGGATTATAACGATACAATGAAAATGTTAATTTCATTTTTGCAACTCCTGCCTTAGTAGGTCCGTTTTATCGGTGGAAACGCATCACGTAATTTAGGTGACATGTTGACATCACGTTTGGTCATTGCTTGAGAGTCTGGATTAAACAAGCTATGGCATAACCAATTGTCATCATCACGTTCTAAATAATCTTCACGAGAATGCGCGCCGCGGCTTTCAGTACGGAAGTTAGCTGCATAAGCAGTCGCCAGCGCAGTTGCCATTAAGTTGTCTAACTCTAAGCATTCAATACGTTGAGTATTAAATTCTTTTGAGTTATCAGATAACTTAGCATTTTCAAGACGCTTTTGAATAGCTTGAAGCTGTTCTAACCCTTCTGCCATGGCATCGCCACTGCGGAAAACAGAGAAATTTAATTGCATGCACAATTGAAGGTCTTTACGGATAACCGCAGGATCTTCACCGTCTTTGTTGCTTTCCCAACGATTAAGACGAGCAAGTGATGCATTAATTTCTACGTCAGACGCGGCTTTTGGATCAGGTGTTGCATCTAATGCTTTACCTAAATGTTGACCCGCAGCGCGACCAAATACTACTAAGTCAAGCAATGAGTTACCACCTAAGCGGTTGGCGCCGTGTACAGATACACAAGCAATTTCACCCACTGCAAATAAACCTAATACATCTTGTTCAGTGCCATCTTCGTTCTTACGAACAACCTGACCACTGACCTTAGTCGGTAAACCACCCATCATATAATGACACGTTGGTAACACAGGAATTGGACCATCAGCCGGATCGATATGCGCAAATGTACGAGATAATTCACATACGCCTGGTAAACGGGCTTCTAAAGTCTCTTTACCTAGGTGATCAAGTTTAAGCAGACAGTGTGGGCCTAAAGGACCATCTAAACCACGACCTTCGCGGATTTCAGTCATCATTGAACGTGCAACCACGTCACGAGATGCCAAATCTTTTGCGTTAGGCGCATAACGTTCCATGAAACGTTCGCCGTCTTTATTTAAAAGATATCCACCTTCACCACGACACCCTTCGGTTACTAGTACCCCAGCACCAGCAATACCCGTTGGGTGGAACTGCCACATTTCCATGTCTTGTAACTGAACACCCGCGCGAGCTGCCATACCAACACCGTCACCAGTATTGATGTGAGCATTGGTCGTCGATGCATAAATACGACCTGCACCACCTGTCGCTAAAATGGTTGCTTTAGCTTTAAAGTAAACAATTTCACCGGTCTCGATTTCAATTGCAGTACAACCCACAATCACGCCGTCTTCGTTTTTAACGAGATCTAAAGCATACCACTCAGAATATACATCTGTTTTATGCTTAACGTTTTGTTGGTAAAGACAATGAAGTAGCGCATGGCCTGTACGGTCAGCCGCAGCAGCGGTACGTGCCGCTTGCTCGCCACCGAAGTTACGAGATTGACCACCGAAAGGACGCTGATAAATAGTGCCATTTTCGAAACGAGAAAAAGGTAGCCCCATTTGCTCAAGTTCAATAATCGCTTCTGGACCGGTTTGACACATAAATTCAATGGCTTCTTGGTCACCGATAAAATCAGAACCTTTAACCGTGTCATACATGTGTTGTTCCCAATGGTCTTCGTGCGCATTACCTAATGCTACGGTGATACCACCTTGAGCAGACACGGTATGTGAACGAGTCGGAAACACTTTTGATAAAAGCGCACAGCTCTTACCTTCTTTAGAAATCTGTAATGCTGCACGCATACCAGCGCCACCAGCGCCGATTACGATTGCATCAAATTCGCGTACTGGAATACTCACTTAAACACCCCACACTATTACAATGCCTGACGCTAAATAATTAAACGCGATCACAACAAAGGTAAATTGTAATACACCACGTAACGCAGTGTGCTTGACATAGTCAGTCAACACTTGCCATACACCAATCCACGCATGGATAAGTAAAGCAACGAGCGTTATTAGGGTAAATACTTTCATTGGAAGTGAACTGAATAATCCATTCCAAATGTCGAAGGTTAACGGGGCACTACACGCGATAAAGCCAACTAAAAAAATAGTATAACAAGCGAGGATCACTGCGCTTGCGCGTAATAAAATATAGTCATGAACACCACTGCGTCCAAAACTTGCTGCGTTTGTTACCATACCCAAATCCCCGCTATGATTGAAAAGGCTGCTGCTAGTGCAAATGTAGCCTTAGCTGATGCTGTACCTGAAGGTAACTCTTCCCAGCGGCCGGTATCCATTACTAAATGACGAATGCCACCTAATAAGTGATAACCCAACGCGGTTAGAATTCCCCAGAGGATGAACTTCATCACGAAACCATCGAACAAGGATTGTACGCTAGCGAAACCTTCTGCTGATGTTAAAGTTGAATTTAACAACCAAAGAAGGATACCAATAGCAAATAGCATGATGACACCGGAAATACGGTGTAGGATTGACGCGATCGCTGTTGCAGGAAAGCGGATCGTCTGCAGGTCTAGATGGACAGGTCTTTGCTTCTTCACGTTCTGCTCACTCAGCTCCATTGAGCATTATTTTTGTTATGTGTCTATTTTTTGCTTAATGGACAATGTCGACATTCGGCATAACACGATTAAACAAAAAACAGACTACTCTCACACATCGTTAATCAGTTGAGAAATCACTATTTAGTTCGTAAATTCATGATGACTAAACTGTGATGTTGGTCTCCCTTAGGGACGCAGGCAAGTATACTCGCGCGAATTGTCAAATACAAACCTCACATTATGCAAAATAACTTTTTTTATTAATTTTTTATTCTAATGCAAGCACAGAGCGGTTTTGCGCGGATATATACCATGGTCTAACAAATTTAAACGCTTATTTAAATTGATCTGTGATCCACATTCGCTGTACAGTAATGTCCGCTTAACATGCCGCACTCATAGAAAAGAATGAAGTAAGGAGAACGGGGTATGGCTGATAATATAGCCAAATTAGAGTTACCAGGAAACGATTCAATCGACCTACCTATCAAGAAAGGTACTGAAGGTTTTGACGTTATCGACATCAGTACACTGGGTAAAAAAGGTTATTTCACCTTTGACCCAGGCTTTCTAGCTACTGCATCTTGTGAGTCAGCAATTACGTATATCGATGGTGAGCAAGGGATCTTGTTACACCGTGGCTATGCCATTGATGAACTTGCAACTGAATCGACTTATCTCGATTTATGCTACTTGCTTCTATACGGTGAGTTACCGTCTAAAACTGATTACGAACAATTTGTGACCACAGTGAAACAACACACTATGGTTAATGAGCAAATTGCCTTCTTCTTCAGAGGCTTCCGCCGTGACGCACACCCAATGGCAATGCTATGTGGTGTAACAGGTGCATTATCTGCTTTCTATCAAGATTCTCTTGATGTTAACAATCCTAAGCATCGTGAAGTTGCAGCTTACCGCTTAGTGTCGAAAATGCCGACAATTGCAGCGATGTGCTACAAGTACTCAATGGGACAACCGTTTATTTATCCACGCAACGATTTAAGTTATGCGGGTAACTTCTTGTCAATGATGTTTGCTACTCCTTGTGAAGAGTACAAAGTCAATCCAGTTGTAGAAAAAGCAATGGACCGTATTTTTGTATTGCATGCTGATCATGAGCAAAATGCATCGACATCTACTGTCCGTTTAGCAGGATCTTCTGGTGCGAATCCATTTGCATGTATCGCTGCTGGTATTGCTTCGTTATGGGGGCCCGCTCATGGTGGTGCTAACGAAGCTTGCTTAGAAATGTTAGAAGAAATCGGTAGTGTTGATCGCATTCCTGAGTTTATTGCGAAAGCAAAAGACAAAAACGATCCATTCCGTCTAATGGGCTTTGGCCATCGCGTTTATAAGAACTTCGACCCACGCGCTAAAGTGATGCGTGAAACCTGTCATGAAGTGCTTAAAGAACTGAAAGTGGTTGACCCATTATTAGACGTAGCAATGGAACTTGAGCGTATTGCCCTTGAAGATGAGTACTTCATCTCTAAGAAGCTATACCCGAACGTTGATTTCTACTCTGGTATCATCATGAAAGCCATTGGTATCCCTAACGATATGTTCACAGTGTTATTTGCACTGTCACGTACTGTTGGTTGGATTTCACATTGGAAAGAAATGTTAGATCAACCAGGCCACAAAATCAGCCGTCCACGTCAGTTATACACTGGCGAGTCTGCGCGTGAATTTGTGAGTGTTGATAAGCGTTAATCTCCTGATTAACCAAACTAAAAAAGCGCCGAAAGGCGCTTTTTTGTTATTATTGACCGCTTTAATTGAGTTTACGTTGTCTGTTACATGTCGCTATCAATGTCATTAGGCACATTAAAAACAGCAGTAAAGGTTCAATCGCCCCACCGCTGTAATTAGTTTTGTGCTCGACCTTAGCAATTTTTTCTTCTTTTACCCTTATTTTAAAACGCGCTAATTCATCATCTAAGTTCTGACTCATATCCGTCACGGCGATATTAAATCCTTCCATCGACTTTTCAGACAATGTTTCGTCTATACCGACAGCAGTAGTGCGCTTTTCTAGCTTACTAATTCCTGGAGCTCTAAAGAGCATTTTGCGGCTTTTAATATCAAACACTGCAGTATCAACAAAAGTTTGCACTGTGTTTTCATTTCCAGGAATAACGTACATCCCAACAATCGTCCAGTACAACAATGCAGCGTTATTTTCTACCGATTGAGTCACTTGATCGTAAGACACCAATGCCATCACATCGACATCGTATAAACGCCCTACTTGTTCTAATGTGGTAAAGCCTTCACCACCAGTCAGATACGTGCTGGGAATAACTTCAATTCGGTCAATATAATCGTATTGCACAAACGATGCTTTGACTTTGTCGAGCAACTCATACTGATCCTTATTATGAATGGCATCACCTTTCCAACCGGCTGATGGGACAAAAGCAATCCCAACGTTAACAGGTAAACTTAACACCGGTATTTCGGGACTGTGGACGGCTTTATCTGTTTTTTCCGGATAGAGAAAATCCATTAAACTGCTTGAAACTGACTGTTTGCCCGTATGCTGACTCACGAGTGAACTGCATGATGTCAGCATCAATGCGGATGCCGCGACAACTAACCATGTTGTTCTCATTATTATTTCCTTATTAAATATTCATTTATGACGTCACTTTAGCCGCAATCTATACATTAACTAATTTCACTAATAGTTAATTGTTTTAACTATTTTAACATTGTCAGTTTAGCTAATCCCATCAAATAAAATAGGCAAGCCGCTGTTAAATAACAAGTTATAAGCTTGGCATGTAAAGTGCTTACTAGTTAGTCATTAACATTGATTACACATAATAACGTGACGTTTACTAATAAAGGCATAGCATCATGCTTAACCGTCACTCAATTAAAAATATAACATTGGCAGGTACCCCATGGATAGGTTCAACAGCATGAAAAAATTGGCAATCCCACTACTTTGCATTGCAGCATTAAGTGGCTGCAACGGAGAAGCAGAGCAAGCAAAAGAAGAAGAAAAATTTGCAATCCCGGTTGAAACAGCGTTGGTTGAGACGGGTAACGTGTCATCGTTTTACAGCACAACCGCCACACTCGAAGCGCCAGAAGAGTCACATGTGATGAGCCGAATTGCCGGAATCGTTGAGCAAATCAATGTTGAAGAAGGCGATAGAGTCACTAAAGGGCAAGTGCTTGCGGTGATTGATGCTAAACGCCAACGTTACGATTTCAATCGCTCAGAAGCCGAAGTGCAAATCATTGAGCAAGAATTAAATCGTTTAAATAAAATGAGCAATAAAGAGTTTATTAGCCAAGATGCTATGGCTAAACTTGAGTTCAACTTACAAGCTGCAAAAGCACAACGCGATCTCGCCGAGCTGCAAGTTAAAGAAAGCCAAATCACCTCACCCATTGACGGAGTGATTGCTGCACGTCATATCAAACTAGGCAATATGGCTAAAGAGTTTCAGGAACTGTTTTATGTGGTCAATCAAGATCAACTCCATGGGATTTTACATTTACCCGAGCAGCAACTTGCCAGCTTACGCATTGGCCAACACGCCAGTATTATTCAACAACAATCCAACCACACAAAGGCAATTGACGCCAAGGTTTTGCGCATCAGCCCTATTGTGGATGCTCAAAGTGGCACATTTAAAGTAACATTAGCCGTGCCCAATCAAGATGCGGTCCTAAAAGCGGGTATGTTTACTCGCGTCGAGCTTAAATACGATACCCACCAAGATGTACTCACCGTGCCTTATAATGCCCTGATAAACCAAGACAATACTCAAGCCCTGTATGTCATTAAAGACATCATAGCCGAGCGACGTGAAGTCAGCCTAGGTTACCGCGAAAACAACACAGTAGAGATTTTGTCGGGCGTTAGCGCAGGTGAGCAAATTGTGATCCGCGGCCAGCAAAACCTCAAAGACCAATCCCTGGTAGAAATTATCACCCCACTTAGCTTTGCAGCCATTCGATAACGGAGCCAAATCATGTCAATGATAAATACCTCAGTTAAGCGTCCGGTGACTGTGTGGATGTTCATGCTTGCCGTTATGCTATTTGGCATGGTGGGATTTTCACGCCTTGCAGTAAAGTTACTGCCCGACTTAAGCTACCCTAGTGTAACCATTCGTACTGCATATGATGGCGCTGCGCCGGTTGAGATTGAACAACTGGTGTCAAAACCTATAGAAGAAGCGGTCGGAGTGGTAAAAGGTTTACGTAAAATCAGCTCAATTTCTCGCTCTGGTATGTCTGATGTAGTACTCGAGTTTGAATGGGGCACCAATATGGACATGGCAAGCCTAGAGGTGCGCGAAAAAATCGACACCATTGAGCTGCCATTAGACATTAATAAACCACTGTTATTACGCTTTAACCCAAATCTAGATCCCATTATGCGCTTAGCATTTTCAGTGCCCAACGCTGATGCCGAGCAACTCAAACACATGCGCACCTTTGCCGATGAAGAACTAAAGCGTCGCCTTGAAGCGTTATCGGGCGTGGCAGCTGTTAGGTTATCGGGCGGACTCGAGCAAGAAGTGCACATTGAGCTAAATCAGCAAAAGCTCAGTCAATTGAACCTCAATGCTGACCAAATTAAACGCCGAATTAATGAAGAAAATATCAATTTATCTGCCGGTAAAGTGATACAAGGTGACAAAGAGTATTTGGTTAGAACCTTAAATCAATTCAACTCATTAGAGGAACTTGGCCAAGTCATTGTTTATCGTAACGAGCAAACCTTAGTGAGACTGTCTGACATTGCGGTCATATCAGACGCCTATAAAGAGCGCAGCGACATCACTCGAATAGGTGAAATGGAGTCTATTGAGTTAGCCATTTATAAAGAAGGCGATGCCAATACGGTTGCTGTCGCTAAAAAGCTGCAAGATGAACTGGTCAAAATCAATGTGGCTGACAATAAAAATCAATTAAAAGTCATTTACGATCAATCTGAATTTATTAAAAGTGCAGTTAATGAAGTTACCTCGGCGGCATTATTTGGTAGCCTATTAGCCATGTTGGTTATTTATCTGTTTTTACGCGATATTATTGCCACCTTGATTATTTCTATCTCAATCCCCTTCTCGGTTATTGCCACCTTTAATATGATGTATTTTGCTGACATCAGCTTAAACATTATGTCACTGGGCGGTATTGCGCTGGCTATCGGTTTATTGGTCGATAACGCCATTGTGGTACTGGAAAATATAGACCGCTATAAATCAGCTGGAATGAGTAAGATTGATGCTGCGGTGACTGGCTGTAAAGAAGTCGCTGGGGCTATTTTTGCCTCAACGTTAACCACGTTAGCGGTGTTTTTACCCTTAGTGTTTGTTGACGGTATTGCTGGGGCCTTGTTTGCAGACCAGGCATTAACCGTCACCTTTGCGTTACTGGCTTCATTATTTGTTGCGCTAACCGCTATCCCGATGTTGGCGTCTCGCCAAGGATTTACCAGCCTGCCAGAGCCAGTCGAAACGCCAAAAGTGGCCAAACCCACTAGCGTTAAAGGTAAAATTGGATATTACCTCTTGGCGATAGTAAAATTTCCATTTTCATTATTATTCAGCTATTTACCTGCCGGATTACTCACCACGGTTATCGTAATCAGCCGATTTATCAGCAGTATAATGGGATTGCTATTAACCCCCATTTGCGCCGCTTTTAATGCTGTTTATCGCCTTATTGAATCATTTTATTACCGCCTCTTACGCCATGCTCTACGTCATCAAGTGCTCACGGTGGTTATTGCACTAATCATGACCTTAGCATCAAGCAGTTTATTGCCAAGGCTTGGCATGGAGCTTATCCCGCCCATGAACCAGGGCGAGTTCTATGCCGAAATATTATTACCTCCTGGCACCGAAGTCAGCGAGACAGATGCGGTGTTACAACAATTAGCCTTATCAATTAAAGACCGCGATGATGTAAAACACGCTTACAGCCAAGCGGGTAGCGGCGGCTTAATGACATCCGATACGGCTCGAGGCGGTGAAAACTGGGGCCGTTTACAAGTGGTATTGGCCGACCATTTAGCCTTTAATGCCGTCAGCCAGGTGCTACGACAAACCGCTCGTAATATTCCTGAGCTTGAAGCGCAAATAGAGCACCCTGAACTGTTTAGCTTTAAAACCCCGTTAGAAATTGAGCTTTCGGGCTATGATTTAAGTTTACTTAAACAAAGTGCAGATCAGCTGGTTAAAGCCTTAGGTGAAAATGACCGCTTTAGCGACATCAACACTACATTGCGAGATGGCCAACCCGAGATCAGCATTCGCTTTGACCATGCACGCTTAGCAGCTCTCGGTATGGATGCGCCAACGGTCGCCAATCGTATCGCGCAGCGTGTTGGTGGCACCATAGCCAGTCAATTTACGGTTAGAGATCGTAAAGTAGATATTTTAGTGCGCAGTGAATTAGCCGAACGCGACCAAATAAGCGATATCGAATCGTTAATTATTAACCCTAATAGCAAGCAGCCTATCCCGCTCAATGCGATTGCCGCGGTGCATTTACAAATTGGCCCCTCTGCCATTAACCGTATAAGCCAACAACGGGTAGCGATTGTGTCATCAAACTTAGCTTATGGGGATTTAAGTGAAGCAGTGTTTGAAGCGCAACAAATCTTGTCTAAACAGCAACTGCCCAGCTCTATTCAGGCACGTTTTGGCGGGCAAAATGAAGAGATGGAACATTCATTTGACTCGCTTAAAATCGCCTTAGTGTTGGCAATCTTTCTGGTTTACTTAGTAATGGCAAGCCAGTTTGAATCACTATTGCATCCGTTGTTGATTCTGATTGCGGTGCCAATGGCCGTGGCTGGCAGTATTATAGGATTATTTATCACTGGGACCCATTTAAGTGTAGTGGTGTTTATTGGGCTTATTATGCTGGCAGGTATTGTGGTGAATAATGCCATTGTATTGGTTGACCGCATTAATCAACTGCGCCTTGAAGGGCAAGAAAAATTGAGCGCCATTAATGATGCTGCCCAATCACGTCTTCGCCCAATTATGATGACAACCTTAACGACTACGCTAGGCTTATTACCCATGGCGATTGGTATGGGCGATGGCAGCGAAGTGCGCGCCCCCATGGCCATTACCGTCATATTTGGCTTAAGCATGTCTACTTTACTGACCTTATTGGTGATCCCAGCGCTTTATGCCCTATTTGACCGCAAGCAATACGCGACTCATGACGCAGCGATAAATAATGCGGAGACACCAGCATGAATATCACTCATTTAGCGATAAAACGCCCGGTCACCACCAGCATGTTTTTCTTAGCCATTGTGCTATTTGGCATGGCCGCGAGCCGCATGTTGCCGTTGGAGATGTTTCCTGGCATCGATATTCCACAAATTGTGGTTAATGTGCCTTACAAAGGTTCTAGCCCTGCCGAAGTTGAACGTGACATCACCAAAGTGCTAGAAGAGTCACTCGCGACAATGAGCGGTATTGATGAAGTTCGCTCTGACTCAACTCAAGATGGCGCGTTTATTCAGCTTAATATGAAATGGGGTGAAGACGTTGCCACCAAAAGCTTAGAAGCGCGTGAAAAAATCGATTCAGTGAGGCACCTTTTGCCCAACGATGTCGAGCGCGTGTTGATCCAACAGTTTTCGACAGCCGACATGCCAGTGCTGACTATCCGAATCTCAAGTGAGCGTGAGCTGTCAAATGCTTTTGATTTACTCGACAAACAGTTACGTAAACCACTCGAACGCGTCGATGGGGTATCTAAAGTCACCCTATATGGTGTAGAACAAAAACAAATTGAAATTAGATTAAATGCCGATAAGCTCGCATCGTCTGGAATTAACAGCCTCGATTTACGCACCCGCTTATTATCCGAAAACTTTGTCATTAGCGCAGGCACCATTCGCACTCATTCACAGGTGTATCAGGTGACACCAAAAGGTGAATTTACCAGTCTAGACGACATCAATGCGCTGGTGATTCTGCCAGGCATTCATTTACAAGACATCGCAACGGTCAGTTACGCCCTACCAGAGAAAGTAGAAGGCAGACATTTAGACCAAAAATACGCGGTAGGGATTGATGTATTTAAAGAATCTGGCGCTAACTTAGTTGAGGTGTCCGATCGCGTACTTAGAGTTATCGAACAGGTTAAGCAAGACCAGCAATTTAATGGCATTAAGTTGTTTATCATGGAAGACCAAGCCTTTGGGGTTAAATCGTCATTAAAAGACTTACTTCTCGCGGGTTTAATGGGCGCAGTCTTGTCGTTTGGCGTGTTGTATTTGTTTTTACGTAATCTCAAAATGACCTTAGTCGTGGTGTCATCGGTGCCGATTTCGTTATGCATGACCTTGGCCGGAATGTATTTTTTAGGCTATAGCTTGAATATTTTATCCATGATGGGTCTGTTATTAGCCGTCGGTATGCTAATTGATAATGCCGTAGTAGTCACCGAAAGTGTGCTGCAACAAAAACAAGCGGCCAATATAGACGACACATGTCAAATCAAAGCCAATCAACAGGCCGTGTTAACAGGCGTTGAAAAAGTCTCACTGGCAGTATTGGCGGGGACACTGACCACTGCAATCGTATTTTTACCGAATATTTTTGGCGTTAAAGTCCAGCTTACCATCTTTTTAGAACACGTTGCCGTGGCTATTTGTATCTCGTTAGCCGCCTCATTGTTAGTGGCTAAAACGCTTATTCCACTCATGCTTAATCGGTTTCACTTTGAGGTTGAGCCCGTTAATGACCACAACCGTTTAGGACTGTTTTATCAACGTAGTTTAACTTGGATATTAACCCGGCCGAAACGTTCTGGTGTGATTGCCATAGCGCTACTCGTCTCAACTGCCCTGCCGTTAAGCCTAGTGCAACAAGACCAAGGTGATGGCGAAGGCAATGACCGTTTGTACATTAACTATCAATTAGAGGGGCGGCATAATTTGGCCGTGACCGAAGCGATGATTAATCGCATGGAGGATTACCTATACAGCAACAAAGACACTTTTTATATCGACGCGGTATACAGTTATTACGCGCCACAAGATGCGCAATCAACCATTTTGCTACAAAAAGATATTCCAATAGAAATGAGCGAGTTGAAAAAGATGATCCGCGAGGGGTTTCCTAAGTTTTCAATCGCCACTCCCCAGTTTGGTTGGGGCAATGAAAATAGCGGAATAAGGGTCACATTAACAGGCCGTTCTACCACCGAACTCATTCGCCTCAGCGAACAAGTCTTGCCGTTATTAAGTAACATTGATGGCCTTGTTGATGTGAGATCAGAAGTCAACGGAGCACAACAAGAAGTGATTGTGGTGATAAACCGTGAAATGGCTGCAAGGCTTGATCTGACCTTAAGCGATATAGCGTCAAACATTGCAATCGCCCTTAGAGGTTCACCTTTACGTTCATTTAGGCATGACCCAAGCGGTGAGCTTCGTATTGAGCTGGCTTATGATAAAAGCTGGCAAAACTCGCTTGAAAAACTCAAACAATTACCGATTATTCGCCAAGGTGACCGTGTTTATACTCTCGACAGTTTAGCCACAGCCACGGTAGTGCCACGCTTTGACACCATCAGGCACTATAATCGCCAAACTGCTTTATCAATTGGCGCAAACCTTGATGACTTCACTACAGAAGAAGCACAAGAGAAAATCACCCAAGTCATGGACTCAATCAACTTTCCTTACGGTTATGGTTATTCGCTTCGTGGTGGCTTTGAACGTCAAAATGAAGACCAATCTATCATGGCAGTTAACATGATATTGGCTATCGCAATGATTTATATCGTCATGGCAGCATTATTTGAATCATTATTGCTACCCACCGCCATTATCACCTCGATAATGTTTTCCATTACTGGGGTATTTTGGGCTTTGTGGTTAACGGGCACTCCTATGTCAGTGATGGCCATGATTGGCATATTAATTTTAATGGGCATTGTGGTGAATAACGGCATTGTTTTAGTGGATCAAATTAATCAAATGACACCGGATTTAGATAAACTGAGCGATACCATTATTAGCGTGTGTATTACCCGTTTACGTCCAGTATTAATGACGGTGGCCACAACCGTACTGGGCTTAGTGCCACTGGCCATGGGCGACACTCAAATCGGTGGCGGCGGCCCACCTTACTCACCCATGGCCATTGCCATTATCGGTGGACTGGTATTCTCAACCGTGACCAGCTTGTATTTAGTGCCTTTGTGTTATCAAGCACTATACTTACTTCGCCATAAGGCTGCGATTAGATTGGGTTTAGCCAACAATTTTGCCCAAAAGCTGTTACCTTGGACTTAGCAACGATATTAATAACAAGTTTGTAACCTACAAGTGATCAAACAAGCCTAAATATCAGTATTAATGGGTAGTTTATCGCTGGTATAACAGCGCAAATAAAGGGACAGACATGAAACAGAGATTTCAAACTCAATTGATTAGGCTCAGCACATTGGCCATATTGACATTCAGTGGCAATCTCATGGCTGATGACAGCATGAGCGATGTCAAAATCACCTCAAAAAAGCTGAATGACAATACTTATATGTTCATGGGAGCTGGCGGCAATATTGGCGTGTCAGCTGGCAGTGATGGCATGTTAATTATTGACGATCAATTTGCCCCATTAGCCGGTAAAATTTCAGCCTCATTAAATGATATCCAAGCCGGCATCCCTAAATATATCGTCAATACTCACTATCATGGCGACCACACTGGTGGTAATGCCCATTTTGGCACAACCGGCACCATCCTCGCTCATCACAATGTATTAAAACGCTTAAGTGAAGACAGTAAAACGCCACAATCAGCTCTGCCGGTTATTACTTATGCTGAAAATATTTCCATCCATTTTAACCAAGATACACTAGAAATTATCCACTTAGGCCCTGGTCATACCGACGGCGACAGTGTGGTGATATGGCAAAAAGCTAACATTGTCCACATGGGTGATTTGTATTTTAAAGACCGTTTCCCATACATCGACTTAAATGGTGGCGGTTCAGTCGTCGGGTATCGTGACAATGTCAGTGCTATTTTAGACAAACTCGATAATAAGGTGCAGGTGATCCCAGGCCATGGAGAGCTCGCCACTCGCAACGAGTTATTAAAGTTTAAACATATGCTCGATGACAGTATTAATTGGATGCGCGGTGAAATCGAAATGGGTCATGATTTAGCTAAAATCAAACAGCAAGGTGTTCCACAAGAATATAAAGGTTGGGGATGGCAATTTATTTCAGCAGAAAAATGGATAGACACTCTTTATCAAGATTTACAACCTAAAAACTTACCCTAACCGTAACTCTAGGGCCTGTTATAAAAAAGCTTGCAGACTTGCAAGCTTTTTACCGTTTATCAGGCTATTACGGCATTATTGTCGGCATACCTGAAATGCCACAACACCCAGTATACCGGCTTTATGTCTCTGCCCCCTATATCTTTAAATGGTCGTGCAAAATAGAATAGCCACTGCCAGGAAACTAAAAACTGTTTTGCTTGTTGCCATACAAACTCGCCTCCAGCCGCACGGTAAGCATTGATAGCTTGGGTAATTAAGGTATTTCGTGGGCCTATATAGCGATACAAACTATGAATAAACACCAATAAGTCTCGAACCTGCTGCGACACAATAGATTTACCCTGCTGATGGGCTTCCAAATCTATAAACTTAACCTCCCCCTGACACCAACTAATATCGCGTAATGCGGGTCGGCCATGTGCTAATTGCATGGTATGTAAAGTAGCTAATGCTATGGCTGCATCTGTAAGAATTTGTGGCCAATGAACTTCAGGACAATGTAATAGTAAGTCCTTTATCGTTGCGCCGGCATCTTCTACCACCATGTAGTCCTTACCCGCGCCAACCACCGCAGGCACTGGTGCACCTTGCTTTGCCAACTGGGTTAGCACCTTAATTTCTTTATGCAAAGCATCTGTAGAATTCTGCTTTAACAAACGCATAGCGCCGCTAAGTTTCTCAACTTGTTTAAGCCAGTAGCGTTTACCTAAATATTCAAATGCGACCACTCGCTCTCCACGGTGCTCATCTATCACTTGGGCAACTAATTTTTGAAAATCATCATTGTCAGCCATAAGACAACCTAGTCAAAAGACCTGTATTACTGATAATGAAATTATCTTCCTCGCTGTCAATAATTTCAAATAAACTCATGATTTTAGTTGTTATTACATATATTTTTTAGCGTTTTATTTGCAACAAAGAGATAGCTTGTTAACAATCTGAAAACCCCCATAACACTCGAGGTTTGATTTTACAATTAAGCATAAAAAAACGCCCAAAAGGGCGTTTATGTTTATCCGCTTATCACTAAGGTTACGGGTTACTCAGCAACCCAGGGGGTGGCACGGTTTTCTAATAACACCGGAATACCTTCTGTGATGGGGTAAGCTAATTTATCAAACTTACAAATTAACTGTTGCGCTTCTTTGTCATATTCCAACTTACCTTTACATACAGGGCAAGCCACAATTTCGAGTAATTTTTTATCAAATGCCATGAGACAATCCTTTTTTAGTTTGAGCCACAGACTGTAGTTGGCTCAACAATGCTTGATCAAATTCTGGGGTAAGCTTCGCATTTACCGGTAAAAACCACCAGTGACTTTGAGCAAAATCGCGACATTTAACCGCATCTTTTTCAGTCATCACTAATGGGTGTGCTTTAGACAATACATGCAGTTGCGCTGGTTCAAATGCCTGGTGGTCGGTAAACTCAACTGCGTTCGCTATTTTATAACCTAATTGGCTAAGAGTATTAAAAAAACGTTGCGGATTACCAATGGCAGCCATCGCAACAATAGCGTTTTGTGAGTCGAATTTTTCAGTCAATGTATTATCAACCTGGATTAACGGTGCGGGCGTTAAACTCATCAGCACCTCATTGGAGTGCGCGGGACCGCCGTTATTAATCACAAAATCGACACTATTAAGCCGCCAGAGACCTTCTCGTAGTGGTCCTGCAGGGATTAACCATTGATTACCATAACGTCGGTCGCCATCAACTAATGCAATTTCAATATCTCGCGCTAATGCATAATGTTGTAAGCCGTCATCGCAAATAATCACATCGACATCAAAATTGGCCAGCAGTAAAGTCGCTGCATCAATTCGTTTAGCACCAACAACCATAGGCACTTGAGTGCGCGCCACAATCATTGCCGGTTCATCACCAACAGCACAGGCTTTAGCGCCGGTATTAACCACTAAACACCCTTGAATATCGACGCCATAGCCGCGACTTATCACTCCTGGTCGATACCCCTGCTGGCGCAGCAGTTCAATGAGGTAAATAACCGTTGGGGTTTTACCACTGCCACCGGCGGTGATATTACCCACCACAATAACAGGCACAGGCAAATGGTTGGCCTGTTTAATATTGAAACGAAACAACATTCGCCGTATAGCTGATATCAATGCAAATAACCACGACAGTGGCAATAATAGCCATTTAGCCCAATGATTTTGATACCAAATGCGATGGATGAGTTGCTGCATAACCCTCGCCCTATTGGCTAAACTGCATCTTATATAAATTAGCGTAAATGCCCTCGTGTGCAATCAAGTCACTGTGATTACCGCGCTCAACAATTTGCCCTTGGTCAATAACCAGAATTTCATCGGCGCTTTCAATGGTTGATAAACGGTGAGCAATCACAATTGAGGTGCGGTTATGACGTAAATTATCTAAACCTTTTTGGATGGCCTTTTCAGACTCGGTATCTAACGCTGACGTCGCCTCATCTAAAATGAGCACAGGCGCATCACGTAGCATAGCTCTCGCAATGGCAATACGTTGGCGCTGGCCGCCCGAAAGTAACACGCCATTTTCGCCAACTTGAGTTTCTAAACCTTCGGGTAAGGTATTAATAAACTCCATTGCATAAGCAAGCTCTGCGGCCTTAACAATTTGTTCGCGGGTCACTTCGCCTGGATATGCATAGGCGATGTTATTAGCAATGGTGTCGTTAAATAACGTCACTTGCTGTGACACTAATGCCACCTGATTACGCAATGATTTAAGCTGATAGTCATAAATACTGGTGTCATCAAGGGTAATATCACCTTGACTTAAACCACCATAAAAACGGGTAACCAAACTGGCAATGGTCGATTTACCCGAACCAGAACGTCCCACTAATGCCACTGTTTTACCCGGTTTAACCTCAAAATCAATACCATTCAGCGCAGCTTTATCTTGCTCAGGATATGAAAATGTCACGTTATCAAAACTGAGTTTGCCTTGTACGCGCTCGACAGTATATGTACCGTTATCTGACTCTGGCGCAGTATCAAGTAATTCAAATACCGTTGTACACGCCGCAATACCTCGCTGAAACTCAGCATTAACACGGGTTAAGTTTTTAATCGGTTGTAACATGGCAAGCATCGCACCCAAAATAGCGGCAAAGGTACCTGCCGTTAAATCGGTTTTCATGCTGTCCCATGTGGCTGCATACAACACAAATGCCAGCGCAAATGAACCAATAACCATAATCAGAGGCTGGCTTACAGACTGAGCTACAGCTAACTTCATATTTTGATAACGATTACGATCGTTAACTTTATAAAAACGCTCAAGCTCGGTTTCTTGCCCACCAAACACTAATACGTTTTTATGACCTTTAATCATTTGCTCAGTAGTCGCGGTTACCCCACCCATAGCTGACTGAATTTGCTTAGAAACTTTACGAAAACGACGACTGACGACACTGATCACAATCCCAATGAGTGGACCAATCACCAAAATACACAATGACAACTGCCACGAGTAATAGAACATGATGGCTAACATGCCTATCGCGGTCATACTGTCGCGTACAATTGAAATTAACGCACTGCCAGATGCTCGGGCGATTTGCTCTGTGTCAAAGGTCACCCGTGAGATCAAGTTACCGCTGTTTTCACGGTCAATATAACTGACTGGTAAGCGTAAATAATGCTCAAACACTTGCTGACGCATGTCCATAATTAATTGCGCACTAATAAAAGACACACAATAAGTAGACACAAAGTTAGCGACACCACGAAGGCTGAACATTAAAATGACCACGATTGGGGCCATAAACATAATATTGTTGTCGGCATTAAAACCACCGTGAGTCGGCACGTCGACACCAGCGACAACCGAAGGCGTTTGGCTAAAGCCCTCATCAATAAACGGCTTAATAAAGGCAATAAAAGCAGCGTCTACGGCACCATAAGTCAACAAGGCAAGAACAGCCATTATAAACTTGGTTTTCATAGGGACTACATAGGTCATCAGACGTTTAAAAACGACCCAGATTTCATTATTATCATTAGAAGTTGATGCTGACATTGAATCCAATACTTAACTAGCAAACATAAGGCGTATTCTACTCTGCTTTAAGTCTCTCACCAAACTTAAACAATTGATTGTACCAAAATGGCGCTAAATGCTGGCGGTAAGTGGCTATTTTGTAGCCTTTTTCTGTGAAACTGAGACTAATTTGCCCTTGATGCCCGGTTTGTAGGGTTAGGATCCCACGGTCTTGATATCGTGCCATAACATCCTCTTTGGGAAAGCCATATTGATTAGCAAAACCTGCGGTGGTGATTGCGACTTGAGGCTGAACCGCCGCAATAAAAGCGGGAGTTGACGAGGTGCGACTTCCATGATGAGGCACCAATAATACTTCTGCAGCCAACGTTATGTCGTCATTGAGTAATGCCTGTTCACGCGGTGTTTCGATATCGCCGGTTAACAGCACGGCACTCTTGCCGTCATCTAAGCGCATCACACAAGATTGATCATTGTCATTATCGCTGTGCAAGGTATTGTCGAAAAATTGTAACTCGATCCCCTGCCACCAAAGCTTACCACTGCAAGTCTGATAGGCTGGACGTTTGGTGTATGGCTCAACGTTAAAATCAGCAATAATCTTGCTGTTTGGATAAGTTTGAGATAACAACGATAAGCCGCCAACATGATCATTATCAGCATGGCTCACCACAATAAAATCGATATGGGTTATCCCTTTGGCCGCAATAAACGGCACGATAGCGCGAGCGGCATAGCTAAAGTCGCCATATGCTGCACCTGTATCATAAATTAATCCATGCTGGCCTTGTTGCAGAACTACCGCCATTCCTTGTGCAACATCAAGCACATGCATTTGCCATTGTGGTGCTGCGTTAACCTGATGACTGACATGCCATTTTTGCCGGCTCATGGCGTAAGTTTGTAACACCATGGGCAGGCACAGTAACAATGTCACGCCAAACCATGTCCAAGGTGTATAACGATTGCTATAGCGGCGGTAATACAATAATCCAAGTGCGAAACATAAAAACAACATAGCCATAAGCCACTGCTCAGTAATCTTAACCAAACTCAATGGCAAATGATCGCTTAAGGATAACAACCACACAAATGGGGCTAGACTAATATTAGCAATATAAAATATAACGTCCCCGCCCTCATTTATTACAGCAGGATCAAGGGACAATAAATGCAAAACAACTGAAGTCCCTAACCACAGGCAAAAACTCAACATGGCCACAGGGATCACCACGACACTAAACCAAGGCACAAACAATAAATTGAGCCATATACTGTGTGGTGTCACGGTGCCAAATAACACGGCCTGCAATAACCCTAGGCCAATGGCTAAGCGCCACTGAATAGACCACAAGACTTTAAGGCCAAGTACAGCTTGTTGATAAAAACGGTTGAGAGTTGTCCTTACCCGTACTGAAACGGGCTGCGTTTTATCTTGTAATTGAGTCAAGTTGGGCTCGGCGTCAATACGTTCAGGTTTAACGGCCAATAATATAATCGTTAATGCCAAAAACGATAACCAGAATCCCGCACTTAACATGGCAAATGGATCAAGCAATAACACGATACATAATGCATACACTAAGCGGTCCCAGCTATTGCTATATTGTTTTACCGCAGTAAAAATGACTAATAGCAACATCATTAACAGCGCACGCTGAGTTGCGACGGCAAAGCCAGATAAATAACCGTAGCCGAGGGTAATCATTGCCGCAATAAGCATTATGACTATGCCATAGCCCCGATGCTGCCTGGCAACAAACAAGCGTGACGCCAACATTAACAGTCCATAAAACAGGCCAAATACGACCGATAAGTGTAATCCCGAAATCGCCACCAGATGGCCTGCTCCGGTTTGCCGTAATTGCTGCCAACGTTGTTCACTTAATTGACTTTTGTCGCCAAAAATCAACGCACGTAAAATATCACCTTCTGTCAACTTGGTTAAAATTGGGGCTGTTATATCAATAATGTCTTGCCTTAAACTAGTTGAACTACTAATTAACTCAGCCTGCTTGACTCGCCCTTTGCCTATAATATGCTGACTAACAAAGTACTTTTGTTGATTATAGCCACCTTGATTTTGAATACTGCTTATACCTTTCATTCGGGCACTAAACAGCCAAATTTGCCCAGACTCAATTTTCGCTGGCTTTTGCCAAGTTAATCGGTAATATCGCTGCACATTAGATAAGGCTATCGCTTCAAAATAGGTTGAGTATGGTGGGTTGGGCAAAACTTGCACATCAAAACTTATCCAGTCGCTGTTTTGGCTAACAAGTGATACTATCTGCGCCTTAAATTGAATTTGCTCGGGTTTTTCGGCATTTTGGTGCAAATAAAGGCTCTGAAAAAACAGACTGATCCACACGATGGCAAAGGTAGCGCCAGCTAAAAGCGGGATTTTTTTAAGGCAAAATAACACCAGTAAGCACAAGATAGGCAAACACCATAGGGGTGCCAGCGAGGGCCATAACATCGCTGATAAAGAACAGGCACAAAAGCCATAGATAAATCGATTCATAGTGAATGAGTTAAGACATTAATCGACAAATATGCCAAAAAAAATAATCCAAAGATTTATGCCAAAACCCGAAACACTCCGTGATCACAAGTATTTACGGATGTTTGGCACCTTGTTGCATAAGCCCAATTTATGGGCGTTAAATCGTAAATCAGCCCCTGGCGCCTTTGCGGTAGGTTTATTTGTGGCATGGGTTCCTATGCCATTTCAAATGGTATTAGCAGCAGGTTTAGCTATTTTATTTAATGTTAATCTGCCCGTTGCTGTCGCACTCGTGTGGATAACCAACCCTCTGACAATGCCCATTATGTTTTATGCCGCCTATATCGTCGGCACTAAGATCTTGGGACATAAAGCACAAGCGTTTCATTTTGAAGCCACTTGGACATGGATTGAGGCATCAATATCAACAATTGGCCCACCATTTTTAGTGGGCTGCATCGCATTAGGTATCGTGTCTGCCATTGCTGGATTTGTGGTGATCAAAAGTATGTGGCGATATTCGATTTTATTTAAATGGCAGCAAAGAAAGGCGGATAAATAACCCGTCGCATTCTGTCACAAAAAGTTAAAGGCCACTGTGAGTGGCCTTTTTAATGTCTGATGCTTATCTAAACCGCGTTAAGAAAGGTATTACTCATTATGCTGATTTAAATTATGCGCCATTTGTTTCGCTAATCGCGCAAAATCAGCAATCTCTTGTTCTGTTAGACCACTTTTCATTATTTCGTTAACTCGATTTTCAGCCGTGCTCAACTGCTTAACTATCTGCTCACCTTCACCGCTAATACCTAAGTAATAACTTCGCTTATCGTTTGGGTTGTCGAGCTTGCTCACATAGCCTAAACCAATGAGTTCTTTTATTAATCTGGCTAATTGTGCTTTGTCTATCAAGGTTTTCTGCACAATATCATTAGCCGTCACCTTTTGGTTATAAAAAGAGATAATTTTAAGTACGCGCATATGGAGAGGCGTTATGCCTAGATCATCGACCTCAATAGCTTGGCGCAATGAGCGCTTCATACTGTGTAATAAATTAAACAGCGGTTCTTTTATATTCTCAGACACAAAACATCCTTAGTGTAATCTCAGCGACCTATGACAACCGGATACACACAACATAGTTGACTTAATCAACCACACAAACTATAGTAGACATTATCATCTAAATCGCTCGTGTGTGCAACATCATTTTACAGGTAGCCTATATGAATTCCCCTAGAACAAAAAAACCATCAGTAAGAGTGACTCACATCAGTGATATTACTGATATCAGCCCATACTTACGCCGTATTGTATTAGGTGGAGAACAATTGGCTGACTTCCCCGCCAATCAACAAGGTGCTTATGTGAAAGTGTTGATCCCTCAAGCGGGTGAGATTGAACTTAATACCCAAGTCAGTGGCCCTAATGCCGCGGTTAAACGCTCGTATACCATTCGCGACTTTGACGCAGAGCGAGGCCTACTTAGTCTCGATTTTGTCATCAACAAGCATCGCGGACCTGCAACGGATTGGGCAAGCACAGCTCAGGTAGGTGATAAGGTGGCCATCGCAGGTCCAGGACCATTAAAAATGAGCCAATTTGATGGCCATCATTATGTATTGTTGGGCGACTCAACCTCAATTAATGCCGTTAATGCGTTAATTGAGCGTATACCCGCAACGGCGACTGGCAATGTGATTATGATAGCCCACAGTGAGCAAGAAAAAGCCTTGTTGGCATCACACCCTCTGCTTAAGATCGACTGGTTGATATTAACACCCAACATTACCGATATAGAGCAAGATAAATGGCTGCATCAGAAAGTTAAACAGCTCGATGCTGTCCCCACCGACGCACAGGTTTTTATCGGCTTAGAAGCATCACAAGTACGGGCGATTAAACAGTATTTTCTTGAACAACAATTGCCTCTGCGGGCAATCAGTGCAACAGGCTATTGGAAACGTGGAACCGACGCCGACACTTTTGGTCAGCAAAAACAACTTGAACCGCTATAAGCGCAGGTGTCATTTTTGATAAAGCTTGCGATAACACCAAACCAATAAGTGCAAACAAAGCAGGCCAGTAAAACTGATCGCAAAAAACAGCAGTGCGATAGACTCAACCGTTTTAGGTTGGTCTGCAAAATAATGCCACCAAATAGGCCAAGCGAATAAGCTCAATACGGTTAATTGCACCATACAGCGCTTACAACGGCCAATTTTTTGTCTAAATATTGATTCAAAGCATTGTTCACATCCCATTAGCTATCTGTATACCTTAGCGACCCGCTAATGCTGTCGCGGGAGCTATTTTTGTGGCTTTCCAAGCCGGATAAATCGTGGCGAGTAAGCTCATCACTAAACCCATTACCAACACAACGACCACATCTTGGCGATGTAATTCAGACGGTAAAAAATCGATAAAGTAGATATCAGATGCCAACAACTGAAAACCAAATAGTTGCTCTATTCCCTGTGCAATGGCACTTAGGTTATAAGCAAAAACAATCCCAATAATGCCACCAATTGTGCAGCCCATGATGCCGTTTAACGCCCCTTGCAGCATAAAAATCAACATAATTGCGCCACGGCTTATGCCCATGGTCATTAAAATAGCGATTTCAGAAGCTTTATCGCGCACCGCCATCACCAAGGTCGACACAATATTAAAACAGGCCACCGCAATCACTAGCGCTAATACAAGGTACATGACCAGTCGTACCAATTGAATGTCTTGATACACATGACCTTGCGATCGAGTCCAATCATTAATGTACAAATATTGCTCCTGAGCAAAGCCTAAATCTCGGGTAACTGAAGCCGCATTGAGTACATTTTCAACTTGTATGCGCACCCCGCTAACCCCAGTACCTAAGCCCAATATGTCAGCTAAATAAGCAATGGGAACATATGCCTGAGTCGATTCAATTTCGCCGCCCACATGGTATACCCCCGACACCACAAACCGATGACTTTTAGCCGAAGTTAATTGACTATTATTGGCATCAGGAGTAAACATCGCGACGGTATCGCCGACTTTAAGCTCAAGCTTTTCAATTAAACTGCGGCCTAAAACAATGTTGTTTTGATTGCCCTGCAATGATTGCCATGCCTTGGCAGACATATACTGGTTAATGGTCGACACATCGGCTTCGTGGTTAATATCAATCCCGCTGACCATTAACCCTTGAAAGCCACCCGGCTTTTGCACTAACCCCTGCAAACGAATAAACGGCGCCACTCCGGTAATTTGCGGTAAGTTTTGAGCACTTTTGGCAATCGCTTGCCAATCTGCAATGGGTTCATTAACACCGACAAGCTCGCCGTGTGATGCCACGCCAAGTAAACGTTGTTGCAGCTCTTTTTCAAAGCCATTCATAGTCGATAACAAGACAATCAACACCCCGACACCGAGTGCAATCCCCGCCGTAGAAGCAAACGAAATAAAGCCAATAAAGCGATTTGATTGCCTGGCGCGAAAAAAGCGCCAGCCAATGGTTAACGGTAACCACTTACTCATTCGGTTTGCCCTGCATCAACACTTTGTAACACGCCATCTTTCATGGTTAGTTGGCGGTCCATCTTGGCCGCTAATTTATAATCATGGGTGACCACCACAAAAGCGGTGTCAAATTGATGTGCCAGTTCGCGGATCATCGAATACACATTATCGGCACTGCTGGCATCTAAGTTACCGGTAGGCTCATCGGCCAGCACCAACTTAGGTTTGTTAATCAAGGCACGTGCAATCGCCACACGTTGACGCTCACCGCCAGACAGCTGCGCCGGAATATGATTAACACGGTGACCTAAGCCAACCCGCTCGAGCAGTTTTTGCGCATCGGCTAAGGTTTGTTTTTTATCTTTACCCTGAATAAACGCCGGCATCGCCACGTTTTCTAACGCACTAAACTCAGGCAATAAGTGATGAAATTGATAAATAAAACCTAAATCCTGATTACGCACCTGAGCTTGGCGAACAGCAGACAATTGATATAAATCTTCACCATCTAATATCACTGACCCCGATGTCGGTGTATCTAGGGTGCCCATAATGTGCAATAAGGTACTTTTACCTGAACCAGAGCTTCCGACAATGGCTAGTTGCTCGCCCTTATAAACCGTTAAATCCACGCCAGATAACACATGGGTGATCACTTCACCGTCATGATATTGCTTACTGACGTGGTTAACTTGTAATAACGCGGTTTGTGTTTGACTCATTATTCGTATCTCAAAGCAGAAGCAGGTTGAACCCTAGCAGCCGACAGCGCAGGGTATAGAGTGGCAAGTAAGGTAATTAGTAGCGAGCCAACAATAATATAACTCAATTGGGTTACCGACAATGCGACCGGCAAGGTTTGCCCTGCCCCTAAAATGGCAATGCCAAGCGCAGATAAAATGCTATTTAAATTTAAGGTTAAGCCAATGCCCACCACGGTTCCTAATATCAAACCCAGTAACGCATTCAGCAACCCTTGCACGACAAAGATCGCCATCACTGATGAGGTAGTAACACCTTGTGTTTTTAATACCGCAACATCGGTGGTTTTATCGACCACCATCATCACTAATGCTGACACCATGTTAAATGCGGCAACGGCCACAATTAAACTGAGCATTAACGACATCATGTTCTTTTCCATCTTCACCGCAGAAAATAAATGACCATAATCCTGGCGCCAGTCGCTGGTTGTAATTTCAACACCTTGCTCTGCAAATGCTGTGATCATCATCGGGGCGATTTGTGGCGCGCTAAATGGGTCAGTTAAATACACCCGCAGCGCATCAATCTCTTGACTGTTTTGACGCTTTAACTTACGCGCATCTTGATAATGTACATAGGCTACACTGGCATCAACTTGCGAGCCCATCTCAAATACCCCTGCCACAGTAAACTTACGCTGGCTCGGCACTGGCCCCATAGGGGAATACACCACGCCATCGCCGCTGAGTAAACGAACTCTGTCGCCACTGTTAACGCCGAGTTTACGAGCAAGTTCGCTCCCGAGCACAATATTGTAATCACCCGCAGTAAGTTGTTCAAAGGCATTTGAGTAGGTATGCGAAGCAATACTCGATAAGGTTTGTTCAAGCTCAGGGTAAACCCCATACACTTGCACCGCGCTGATGTTTTTACTCGACTGGATCATCGCTTGTGTGGTGGTACTGGGAACAACCCCACGGACATGCGGGTTTAAACCACCGTCAAGCAACACCTGTTGGGTGAGCGATTGCCAATCATTAAAGCCGGCTTCGTTCATTAACGTGAGTTGCGGTACCGCACCCAAAATACGATTTTTAAGCTGCCCCTCAAGACCATTCATTACCGAACTGACCACAATTAATGCTGCCACCCCTAAAAAAATACCTGAGACAGCAAAAAAGGTAATAAAAGAGGCAAAAGCATTGGCTTTTCGCGCACGCCAGTAACGGTAGCCGATAAAAAACGAAAATCCGAAATTCATAAAAAAATACTAATCCTATGCGCTCATCACAGCGTATTAGTCTGACAATCAAGCTAATTGTGAAGATGAAATCAACAAGCCATTGCGTATGACTTGCTAAATCATTAAGTTGGGCACGATAATAGGGCTATTAGTGGGATAAATAAAGAGGCAAACCTTGATACCTGACAGCAATTCTTATTTTAGTGTGCCTCATAACTTCAACGCATACCTTTCACCGTGGGATACAGCCCAAGGTTTGCCGACTGAAGATGAGCTAAAAGACATGCAATCGGTTGGCTTAAAATTGCTAACCGAAGTAAAAAGCCTTGAAGCCAACTGCTTACTACAATTACGTAATTTAGATAATGATGCCAAAGCCGTGGTGGATTTTTTAAAGCTGCAATCGCGCAAGGTGGATTTAGTGTTACAGCATGTGCTTGAAAAAGAAGTACAAGAAGGCCAACAAGTTAAAGGCAATCAATTTGGTGGCAGTGGTATCAGCATTACCAGCTCATTTGAGTTAAATGTGGGTGACTACCACAAAGCACATATTTATTTGCATGCCGAAGTGGTCGCATTATTGTGTATTTGCCAAGTCATCGAGTGCATCCCCATCGATGAAAATGATGACCAAGACACTCTGTGGCATTGCCAACTTGAATTTAGCCAAATTCTTGAAGATGATATCGAACAATTGGTTAAAGCCAGTTTGGCCGTACAACAAAAAATGCTTAAAAAGCGCAAACAAAATATTGATAAACAACGACGCTAACCCACATATCAATACACATTGACAGTAAACGGAATTGAAAAAGATTTTAATGAAACAATTTAGTGTACTCACGCCGCCGAGTGTAAAAAAAGGCCAACAACTACAAACTTTGGCAACATTAGGTGGGGTCTCACAGGCCATCACCCTCGCCAAATTAATTCAGCAACATACCGGCACCAGCATTATTGTCACTCACGACACCCCAAGTGCGCTGTCGCTTGAAGTCGAATTAAGCTATTTACTGCAAAACAACAATATCAATGTGTGCTTATTTCCAGACCGTGAAACACTGCCTTACGACAATTTTTCGCCACACCAAGATTTAATTTCACAGCGACTCGAAACCCTAGCTAATATTAGCCAACATCAACATAACGTGGTCATCGTGCCGGTAAACACCTTAATGGTGCGCCTACCGCCAAAATCCTTTATGACCGCCAATGTGATGGTGCTCAACAAGGGCGACATTTACAGCCTACAGCAAGCCAGACAACATCTAACCGACACAGGCTATCACTTAGTTGAACAGGTGTATGAGCATGGCGAGTTTGCTATACGTGGCTCGATTATCGACATTTTCCCTACCGGTTCTCGCCAACCACTGCGCATAGAATTGTTTGATGACGAAGTCGAATCGATTCGCTTTTTTGATGTTGACACCCAACGTTCCGGCATGGCGCGCGATGCCATACGCATGTTGCCAGCAAAAGAATTTCCTACCGACAGCAATGCCATTGAAGGTTTTAGACAACGCTACCGTCGCCGCTTTGAAGTTATCTCAAAAGAAGCGGAGTCGATATACCAACTGGTCAGTCGTAATTTAATGCCTGCCGGTATTGAAAACTACTTACCTTTGTTTTTTGACGACACCGCTACACTGTTTGACTATTTGCCCAAAGACAGTCAACTGATCACCTTAGGCGACATCGACAAAGCCAGCAAAAACCACTTACATGAAGTGTCAGTGCGTTATGAAGACAGACGCATCGACCCATTAAGGCCGCTGCTGGCACCGCAAGAATTGTATTTATTACATGACGAATTATTTGCCGCCTTTAAACCGTTAACTCGCACGCAAATTATTCAGCAACATGATATTAACGATACCGACAATGCCGGCCAGCCATTAGTCCAATTTGAGCTACCCGCTATTGCTGTCGTTGCCAATGTAGAAAAACTGCCCGACATCAATGCCAACCATAAACTCAAGCAACCGCTTATTGCCCTGCAAGAGTACAGCGCTAGCCACACCCAACTGTTGTTCAGTGCTGAATCTGAAGGTCGCCGTGAAGCCCTGCTTGAACTGCTAGACAAAATTGGCATCAAACCTAAACAGTTCAAGCACATTAATGACTACCTTGAAGCTAAAGACAAAATAGGCTTAATGGTATCGCCACTCAGCCGAGGCTGCGTATTAACCGATACACCTAAAGGTGCGGTCAGCATTATTTGCGAAACTGAATTATTTGGCCAACGTATTTCTCAGCAACGTCGCCGAGAAAAGCAAAAGCAAGTTAGCTCTGATGTACTCGTTAAAAACTTAGCTGAGCTAAAAGTCGGCCAGCCGATTGTGCATTTAGAGCACGGTGTAGCCTTGTATCAGGGCTTAGAAACCCTCGATACCGGTGGGCTGGTTGCTGAATATTTAAAGCTTGAATATTCAGGTGGTGACAAACTTTATGTGCCCGTGTCGTCATTGCACTTAATTAGCCGTTTTAACGCCAGTGGCGACGGTGATGCGCACCTTAATAAGCTCGGCAATGAAACCTGGGCTAAAGCCAAGCGCAAAGCCATTGAACGTATTCGAGACGTTGCTGCTGAGTTATTGGATGTCTATGCTCGTCGTCAAGCTCGCCCGGGTGATGCCATGGCCATCGATGAGCAAGAGTACGCCCAATTCAGCCAAGGCTTCCCTTTTGAAGAAACCGTCGACCAAGAAACCGCCATTAATGCTGTACTAGAAGACTTACAAGCCCCACTCGCCATGGACCGTTTAGTGTGTGGCGATGTAGGCTTTGGTAAAACAGAAGTCGCCATGCGTGCGGCTTTTGTTGCCGTTAATGCCGGTAAACAAGTGGTAGTGTTAGTGCCAACCACCCTACTGGCTCAACAACACTACGAAAACTTTAAAGACCGCTTTGCCGACTGGCCGATTGTCATCGAAGTGATGTCACGCTTTAGAACCACCAAAGAGCAAAAAAGTGTCGTCGAACAGTTGTCTGAAGGTAAAGTCGATATCGTTATTGGTACTCATAAGCTATTGTCAGCAGAAGCAAACTTCGACAACCTAGGCTTATTGATTATCGATGAAGAACATCGCTTTGGTGTCCGTCAAAAAGAAAAGATTAAAGCGCTGCGAGCTAACGTTGACATTTTAACGCTCACCGCCACACCAATCCCACGCACCTTAAACATGGCCATGTCGGGCATGCGCGACTTATCCATTATCGCCACACCACCCGCCAAACGTTTAGCGGTTAAAACCTTTGTGCGTGAATACGACAAAGCCACTGTACGCGAAGCCATATTGCGTGAAATCCTCCGTGGTGGCCAAGTGTATTACTTACACAATAACGTTGAAACCATCGAAAAAACAGCACAAAACATACGCGATTTATTGCCAGAAGCGCGTGTTGTTACCGCCCACGGCCAAATGCGCGAGCGCGATCTTGAAAAAGTCATGTCAGACTTTTACCACCAACGCTTTAACGTGTTGGTGTGTACAACCATTATTGAAACCGGCATCGACGTGCCTAGTGCCAACACGATTATTCTCGACCGCGCCGACATGTTTGGTTTAGCGCAATTACACCAATTACGTGGCCGTGTAGGTCGCTCGCATCACCAGGCTTATGCCTATATGATGACGCCGCACCCAAAACGGATGACACCCGACGCCCGTAAACGTCTTGAAGCCATTGATGCTTTAGAGGATCTTGGCGCCGGATTTATGCTCGCCACGCAAGATTTAGAAATTCGCGGCGCTGGTGAATTATTAGGTGATGAACAAAGCGGTCATATTTCTAAAATTGGTTTTAGCTTGTACATGGAAATGCTCGAATCCGCCGTTAAAGCGTTAAAAGAAGGTAAAGAGCCTTCTCTTGCTTACATGATGAGCGCCAAGGCTGAAATCGATTTACGTATCCCAGCGTTACTGCCAGAAGATTATGTCAGCGACGTTAATATGCGCTTGTCACTATACAAACGTATCGCCAATTGCGAAAACGATAATATGCTCGACGAGCTTAAAGTCGAATTTATTGACCGCTTTGGCATGCTGCCAGACCCAACACGTAACTTAATGGCCATTACCCTGTTTAAACATCAGGCAACCGCACTGGGCATCGTTAAAATTGAAATGCATGCCAAAGGTGGCAGTGTTGAATTTGGGCAAGAAAACAGCGTCGATCCGATGTTTATTATTGGTTTGTTGCAAAACCAACCACAAATCTATCGAATGGACGGGCCAAATAAGTTAAAGTTCACCATTCCTGCTGAAACAAGCAAAGAGCGTCTTGAATTAGTCAACACCTTGCTTGAACAGTTCGCCAAACATCAAACTGGAGACAAATAGTGCTTCATAAAATTGCGATATCTATCGCCGCTATCACAGCGCTATCCCACAGCGTTACAGCCCATGCCGAGTCATGGTTTGAAGTTGAAGTATTTGTATTTGAACGCCAAAACCCTTCGGTTGAAAAGTGGCTAGACGCCTCACCTCCAACGTTGGCAAATAACACTGTCGATTTGATCACTCCAGTGATAAGTACTGACATCACAGGGGTTGCGTCGGCTTTAACGGGATGTAGCTCTACCGATTGGGCCAGCGACACCAGCGACTGTAACGACCCAAAAATCAGTAGCAACATTGCCTCTCACCCAAGTGAAGTGCCAGTGAGCATTGGTGCAGCAACACCACAAACAGCCTTTTTAGGTCAAGGCACTGTATTGCTCGCACAAAGTCAGGGCCAGTTTAAAGACATTATTCGCACCATCCGCCGCGAACCATACGTAAAAAGTTTGGTGCATTTAACGTGGCAGCAAAATATGCAATCGCGACGCTTAGCAAAACCGGTGCGTATATTTGGCGGCAAAGATTACTCTAAAACGTTTGACTACTACGGTTTAAGCGTTAACAAGCCTGCAGACTCCAGCATGAGCATGCCAATAGGCGATTACAGTGCTTTAGGCGGGTTTTATGACGCGCCAAAAGTCAAACCGGTTTGGGAGCTTGATGGGTCAATTAATATTTACTTGAACCATTACCTCTACATCGAAAACAATTTGGCCTTGCGTAAACCAACACAAAAAATGATTGAATCAACGCCGGCTGCATTTAATGAATACGCTGCATTAGAAATTGAAGGTAAAAAGCAATTAGCGCCGTTTTTACAGAGTATCCCACTGATACAAAATCGCCGCGTGCGCAGTGGTGAGCTGCATTATTTTGACCACCCACAACTGGGTATCGTCATGCAAATTCGAAAAATGGCTCAACCCAGCAGTGTTAAACCCATTGATTTAACTGGCTATACACCACAAGGTCAGCCAATGCCTTACGCGGGTTAATCTCTCAAAAATTGCCCCATAAAAAACCGGATCCACTGATCCGGTTTTTTATTGCAAACGAATGGCAAACTAACGCGTTAACCGTTAATTTGACTCACCAATTGCTGCGCTGCTTGAATACGGGCTTGTTGCTCTAGGGCTTGACACACTTGTTCAGGCTGACCTTTAAGCGCCAGCGCTGTGTGCAATGGTTCATCAGCAGGCCAAACAAACTCGTTCAATAATGCATTAACGCCTGTTGGGTCGTTACACACTAAAATCATGTCGCAACCAGCCTCTAACGCCGCTTTAGCTCGGCCAAGATAATCCCCCGCAAAGCTTGCGCCCTTCATGCCTAAATCGTCAGAAAATATCACTCCATCAAACGCCAATTGTTGACGTAACACGGTTTGCAACCAGTAAGATGAAAAACCAGCAGGGTTTGGGTCTATTGCCGAATACACCACATGTGCCGGCATCACACCCTGTAACTGTTTTTGGCCAATTAGCTGTTTAAACGGCAGCATATCAAATGCGTCTATCACCTCTTTAGTCCGAGGGTCCAAAGGCATCGCAATATGCGAATCAGCCGCAACACTGCCGTGTCCGGGAAAATGCTTACCCACAGCAGCCATACCGGCTTCGTTCATGCCGATAATAAATTGCTCGGCTAGCGCACTGACGTGTGCAGGATTAGGGCTAAAACTGCGTTTACCAATCACTTCACTTATACCGTTTACATCTAAGACCGGTGCAAAACTTAAATCAATATCGCACGCTAACAGCTCAATCGCCATTAAAAAACCGCATTCCTTCGCCCATTGTTTAGCTAATGTTAAATCCATATTTGCCGCAGGTAAAATATCTCCCATTGCAGGGATTAAACTAAAACCCTCGCGAAAACGTTGTACTCGTCCACCTTCATGATCAACGGCAATCAATAATTCAGGCCGAATACGGCGAACATCCTTAACCAATTCTATTAATTGATTTTTATTTTCAAAATTACGCGTAAATAAAATAATCCCGCCCACTTTAGGGTGGCGTAATTGCTCAGTTTCCAGCTCAGACACTGTTAAACCAGCCAAATCCATCATTAAATAACTCAAACTGTTCCCCTAGTACTATCGTCAGCGTCGTTAACTTGTCGTTATTGTGCATGATAAGGCAAGCTAATGTGAAAAATTATGCATAAAAAAATCTAATGAACTGTCATGCATCAAACTATGGGATACTCTGCCGACAAAAGAGATAAACCGCCAAGTTGATATAAGGCGATTATACTCATTAATAATCAAAACAATAAACGACTCAGCAAGGGTTACTCAAGATGATTAGCGTATTTGACATGTTTAAAATTGGCATCGGCCCTTCAAGCTCACACACAGTGGGCCCTATGAAAGCCGGTAAAGTTTTTATCCAACATGTTGCAGACAATAATTTATTGGAACAAACCGATGAATTACAAGCAGAATTGTTTGGCTCCCTTGGCCAAACAGGTAAAGGTCATGGCACTGGTAAAGCGGTGATTTTGGGCCTAATGGGTGAAGACCCAGAAACGGTCGATACCGATGCTATTGATGCCATTTTAGAAACCGTCTCTAGCAGTCAAAAGCTGGCTCTCGTCGATGGACGCTCAGTGAAGTTTACTCGTGATGACGGTATCACTTACCACAGACGTAAAACCCTACCAGCACACGCCAATGCCATGACCTTATATGCTTTGGCAAAAGGTGAATGCATTTATCAACGCACTTATTACTCTGTTGGTGGCGGCTTTATTCTTGATGAAGATGAAATCACCCAACGAAATGCCTCGCCAGCAACGCCAATTGAACAGGCGCCATACGACTTCAATAGTGCGTTGCAATTACTGCAACTGTGCTGTGATAACGGTTTAAGTATTTCGTCTTTAATGATGGCTAACGAACTGAGTATCGCCAGCGAAGACGAAGTAAAGCAAGGTTTGTGGCATATCTGGCAAACCATGAAAAACTGCGTTGAACGCGGTTATCAAAAAGAAGGTATTTTACCAGGCGGCTTAAAACTGCGCCGCCGAGCGCCTGCTCTGTATCGTCGTTTAAAAGCTGAAGGACGTAATAATATTGACCCATTAACAGCAATGGACTGGGTCGACTTATTTGCATTATCGGTTAACGAGCAAAATGCCGCGGGCGATCGCGTCGTCACCGCGCCAACCAACGGTGCAGCCGGTATTATCCCAGCAGTATTGTGTTACTACGATATGTTTGTTCAAGAAGTCGATATTGATGTGTGTAGCCGTTATTTACTCACCGCTGCGGCTATCGGTATTTTATACAAGAAAAACGCCTCTATCTCTGGTGCTGAAGTGGGCTGTCAGGGTGAAGTTGGCGTAGCCTGTTCTATGGCGGCTGCAGCACTAACCGAGATTATGGGCGGCACCGTTGAGCACGTTGAAAACGCCGCTGAAATTGGTATGGAACATAACCTAGGGCTAACCTGCGACCCTGTTGGTGGCCTGGTGCAAGTGCCGTGCATTGAACGAAATGCCATGGGCGCGGTAAAAGCCATTAATGCTTCACGCATGGCTCTGCGTGGCGACGGTAACCATAAGGTGTCGCTAGACAAAGTCATCAAAACCATGATGGACACCGGCAAAGACATGCGCAGTAAATACAAAGAAACCGCCAAAGGTGGTTTAGCGGTTAACATCGTTGAATGTTAAGCCTAATCGGCGGTTTATTGTTTAACATGAACCGCATCAACATAATAAAAAATGCCTGTTAGCAATAACAGGCATTTTTGTATTTGGCGCTATACATTAATGGGTTTTAAACTGACCAATTTGACTGCGTAGCTGCTGTGACAACTCATCAACTTGGACACTGGCGCTGTAAGATTGCTGCGCATTGGTTGCTGTTAAACCAGCCTCATCACTGATATTAACAATATTGCGATTAATCTCATCTGTTACTGCTGTTTGTTCTTCTGCTGCGGTGGCAATTTGAGTCGCCATATTGGCAATCGTCGCTACAGAATGGGTAATGCTCGATAACGCCTCGCCAGCAAGGGCTGCTTGTTCGGTACTGTTTAACGCTTGTTGACGACTTGAATCCATCACCGACACGGCATCTTTCACACCTGCTTGTAATTGTGAAATCATTTGTTGAATTTGATTAGTTGAATCTTGTGTACGTTTTGATAGCGTACGCACTTCATCAGCCACAACCGCAAAACCACGGCCATGCTCACCGGCGCGGGCAGCTTCAATAGCCGCATTAAGAGCCAGTAAGTTAGTTTGATCAGAAATACTGCGAATCACTTCTAAAATACTGCCGATGTTATCGGTATCTTTTTCTAATTGATGCAACGCACTGGCTGCTTGCTCTACCCCATTTGCCAATTGCTCTATCGAGGTAATCGTCTGTTGAACAACCTTATCACCTTGCCCAGCTTGGGTATCGGAGTCTTTTGCTGCTTGTGCAGCCAACTCTGCATTGTTAGCGACTTCAATGACCGTTGCTTGCATTTGATTCATCGCAGTAGCGACTTGTTCAGTTTCGCTTTGTAGACGCTGCATACCTGATAACGTCTCATTGCTGCTTGATGTTAACTGCGCACTGGCCGTACCTAATTGTTGGCTATTGTCATTAAAGTCGGTAATTAAATCGTGAATTTGCTTTACAAACACATTAAAACTACTCGCCACTTTAGCGATTTCAGTGTCGCCGCTGTCATCAAGTTTGACCGTTAAATCTTTAGCACCCGATGCAACATTGCGCATCGATTCATCCAATTTCCTCAATGGATTAATAATTGCGCGATATAACCCAAACAAAATCATGGCAAGAAATACGCCCAAAGTAAGGTTGCCCCAAAACTGCACCCGCGCCGCAGTCTCATTCGCTGACAAAGTCTGTTTTACTGCAGTGTTATAATGTTGATCAATTTGATTAGCCAGTTTGTCTAAATCATCAGCAAGATCTGATGAGACCTCATCAAAGCCGCCAGAACCTTTCATCAAGTGATTGCCCGCCTCTGTGCCCTGAATTAAATAAGCATCGGCCATATTTATCCCAGATTTATACACATCGTTGACTTTACGTTTAATACCTTGGGCTTGCTGATAAAACTCAGGGGCAGCATCAATGAGTATATCAAGCTGGGCCAGTGCACCATTTAGGCTTTCAAGCGCTTCAGCTTTTGCTTCATCACTTTTGGTGGCACCGACATCGGTTAAAAATTGTTGAATTTGTACCACGTAATATCGCGTATCTTTGAGTGCAAAAATAGCATCGACTTGAGCTTCTTCGTTAACGACACGCTTATGAATTTGTGACTGCTGAGAACTGCCTATCCAAGCAAGAGTAATCATTGCGGATAAAGCAAGTGCGCTGGTTATTTGAAGCATTCTTTTGATTGATAAATCAAACATTATTGAGGAACCTTAAATGTGCATCCCAAATTATCTTATAGGATATAGCCGGGCGATAAGACTGTCATTAACGGCACACAAGTAATCAGATCTAGGTCGATATTCGTCATTAATATGTGTGTGGGCACAGCCTAAAGTGTCACAAACTTATAATCCCTCACAAATTTATAACTTCATCATACTTTAGCCTGACTTACATAGGAATGACATTGGTATCTTTTTTTTATTTTTTGAGCCTCGTTCAAAAGAGTATTAAATAAGTGCTTTAGCATCCGAACAAAAAGCAAGATAATCGCAAAAAGTAGATCCTAACTTATCGAAACCTCATCATTTATGCCTTAGTCACTATCTCAGGTTTACGCCTCTCAAGCCTGTATTTTTTTGCATTTAATCGTTGTTTTCTGGCCTGAATTAGCATTAGATGTAAGTAGGTTGTATTTGAAGGAAGAAATGAAAGAATGAAAAATATTATATGTGATATTGATGGTGTGTTACTGCACGACAACAAGTTAATTCCTGGTAGTGATAAATTTATTCACCGCGTACTAGAGCAAGGCAACCCGCTGGTTATCCTCACTAATTATCCTGTACAAACCGGTAAAGACTTACAAAACCGTCTGGGTGCGGCGGGCATTAATGTGCCCGAAACCTGCTTTTATACTTCGGCAATGGCAACAGCTGATTTTCTTAAACACCAAACCGGTACTAAAGCCTTTGTGATTGGGGAAGGTGCTCTCACCCATGAGTTATACAACGCAGGCTTTACCATAACCGACATTAACCCAGATTTTGTGATTGTGGGCGAAACACGTTCATACAACTGGGACATGATCCATAAAGCATCTCGTTTTGTGGCTGGCGGCGCGCGTTTTATTGCTACCAACCCAGACACCCATGGTCCGGCTTATAGCCCAGCTTGTGGTGCATTGTGTGCCGCCATTGAGCGGATAACCGGCAAAATGCCATTTTATGTGGGTAAACCCAGCTCATGGATTATTCGCTCGGCGCTGAATCATATTCAAGGGCATTCTGAAAACACCATTATTATTGGTGACAATATGCGCACCGATATTTTGGCGGGTTTCCAAGCCGGTCTCGAAACCATTTTGGTTACCAGTGGCGTGAGCCAAATGGGAGATATTGAAAAAGAACCATTCAGACCGAACCATGTGTTTGCCTGTGCAGGCGACATTGACGTGGTGTAAGCTCGTTTAGCGTAAACATTTCATTTACATTAGGTAACATATTTTCAAGCCAGTGCCCTTGTCATCGCGCGCTGGCTTGATCCATTATGCTGATCCGAAAATATAAAAACGATAATCAGGATAGAGCATGAAACGATGGTTTCCTTTTTGCGCTATTGCGCTGCTCAGTGCATGTAATGGTGACGATGCCAGCACAATAACACCCATTGCTCAGGTCGCACCCATTTCAGTCAGTTTCGACGAGCAACGCTTTAGATCTGATATTAAAACCTTGTCATCAGACAAGTTTGAAGGCCGTGCACCGACTACCCTCGGTGAAAAACTCACACTCGATTACCTATCTGCCGCATTTAAAGATATGGGCCTATCAGGCGCCGTCAACGGCAGCTATTTACAACCTGTGCCTATGGTGAGTTATACCGCCAGCGAACAACAGCAAGTCAGTTTAGCAGGCATTGATTTACAGTATCGCCAAGATGTGGTGCTTGGCAGTCGGCACGATAACAATCAAGTCAGTATAAAAAATGCACCACTGGTTTTCGTGGGTTATGGCATCAATGCCCCTGAATATAATTGGAACGATTACCAAGACCTCGACATGAAAGGCAAAATTGCTGTCATATTGGTTAACGACCCCGGTTTTGCACATCCTGATGAACAAAAGTTCAATGGCAAAGCCATGACCTATTATGGCCGCTGGAGCTATAAATTTGAAGAAGCCAGCCGACAAGGAGCGCTGGGCGCCATCATTATTCATGACACTAAGCCAGCCTCTTACCCTTGGTCAGTGGTTGAAAACAGCTGGACTGGCCCTCAACAAGATTTAGTGCTCGCCAAAGCCCAACAAGATGCTCGGGTACAAGTCGAAGGTTGGATAACATTAGACGCTGCTAACCGTTTATTTGATAAAGCCGGCTTGTCACTCAGCGCGTTAATGGACCGGGCTGCCGACAGTGCATTAAACGTTGAATTAGCGCAAACCGCCTCGATTAAATTTGCTAATAAAGCTGACTACGCCAACAGTTACAACGTCGTAGCGACTTTAGCTGGCAGTAGCCAGGTTGATGAACACATTGTGTTTACCGCCCATTGGGATCATATCGGTAAAGATGACAGCAAAGCAGGTGATCAAATCTATAATGGCGCATTAGATAACGCTTCTGGCACCGCGGGTATTTTAGAAATAGCCCGTCAATTTGCTAAGCAAGCAAAAGCAGGCCAAGGCCTTAAACGCTCGCTGACCTTTATTGCCACCACAGGTGAAGAGCAAGGCCTACTCGGCTCACGCTACTACGCTGCAAACCCAATTTATCCCATCGATAAAACGGTTGCAGTGTTTAACCTCGACAGTACCAATGTGTATGGCAAAACCAAAGATTACACCATTGTCGGCAAAGGCCAGTCTGAGTTAGAAGTGTATTTAGATAAGGCTGCGGCAAGTCAAAACCGGGTCACCACTGGCGAAAGCAATCCTGCATCGGGCGGATTTTTTCGCTCAGATCACTTCAGCTTTGCCAAATTAGGTGTACCTGCGGTATTTGCTGGGGGTGGCGCTGAACCGCTCGATGAAACCACCGCGCAATACAAAGCTGCCATGAGCAATACCATGAAAGGCTGTTATCACAATGTATGCGATCATTATCGAGCTGAATGGGACCTATCGGGTGCACTGCAAGATTTAGCGGTTTATTACCAAGCAGCACAAACGCTTGGCAATAATCAACATTGGCCAGGGTATTATGCCGACTCAGAGTTTCACTCATTACGGCCAGCCAAATAACTTATTCCTTCCTACCCAAGGATTTGCCCATCAACTCGTTGATGGGCTTTTTTTATGGTGTTTTATGCACAATTGTTGTGCATTGCATCGGTGCATAATCAGCCCACTTTAACATCGACATCTCCAGCAAAACGGTGATCACAGCCAATTTGCTCAAATAAACGGCAAACGCACTCGTTCAGTGCAACTATGCATTTAATTAAAATGAATTGTTAAATCGTAAAAATCTTGACGATATAAGCAATATAATTGTCAATTCATCAATAAAAAGTGCACTTCTTTAGGTAAACATCATTTAAAGGCAGCGATAATAAAGATTAAATCATTAAAAAGACCATATTTATGACGTTATCTCAAAAAACTAACTTGGCAGTTAACGAAAATGCTGGCAAAGTAGCAAACAGATAAAGATTAGCCAACGCTGCTGGAGCCGTATTATGTGTTCAATATTCTCAATTTTAGATATCAAAACAGATGCAAGCCAACTACGCCAAGTTGCCTTGGAAATGTCAAAATTATTACGTCACCGCGGACCAGATTGGTCTGGCATTTATGCAGACGACAAAGCAATTTTAGCGCATGAACGTCTAGCCATTGTTGACGTAGACCACGGCGCACAACCTCTTATTAGCCAAGACGGCAACATAGTATTAGCGGTAAACGGTGAGATCTATAACCACAAACAGCTTAAAGCCCAGTTAGGTGACAAATACCAGTATCAAACTAACTCAGACTGTGAAGTCATCCTGTCTCTTTACCAAGAATACGGTTGCGACTTTTTAGACAAGCTTAACGGCATCTTTGCTTTTGTACTGTACGACAAAGCCAAAGGCACTTACTTAGTTGGCCGAGATCATATTGGTATTATTCCGCTTTACACTGGCTTTGATGCATCGGGTAATTTTTACGTGGCTTCAGAAATGAAAGCACTGATGCCAGTGTGTAAAACCGTAGAAGAGTTTTTACCGGGTCAGTACCTATATTCAGCCGACGGCAAACCAACCCACTATTACCAACGTGACTGGAAAGACTTTGACGCAGTTAAAGATAACCCTGCCAGTGTTGATGAATTACGTGAAGCATTAGAAGCCGCGGTAAAACGTCAGTTAATGTCAGATGTGCCTTACGGTGTGCTTTTATCAGGTGGTTTAGACTCATCTGTGATTTCTGCAATCACTCAAACTTATGCCAAGCACCGTATTGAAAACGATGGCGAAACGGGTGCATGGTGGCCGCAACTTCACTCATTTGCGGTAGGTTTAGCAGAGTCTCCTGACTTGGTTGCGGCGCAAAAAGTGGCGGATGCCATTGGCACCATTCACCACCCTATTATCTATACGTTCCAAGAAGGTCTAGATGCCATTAAAGAAGTGATTTATCACTTAGAAACATACGATGTCACCACTATTCGTGCTGCCACGCCAATGTACTTAATGGCACGAAAAATCAAAGCTATGGGCATTAAAATGGTATTATCTGGCGAAGGTGCAGATGAATTGTTTGGCGGTTACTTATACTTCCATAAAGCGCCTAACGCACAAGCGTTCCATGAAGAATTAGTGCGTAAATTAGACAAGCTACACTTATTTGACTGCTTACGTGCTAACAAAGCCATGGCAGCCTGGGGACTTGAAGCCCGCGTACCCTTTTTAGATAAAGAATTTATCGACGTGGCCATGCGGTTAAACCCAGAAGCTAAAATGTCTAAAGACGGTCGTATTGAGAAGCACATTTTACGTGAAGCATTTGAGCACAAATTACCAAAAGAAGTGGTATGGCGTCAAAAAGAACAGTTTAGTGATGGTGTGGGCTACTCTTGGATTGATGGCTTAAAAGAACATGCTGCGGCTAATGTGGATGACGTACAATTTGCTAACGCTAAATTCCGTTTCCCATACAACACGCCAGAGTCGAAAGAAGCCTACTTCTATCGCAGCTTCTTTGAAGAGTTCTTCCCACTAACCAGTGCGGCAGAAACCGTACCAGGCGGCAAAACAGTCGCTTGCTCTACACCAGAAGCACTATTATGGGACGCCAGCTTGCAAGGCATTAACGACCCATCGGGCCGTGCAGTGAAAAACGTTCACGCTAGCGCCTATTAATCGCAAGTCGCATAACAAACACCACCTTAATCGGTGGTGTTTTTGTATAACTTAGTCAAATTTGGTTTTCGGTAAAGGTAAAACATGGCAGACATCAGTATTTTTAATCTCGAAATGACTAACCCAAACCAACTGCAAGCTAAGCAACAGGCAAACGGTTTGAGCTTGGTTAAGGTCAATATTAAGCAATACCAATTTAATCGATTTCTGTATCAGTTTGTGGGCGCAGCATGGGAATGGACTGATAAGCTGACGTGGACAGACAGCCAATGGCAAGCCTATAGCGAAGCCGATAACCTGCATTTGTATGTTGCGTACGTGGATGGTTCGCCAGCGGGTTATTTTGAATTACAGCAACAAAACGATGGCAATGTCGAAATCATGTACTTTGGTTTAGCAGGGCGCTTTATTGGTCAAGGATTTGGCGGCTATTTACTCACTAAAGCCATTGAGCATGCTTGGGCACTACCTGATACCCAAAGAGTGTGGGTGCATACCTGTTCTTTAGATCACCCAAGTGCATTGCAAAACTATCAAGCGCGTGGTTTTACCTTATTTAGAACGGATATAGAGCCTCAAACGACATAACAATATTAAGACCAATACCGTTAACGATTTTGACTTGCGATTGCGCGCTGTTGCAAAATCGCGATTAGCGCGCTTTTTTGTTGATCGTTCATCGAATGCCACGCCAAGATCTCATCTAATGAGCGATGACAACCTAAGCACACATCGTTACTGTCTAAGCAGCAATGCCTAACACAAGGGGGGTCAATTGTTGGTTTATTCTGACCATACCGCATATTCATTACCATTTACGTCCGTGAAATGAAAACGTCTACCACCAGGAAAACTAAAAATATCACGGCTAATCAAACCACCCGCTTGGGTAATTGCGGTTTGTGTTGCCATTAAATCCTGGCTGTACAATACAATCAATGGGCTACCTGTTGCTAACGTAAACTGGCTAGGCGACTGGTAAAAACCGCCGTCAATGCCCACCTGTAAAAAACAGCTGTATTGCGGACCGTAGTCCTGAAATTGCCACCCAAACACCTTGTTAAAAAAGGTTTTAGTAGCCAGCACATCTTTTACTGGTATTTCGAGATAATTAATACTGTTGTGCTGGCTCATATTGACCTCTGTTAAATTGAATTAAACACTGTATCTGCTGTGTGCAGAGGCTTTTGCGAGTAACTTATTGCGCCATTGACTTATAGCGCCATCGACTCATTGCACCAACGCAGCAATCGCGCCAATAATGCCACCAAACACGCCGCCCCATACCACTAACCAGCCTAGGTGCTTTTTAATCATATCTTGCACAATCTGCTTCACTAATTCTGGGGTTAACTCGTTTAAGCGTTGCTCAACAATATTCGCGACCTTAGCTTGCATATCGGCCATGACACTCGGTTGCTCAAGTTCATTCACTAAAATAGCGTTAAATTGATCACTTTGCGCGAGTTCTACCAAAGATTGTTTCATTTTCTCAATAAAAGGTTCTTTTAATGGGATAAGCGCTTCAGTGCCGCCAAACATTGCCAGCATGCCACCAAATGACGACTTTTCAATAGTATCAACCAGTGCATCAAATGAAGGCGCTAAATCAATTTTTTCAATTACTGGCGTTAAATCAATATTACTGGCACTGCTACTCGTTAAAAAACGATCGATATTTTCTTGAGTAAAAAATTGCTGCATCATTAAATGCTGAATACCGGCCTTAAACTCTTCAAAACGCGACGGCACCACTCCTGAGCCATATAAACCGGGCACCTTTTCAAACAACATATGAATGGCCAACCAGTTAGTGATTGCACCCGATAATGCAAATAAACCAATGGTGAATACGATTTGCTGTTCTAAGCCGTAACCGACCAATACAAAAATGGCGGCTATTAAATTTGTCGCGACGCTCTTGTTCAATCTCTGTTCCTTAACATTATCTCGTCCCTGTTATCGGCTCACATCTCGAATGTTACACCCATATAGAGGACACAAAAAAACCTCGGCTATTTTATCAGAAAATAGAACCGAGGTTTATACCTAGTTGTCAATGCCAGTCAATAAATTGCGCGAGTCTTAAGCGGTACATTGTTCATTTACAACCTGTTGCTCATAGTGGTTAATCAATAATACCCCAGTGCTTTGAGCCAGTTGTTCTGCTTTTTGATACATTAACTCCTCAACATCAGCTTGTTGATATTCAGGCACAACGTAAACATCTTCGAGGTACCAAACAGGCGATAATAATAAAGAAGAAAATGAAGGATAAAGTTGGGTAAAACCCACCATAGTGTCATCTTTGATACAGACAAAAATCATGCTGTCGTTTTCAACTAAACGATGATTTAAAAAGGCATGACAAGCTGAATAATCAGCAGGCTGGTTAAGTTGTTGGCGATACAAATCAAAAAGTTGACTCAGTGGCGCTAGATCAGTGCTCGAAGCGAGACGAATTTGCATTAATCATCCTTGAAAGTAGTCATAACAGCAGTCGAGCTTGCTGTAGATTAAGTTAACGAGCGGAATATTGGTCACATACCAATAAACTATTACATCGATTAGATGTATTCGCAAACAGATAACTGCCATTGCGGTTAAAATAAAACCTATTAATAACATAAGCTTAAATTTTATATTTAACAATCTAGCATCATTGAAGAACAAAGTAAATTAATCTGTTTGTGTTATAAAATAATCCTCGTATTTCATTTTATTTGTTACTATAGACCATTGTGACCCTGCATTGATCAAGATAATTTCCTATGACATCCTTTTTTACCCAAGTTCGCACTCGCTATAAACGTCGTCCAGCCTACCAAAAATGGCTATTTTGGCTTGTCAGCTTGTATTTACTGTTTTGCGCCATTTTAGGCGGTTTAATACCTGCGATAGCAAAGCAACAATTACCACAACAGTTAGGTGATATACTCGGGCGTCAGGTCATTGTGCAAGACATCCGCATTAATCCCTTTACCACTGAGCTCACAGTGACCGGTTTTGCAATTAATGAGCAAAACGATGACGCACAATTTGTCAGCTTTGATCGTTTATACGCAAATTTACAAGTGTGGCAGTCATTGCGATTAATGGGGCTAGTGTTAGAGGATGTCGTATTAGAACAGCCTAAAATTCGTGTTGCTCGTCGTCAAGATAACCAACAGCAGGATGTCTTTAACTTCAGTGACATCATAGAACGTATTGCCAGTGACAGTAGTGAGCAACAAGCAGAGCAGCAACCGCAAACTGCAGAAATGTTATCAATGCGCATGGTAAATATTCAGCTTATTCGAGGTACTTTCACCTTAGATGACCAAGTGACCGACACGCTAATTAGCTATCCTAATATTCAATTTAAACTCAGCCAATTTGATAGCATCCTAGCCGCCATTGATGATAAGCAAAACTTGGTCAATCAATTTAACATCGCCATTGAAGATCAGTACCAAGGCGGGTTAAACCTGCAAGGTCAACTGCAATTATCGCCCTTAATGCTACAAGGCGACATCAATTTAGCTAACATTGACTTATCACGCTATTGGTCGTTTATCGACAAGCTATTTGCGATTAATTTAGCCCAAGGGCAATTAAGCGTTAATGGACATTATAACATCGCCCTACAAAATGCCGCTCTCGCGCCAATAAGCGACATTAATATCAGCCGGGCCCGCATCATCATTGAAAATTTTAAAGCCGTTCATCAACAAGATGAAAAAATATCGATTGGTGTGTTGGCAATAAATAACATCAATGTTGATACCCCAAAACAGCAAGTGACTATTGATGAGTTTTACACCGAAAAGGGTAAAATTATTCTTAATGTTACCCCAGCAGGCGCTGATTTAGCAGCCTTATTACTCCCTAAAAACACTGAGTTAGCTCCTAAAAACACTGAACTAGTCAGCAGCGATGACAACACCGCTGCGCCAACATCAGCACCAAACACACTTGAAAACGTCAATAGTGTAGATAACGTCAATACTGCAGCCCAAACACAGCTAACGCAACCGGCCTCGCAACAACAGCCATGGTTAGTCACCCTAAATAAATTTAAACTCGACCAATATCAAGTAACCTTAGGCGAAGGGATTGCCAGCGATAACATTATCATCTGGCAACTTGGTCCAATTAATGTCAGTACAGGTAAAGTGGTGTCAGATTTTTCAAGCCCGATTGATTACCAATTTTCAACTGGCATTAACGAGCAAAGCCAATTAAGTTCAAACGGACAAATTGATGTATTAGCCCAAAGCATTAATGCCGACATCGACTTTAATAATATGCTGTTAACTCGCTTACAGCCTTACATCGCGCCTTATATAAATGTCACCGTTAAAGATGGTGTATTTTCTACAAAAGGCACCTTAATTGCAGATGCTAACGACAGCTTAATTTACCAAGGCCAAGCCCAAATAGCCCAGCTCGACATTAAAGACAATGTGCTCAAACAGCCGTTATTGAACTGGGAAACCATGGACATAAACCAGCTGTCATATGACCGTAAACAAGCCAAAATTGATATTGATGAGATTAACTTTGACAGCCTGTTTAGTCGCTTGATCATTTCAGCAGACCGAAGCACGAATATCAGTCAGTTAATTCATGACAATACCCCGGCCACTGACACACCCGAGGCTGAAGTATCAGAGCCGCAAACGGTCAGTGCCGCAACGCAAAAATCTCCAGAGGCTAATGTCGACAGCGCAGAAATGCAGATCAACATTAATCGAATTAGCTTTAAAGACAGCTCTGCCTTTTTTGCAGATAATTCACTGACACCCAATTTTGCTTCTGGCATTGAGTTACTCAATGGTGATATCACCAATTTATCTTCAAACCCACAAACCACAGCATCAGTAGATTTAGCCGGTAAAATTGATAAATATGCCCCTGTTACGTTAAAAGGCGATGTTAACCCGCTGCTAGAGCAACCGTATCTAGACTTAAATCTCAACTTTAAAAAAGTCGAACTGACCTCGGTTAACCCCTATTCAGGCACCTATGCAGGTTATTACATCGACAAAGGTCAACTGTCATTAGATTTAAACTACCAATTAAAAAACAGCGCGCTGGTTGGCAACAACCACCTTGTGATTGACCAACTAAAACTGGGTAAACGCAGTAATAGCGAAGAAGCCACAAGCTTGCCGGTCAGCCTTGCGGTAGCATTATTGCAAGACCGTCATGGTGTTATCGACTTAGGCGTTGATGTGGAAGGCGACATTGACTCACCAAGCTTTAGCTTTGGCAGCATTATTGTTAATGCGCTGGGTAACGTCATCACCAAAGTCGTGACCTCACCGTTTTCATTTATTGCCGGCCTTGTAGGCAGTGAAGAAGCCATCGATAAAGTCAGTTTTGATCATGGTGTCAGTACCATTGAACATCAACAACAATTAACCTTAGACAAACTCGCTAGCGCCTTGATTGAAAGACCATTACTCAATCTCAACATTAAAGGCAGTGTTGATATTGCTAACGACCAACCCGCCCTAGCAGAGCGTAAACTTCACAAAAAACTCGCCAAAACAGCGGCTATAAAACCTCGCACCCTGCCCAAGCATTTGTCAGCCAGTCAATTCCCAGCATCAGGGGCCTTAACCGATGCGCTTTACGTATTGTTTGAACAAGAGTTAGGCCAATTACCTAACGACATCAAACAAACCATAGTGACAGAAGCGCCAGAGCTTAGCCCTGAAGAATTGACCACCCGCTGGCATATTAGCTTATACAACATGTTGAAAAACAATCAACAAGTGAGTGCCGACGACCTAGGTTTGCTCGCTCAAGCACGTGCTCGCGCCGTAAAAGCGTATTTAGTAGAACAAGGCCAAATCGATGCAGGTAAAATATTTGTGCTTGAAAGCCGAATAAACACCAATCAAAATGCAGCAATGGCCATGTTAGAGTTACAAGCAAAATAGTTAAGCCCTGTTATCGAAAGCTAACTTCGAGTAGACTGCGGCTAATTTTTTTATTGGCCTGTTACCCAAAATGTAACGGGCTTACCCTGATAATAATTAAGGATAGATATGTTTATTGTTCGCTGGATTTTAGGTCGAATTATTTTGTTATTAAATTTTGTATTTGCGCCTAAAAAACGTCAACGCCCACCAGAGCAACAAGATGTTATCGACCAACAAACGCAATCATTAGCGTTGTATCAATATGCCGCATGCCCATTTTGTGTAAAAGTGCGCCGTGAAATGCGTCGTCAAAACCTAAACATTAACCTTGTTGACGCAAAACAAGAATCAAATAAAGCCTTGTTAACTGCCGAAGGTGGTAAGTTACAAGTCCCCTGTTTACGCATTGAACAAGACGGTCAAACTCAATGGTTATACGAATCAAAAGCCATTACCAGCTACCTAAATGAACGCTTTGTCTAGCATCTTGTTGGGCTCTAACTAAGCCGTAGCCATTGCGGCTTAACATTGTAAATAAGATCTTTAAATAAATTTACCCGAGTGCGGACTATCTTCACCAAGGTTGCTTAAGGTATGATTTATTGGATTATTTTGGCTTTAGGGGATATCAGTGTTTAAAACTTGTTTCGTTATTTGTAGTGCGGTGTTGTTGAGTGCGTGTAGTTCAAGCCCACCGGATCCGATGGACTTTGCCGGCCAATTTCGTGATACCTTTAGCACTCAAATAAAAGGCGATGGGATTAAGCTCTTTACTTATAAAGCAAAATTAGCGACAGCAACCGACCGTGCCCTGCCCAATGACCAACCTCATGATCAGCGTGTAACGCGTCGTAAACAAGACTTGCAAAGCTATCTCGCTGAACAACGTAATGCTGAAAAACGCCTCGAACTTTGGCATCAACAAGTTGATTTAGGGTTACAAAAAACCATTGAAATGAGCGGTTACTGCAAAGACGGTTTTATTGAATTGAGCCGCTACGTTGAAACGAATCGCGCTGAAATACGTGGCGAATGTAACGACGGTGCTACCGAAAAAGACATTAAAAAGTTCGGCCGATAGCATTAGCGCTGTTTTATCGCCATTGATACCATTAATGTGTCAGCCAAACTCTTTTTGATAAACTGCTGTATACTCCCCAGCAATTACGCTAAAATTAGCCTCCAATTTTCTCGTGAAGCCGCCGACGGCAGTTAGACCAGTGTCTTCACGTTTTGATAAGCCATTTATCTTCTGAAATGATATGAATAGTTTGTCGTTTACACAGTAAGAAGTCAGATGAATAGAAAGCAAGAGATGATCAAAAAGTTGGCCAAGCGTGCTAAGGCGCGTAAAAACAAAGTCGTGCCATCGAACCCAAGCAGCAAACCTGTTGAGCGTTATATTTCTAAAGCTGAGCGTGAAAAAATTGCGTTAGCTGCAGCGGCTGAGCAAGCGGCTGCCAATAACGACACCGACACACCTGCTGAAGCCGTTGTTGATACACCCGAAACGGCAGACAAAGAATAAATAACTCGCCCTTTATTGCGCGCGACTAAAAAGCCCCTATGACGTTAATCGTCATAGGGGCTTTTTGATTTCATTCACTTTACACTCATTACTCTTTGTTTGCCTTAGCATCTTGTTGGGCTAATTGCTTACACAAAGGTTCCTCATCCAACTGGCCCATTTGGGTTCGACCCGAGGTCGGTAATGGCGCAGCGACCATATCAATATTCATCGCATCATCTTCTAATAGCTTTTTGTTGGCATCGACTGACACAATACTTTGATGGCTGATTTTATCAACCAGGCGATACGCACATAGCATACCGACAACACCAAAAATAACCGCACCAATTACTTGCCCAATGAGAACCCCGTAAACACCACCCCACTGTGCACCAAAATACACAAATGGGATTGTGCCCACGGTTGCCTTGCCAACATTAAACAAGGTTGAATACTTGGCCTTACCTAAATTATTAAACGAGGCATTGGCGATAAATAAAATCCCCGAAAAAATAAAGAACACTGCAATATATTGGCAGAAAAACAATATCAATTCGGCGGCATCACCCTTCATGTCAAAGCTGCTTACAATCACATCTCTTAGCAAAAAGAGTATTAACGACATGCCTAATACATACACCACACAAAATTGAATCGCCTTGGTTAGACTTAAGCGCACACGATCAAATTCATTTGCGCCAAAATTTTGCCCCACAATGGGTCCAACAGCACCCGATAAGGCAAAAATCATCCCAAAGCTGACCGGAATAAGTCGGCCTAACACCGCCCATCCGGCCACATAACTGTCGCCGAAGTCTGCAATGGCTCGTGTGACTACTGCATTGCCAATGGGAGTGGCTACATTGGTTAACATCGCAGGTGCCGCAATTGAAAATATCACGCCTAAATCTTGTTTAAACTCTCCCCAGGAAAATCGGCCCATTAACTTGTGTTTAACCACCACGCCACGGGCAGAAATAATAAACACAGCAATACGTGCCAATACAGACGCCGCGGCAGCGCCTTCAATCCCCATCGACAACGAAAAAATAAAGATAGGGTCAAGCACCGCATTCACGCCGCCACCAGCCAGTGTCGACATCATCGACAATTTAGCATCACCTACCGCACGCAGTGCACCGCCTAACGCCATGGCCAAGCAAATAAACGGGAGTGAAGGCACCAAGATGGTTAAGTAGCTTTCAGCCAGTTCCGCGGTGCGCCCTGTTGCCCCAACAAGTGCTAATAATTCTGGAATAAAAATGTACACCACAATGGCCACCAGCACGCTGGTTAACAAGGTCACTATTGCACTGTTTAAAAACAAACGCTGGGCAAGTTTAATATTTTTCGCGCCCACCGCCTTAGACACCAAAGCACCTAGTGCAATAGATAAACCGATACCAATAGAAGTGGTAAAAAATGAAATGGTGCTGGCATAGCCTGCCGCTGCAGCAAGTTCTACTTCACCAAGTAAACTTAAAAAGAAAATATCAAGTAAATCAACAACGAATAATGCTGAAATACCAACCGCTGCGGTAGAACTCATCACTAATATGTGACGTAAAATAGGCCCTTCGACAAATTTTGCTGTGGTCATGCTTATCCTTTAATAGAAATCACCAGCAAACATGTCTGGATGATAAAGAGCTGGGTAATAAAAAATTAGAGTTTTTCTAACTCACTGCCACAATGATTACAATATTCAGCGTCGTTATCATGGCCTTTTTTGCCACAATTACTGCATTTACGTAAATCACGAGTTCTCACCATCTCATGAGAAATCTCAGCAGTTAAAATTCCCGTGGGTATGGCAATAATCGAATAACCAATTAACATGGTTAATGCCGCAATCCCCTGGCCTAACGGCGTTTGTGGGGTTATGTCGCCATAGCCGACGGTGGTGATCGTCACTACAGTCCAATACATAGACTTAGGGATAGACGTAAACCCGTTATTTGGCCCTTCAACCACATACATGATCACACTAAGTACCATGATAATTAGGCTGACCGAAAAGAAAAACATAAATACTTTTCGGCTAGACTGCATCATCGCTTTTAATAGCAAATTGCCATCGCTTAAGTAACGTAATAGCTTTAATACTCTAAATACCCGGAACAAGCGCAGTACTCGCAGTGCTAACGCAAGGTTAGCACCCGGAAATATTAACCCTAAATAACTGGGTAAAATCGACACTAAATCAACTACGCCAAAAAAACTACGGGCATAATGTAACCGATTAAGCGAACAGTATAATCGCAATATGTACTCAACGGTAAACAATACCGTAAAGCTCCATTCAGCGATACTAATTAACTGTCCGTATTGCTCATTTATATGCTCAATAGTGTCAATAAAGATCAACAGCACACTCAACACAATGCATATCATCAAAATAATATCGAAACGTTTACCTTGCGGTGTTTCAGTACCAAAAATGACACTTCGTAGTTGTTGTTTAAGCGGGTTATCCGCTTTTTCTTCAGTATTCATTTTAGATTTCGCTATATTAGGCAATCTTTTAGGTGAACTTGCAAAAATCTTGCAAATAAACTCGGTTAACTAATATCAATTAACCTTTGATGTCGTTAAAATCTAACATTGACTGTCGAGTTTTAACATTCGAAATAAGTCATTTTACAATAAAAATTAAAATGTTCATTGGTTTACGGAGATTTCATGCGCGCGCTGCCTATATTTTTTATCCTTGTTTTGTGTTGTCCACTGTGGGCAAATGCTTCATCGTCGCAATCGTTACACGCTAAAATCGATTTAGTCGTAGTCAATAAATCAGAGTCTCGCTTGTCCGTATTACGCGAAGGTAAAGTGGTTAAGAGCTACCTCATTGCCATGGGTGATGTACCGCAAGGGCACAAACTTAAAGAAGGCGATCAGCGCACCCCACAGGGCCGCTACACCTTAGACTATAAAAAGTCAGACAGTGCATTTTATAAATCGATTCATATTTCATACCCTAACGAAGAAGACAAATTACGCGCTGATGCACTCGGCATCCCTGCCGGTGGCATGATTATGATCCACGGTGAAAACCCGCGCTCGCCATTACCGCCAGAAGAAGCCCAAAAATACAACTGGACCAATGGCTGTATTGCGGTCACTAACAAAGAAATGGACGAGCTTTGGCAAATGATTGATGCCGGCACTCCTATTGAGATTTGGCCATAAGCAACAGCATTGCCATTGGCACAGCCGTTGAAATAGATTTTAGTTAATTTTGAGTAAGCACATGAATTACCAACAGTTACAACACACTTGGGCAGAATTTAGCCAACGCATTACTGCATTTGTTGCCCAATTAGGCCTAGACGGCTTATCTTTACAGGCCGATCACGCCGCATTGCGGGTCAATAACAACCAGACAGCGCAGTTACTTGCTGATGAATTTAGCCAACATGGTGAGGTCATATCGAATAACATGATAAATGGCAGGCCCATTTTAATCATTAAGCTTACTGAGCCGTTAGTGATCGGCTCTATGCAAATCGCCTGTGTTGAGCTGCCTTTTCCATCGGATAAAACTTATCCGGTAGAAGGATGGGAACATATTGAGTTGGTGTTTCCATCACAAGCGCAAACCTGTGAAGCGCTTGTTGCTGAGCTAATTGAACACACACCACAATTGGCCAGCATCATTGATAATGCTCAAGCTGGGGTTGGAAAGATTAAGGTGAAACAGAGCTCACCAAAAGGTGATAACGAACGCTTAACCAACCCAACCATCGCATTTAAAGCCAATGGCATTTGCGTAAAAGTGCATCCCCATGATATTCAAACTATTATCGCCAGCGAACAGTAAGTTAAGCTGCTTGATGGCAGTTTTATTATACCAATCGGCATACTTAACGTATTTAATTTAACCTATTCAACGTTTATTTTTACGTTTAATTAGAAATCGTAGCGCAAGGTAGTGCAATAGGGGCAGCGCGGTATACGCGAGTAATATTGAATCAAAAAAGAATATCCATTTTACGATTAGCCACTTCTCTGTTCCGCTGCACAAGCTGTGAGCTAAAAATTCAATACACTCATCTTGTGGCGTCATCAACATCATAATGGCAATAACAAAAATACCCACGAACATGGATGAGCGTTTAGCCATTTCAACGATAAGCGCTTTACTTGGTTTTACTTTAATCAACATTGAGCTTCACTCAATCAATGAGTCGTGTCATAAACAGGCTATTAGGATCAGCCTGATAGTCTGCAAATGGGCCGCAATAATCAAAACCATGACGTTGATACAAACGTCTTGCGGGGGCAAAAAAGTCCATCGAGCCAGTTTCTAAACTCAATTGCTGATAACCTCGACGTTTCGCCTCATTGAGCAGATGTAATAACAAGGCTGTCGCCACGCCCTGGTTTCTCGACGCTGCAGATGTTCGCATTGACTTAATTTCGCCATGGGTTTCATTGAGCTGTTTTATCGCCACACAACCTAATACCTCGCCTTGAAGCTTCGCGCACCAAAACGTCATACTCGGATGAGTTAGCGCATCGATATCTAACGCATGGACACTTTCGGCCGGCGAAGTTGCGTACATGTCTGCTAAATGCGCTTGTAATAATTCAATGACACCTGCATCTTGTAAGTCATCCTCAACGATATTCATCAACAAAAAACTCCTTTTACATTGAGGTGTAGTGTTAAGCGTTAGTCATTCACTAAACGAGTGCTTATCATTTACACTGAATTTCAGCTTTTAACCAAGGGTGATCAATAGACGTCCCTCCGCCTAAAAAATCCCACCATCGATTTTAGCTTTATTTTCATCGACGACATCATAGCCATTTGGACAGAGTTCAACGGCTCGCGTTTTCCAAAACAAATTAAGCATTTCAATTGAGGTTGTGCCATTACCATAATATTCTACAAGGTAATGATTTTCACCCAACAATTTGTCTTTATATCCACCAGGCCAGGTGTAAGCTTGATAACCTGTTGCACAACCACTTAGCAATATAACCCTGTCATTAATCCCAAAAACTTCATATATCTTCATCCCTCGCGCGACGTAAAAGCTTATGAAAAACACAGGATAAGTTAACTGATTATTTTACTGTCAGCTATCAATTAAATACTTGGTTTTGACATTAAGACTTACTTTTATATTTAACCAATAACCACCTGATTTTCTTTGTCTAAACCTTTACTCACCACAGCGCGACTTTCGAGCCTCAGTAAGCCGAGTAAAAATAGCGTTCCCATCATCACCACGCTGGCCGAAACATATAAACCAATATCATAATTGCCAAAAAACTCGGCTAAATAACCCGTCGGAACAGGCGCAATAATTTGCGCTGCGCCATAGGATAAAGTCATGGTGCCCATAAATTTGGCGGGGTTACTGGGATAAAACTTACCCGCCATGGTTAACACTAAGCTGACACAGGCGATAAAAGTGCCGCCAAAACATAACGCACTGACAATCACCACGGTTAAGCTGTCGTTCATCACAGGCAGAATAATCCCCACGGCTTGCAAACAATAAGCGGCTAATAACGCTTTTACATAACCGGTTTTGCGGGCAATTCTATCCCACACAAATGCGGCAGGGGTGGCAGCAATACCAATTAACAAAAATGCTAAACTGCCCTGGCCTTGTAATCCCTCTGTGCGCTCGACAATATCGACAATAAAGGTTGAGCTAACCACATAGCCATAACCGGCACAAAAATAGGCTAGCATCATCAGCAACTTAAATTCGCGGCTGGGTGGATTATCGTTAGCAACCTCTCCTTGCTGCTCACCCGCTGTTGGATGCGGCATCCACAACCACGCTGGAATAGAAACCACAACGGCTAACAGCGCTAGGGCCAGCCATTGTTGCTGCCAATCAGCCGACAGCCCAAGCATCAGCTCAAACAATAATGAAGTGATAATAATGCTCAAGCCTGCACCCGCAAAATGGATCCCTAATTCGGCGCGATGATTGTGTCTTACCAGCCACTTTAAGATAAGACCAGAAGCAATGATAAATCCGCCAGAGGCACAAACACCGGCAAAAAAGCGTAATACCGCCCACGTGACGATATTAGTCGTCACCACCATGGCGGCAGAAGTCAGCACACTCAATAGTAAATAAACACGGTGTAAATTATATTTGTAATGCAGATTATGCATGCTCGCCGCCACAAACACGCCAAACATATAACCCATAAAATTAGTGGTCGCCAACCAACCACCACCAGACTCAGTTAAACCAGCACTGTCCTGCATTATCGGTAATAACAAACTATAGGAAAATCGTGCCACTCCAACGGTGACGATTAAACTGCAAATACCTGCAAAATAAACACGAAAAGCGGTCAATTCCTTTAACATTATCTTGCGCCAAATCGAAAAATGATTCACAAACAATACGTCAACCTGCTAATGTTAAAAATTGAATTATTTTGAACCAAAATTTCTTATATTGAGAACTATATGGAAATGTTAATACTCAAAACGTTTAAAGCCGTGGTCGATGAACAAGGCATTAAAGGCGCGGCAGATAAACTCAATACTGTACAGTCTAATATCACTAACCGGATTAAGAAGCTCGAAGCAGAGCTCGACACCAAACTGTTTACACTGATGGGCAGAAAGCTGCAGTTAACCCCAAACGGACAACAGTTATACGATTACGCTGGGCAAATATTGTTATTACAACATCAAGCTATTTCAGCTATTTCCCGTAACAAAGACACTTACGAGTTACGTGTCGGTATGCCCGAAACATTTGCTGCCGTACACATGCCATTAGCGCTTAAACAACTCAAGCTGAACCATGCTGAAATTCGCACCAAAATTCATACCGATACCAGTGAAAGACTCGTATTTTCAGTGCTTAACAATAAGGTTGATTGCGCCGCAATAGGCAATGCCCCAGAACATGAAAACTTGGTTGTGATCCCAATCGTTAAAGAAGAATTGATCATGGTGACGCCGCGAGACAGTGAATATGACCCGGTATTATTGGTGAGAGATGAAGGCTGTGGTTACCGACAACATGCCATGCTATGGCGCCAAAAAGCAGGTCGAAGCAATGATGAACTCATGATAATGACTAGTGCAGATGGCGTGTTAGGCTGCATTGCTGCAGGTTTAGGTTATACCATTATTGGTAAGAATATGGTGGCCGGTAGTCGCTATGAAAAATCATTGGTGATGACACCTGTTAGCCATGGCCCTAAGCATGTTCAGTTGTCGATTGTTTATCGTAAAGGCAGCCCATTAGAGTCTGGTATTTTAACCTTAGCCACCTTGCTGACAAAATAACTTAACCATATTGTCCGCACAGAAGCAGAAGCCCAAAATATGTCAATATGACTATATCACTGTCATTTACACATCTGCAATCAGTGTCTATATGACACTACTCATTATAATCAAAAAGCATAAACATCTGATAAATAACAATTTAAAATATTGGCACGACACCTGCAATAACATCGTTAACATATAAGAATTTTACTTTTTAACGATTAACTTTCAATTATTACAGGTGTAAATATGACTATTCACATTAAAAACAACATCAACTGGGTTGGCCAACGCGACTGGGAAATTCTTGATTTTCATGGCACTGAATATAAAACCACTAAAGGCACCAGTTACAACAGTTACCTTATTCGTGAGCAAAAAAATGTCTTAATCGATACTGTTGATCATCGTTTCAGCCTGCAATTCATTCAAAACCTTGAGATGGAAATTGATCTTAATCTAATTGATTACATTGTGATTAACCATGCCGAAGAAGATCACTCTGGCGCATTAGCCGCACTCATGGCAAAAATTCCTAATACACCAATTTATTGTACCGAAAATGCCATCGATTCTATTACCGGCTTGCATCACCATCCTGAATGGAACTTCAATATTGTCAAAACTGGCGATAGCCTAGATATCGGTAACGGCAAACAATTAGTTTTTATTGAAACCCCAATGTTGCACTGGCCAGACAGTATGATGACCTATTTAACCGAAGATGCCGTGCTATTTAGTAACGATGCGTTTGGTCAGCATTATTGCGATGAACGCTTGTTTAATGATGAAGTAGACCAGATTGAATTAATGGATCAATGCTTACGCTATTACTCCAATATTTTAACCCCGTTTAGTGCACTGGTAACCGCTAAAATTAACGAGGTTTTAGGCTTTAATCTGCCTGTTGATATGATTGCCACCGCCCATGGTGTGGTGTGGCGCGATAACCCAACACAGATTATCCATCAGTATTTGCAATGGGCTGATAACTACCAAGAAGACCGCATCACGATCTTCTACGACTCAATGTCTAACAACACCCGCTTAATGGCGGATGCCATTGCTCAGGGGATCCATGATGTTGACCCTAGCGTTTCTGTTAAAGTGTTTAATGTGGCGCGCCACGACAAAAATGACATTCTTGCAAATGTGTTCCGCTCTAAAGGGATTTTGGTCGGCTCATCAACCATGAATAATGTCATGATGCCAAAAGTGGCTGGCATGCTAGAAGAAATCACCGGATTACGTTTTAAAGATAAAAAAGCCGGTGCATTTGGCAGCTACGGTTGGAATGGCGGCGCAGTAGACCGTATTCACACTCGCCTTACCGACGCCGGATTTGAAACTACTGTTGGCCTAAAAGCAAAATGGAAACCCGACGGAAAAGCCATGCGCGAATGCCGTGAACATGGCCGCCAAATAGCCAAAAGCTGGGCGTTACATGATCTCAGCAATGTCGATTCTATTTCATCTCCTCTTAACCAAAATCAAGCGGTTAAATTAACAGAAGCGGTAGCACCTGTAGCACCAATACCATGTGCATCAAGCGCAAGCATTAGCGATACACAAGAGATGCTATGCACCGTGTGTAACTGGGTATATCAACCCGTATTAGGCGAGCCAAACCAAGATGTACAGCCGGGAACGCCTTGGTGCGAAGTACCAGACTTTTTCCTTTGCCCAGATTGTGGTTTAGGTAAAGAGGTATTTACACCGATTGCACAGAGGAAAGCATCATGAGTGCACCTATCATCATTATTGGCAGTGGCTTTGGTTCATATCAATTAATTAAAACCATTAGACGCACAGACACACAACAACCGATTACCGTTTTTACCCTTGACGAAGGTCACGACTACAATAAACCAGATTTAAGTCATGTATTTAGTAACCAGCAAACCAGTACAGATTTAATTCGCCAATCAGCGCAGGAGTTTGCGGCACAGTACGACATTACTTTGCATGCCTTAACGCGAGTAGACAGCATTGATAGCCAACAACAACGCGTATGGGTTAACGACGTCGCCTACCCTTATTCACAACTAGTATTGGCGACTGGGGCCAAAACATTTGTCCCACCTATGCAAGGTGACGCGAGTAACAAAGCGATGACCTTAAACAGCCTGCAAGAGTTTGCCAGCGCACAACAGCAATTGCATGAGGCGAAGCGCATAATGCTAATTGGCGCAGGGCTGATAGGCACCGAAATCGCAATGGATTTAAGTAACAGTGGTAAGCATGTGGTAGTGGTCGACCCCAGTAAAGGCGTCATGGCGAACATGTTACCCGACCTCGTTGCATCTGCGCTGCAAACTAAGCTTACTGAAGCCGATGTAGAGTTTGAGTTTGGCCAAACGGTAAGTGCACTTAACCAAAATGAGTCTGCCGTGTGTGCCACGCTGAGTTCTGGCAAAACCCATCATGTCGATTGCGTTATCTCGGCAGCCGGATTAAAGCCTAATGTGGCCTTGGCTACACAAACAGGCCTTGAGGTTAATAACGGCATAGTGGTTAATCAGCAGCTGCAAACCTCTGTTAAGCATATTTATGCGTTAGGCGATTGCGCCGAAATCAATGGCAAAGTGATGTCGTACCTGCAACCCATTCTGTTAAGCGCCAATGCACTGGCAAAAACCTTATTAGGCCAACCCACCACGTTAAGTTTACCAGCGATGTTAGTTAAGGTTAAAACTCCACAAATGCCCATTCAATTAGGTGGCAGCACGGTTAAAGATGTGGCGTCTTGGCAGGTAGATATTGATGCAAATGGCTGCTCCGTTAAAGCCTTTAACGAGCAAAAACAAATTATAGGATTTGTGGTCACCCAAGAGCATATGAACAACACGTTCCCATTACTCAGAGCTTTACCCGCAAACCTTTAACCTAACTCGGTGCTGATTGCCTAGTAATGCATTGGTAAACAGCACCCTAAGGAGAACATTATGTCTCATCACCGTATTCCAGCAAACTGGACAATTCAGCGCTCTACCCCATTTTTTACTAAAGACAATGTGCCTGCGGCCCTACTGACTCACCATAATACCGCCGAAGGTGTTTTTGGTCAGTTATGCGTAATGGAAGGCGTGGTCACTTACTATGGTTTTGCCGACAGCGAAGCAACCGAACCAGAGGTGACAGTGGTGATTAACGCGGGCCAATTTGCCACCAGCCCTCCTGAATATTGGCATCGCATTGAATTAAGCCCTAATGCACAATTCAATATTAATTTTTGGTCCGAAAAAAACAAAACCGGCCAAGCGATGTTTAATAGCAAATAATCTTACAATGATACTTTTATCGCGATTAGGGGCAGCAACAAGCTGCCCCACTGATTTATTCACTAAAAAATAAGTCACCATAGTACGTTTCTGCATCTTTACCACTGTTGTCGGTATCGGTCATAATCGCAATTATATCAATGTATTGATATGCTTTTCGGTTAGCTTTCTGACTGCCTTTATCCCCAAATGTGTCAATCAAATCTTGGTACACATTGCGTTGTTCGTCATACCACTGACCTAGTTGTGATTGTTGTCCTCTCACAGACATCATTTTAACACTTGAGCCAGCAAAAGCGTTGTTCCAAACCAAGCCTTTGTCTTGATTACTCGACCAAACATAATTTAATGACTTGGTGTTCCACACCATAAAACCACCATCAATAACGACGTAAACTCGCGCCACAAAGTCATCACCCGCTTTACTTCGCTCGTCTAACGGCGACAACGTCTGTTCAACTAGCCAACTCCAGTTTAGATAAGGCGTTGCAATGAGGTCAATTTTCTTTTCTAGCACCAATCCAGAGGCCGAATTTTGACTAATGGCTTTAAGTGCCATTTGGCCTTTGTGTTGTTCAACGCTATAAATTGATTTGCCTGAAAATTCTTTCGCTTGCCATTGTTCAATGCCTTGCTCACTCAACGCCGTTAAATTGGTGACCGCTTGCGCGCTCACACATAGCAAAAAACTCAATAACACGAATATCCATTTGCACATGTTACTCTCCAATGGCGCGGTGTGTTTGAGTAAGAAAAACAGCCTCAAAAAAACGACAGACTGCAATAAATCGTTATTGGTTGAACTCTGCTAGCGCGGTTAAGGCTAATTGGGCTTTATCTGTAGGCACAAAAACATGGTCGTGATAATACGCGGCAATAACATTGGCACTGATATTAAATTCAGTGAGTTTAGCCGCTACCGCAGCTGTTAATCCAACAGCCTCAAGGCTTGAATGTACGGTTAAAGTAATTTGTTTAAAGCATGCTTCAAAGGTCAATCCTGCAGCCATTGCAACCTCTTTATTGACGACTAACGTTAAGCCTTCGCTCTCGCGAAATGTCGCAAGTGGATTTAATTGAGCATACTGTTCATATTCTCCCTGAACAGTGCAAAATACAAACTCTCCGTCCATCAATTTAGGGCTCATGGACGTCAATAGTAGTGCTAAATCGGTCATACCACTCATAATCTACAATCCTTTTTGATAATCCATTGATTTAGCAGGCTATAACACGCTTTATGCTAAATAACCTGAGCTCTGGATAATAAACTTACTTTGCTGCTTTTTGGGCCGCTAATACTTTTTCCATTGGCGGTACAATTGACACTGGGTCTAAACGCATTTGGAACCAGTTTAAACGCCAATCTAAATGCGGACCTGTCACGCGGCCTGTGGCGCCAATTTCAGCCACTTTATCGCCCTGCACAACTTTGTCGCCAACCTTTAAATACAATTTACTTAAATGTAAAAATGTTGAACTCACCCCATAACCGTGGTCAATAATCACCGTACCACCAGAATAAAACATATCAGGTTCCGCAAGGGTAATCACCCCATCAGCAGGTGCCACAACAACAGTACCTGTTGGGCGGGCAACATCTACGCCAAAATGCGGGTTACCAGGCACATCGTTGTACACGCGCTGGCTGCCATAAACACCCGAAATACGCCCTGTTACTGGCCAAATAAATGACTGCATAAACGCCTGCTGCTCACTAAAAATATCTCTTGCTGCACGGGTTTGCTTAGCATCTTTGGCCGCTCTTGCTTGTGCAACAGGATCAGGCTTCATGATTTTTTTACTAATCCCGGTGATGCGATCAATCTTATATTGTTTCGGGGCAATTTTAAGCGGTTTAATTTCGGTTAATCCGTCAGGATAAGTCACTTTAACAACTTGTTCTGCTGCGGCATCTCGGTCAAAGCCAATGGCAAACGCCCCTGTGGGCGTCACTTTTACCACCTTATCATTTAATAACACTGTACTGCCCGCAGGTACCGTTCCACGAACCAATGCACCTTGCTCAAACTTGCCTTGAAAAGTCACTGCTGCCGCGCTGGCGCTAAAGCCTAATACACTGACCATTAACCAAGCCGCTGTGGATAATACTTTAAGAGGTGATTGTTTAATTGACATAAAACCGCATTCCTTGTGAAAAAGATAAAAAAAGGGCCACCTTTAGGCAGCCCATTTATATTACTCGATTAACCTTTTACCGCAATGGCCCCTTTGCCAATACCTTCAAAGGCAATCACTTTAAAATGGCTTTCAGGCACCTTGTTAGCTAGCGTCGTGGCCATGTACTCAGCAAGCAGTTCGACTGTAGTATCGTGTGGAATAAGGTCACAACATTGTTTCGGCATTGCTAACTGAAAATCACCTTGTGGTGCCATGTAGTGAAAACCAAAATGGGTTACATCACTAATGTTGGTTTGCTTTGATAATGCTAGCGTCGCCACGGGGACTAAATCTTCTTCAGTACCCAAATAAACATCTTGCCAGCGGTCGGCCCAATATTGATCCCATTTAGGTTCTGCAATACCGTTTTCAAATACGGTGACAGGGCTACGATGACCATGTGCGATACGTTGGCAGTTACCATCATGTTTACGTAAACCATGGCTGTAATGGTAAAATGGCGTATCAAGCGCCTCATTACGTAAGGTTAAGCTAATGCCTTGAACATTTTCTGGCAGGGCTTCACGCAGGGCTTTTTTGAGAAAGTCATTTACGCTCTCAAAATCAATAACCTCAGTAGGGATAAGTGCAAATGCTTGCGACGGGCATGCTAAATGGATGTCGCCTTTTTGACTGGTAAAATCCATCCATACTCGGTCGCCTTTTTGCTGCCAGCGAACTTCGCTACACGCCGTTGGGATTAATAAACGATGATCAGCAACGTCATCGATGGTGTCTTTAATGGTGCGTTTTACTTTTGAAAAATCTAACACCATATTTTGTTCATCTAAGCCGCCATCGAGTAAAACATCGACAATCCAGCTTTCACCTACCATGCCACGTATCGGACAAAGGTAAGAAAAATCGATAACGGTTAAATCTTTTACAAACAGTTGCATTAATGCTCCTAGGCAGAAAAACAGTCCACCTCAGTATAAATGTATCCCGAATGGCACATGCCAATGGAAAAGGTATCTTAAAACGTCTATATACGAAGGGATATCACCTCTTGGTCTAATACAAGGTAATAAAATTAACCTAACGACTTAATATAGCGCCAATAACACCGACATTCTAAACAAAAGCCTGTCTATGAGCGAGTAAACATAAAGGATTAGACAAATAAAATTTGAGTCATTGGCGATAATAAGCCAATGAGCAACTGGGTTGCGGTGATATTATTGAGCTGAGCCTATTGCATGTTGCCCCGAATCAACGGCAAAAAAAGCCACAAGTAAACACAGAATAATGCAACTTTGACCACACAACAGTAAATAAATCATCTATGAAGACATATTGTTATCTCTAAAAAATCCTTTTATATGATCAGTTTAAACAATAAGTATGCAGAAAATGTGTAGACATTAAGAAGATAACGTAAAAATGCAGTTAAAAGGCTTATTGATTATTCAACCTTATAACCGACACCGTAAATAGAGTGCAGCACTTCTTTTTGTTTAGTGACCAGGGCAAGTTTGTGACGTAAGTTTTTGACATGGCTGTCAATGGTACGCGAGCTAACAATGCGGTCATCGATATAACACACCTGCATTAAACTGTCGCGAGAATGCACAACACCAGGGCGTTTAAGTAAGGTTTGTAACAATCTAAATTCAACTGGGGTTAATTCAACTTCTTGGCGATCAACATGGCATTTAAAGCACTCGATATCCAAATCGATATGTTTATAGCGGATCACTTGCTCACTTTGACTGCCTCGAGTATTTTCTACCCGTCTTAAAATCGTTTTCACTCTCGCAACCACTTCTCGGGCAGAAAACGGTTTACATACATAGTCATCGGCACCGAGCTCTAAGCCCATAAGACGATCGATTTCATCTACACGTGCGGTTAACATCAAAATAGGCATCATTGAAAACTGACGGATCTCGCGGCAAATGGTTAAACCATCTTTGTAAGGCAGCATTAAATCTAAAACCACAAAGTCGATAGATTGCGTTTTAATCGTATCAATCACATCACGGCCATCATATTGTACCAAGGTGTTAAACCCTTCGAGTTGCAAAAAATCCACCAAAATCTGTGCGATTTTAGGTTCATCCTCTACCACTAATACGGTCATTGGCTCTTGATGAGAAAATCCACTCATGGTCACTTCCTTAACAAAGGTAATTGTACTTTAATGCATAACCCACCCATTGGAGATGGCATTGCGCTAATCTTGCCGTTATGGGCTTCTACGATATTTTTACAGATAGTTAGCCCTAAGCCCGCGCCGCTGCCTCGACGAGTTCTTGCGGCATCTTGACGGTATAATGGTTCAAATAAATGTTCACACTCAGCCTCTGTCGCACTGGGCTTGGTATCGTTGAGTGTTAGGCAAACCACATTATCTTGCTGCGCCAACTGAACATCTATTTGGCCTGGACTGTCGGTGTAGACCATGGCATTCATAAATAAGTTCATAAACAACTGTCCTAAACGCCTAACATCAGCAGACACAAACAACATAGGCGTAATTTTATGAGTCAAGGTTAAGCCCCTATCTTGCATAGAAGTCGATAGGGTGGCTAACATGCTGTCCAAAGATTCGCTGATGTTATGTGGTTTAAAATGGTATCGCAGGCCGCCGACATCCGATAAAGAGAGTTCATATAAATCATCCACTAGATGTTTCATACGTAGCACCTCTTGTTCTATTGATTGTAGTTGGTGCAGATCGAACGCCCTTATCCCGGCCTTTATTGAGTCAATTTCACCACACAAAATACTTAATGGGGTTCGCAACTCATGAGAGATATCAGCTAACCAACGATTTTTAGCACTGCGATTTTTAGCTAAAGTCATCGCCAGATGGTCGATGTTAACCATTAACTGGCCTAATTCGTCTGCACGTGTCGTGGCCAAGCGCTGCTCATAGTCACCTTCAGATAAATGAGTTATCCCTTGCATAACATGTTTTACAGGCACTAATAAAAATCGTGATAACCACCAGGCTAACGCACTGGCTAACAATAAACAGACTAAACCAATACCAATACTGGTCCAGCGCTGTTGTTGCGCAAACGCAGTTGCAGAAGACGATTGGTTTTCACGAATAGGACTACTGATTAAATAGCCGACAATTTGCTGATTATATTTTAACGATAGACTAATACTGTCAATTGAATCGTCAATGATATCGCCAGCAATATGGACTTTGTCAGCTGAATATAACCCTGTTGGTAGCCCCAAGTTTTTTTTATCAAAAGGTGGCCTAATATGGGGAGGAAACCTTTGTTGTTCGCCAGGTTGTCTTGGTGGCGAACCAGATAAACGCGGAGGCAGATTTTTAGGTGCGCCGATATTGGCTTGTCTTGGCTGACGGTAAAACGGTGAATGGGTTGTTATGACTTGGTTTAATGTTGATTTATTAACACTTCGCCAAACATCTGTAGATTGATCGCTATTTGTCGAGGGTGACGACGCTGCATACAGTGTCATTACATCAACGGACAAACTGGCAAGACGCTCTTGTTCTAAATTATTGATAAAGTCTAAAAAGCCTTGGTCAAAACTCCACCGCGCTAACGATAACGTCGCGATAAGAACAACACTGGTTAAGCCGACAAAGGCTAAAAATAACTTTTGAGATATTTGCATAAATCACAGTATAACCAGCAATATAACTGCAAACTAGTCGCAGATAACATCGGATATCAATCTCCTTAGATTCTGCACAATTCCTCCATAATAATATCGTATATTAATCGCAGTATCTCACCAAGGAGCGTCAACATGACCCTTAATCCAATCACTATTGGTTTACTTTCTCTTAGTTTATTTGCAGCAGCGGGCGCATTCGCTAACCCACCGGGCGGCAAGCCACCACAAGAAGCAATTGATGCTTGTGCAAGCAGTTTAGAAAATAGCCAGGTTAGCTTTGAAACACCTCGCGGTGATAGTATTCAAGCAACTTGTCAAATGATTAACGGAGAGCTGGTTGCTGTACCAGATAATCCACCACAAGATATGCAACAAGGTCAAAGAGAGCGGAATTAAGGTCTTTTTAAACCCATAACGTTTATACCGTACTTAGACAAGGATTAACTATGCAAGTGACGAGTAGCAACACCGCTATCCAAATGACATCAACAGAAAGTTCCCAGCGACCTCCCCGTCCAGATGGCCCACCGCCACCCAAAGGCGGCGTACCACCAAGGTTAGACACAGCAGTATCAACCTTGTCTGAGGAGGAGCAACAATCTACTACAGATATGCTGGTATCGCTAACCGATGAACAACAAGAAGAGCTCAAATCCGTTTTAGATGAATTAAAACCGATGACACAAGGTCTATCAGACGAAGACCTTGGTAGCGTTTTCTATGAAGCATTGAGCAGTATTTACAACGATGACGAAACGCAAACAGTCAGCAGTTCATCTGCCGTAAATGTAGACGTATACGCTTAAAAAAGTGTGAGTCACTTGATAGAACAAAGCCAGCAATATGCTGGCTTGCTTTGTGTTGCCTTATTTAATCCCATTCACCAGGGGTAAAAACTCTGTGAGTGCATCCGAGAGCCTAGGCCTGCTGTACAAATAACCTTGTGCTAAATCACACCCATTGCGGCGTAAAAATTCAGCCTGTTCTTCGGTTTCGACACCCTCAGCAATAATTTGTAAATTTAATGCATGTCCTAAAGCAATGACGGCTTTAGCGATGGCGGTATTGTTAACATCGTGAGGGATGTCGCCCACAAACGACTGATCGATTTTAAGCTTATCAATAGGGAGGCGTTTCAGATAGTTAAGCGACGAATAACCGGTACCAAAATCATCGATACTTAACGCAATCCCCATGGCCCCCAGTAATTTTAAATCATGAATAATCGCCTCAGGATTATGCATCATGCACGACTCAGTCACTTCTAACTCTAGGTGTTTAGTCGGTAAGCCAGTTTCAAGTAAAACCTGTCTTACTTTGTCTACAAAGTCATTACGTTGCATTTGTAAGCTGGCCACATTAACCGAGATCCGCTCAAATGTTTTCCCTTGAGTTAACCATTCAACACCCTGTAAACATGCCGTTTTTAACACCCATAAACCAATGTCCCAAATTAAGCCTATTTTTTCTGCTAATGGAATAAACTCAGCCGGCGAAATGTCACCTAAAATAGGGTCATGCCAACGGATAAGCGCTTCAAAACCGCAAGGAGATAAATCCTTTAGCGTTAACTTGGGTTGATAAACAAGATAAAAGTCTTCGTTCGCTAACGCATGATGCAATGCGGTTTGTAATTTTAATTGTTCTACGGCCTGCTTTGTCATCGACTCAGTATAAAACGCATAATTATTACGGCCATCCAGTTTGGCACGATGCATTGCCGCGTCGGCATTACGTAATAAACTGTCATGGTCGTCACCGTCACTGGGATAAATAGCCACCCCCATGCTGGCGGTTAATCTAACAGATTGCGCATTATTCAAAATAAATGGCCGCTCAAATACGCTGCGGATTTTATCGACCGATGAGGTCACAGAATCTGTACTCATAATGCTGGGTAACATAACCACAAACTCATCACCACTTAAACGGGCAAGCACATCAAAATCCGATAACGCATATGATAGGCGCTTAGACAGTTCGACGAGAATTTCATCACCAATGACATGGCCTAAGCTGTCGTTGATGTGTTTAAAGAAATCGATATCTAAGAATAAAATCGCTAACTGTTTTTTAGCGCGATTAGAATGATTCAATTCTTGTTCAACTAATGACATAAATTGCATGCGGTTGGGCAATTGGGTCAAAGGGTCAAAGTAAGCCAGATTTTTGAGTTTTTCTTCATTTTGTTTTTGTACTGATATATCTGCAAACACGGCCACGTAATATTGGATAATATTTTGCTTATCGAATACGGCACTAATGGTGATAGATTGCGGGAAAATAGCGCCATATTTACGACGATTCCAAATTTCACCATGCCATTTGCCTTGCACTAATAAGGTGTTCCATAAACGTTCAAAAAAACTTTTAGGATGACGTCCAGAACTCAGTATATTTGGATTTTGGCCTAGCACTTCATCACGGCTATAGCCCGTTATGTCGGTAAATGCCTGGTTAATATCTGTAATGTTGCCATCTTTATCTGTAATGACCACCCCTTCTACTGCATTTTGAAACACATTAGACGCTAATATTAATTGTTCTTGGGCTTCTTTATGTTCTGCAATATTACGGGTCATTCCGAGCACACCGCTTAATTGACCGAGGCCATCTTTAACGGGAGCTTTAATGGTTTCAAGCCAAATTTTATTGTAATTAGCGTCTACGTCTTCGCATTCTGATACGATCACGGTTGAGCCGGTATTTATAGCTAACTCATCACCTTCAATAAAAGAAGTGGCAGTGCGCACATCAAATAAATCATGATCATTTTTACCGACAATTTGCTCTTTTGATTTTCGCCATGCTTGCTCAACACTTTTATTACAGGCAATGTAAATTCCATCTACGTTTTTAATCCAAATATGCTCATCAAATGCATCAATAAATGCTTGTAAATCGACATCATGACAAACATTAACCTTGGATTGGTCCCCGAAATCTATACTCGAAAGATAGACACGGATGGCACTGCTTAACATATCAGCAATACGAATTTGAATAGCACTTAAGGGGGCAAATAATTCTGGTTTATCCAGTTCATCATTAACAGCACTAAAAGAAAGTCCTGCCAATAGCAGCCCTTGTTCATCACGAATAAGTTGATGATACACCTCAGTACTTGACTGGCTTGACCTGGCGTTATCATTAAGGGCACGCATATAATGTAATAAACTGATTTGATGTTGCTGGCAGGTGCGCTCTTTAGCGTTTTGGTTAATGCAGATAGCTTGTAGGCGATGTGCTGTCACATCAATTTGGTTAAAGGTGATAGTCAGACGAAATTCGGCAGAAATGTCGTTAATTTCCTGTTGCCATTCTCTAAGCTGAGTTTGAGAAATAGCTTCTTTCAACATAACACCTTCCTAAGTCGACATAATAAATAAGTTCAGTACCAGCATATAACAATATAGTTATCCAACTATAGTACAGATAATGACGGGCTCGCATTAATCTCCAAAGTGAACAGACTACCAAAAACTCACTTCCTATACTAATCCAGCCACAATGAACATGATTATTTCATACTATAAGCCTAAATAGCACAGCACTAACTATCTTAAATCAAAAAAACCGTTATCTTGAACATTAAATATATGCTTAAAACAAATAAGGAGCCTAAGGCTCCTTATTTATGTTTACCATATAACTAACTGTAAAGTATTAGTTTTAGCTATTTTTTAGTGCAGCAATGCGCTTCTCTAGCGGTGGATGACTCATCATTAGTTCAGCCATTGAACGTTTGCCATTAATACCAAAAGCAGACATCTGTGCAGGCATTGCACCGCTTTCAGGGCCTTGACGTAAACGCTCTAACGCGGCAATCATTTTGCCTTTACCCGCTAAACGTGCAGCACCTTCGTCGGCTTTAAATTCACGAATACGCGAGAAGTAAGCCACAATGATTGATGCCAAAATACCAAACAGCATATCTAATACAAACACCACTGCCATGTAGGCAAACATACCTAAGCCTTCACCCTCTTCATCACCAGCAACAAAGTTATCAATGATCCCAGCAACCACACGAGCAGCAAAAATAACAAAGGTGTTCACCACACCTTGAATTAAGGTTAAGGTCACCATATCGCCATTAGCAACATGGCTCACTTCGTGGGCAAGTACACCTTCAATTTCATCTTGCGTCATGCCATAAAGCAAGCCAGAACTAACCGCGACAAGTGCGTTGTTTTTGCTTGGGCCTGTGGCAAATGCGTTCATTTCTGGCGATTGATAAATTGCCACTTCAGGCATTTTTATCCCTGATTTTTCAGCTAGGCGAGCCACTGTCTCAACTAACCAACGTTCGGTATTGTCACGTGGTTGGGTAATCACTTCACAACCCATGGTTTTCTTCGCCATCCACTTTGAAATGGCTAAACTGATAAATGAGCCACCAAAACCAAAAATGGCAGCAAATACTAACAGTCCACCCATCGTTTGGGTATTAACCCCAAGAATAGACATTACGATTGAGGCAACCAGTAAGATGGCTAGGTTGGTTGCTATCAACAAAAATATACGCTTCATTTAAGCTCCTGTATGGCAAAATGCCGATTTTTCAATTGTTACTATAGACATAATATGTCCATATAAATAGAATTCAAGCTTAGTTATATTAAAAAAGATTTATGACTCTTTTTATGCTGATAAAACACTGGCTTAAAAATCTAGCGAGCAGAGTCTAGGCAGATTATATTAATTGAAACTGAAAAAGCGCTAACCCAGTGTATGCATTGGTTAATCTTTGATAAACTGTCGAAAATAAAATAATGATAAGGCACTTTTATGAGCATTAATGCATTAATGTTAAGCGCTTCGCGCGTCGGTGATTCAGTCTATTTAACTCACACTGTTGAGCTTATTCGCCCTCTTACACAGCCTGGCCAACAATGGTTATTTATTCCTTATGCCGGTGTTAGTGTCAGTTATGATGAGTATTTAACCAAAGTGCAAACGGCATTAGCGCCGCTGCCCATCACCATTAGCTGCATTCATCAATTTGCCGACCCTAAACAAGCGATTCAAGATGCTGCTGGCATTTTAGTTGGCGGCGGTAATACCTTCCAACTGTTAAACGAGCTATACCGCTACGATTTAGTGCATTTAGTCCGCGAGAAAGTACAAAATGGCATGCCGTATGTAGGCTGGAGTGCAGGTTCGAACATTACCGGGACCAGTATTCGCACCACAAACGATATGCCAATTGTGGAACCCCCTTCATTTACTGCATTGAGTATTCTGCCCTTTCAATTAAATCCGCATTACACCAACTACCAAATGCCAGGCCACAACGGCGAAACTCGTGCGCAACGCTTATTAGAATTTACGATTGTCGACCCATTAACCCCGGTCATTGGTATTCAAGAAGGCAGTGCATTATGGCGTCAGGGAGATAAATTGACGTTAATTGGCGATCAAACAGCCTATTTATTTCATGGTAAGCAACAAGAAGTCGAAATTGCCGCCAACAGTGACTTATCTGAGTACCTCAAATAACGAAGATCATTTCCATGGGGTTTAAAAATAAAGCCATAAGCCCCATGGTTGTATCATTAATCGTATTGATTTCGCTCACTGGGAATATCAGTAAAATACTCAACAAATTCAATTTCAAACCCATTAGGGTCAATAAAATAGCGACTCTTATAAGCCTCGTTAACCGCGCCCATAATAGCCACCTCATAGCCCACGTTTGCCAACCTTGACACTAAGGCCTCGATATTATCCACCACATAGGCAAAATGCGCTAAACCAATAGCATTACTTTTAAGGTCACGTATCTCTCCGGTCCCAGAGTCATTGAGAGACAAATAATGATAGTCATCGCCAAAATGTAACCATTTTCGTGGGGTGCCATGCCATATTGATTCACCGCCACCGCGTACTCGCCAATGTGGAAACGCCGCCTGGTAAAAAACCAAGGTCTCTTCTAAATTATTCACGACCAAATTTAAATGTTCTAAATGCATTTCGTATCTCCTTATGATTAATTTTGCATAGCTTAATACCTCAAGTTAACTTGAGGTAAAGCATTAATTTTGCCAAGATATGTAAAAATGATGAGATAAAAATAGATAAAGAGATGAATAAGGATATGGAATTGACTGTCGGCCAAGTGGCAAAACGCTGTGGAATTAACATCTCTGCAATCCATTTTTATGAGCAAAAAGGCCTGATTAGCAGTTGGCGTAATCAAGGTAATCAACGCCGTTATTCACGCGATGTCATTAGACGAATATCTCTTATCAAAGCGGCGCAACAATTAGGCATATCTTTAGATGAAATTGGCAGCGCATTTGCTTCATTGCCCAATGGCAGGACAGCCACCAGACAAGACTGGGCGGCATTATCAGTTAATTGGAAAGACACACTCACACAGCGTATTAGTCGATTACAAAATATGAAAGACTCACTTGAAGGATGCATCGGTTGTGGCTGTTTATCGATGAATAGTTGCCCTTTGTATAACCCAGATGACCAGCTCGAACCACAAGGTCCGGGGCCTGTACTGTTAAACAAAAAAGCCTAGTATCAAATAGACACTAGGCGTAAGCAATAAGCTAAATTGGGGAGTGATAAACAATAGGATGAAGATAAACGATAAAGTGGTCGCATAAGTTTTAAGCCACCACTTTACCTGCCCATATGTTGGGCTACACTGGGTTAACCGAGTGTGTTTGTACTAACAATATCAATTTTTCGTGGTTTCATTGCTTCAGGAATTTCACGTACTAAATCAATATTTAATAAGCCATGTTCTAATTCCGCACCCACAACACGTACGTAATCGGCAAGTTGAAAAGTCCGCTCAAAGCCACGTTCTGCAATGCCTTGATGCAAATATTTACGCTCATCAGTTTTCGCTGTCTTATTGCCTTTAACTAACAGTTTTTCACCTTCGCTCATTATCTCTAACTCAGACATCGCAAAGCCTGCAACCGCCATAGTGATCCGATAACGATTTTCACCAAGCAGTTCAATATTATAGGGAGGATAACCACTGTTAGCATTATTGGCAGCAGCATGTTCAGCAAGTTGGGCTAAACGGTCAAAACCAATTGCGCTACGGTAAAGAGGGGTTAAATCTGGAGTAAGATTAAAATTTCGCATGTTCATATCCTTGTCTAAAGCAATATGTAAAATAATGGCCACTATTTCATAACAGTGGCAATGTTAGTAACAGCCCTTACGGCACTGTCATAGTCAGAGTAGTAAAACCTCATTCGAGCGTTTCGTTATCTATCCTGCTACAGAATTAGATATATGGACACAGTGTTTGATATCAAGGCAAATGAATGAATAAATTTAAAAAATAGATAAAAATATTAAATTACAACAATATTTCAACAACTTAAGCTTAACGCATTATCATCAATTACGTCTGTAACCCTGTTTAAATGACTTTTGTCACTGGTAATTATATTTGAAAACGTCACAATAACTCTCAACGCAATACATCAATAAGGATATGTTATGAACCCTGCGACACTGGCACTATTAATCCCAATTATCGCCATTATAGGCAGTTTTATTGTGAGTATTATGAAGCTTAAAGAGCGCCAACGCCTGGCGGCAAACCAACAAGAAAACAACAATAAGTCGCTGCACGATGAAATCAGCTCGTTACGTCAACGTATTGAAGTGTTAGAACGAGTGATTACTGAAGACGCGTATGACTTAAAACAAAAAATTAATAACGCATAACAGAGTATTTATTGTTGTTAACACCAAAAAGCCACCATTATCGGTGGCTTAATGATTTAACGGCATGGCGAAACAAACAGTTAACTGTTCAGGGTTATTTATTGACCGAAATTGAGCGCCTAAATAGCGCTAAACTGCTCACAAAAAACACCATCCCAAGCCCAATAATATTCAGCAACTCTGGCCACACAATACTAAAATCGGCACCACGAAAAACCACCGCCTGCGAAAATGCCATAAAGTGCCGCGAAGGGAATATCCATGTGAATGGTTGAACAATGGCAGGTTGACTCTCAATGGGCGTAATCCCTCCAGACAGTAACATCATGGGGATAATCACAATCATTAACAGTAAGGCAAACTGCGCCATGGTGCGGGCTATGGTGCCAAGAAAAATCCCAATCGAAGCTGCGGCAAATAAGTAAATCGTTGTTCCACCTAATAATAACCAACGGGATCCAGCAATGGGGACATCCAGTAAGGTTTCGACCATAAAGAAAAGTGACAACGAAAAAGCGACCAGTACAATAAGTCCGTTTGCCCATACCTTGGACATAATGATTTGAAATGACGTCAGCGGCATAACCAGTAAATGCTCAATGGTGCCATGCTCACGTTCACGCAGCAGTGCAGCGCCTGTCAGAATAATAGCCAACAAGGTGACATTATCGAGCAGCGCTCCCATTGAACTAAACCAGCTCATGGTGCCATTAGGATTAAATGCACGGCGCTGGACTAATACTACGGGATAATCGATGCTTGCATTAGAGCGATTAACAAAAAAGTTAACCTCCTTGGTGATGATACTTTGAATATAACTATTACCTAAACTTGCTTGAGTCACTGCGGTTGCATCAACATCGATTTGCACACTCGGTAAGCGTCCATCACGCACATCTGCCTCAAAACGTGGTGGAATACTTACCACAAACATAAAGTGGTCTTGGTCCATGACTTGGTCTACCTCACTGGCAGATATTTGCTCTGTAAACTTAAAATAAGGAGGATAAAAAGCATTGGCAATGTTACGCGACAGCGTTGAGTGGTCTTCGTCGACAATCGCAATGGATGCATTATTCACCGACTCACTAATGGCGGTTGAACGCGAATAAATCTGCGCACTGAATAAAAACACAATCAGTATTATCATGGTCACGTCACCCAGGACACTGCGGAGCTCCTTAGTACCAAGCCAGAAAATATTGCTCCAGATTTTCATCGGTTATGCCTCCTGCTTTTTCAAACACGCCGCAGCCAAAACCACTAAAATAGGACCATAAATCGACAACATCATGATGTCGCCTGTCAGGTCAAAAAAGTGTAAACCTTTAGTAAATGCCGCCACACTCAAATGCATATAATAAGTTGCCGGCCACGCCATACCGATAATGTACCCACCACCTTCTAACGTGGATGTAGGTTGCACTAACCCCGAAAACAGCGCTGTGGGTAATAGCGATACAATAGTGGTTGCAAACACCGCGGTGACTTGAGTTTTCGTGACAGATGACACCACTAAACCAATGCCGGTTGAGGCGCACACATAACAAAATGCCCCAACGGTGAGCCCCAATAAGCTGCCTTTTAATGGTACCTGCAATAAAAACACCACCAAAAATGTCAAAATAAAAAAGTTGATCATGCCAATCGCGATATACGGCAGCTGTTTACCAATAAGAAATTCGTACTTATTGGTTGGCGTAACAAAAAAGTTAGTGATAGTGCCGACTTCCTTTTCACGGGCAATACTCACAGCCATGAGTATTGCCGGAAAGAACAATAACAATAACGCTGGCGTTTTAGGCCCAATGGAATAAATACTTTCAAATGAAGGGTTATAGCGATAACGAGACTGCAGATCGACATTATACAGTGCACTGGCATCTACCCCGGATTCTGTCGCTAATTGTGTCAGGTACCAAATATAGCCACCAGTGACATAGCCTTCGATAGTGCCGGCTCGGGTGGTATTAGCACCATCTATCCATGCCGAAACGTGTGCAGTCTGACCCTTTTTAATATCGCGACCAAAACCGGCCGGGATCTCTATCGCCAAGGTGATATCGTTAGACTGTAAGCGCCGCTCAAGCTCGTCTTTACTTTGTAATACAGGTCTTTCGATAAAATAATGAGAGCCTTGAAAGTGACTAACGTATTCTCGGCTTTGTGGTGTTTGGTCATAATCGAGCACCGCGAAAGTCAGATCTTCAATATCTAACGAGATCCCATAAGCAATCACAATCAACAAAATCACACTGCCAAAAAACGCAAATGCGAGGCGAATTTTGTCACGCATTACCGCCATCATTTCAAGATAACTATACGCCAGCAACCGCGATAAATTAAAGCCAAAGCGCTTTGCATGCTGTGGTTGGCTTTGGGTTAATGTCGTCAGTTCTGAAGTAGGGGCTATTTCAAGTTGCGCTTGCTTTTGAGGGGGCTGGCCTATCGCATCTTCAAGATAACTGATAAAAGCTTCTTCAAGCGACGTTGACCCTTTGGCTTCAACAAGGTGTTGTGGCTCATCGTAAACTAAGACTTCACCTGCATGCATTAATGAAATACGGTCGCACCGTAACGCTTCATTCATAAAGTGGGTTGAAATAAATATGGTGACTTTATCGCGACGTGACAACTCAACAAGCAATTCCCAAAATTCGTCACGTGCAACAGGGTCAACACCTGATGTGGGCTCGTCAAGGATTAGCATTTCTGGCTCGTGGATCACCGCAACGGCAAGTGACAAGCGTTGGCGGATCCCAAGTGGCAATGATGATGCCAAATCATCCATTTGCTTACGCAAACCAAAGCGATCAACCAGTACATCAATTCGCTCTGTGGCTTTCGACGCAGATAAATGGAACAAACGCGCATGCAAGGTCAAGTTCTGTTTAACCGTCAGCTCACCATACAAGGAAAAAGCTTGCGACATAAACCCTACTCGATTGCGCATGTCGATATTGTCTGCATCGACAAGTTTGCCAAATAAAAACGCCTCCCCTTCTGACGCGGGCAACAGACCGGTCAACATTTTCATGGTGGTTGTTTTGCCGCAACCATTTGAGCCCAAAAAGCCAAAAATCTCACCGGCTTGAATGTCAAAACTCACATTACTGACAGCAGTAAAATCCCCAAAACGCCGGGTTAACCCTTTGGCAGTAATTGCAGGTGAAGCATCTGTTTTTTCAAAAGGAGGAATAACAAGCGCATGACCACTGCCACGCTTTTCTTTCGGCAGTAGCCGAGTAAAGGTTTGCTCGATATTTTCAGATTGCGTTTTGGTTTTTAGTGCTTCAGGTGTGCCCGAGTCCAACACATGGCCTGCATCCATAGCCACCAACCAATCAAATCCTTCGGCTTCATCCATATAAGCGGTAGACACTATCACGCTCATGCTAGGCCGTTCACTGCGTATTGTGTTAATTAACTGCCAAAATTGTCGTCTAGAGAGAGGGTCGCCCCCGGTAGTTGGCTCATCTAATATCAATAAATCTGGGTCATGAATAAGCGAACAACACAAACCCAGTTTTTGTTTCATCCCGCCGGATAACTTACCTGCTGGCCGTGATAAAAATGCATTAAGGCCCGTTGCATGGGTGAGTCGGTCAATGCGGGTTTTACGTTCAGAGGATCCCTGGCCAAATAATTTACCGAAGAAATCGAGGTTTTCGGCAACACTGAGCTCACTGTATAAATTCTTACCTAACCCTTGAGGCATATAAGCAATACGAGGGCCAACATTTGAGCGATGTAGAGCCGAAGCCATATCACCGCCGAGCACTTCAAGATTACCACTCTGTAATTTTCTGACCCCAGAAATCAGTGCCAACAAGGTTGATTTACCCACCCCATCAGGGCCGAGCAAACCCACCATTTGTCCCGAAGGGATACTCAGCGTAACATCATCAATCGCCATGACTTTTTTATATCTATGACTAACATTGTTAATACAGACGATCGGATTGTGTTGTTGGTCCATGATGATGTACCCACATTAATGTTGATTGACTGAATTAGGCTCAGAGTCTGGTAACAATTGTTGAAGAAAATCAGGCCACGGAGTTAGCTGCTCTCCGGGTAAAGGTGTCAGGCGTATATAAGCCACGCCACGCACGCCAGTCTTAACATCTTCTATGTGTTTTTGTACTAGGTATTGAGGGATCCGCACCTTAACACGAAACATCAGTTTTTCACGTTCGCTGAGGGTTTCAACTTGCTTTGGGGTAAATTGTGATTCGGGTGATACAAAGCTCACCGATGCAGGAATTGTATAATCGAGAACATCTAATTTAATTCTTGCCTCTGCACCTATCGCAATACGATTTGCTGGTGCCGAGGGTACAAATATCTCCATATAGACATCAGCAAGGTTAATCATAGTCAACACTTTACCACCACTGCCAAGCACCTCACCTGGTTCAGCAAGTCGATATATTACTCGGCCAGTCACTGGGGATTTCAACACACAATCATCAATTTGAGTTTGGATTTCTTTGGTACTCGCCCTAACAGCATCCACCATACGTTCACGATACACAAGGCCTGCCTTAGCCGCTTGAAGCGCGGCTTTAGCTACAGCAACCTGACTGACTCTTGTATCGTAGGTTTCTTTACTAATATGGTTCTCTTTTACCAGTTCTCTAGCCCGAGACAATTCTTGTTCGGCTAACACTTCCTCAGCCTTTGTTTGCTCGATGGTTGCCAGAGCAGAAGCAACTTGGCTTTCAGCACTGGCCACATTAGCTTCAGCACCAAGCAATTGAGCACGCAATTGATCGGTATTTATTTGCGCGACAACTTGTTGCTCTTTAACAAGGTCTCCTTCCTGAGCTAAAATAGTATCGACTCGACCCGCGATTTTAGTTGATACATCAACTTCTACAGCTTCAATTCTACCGTTACCAGACACTAAACCATCGGCTAGCGGAGGGACTTGTAAATATTGCCACCCCCACCAAAAAGAAAAAATGAGCACTATAAAAACAACGATATAGATAACTTTCTTCAGTATGTTATTCATTGTCTAAAAATCCTTCTATGAGTGACAGCAATCATTTTTAAACCAACAAGCTGACATTATTCAATCTCCGTCAAAAACCTTGTCTCGATCCCACAACCTTGAACAGTATTAATCGGCTAGAGAGCCAGACATGCATGACATTGCCATACATAAAATGAGAAGAGACAACGGCTCGGAATATGTAACCTAGTTGCAATAACAACTAAAGCGAATCCAATATCAGATTGTAAAAACCGCTATCCTCACAGATAAATCTAGATTTCATTTGTCGATGTGTTTATTTGATGCACAAGTGCAGCAAATGATGATATCTGGCAAGGTAGAAAACGGTATTCACAACGCTCCCCCCCATTCAAACCATAAATTAGTGCATTAACTCAATTAAATTTTGTATCAACAAAACAGGTTAAACCATGATCTGCCTCACACTTATAGTGAATAAGCGGACATAACTGCAAATAATACCAATTCCATTAATTATCTGGTCATTCAGCGGGAGTTCTGTGTCTTCTAGGCAAGTAATAGAATTGAAGGCATAGTTGTTCTCGGCAACTGCTCCTGCGTTGCTCTACCTCCTGCATCCATGCAGTCGTACGTCAAAATGCTATTAAGCAGCATAGAAGGCACAGAAACCCGCCTTACAGGAGGCACTCAGACCGTTCATTTCTTTGTTGCATTGTCTTAGAAGGGAATAACCATTATTACAACAATGCGCCTCAAACTGAACAGTCTGAGTGACTCTGATTGGTCACATAATTAATGGAATTGGTATAAGCACAAAAGTTTGATCATTCTCTGCTGCGCATTCAAGCACTGAATATTTCAATCACAATACTATTTGCTCAAACTCCAGATGTAAAAAAGCCCGTTGCGTTAGCAACGGGCTTATCACTCTCTTTTCAGAGAAATTAGGCGTCTGGAAATGAAGCTCTATGGTTTCCAGACAAATTTTGTTTATTTAACACCTTGGCATTAAATAATAATTCGGAAAGCTGATGCAGTCTTCTCTCAGACTCGCTTTATTGAGTTATCACACTATTTAAACGCTCTATTCTAATACTAAGTATCAGTAAAACCCATCTGGGTTGTATGGTTAAGCCTCACGGG
>NZ_BMQI01000006.1 GCF_014648035.1 Shewanella algicola | reverse complement strand
ATGGGTGTTTCACATTTTTAGGCGCAGTGGTACGGATTTCATTAGGGGCGCAGCTTGGCTGTTGAGCCCGAATATATGTCAGTACAACCGCTTTAAGCGGTAAATGAGTCGCATCAAAAACAACGATAAGTGTGAAGCAGTAGATCAGAAAGCTAAGGCCCAAAAAAGCCTTGGGTGAGCAGAGTATTACCTTGACTCACTGGGAGCGTCCATATATGTCTTAATTATTATTTTTTAAGTTTGGCGTTCTCGGCTTCTAATTCACGCATACGGGTTAAATCAGAGGCTTGCATACCACCATATTTAGATTTCCATTTGTAATAGGTACTTTGACCCACATTATGTTTGCGACATAACTCTGGCACAGTCAGTGCGCCAGACTCGCCTTCTTTGAGGATGTTGATAATTTGGCTTTCAGTAAAACGTGTCTTTTCATGTGATTCTCCATTTAGTTTAGTGTAAATGGAAAACTCTATTTAAAACATTCTGATTTTAAGGGAGGGTTACACTTTAGGTAAAACAAAGAATTTTCGAAATGACATAACGAGAAACAACACTGCAATTTTAACAAACATGAATTATAACTGTATAAAAAACCAGTACCCTGTCGTAAAGGTTTTATGATGTTAAGCGTAGATAGATTATCCTCAAAATGGTGCTTTCATAAACTATCAATAACGATGCTCGAGCAAAGTTTAAATTGGTTTTTTCTAACAAGTAAAGGAGCATAAATGAGTTACATTCATTACTTGCAACAGTCCAAATACAACTCTGAACTTGAGGCCGTTGAAGACTTTTTACAAAAGAATACATGAGCTGACCATAGCCTTTCACGCACATCTGACCGATAAGGATATTGTAAATGTCATTATGATGTCGGGAACATCATTGACCAGCCATCACGACATTTGTGAATCCATTCACATCAGCCCCCCATCTGAAGCGTTAACATTTTCATTCTTTACCATAAAGAGGTGCCGAGGCTGGCTACAAACGAGGTCAAAAGCTCGATAATTTTCCGTCGCAATTTTTTCGCTGCTGTTGTTTGGTTAAAAAGCGAAAATGTTGCCGGACCCCTGAGGGTTTGCAAAGGCTGATTGGGTAACAAGAATGCGCTTTATTCCTTTGCTCTGGTGTGGGGGAAGCGCCACGACGTTAGTGGCCATGAGTACATAAGTAAAACGTAAAAACTAACACCAGGGTCCCGGCTCAAAAGCATTACCGCGAAGACAATTACACTACCCTGCATAAGTTACAACTTACGACCTTTACTTTAGTGTAGGCGAAGCGCTACGACGTCAGTGGCCGCAGGCCATATACTTGCTGTTATATGAAAACAAAAAGCTATAAAAAAACCAGCTAATTAGCTGGTTTTTAACGTGATGTTATTACAAGGTTGATTAAAGCGCGGCTAGCGCTTCTTTACATAACTGTGTAATACGATCCCAGTCTTCACTGTCTACTGCATCTGTTGGTGCAATCCAGCTGCCGCCGATACAATCAACGTTTGGCAAAGCCAAGTAGTCTTTGTAAGTGGCTGGGCTGATGCCGCCTGTTGGGCAAAAACGAATGCCAGATAATGGACCAGAGAAAGACTTAAGTGCGTTTACACCACCAGAAGCTTCAGCCGGGAAGAATTTGAAGTGAGTGTAACCTAACTCCATTCCCACCATGATTTCAGAAATACTGGCAATACCAGGAATTAAAGGCACGGTGCCCTTTTTAGCCGCTTTTAATAAATCTACCGTGGCACCAGGAGTGATAATAAACTGCGAACCTGCTGCAACCGCTTGGTTAAGCTGAGCTTCATTTAAAATCGTGCCCGCACCCACAAGGGCTTCAGGCACTTCTTTAGCAATTTTTGCAATGGCTTCAAGTGCACAAGGAGTACGTAACGTCACTTCTAATACACAGATACCGCCAGCAACCAATGCTTTAGCTAAAGGCACCGCATGTTCTAGTTTGTTAATTACCATAACCGGAACTACTGGGCTACGTTTAAACACATCTTGTGGTTGGAGTGACCAGTTATTAGGCTCAATCATATTACCGACTTCCTTCATTTTTAATATAATTCATCAATCGCGCTAGTGCTACGAGCGCCTGTTTCTGGGCTGCTTAAACTGCGACGAAGTGCGCCAAACAATTCACGGCCCATGCCATAAGCTGAATGGTGTAAATCAACAACTCCAGCAGTGCGACTTGCTAATACGCTTTCATCAACTAACAGCGATAGCTCGCCCGTTGTGGCATCAACACGAATTAAATCACCGTCTTGTACTTTAGCAATTAGGCCACCGTCTAACGCTTCTGGCGTTAAATGAATTGCAGCGGGTACTTTACCTGATGCGCCAGACATACGGCCGTCTGTCACCAACGCCACTCTGAAACCTTTGTCTTGTAAGGTACCTAAAAATGGCGTGAGCTTGTGTAGCTCAGGCATACCATTGGCTTTAGGGCCCTGACCTTTTACAACCACAACGCAATCACGGTCTAATGAACCAGACTTAAATAAGGCATCGATTTCGTTTTGATCGTTAATCACAACCGCTGGCGCTTCAATCACTCGGTTTCCTGCAGGTACTGCAGACACTTTAATCACCGCGCGGCCTAAGTTACCTTTAAGTAAGGTTAAGCCGCCGTTGCTTTGGAAAGGCGTATCAAGATGCGTTAATACATCTTTGTCTAACGATTCAGTGACACCATCAACCCACTTTAACTCGCCATCGATTAAACGAGGCTCTTGGGTGTAACGACGTAAACCGTAACCGGCAACCGTATTAACATCTTCATGGATCAACCCGCCATCAAGTAATTCTTTAACCAATAACGCCATACCGCCAGCAGCATGGAAATGGTTAATATCAGCTTGACCATTTGGGTAAACACGGGCTAATAACGGCACAACAGCAGATAAATCTGAAAAGTCGTCCCAGTTGACGATAATGCCAGCAGCACGTGCAATCGCCACAATGTGCATAGTTAAGTTCGTTGAACCGCCGGTAGCGAGTAATGCAACAATACCGTTAACCACAGATTTTTCGTTAACGATTTCACCAATTGGGGTGTATTGCGTACCCATTGAGGTTAAACGGCACACTTGCTTAGCGGCCATTTTACTTAGCTCGTCACGTAATGGATCGTCTGGGTTAACAAACGATGAACCCGGTAACTGTAAGCCCATCACTTCTAGCATTAACTGGTTAGAGTTAGCGGTACCGTAGAAAGTACAAGTACCCGCACTGTGGTATGACTTTGACTCAGCTTCAAGTAATGCAGTACGGTCAACCTGCCCCTGGGCAAATTGTTGACGAATACGGGCTTTTTCTTTGTTTGGAATACCCGATTTCATTGGGCCTGCTGGCACAAATAACATCGGTAAGTGACCAAAGCTCAATGCACCAATCAATAAACCTGGTACGATTTTGTCACAAATACCTAATAGTAACGCACCATCAAACATGTTGTGCGACAAACCCACTGCCGTCGACATGGCAATCACTTCGCGGCTCAGTAAGCTCAGCTCCATACCCGGTTGACCTTGAGTCACACCGTCACACATTGCCGGAACGCCAGCGGCAACCTGGGCAACACTGCCCACGTCAGCACAGGCTTGCTTAAGCATGTTTGGGTAGGTTTCATAAGGTTGGTGCGCAGATAACATGTCGTTAAATGCGGTCACAATACCAATGTTAGCCTTGGTCAATTGACGCAGTGAATCTTTTTCAACTGGCTGACAGGCTGCAAAACCATGGGCAAGGTTGCCACAGCTTAATGCGCTACGGTGAACGCCTTGAGCTTTAGCATCGTTTAGCGCTGATAAATAGCTTGAACGCGACTGTTGGCTGCGTGCAATGATTCTATCGGTGACGGCTTGTACTACTGAATGCATGGTAAAACTCCTTACGCGCTATAGAACACATCAACGGGCGTTTTACGCTGCGCTAATACGGCTCTAATGGGCATTTGGGTAACATCATCGTTTTCAAGTGCTTGATGATATACAGTTAATTTTGACTCTCCGACAAGATGCAAATAAATCTGACGACTATTTAAAATGGCATCTTTAGATAACGTAATACGAGCATGTGGGGCTGTTGTCGGATTAACAGCAGCACATAAATCTTTAGTGGTCAGTGCATTGTCGAGCTCTGCGCTGCACGGAAACCAAGAGCATGTGTGACCGTCTGTACCCATACCGAGCACGACCACATCAAACGGACGTGGAAAGTTAGCCAATGACTCGCTGGTCATGTCACAGCCCGCTTCTGGTGTAGCAAACATATTTTTAAGACCACGAAATTTGGCGCTGGCGGCACGGTTTTGCAATAAATGTTCGCGCACTAATCTTTCGTTTGAATCTTGCTCATCTGCATTGACCCAACGCTCGTCAGCCAACGTGATATAAACATCACTCCAGTCAACCAGCTTTTGGCTTAATAGCTTGAATAGTTTAAGTGGTGTTGAACCACCCGACACCACTAAACTGGCTTTACCACGAGTATCAACCGCGTCTTGCAATTGCTGTGCAATTTTGTCGGCTAACTTAGCTTCTAAGTCCGCGGGTGTATCAAATGATTTAAATACGGTTTCTTTGATCATGTTTGCTCCCTACTCGTCCCAAGAACGGCCGTCTTTAGTGATTAACGCCACTGATGCGACAGGTCCCCAAGTACCGGCTGGGTATGGCTTTGGCTTTTCGCCGCTTTGTTCCCAAGACTGGATAATTCCGTCAACCCAAGTCCATGCTTGCTCAACTTCGTCACGACGTACAAACAAGGCTTGGTTACCTAACATGGCTTCGAGTAATAAACGCTCATAAGCATCGGCAATACGCTCATTTTTAAAGGTATCGGTAAAGCTTAAGTCTAGCTTAGTGGTTTGCAGGCGTTGCTTTTGCTCAAGACCCGGCACCTTGTTCATCATCTGGATTTCAACCCCTTCATGCGGCTGCAAACGGATGGTTAACTTGTTAGGTGGCAGATTACGATAGCTGGCACGATATAAGTTGTGTGGTGGGTTTTTAAAGTACACCACAATTTCGCTACTCTTGAACGGCATACGCTTACCGCTGCGTAAATAGAACGGCACGCCAGCCCAACGCCAGTTATCAATATCAACACGCAATGCCACAAAGGTTTCGGTGTTTGAATTGGTGTTGGCGTCTTCTTCTTCAAGATATCCAGGAACGGGTGAGCCTTTTAAGAAGCCTGCACTGTATTGACCACGCACGGTATTCTCGTACACGTTGTCCTGGTTAATTGGGCGCAATGACTTAAGCACTTTTACTTTTTCATCACGAATGCTGTCAGCGTCTAGATTAACTGGTGGGTCCATTGCCACAAGCGTTAACACTTGTAGTAAATGGTTTTGGATCATGTCGCGCATCTGGCCAGCGCCATCAAAGTAACCCCAACGGCCTTCAATACCCACTTCTTCAGCAACGGTAATTTGGACATGATCAATAGTCCGGTTGTCCCACTTAGAAGCAAATAACGAGTTAGCAAAACGCAGCGCAATCAGGTTTTGTACGGTTTCTTTACCTAAGTAATGGTCAATACGGTAAACCTGGTTTTCGTTAAAGAACTCGGCCACTTGATCGTTAATCACGTGTGATGATTCTAAATCGGTACCAATGGGTTTTTCGAGTACCACACGGGTGTCAGATTGGATCAGGTTTTGCTCGTGTAAACAACGACAAATAGCGCCAAAAATTGAAGGGGGAGTCGCGAAGTAGTTCACCATGACGCGTTTACTTGGTTCAAGTAAATCATGGAAGGCTTTATAACCTTCTGGATCGGTAAAATTGGTACCGATATAATGACAACGACTCAGGAAGCGTTCTAGCGTAGTTGGGCAAATTTCATCTTTAACAAACGTCTTTAATGCTTTTGTGACTAGGGCGATGAATTCATCATGAGTGAATGCATCTTTTGCAACACCAATGACCTTAGTTTCTTTATCGAGTAATTCTGCTTTGTCTAGCTGATATAAAGAAGGTAATAATTTACGCCTAGCTAAGTCGCCTTTTGTACCAAAAAGTACGAAGTCACAAGCCTTGGCTCCAATTGATTTGCCCATTGCTGAAAGCTCTCCTGATTATGTGTGTGCGCCATGTTCGAATTCGGTCGATGAATAAAAACACACTTTTGTTGTAATATAACAACAGAATCTAATTTTTGCATCTTTAATTTACAAATTTTGCATCATCAACTACCTAGTCATCCATGCCTAATATCTGGTATGATTTTCAGCCTATAAAGAGGCCTAGCAACCATTTAACCGTGATCTATGTCTTGAAAAATAACAACAGGATCGTGTAAAAGGTAAAAAAATAACTTAAATCACGAAATTCCTGTAAGTTATGGTATAAAACTTACATTCCCTACTCAACTAGCTACTATAAGCGGATGCTTGCATATGAATACCCTAGAAAAGGTTCAAAAAAGCCTTACCCAATTTAGTAAATCGGAACGAAAAGTTGCCGAAGTCATATTAGCCTCACCGCAAACAGCTATACACTCTAGTATCGCGACTTTAGCCAAGATGGCTGATGTGAGTGAACCTACCGTTAACCGCTTTTGTCGTCGACTTGATACCAAGGGCTTTCCTGATTTTAAGTTACATTTGGCTCAAAGTCTTGCTAACGGCACACCTTATGTTAGTCGACATGTTGAAGAAGATGACTCACCTGATTCATATACAACAAAAATCTTCGAATCTTCAATGGCATCACTCGATACCGCACGTCAAAGTCTCGATACAGCGGCTATCAATAAAGCGGTTGATGTATTGACCCAAGCCAAAACAATTTCGTTTTTTGGACTAGGAGCTTCCTCTGCCGTTGCTCACGATGCTCAAAATAAATTCTTCCGTTTCAATGTACCGGTGATTTGTTTCGATGATGTGTTAATGCAACGCATGAGTTGTATTAATTGTAACGAAGGTGACGTTGTGGTGCTTATTTCGCACACAGGTCGCACCAAATCATTAATTGAAATTGCCCGTATTGCCCGAGAAAATGGCGCAGCAGTGATTGGTATTACCGCACGTAACTCGCCATTGTCACTTGAGTGTACACTACCTGTCACCATGGAAGTGCCTGAAGATACCGACATGTACTTACCCATGGCATCACGTTTAGCCCAGTTAGTGACAATCGATGTGTTAGCAACAGGCTTTACACTACGCCGAGGCCCGCGTTTCCGTGACAATTTAAAACGCGTAAAAGAAGTGCTAAAAGAATCTCGTATTAACAAAGATTTAACCATATAAGCGCTAAAGGTACGTAAAAGCTGTTAAATTATTACACTTAGACGATGTATTCGATCATCACATTTAACGGCTATAAATAGCAGCAAAAATCTATTAAGGCCTGTCGGTTAACCCCGGCAGGCTTTTTTTATTGTAAAAATCACTTATCTGTCACATAAATTACACACTAAAAAACGTGTTTTTGTTTGTAACTTTACTACATTAATTAAGAATGTCTGTTAATATATATGCATCATTTAAGTACTAAGATTACTAAGCTACTTTAATAACCAAATTCTATTTAACAAAAATCTTTCTTTTCATTTTAACGGAGTATCTCATGTTCCGCAGAACTAAAATCGTTACAACACTTGGACCAGCAACTGACCGCGATGATAATTTACGTAAAATTATCGCAGCCGGCGCTAACGTGGTTAGACTTAACTTCTCACATGGTTCACCAGAAGATCATTTAAAACGTGCTACTGATGCACGTAACATCGCGAAAGAATTGGGTAAGCATGTTGCCATTTTAGGTGACTTACAAGGCCCAAAAATTCGTATTTCTACTTTTAAAGATAACAAAAAAATCATGCTTAACTTAGGTGACGCATTCACCCTTGACGCTGAACTAGCAAAAGGTGAAGGCGATGAAAACCAAGTAGGTATTGATTACAAGCAATTACCAGATGATGTGGTGATTGGTGATATCTTAATGCTTGATGATGGTCGTGTTCAATTACGTGTAGAACGTGTTGAAGGCCGTAAAGTGTTTACCACTGTGACTGTTGCGGGTCCTTTGTCTAATAACAAAGGTATCAACAAAAAAGGCGGTGGCTTAACTGCTCCTGCGTTAACAGAAAAAGACATGGCAGACATTAAAACGGCTGCAATGATTGATGTTGATTACTTAGCTGTATCATTCCCACGTACAGGTGCTGATTTAGACCTTGCACGTAAGCTTGCTGTAGAAGCAGGTAGCAACGCATTAATCGTCGCTAAAGTTGAACGTGCTGAAGCCGTTGAAACAGACGAAGCAATGGATGATGTGATTAAAGCATCAGACGTTGTGATGGTTGCACGTGGTGACTTAGGTGTTGAAATTGGTGATGCTGCCCTAGTTGCAGTACAAAAGCGTTTAATTCAACGTTCACGCCAGTTAAACAAAGCGGTGATCACTGCGACCCAAATGATGGAGTCAATGATCACTAGCCCAATGCCAACTCGCGCTGAAGTAATGGACGTGGCTAACGCTGTATTAGACGGCACTGACGCGGTAATGTTATCAGCAGAAACAGCTGCAGGTGACTTCCCAGAAGAAACCGTCATGGCGATGGCTAACGTATGTTTAGGTGCAGAATCACACCCTAGTGTGAAAGTGTCTAAACACCGTATGGATCAAAGCTTCTCTTCTGTTGAGGAAACCATTGCGTTATCGACTATGTATGCCGCTAACCACTTAGCTGGCGTAAAAGCAATTATCTCGTTAACTGAATCTGGCGCGACAGCTAAATTAATGTCACGTATCAGCTCTAGCTTACCGATTTTTGCTCTATCACGTCACCAAAAGACTTTAGCCAGCATGGCGCTTTACCGTGGTGTACAACCTATTAAGTTTGACTCAACAGCATACCCAGCTGATGAGCTAGCTAAAGAAGCGCTAAACTGCATGGTTGAAGCGGGTTACTTATCCAGCGGCGACATGGTACTGATGACGAAAGGCGACGCGATGGAAACCATCGGCGGCACTAACACTTGTAAAGTACTTGTTGTAGCTTAATAAGCTCATTACGAACCACACAGAGCGTTTACTCGCGAGTCTGTGGGTCTAAAAAAAAGCCAACCTCGCGGTTGGCTTTTTTATTGCCCTTAATCAACTAACACTAGACTCTGTCGTCATCCAGTAACGTACCCAAGCTGTTTTACAATACAGTCAATTCGCGTAACTCATTCGGTAATCTCTGTCACTCGGTTCATTGTCCTCGCCTAATGAATATGACTCAATAGCCGCCGTTAATCACTTCAGTGAAGAATATAAACCATTAATAAAATGTTATACCATTTTCATTAATTATGTGACCAATCAGAGTCACTCAGATTGTTCAGTTTGAGGCGCATTGTTGAAATAATGGTTATTCCCTTCTAAGACAATGCAACAAAGAAATGAACGGTCTGAGTGTCTCCTGCAAGGCGGGTTTCTGTGCCTTCTATGCTGCTTAATAGCATTTTGACGTACGACTGCATGGATGCAGGAGGTAGAGCAACGCAGGAGCAGTTGCCGAGAGCAACTATGTCTTCAATCCTATTACTTGCCTAGAAGGCACAGAATTCCCGCTGAATGACCAGATAATTAGTGGAATTGGTATTAATGCCGTGTTTTATGATTCACCGGATAGCGGCAAAAAAAAAGCCCCGACTGAGTCAGGGCTTAATGTTTACCACACGATGTTACATCATTTACAGCTTTTCAAAGTCATTAACATTGATTGCTGCCAAGCGTAACTCATCTGCTTCTAGTAGTTGCTGATGTTCAGCTTGGGTAATGATGTCTTTTTCAAGCGCAACATCAAACAACTCAAGCATGGGTAACTTAGATTTTAAGTGACCACTGCGTTGTGCTTTTTTCAGTTTTTTATACAGATCTTTAGCGGCATATTTTGCTAAGAATGCATTTTCAACTTCCGCAATACCACTAGTGTCACCCTCAAACTCGCCACACAAGAACGTAATTCGATTACGAGCAGGCCCAGGTTTAAGCATGCCTTTACACACATCAACGGCTGACTTGTCGCTTGGTGCATTAAAATGATTACCCAGTGGGAAAATCAACACACGTAATAATACGCCAGCAATTTTACTTGGGAAGTTACGAATAGCGTCTTCTAGTGCTTTTGCTGCTAAGTGTAAACGCTCAGTCATAGCGTAATGCACTGCCGGTAAATCATCTTGTTGACGGCCATTGTCTTCAAACAATTTCAGTGTCGCTGAAGCAAGGTATAATTGGCTTAATACATCACCCATACGTGCAGAAATCATTTCTTTACGCTTAAGATCGCCACCCATAATCAACATTGATAAGTCAGTCATAATAGCAAGTGCAGACGAAATACGCGTCATGTCGCGGTAATATTGCTGAGTGGGACCACTCACTGGCGCACTAGCAAAACGACTGCCGGTTAACGCACTGCCCAATGAACGTAAAGCATTACCAATGGCATATCCCATATGGCCCAGCAGTAATGAATCGAAACGATCGAGTGCCGATGTTTCATCTTCCATCGCAGCGGCTTCCATTTCAGCCAATACATACGGATGACAACGTGTTGCACCTTGACCAAAAATCATCAATGAACGGGTTAGAATGTTTGCACCCTCAACCGTAATAGAGATTGGGTTAGCCATAAATGCATGACCTAGATAGTTTTTAGGCCCTAATTGAATCCCCTTACCTGACTGAATATCCATTGCATCTTCAAGCACGTCACGGCCTAACTCGGTCATGTGGTACTTAGCAATTGCAGTCACAACCGAAGGCTTCACTTTTAAATCGATACCTTGTGTGGTTAAACGACGTGCGGCTTCAAGCTGATAGGTATTGGCAATAATACGTGCCATGGCTTCTTGTACGCCTTCAAAATTACCAATAGGCATACCAAACTGCTGACGAACATAGCTATAAGCTGTGGTGGTTTTAGTCGACACATGGCCAGATGCTGTAGCAAGTGCAGGTAATGAAATACCACGTCCCGCTGACAAACATTCAACCAGCATACGCCAGCCTTTACCGGCATATTGAGGGCCACCAATAATCCAGTCTAACGGGATAAACACATCTTCACCGCTAGTAGTACCGTTCATAAACGCCATCATTAATGGGTTATGACGACGGCCAATTTCTACGCCTTCATGATCGGTTGGGATTAAAGCACAGGTAATACCTAGATTTTTTACATCACCTAATAAACCATCAGGGTCACGCATTTGGAACGCTAAGCCTAATACCGTCGCAACAGGTGCAAGGGTTATATAACGTTTGTTCCACGTTAAGCTTAAACCTAATGTTTCTTCACCTTCAAACTCACGACGACACACAATACCCAAATCAGGGATTGCGCCTGCATCACTGCCCGCTTCAGGACCCGTTAATGCAAAACATGGAATGTCTTTACCCACAGCAAGAGACGGTAACCAACGCTCTTTTTGCTCTTGAGTACCATAATGAGTTAATAACTCACCAGGGCCTAAAGAGTTAGGCACCATTACCGTTACTGCTGCACTAACGCTGCGCGTGGCAATTTTGGCCACAATGGTCGAGTTTGCATAAGCAGAGAACTCTCGACCACCGTATTTTTTAGGAATAATTAAGGCAAAGAATCCTTGTTCTTTAAAGTATTGCCACAACTCTGGCGGCAAATCTTTGCGATTATGAACAATGTCAAAATCATCGATCATGGTTAAGGCTGTTTGAACTTGATTATCGATAAAGTCTTGTTCTTCAGCCGTTAATGTTGGTTTGCCGTAACCATGTAAAGTATTCCAATTTGGCTTACCACGGAATAGCTCACCTTCCCACCACACATCGCCCGCTTCCATTGCTTCTTTCTCGGTAGTCGACAAAGGCGGCAATACTTTTTTGAAGAACGTAAACACAGGACGTGTAATAAACTGCATCCTGATGTTACGTACACCAAAGAGGACAATGATTACTATAAGTAACAGTATGACGATACTCATTTTATACCTTCTTAATTGTTTAGCACAGGGACAGCCACACCGGCCGCCATGTATGGAATAACTTTACGAATAATTGCTTCAGTGTTGTTGTGCTCACCATAATCGGCTGCTGCAATTTCATTTAACGCGTCTGCTGAAGCCATAGTGAACACGATAGTCCCCAGAGTGAAATGCAAACGCCAAAACATTTCTGCTGGCGGAATATGTGGCGCACTTGCGACAACCGCTTTCACGAATGTAGCTAAATGTTCACCATAATGCGTGGTAATAAACCAGCGTAAATGGCCCTGGCTTTCAATGTAGCCTCGACCTAACAACTGTAAAAAGATGATCGTGCCGCCATTACGCACTTTATTCAGTTCTAATAACGGTTTAATTAAAGCAGAAAATATTTCGTTTAGTGATGCATCTTCAGGTGCATTGTGTAAACGTTTAATCTCTATGGCAGCGTTTGGCATAAACACATCTAAGTATCTTGCTAATACTGCACGGATTAATTCTTTTTTCGAACCAAAATGGTAATTGACTGATGCTAAATTCACTTCAGCTTTACTGGTGATCAGTCGTAACGAAGTTTCAGAAAAACCTCTCTCAGCAAACAACTTTTCAGCTGCATCGAGTATTCTTGTTTTTGTATCAGTACGGCTTGCCATCCCATGACCCAAGTTAATTTAAACACCCGTTTAAATTAATCATTGAGCGCACAGATGTCAATCGAAATTGTTGGAATTTTTGTGTTGAGTAAAGAAGATAAACTGCAATAACTGCAACAAATTGGTCACTATTATGCAATGTTGATCATTTTTGGGTAAACTAACGTCGATAAGAAAAACAAGGATGCCAATAAATGAACTTCCCTTTAAAACAACCGTCTCAAATTGCACTCATCGTGTCACTCGTGTTAGGTCTGAGTGCCTGTAATGACGCCCAAGAAACTGTTAACACGTCAACAGCAGATCAACCGCAAGTAGCAAGTGAACCAAAAATTGACAGTGCTGCAGCGATTACCTTTATTAATCAAGCTGAAGCCGACTTAGCTGCGTTATCTGTTGAAGCCAATCGCGCGGAGTGGATTTACTCAAATTTCATTACTGATGATACTGCAGCATTGTCTGCCGCCATGGGCGAAAAAATCACCTCAACATCTGTGCGTTATGCTACTGAAGCGGCAAAGTATGCTGATGTCGCACTCGATGCGGTTAACAGCAGAAAGCTCAATAGCCTTCGCAGTAGCCTGGTGTTACCTGCTCCGCTCGACCCTGCCAAAAACGCAGAGTTAGCCAGTATTGCTTCAAAGTTAAACGGTTTATACGGTAAAGGTAAGTATTGCTTTGCTGATGGTCGCTGTTTAACTCAACCTGAATTATCTAATTTAATGGCTGAGTCGAAAGACCCTGCTGTGTTACTTGAAGCATGGCAAGGTTGGCGCGAAATCGCCAAGCCAATGCGACCATTATTTGAACGTGAAGTTGAACTCGCCAATGAAGGCGCTAAAGATCTGGGTTACACAGACTTGTCTGAACTTTGGCGTAGCCAATATGACATGAAGCCTGACGAGTTTTCTGCAGAACTGGACCGTTTATGGGATCAAATCAAACCACTGTATGACTCATTGCACTGTTATGTACGTGGTGAATTGAACGAACAATACGGTGATGACGTTGCTCCTAAAACAGGCCCTATTCCAGCTCATTTACTTGGTAATATGTGGGCACAACAATGGGGCACCATATATAACAGTGTTGCACCCGAAAATGCCGATCCGGGTTATAACGTCACTGAGTTATTGGCCCAAAATGACTATGATGAAATTAAAATGGTGGAACAAGCTGAAGGTTTTTTCACTTCGTTAGGATTTGACGAGCTACCAGAAAGCTTTTGGCGTCGTTCATTGTTTGTTCAACCGCAAGACCGCGATGTGGTATGCCACGCATCAGCATGGGATTTGGACAACCTCGATGATATTCGCATAAAAATGTGTATTCAAAAAAGCGCTGAAGACTTTACCGTCATTCACCATGAGTTAGGGCATAACTTCTATCAACGCGCTTATAAAAATCAGCCGTTTATCTTTAAAAATTCGGCCAACGATGGTTTCCATGAAGCCATTGGTGACACCATTGCATTGTCAATTACGCCTAAGTATTTACAAAAGATTGGCTTGTTAGCCACAGTACCTGACGCCTCTAAAGACATCGGTTTACTCTTACGTCAAGCTCTAGATAAAATTGCATTTATGCCGTTTGGTTTAATGATTGACCAATGGCGTTGGCAGGTGTTTAACGGCACCATTAAGCCAGAGCAGTACAACCAAGCCTGGTGGGATTTACGTGAAAAATACCAAGGCGTAAAAGCCCCTATTGCGCGCACAGAAGCTGATTTTGATCCCGGCGCTAAATACCATGTTCCAGGAAATGTACCGTACACACGTTACTTTTTAGCCCATGTCTTGCAGTTCCAATTCCACAAAGCTTTGTGTGATATTGCTGGCGATACCGGCCCTGTTCATCGTTGCAGTATTTATGGAAACAAAGCTGCTGGCGCTAAGTTGAATGAAATGCTTGAAATGGGTGCGAGTCAACCCTGGCCTGAAGCCCTTAATGTTGTCACAGGCACTAAGCAAATGGACGCCAAAGCAGTATTAGATTACTTTGCGCCATTACAAGTGTGGCTTGATGAGCAAAACAACGAGGCTAACCGCCAATGTGGTTGGTAATACTGAGATAAACCGAGATTAACTACTCGGCTCATACTTGAGTGTGATGCAGAAGTAAATCAACAAAGTGGCGCTCAAAAGCGCCACTTTTTTATCTAAAGCCACTGCCTTTTCGATTCAACTCACTGTTTTCAAGTTTCTTTTGTTGAGACTTCTTCAACATCACAAATACAGCCCCCACACCACCTTGATTACGTGTAGCAGAGTGATAAGCGGTAACAGGTTCAATTTGTTGTAACCAGTGACACACGGCTGATTTCATCAATGCTGGATACGGTTTACTTTTATAACCTTTGCCATGAATGATTAACACATTGCGCTCACCACGTTCATAGGCACTCAATAGGCAATTAATCATGCTGTCGCGCGCCTGATGCAGCCGATATTCATGGAGATCTAACACCGTTTTAATCGGGTACTTGCCCAACCTTAATTGTTTAAATACTTCGTCTTGAATACCGTCGATTTTATAACTGACCATGTCATCTGGCTGCAAAGGATGAATTAAATGCGGATCAGTCGGCAATAACTGTAACAATTCGTGTTGCTCGGCCGCGGCTCGCTTTGCCAATTGAGCCTCTGTTACACTAACTGGGTTTGACCATGTCTGCGCAGCGATGCTTTGACGCTCTGACTTTAAGGGGGTGACGTCTGCCATTTCTTGTAAAAATAAATCATCTTCTTTTAACGACATGGTTTACCTCCTACATACTTTGTAAAGATTATGCGCTTTGGCAAAATCATTGGATAATTTATAGTGATGAAAACGGTAACGCATTACTGTAGTTTGTTTTACCTATTATAAAAAAGAGAAACACTCATTGAAGAAAATATTGATCCGGTTGAATACACTAAGAATTACTGGGGCTTTACTGGCCTTAGGGCTATGCATTACCACGTTAAACGCTGTCGCAGCAGAAACCGTCCCTCATAAAACCTTAAACGCTAATTTTACCCAATTAGCCGATGCATTTGAACATTTAGACCTATCCAGCATAGAACAAATTTATACTGAAGATGCGGTATATATTTCAGAAACCCAAGATAAAGGCATTATCAACGGTAAAGCGAATATTGTCAGTTTGTATACGCGTTTTTTTGACAAAATTAAACGTAAGCAAGCCAAACTTGAAGTCGACTTTAGGGTTGTTGTGCGTCACATAGATAAAAATACCGCAACCGACGTAGGCTATTATTTAGTGCGTTTTCACCCGGGTGCTGATTCAGGCGAGCCTGTTAGTGAATTTGCTGGTAAGTTTGTGACCATTTTTGCAAAAGACCGTGATGGACATTGGCGGATAAGCGTTGACTCAAATACTCACGCAACCCCCCAATTTTATTATGATGCTAAACCTGTGCCTAACCTTTACTATGGCCGCCAATTTATCAGCTCGCCACACGCTGACACAAGTAGCCAGCCATAATGACGACAAAGATTAATCCAGCTGATTTATGCCCCTGTGGCAGCCAGCAAGCCTATCAACAATGTTGCTTACCTTTGCATGTAAACCAATTGGTTGCTCAATCACCGGAGCAACTGATGCGCTCACGCTATTGCGCTTTTGTGGTCGCTCAATTTGAGTATTTGCTAGTGACGCACCATCCAGATTACCGCCAAGGCTTAACCATTGAACAGTTAGCCCAAGGCAATATTCATTGGTTAGGTTTGCAAGTGATAAACACGAAACAGTTAGATACTACTGGTGAAGTTACGTTTAAAGCCTGGTATATAGATGACAAGCAGATAGACGCCATATACGAGCAGTCTAGATTTGTTTTGCAGCAAGGACGTTGGTTTTATACTGAGGGCAAACAAATGCACACGAAATTACCCGAAAGAAATGAGCCGTGCATTTGTCAAAGTGGTAAAAAATTTAAACAATGCTGTGCTAAGTTAACCTATTAATGCTCGACGGGTACCCAGGTAGTATGGTGCTCAATAAATTGCGCAAAATCGTTAACTCGAATGGCTGGACTGTACAAATACCCCTGGGCATGGTGACAAGCACTTGAGCTTAAAAACGCTTCTTGCTCTTTGGTTTCAACCCCTTCTGCGGTCAGCGAAATATTCAATGCATTGGCCATCGCTATAATGGCGCTGACAATTTCACGGCTTTCACGGCTCGATGAAATATCCATAATAAAGGAACGATCTATTTTTAACTTTGAAATGGGAAATTGTTTCAAGTATTTCATTGAACTATAACCCGTACCGAAGTCATCGATCGCCAATCCCACACCCAGTTCAGCTAATTCATGACACAAATTAATGGCATAGCGAATGTCACCCATTAATTCGGTTTCGGTGATTTCAAGCACCAAGGTTTTTGGCTTGATACGATAACGAGTCACTAAACGCCAAACTTGCTCATATAAATTGCCACTAAAAAACTGTCTCGCAGACACGTTTACGTGCATCGCAATATTAACGTCTTTATGTTGCCACAAATTAAGCTGCTTACATGCTGACTCTAGTACCCATTCACCGATTGGATTTATCATGCCCGTTTGCTCGGCAATTTCAATAAATGCACCAGGATAAAGCACGCCTTTTTTGGGGTGGTGCCAACGGATCAACGCCTCTGCACCTATGTATTGATTGGTTTTTAAATCCATTAACGGTTGATAGTACAATTCAAACTCACGCCCGCGGATTGCTTGATGTAAATCGCGTTCAATCTCTGCGTTAGTGGTAAATTCGCTCAACAAGTCTGCATTAAAAAACTGATAATGCATTTCAGACTTATTTTTAGCATGTTGCAAGGTGATATCAGCACAGGATAAAGGCGTAAATAACCCCGCTACCGATTTAATATCAACCACGGCGAGTGCCGTTTTAGGCTCAATTTTCTCTCGCGATATTATCGATGGCGCGGCAAGGCTTAAGTATAAACGTTTAATCACTTGCTCAAAATCAGATAGTGCCTGGTGGCTATTATCTTGGCTTTCAGGTAATAAAATGGCAAATTCGTCACTACCAATTCGTGCCACATCAATGGCATTTGCGGCGCTGGCAAAATGTTTTAAGCGACGGGCAATTTCAACCAACAACGCATCACCTTGTTCATGGCCATGGGTATCGTTAAAACGCTTAAAGCTCAGTAAATCAATGAGTATTAACGTGCCATCTACGGCACGCTCTAATTGCGGAATAAAATAACTGCGGTTATGTAAACCGGTAAGATTACAATGCCAGGCTAAGCGCTCTAACTCTGCTTTGTGCAAGTATTCCGCTGAATTGTCGTAGCTTGATACCAACGCATAGTGTTTGCCTAGCTCTGTTACAAAAGGTGAAAAGTGATAATTCATCCAATAGTCACTGCCATCGGCACGTTTTAGCTTTAAATTGCCCTTCACCACCTCATTATTGCGTATTTGGCTAATAATGCTGCTGTAAAGTAGTTGATTAGTTTTGAATATATCAAGATTTTTAGCACTGTGATGCTCAATGGTATTTCTAGGTAGCCCAGTCATTTTTTCATGGGCACTATTTACATACTCAACAATCCCAGTATCGGTATTGACTAGCATCACGACATGCTCTGATTGCTCAGTCGCATTGCGTAATAAGTATATTTGTTCATTGCTGTCATAGGTGTGGCGTGTCGCTAAAGTCAACGCAAGTTGGTCAGCGCACTGAATCGCAAATTGAATCGCTGATTTGAGCCATTTGGTGTCTTCACAATGCTCAATCGATAATACACCTTCAATATGACCATTAATACGAATAGCCACATCCACACTGGTGATAATTCCATGTTGTTGGTAATAGTCAGAAAATTGATGTGTTATCGATTGCTGCTGTGACTCACTTGATAAAATATATCGATGAGAACGCAGTTCGGTAAAAAATTGTGGTGTGATTGTGTTGGTTTGACGTAAATCAGGTGCATGATGTAATGACGGTGCGGTTTGACTAGCCACAAGGTTGTGTGAACACACTAAGTGCTCATCATGGTTTACCTTTGTAGTGTCAGGGTCAGTGGTCAATAACCAAACAGACACAAAAGAGGCATCAAAGTGTTCTTGCAGCAGTTGACATACCAATGCTGAGGTCTGTGAAAAATCACCTTGTTGTTTAGCACTGGAATTTACAATTAATTCCAATAAGTGCTGTTTCTCTTGTTGATTCATTTAAATCCCGAAATATGGCTTTTTTACTGATTTATCTGGTCTATATCATTTAATATGATTTTATTTATTAATAGGTTAAAACATACCAGATAAATTTAAGTAAACTTTGGGAGCGAAATCCGCTATTTGGCATGGTAAACGCCGTAAATAAGCTACAGCTACTATACCTTTGTTTAATAAATGCAGATTACACTTGTTATCCAAAAACAGCAATCCATTTAGTCGTGACTTGATCCTTTCTGCTTACGTCAAAAAAACATAAAAACTTTATATTTAACAAAAAATTAGTTTATATGCTTAGTTAAACAAAACCACTGATTTTGTGTTATTACAGGGCGTGTTCTAATTGAAAAATCATTTTTTCTACACTAAAGGCAAACTGCAATGACAACGTGACGCTACCTGCTTGTTGTTCAATATTGGCTTTCGTGTCGCTAAAACGTGCCAACGCAGCTTGTTGCAACTCTTGTGCTTGTGCCAATGCATTGTCACCATTTAGGTTGACTTGCAATAATGTATCATCTGCTTCTACTACGGCACCAATATCAACGTAGCTGCCGCAGTCGCTGCAACTATCATTAACAGAATCAGATTGTTGCTGCTTAATTTGTTTAATCATTTTGTCACCTCGAGTGCATGGTTTAATGCACACATGCTAACGTAAACCTTAAAAGCATTTATTTGCCAAGCTCACAAATAAGTAAAAAATTAGTTGTTTGTTAAGCATATTGCTGGGCAATGGTTTGGCTTATTTTACGTTGTGTCGCTAATTGATCAATGAAGTGCATGTCTTCAATCACTGTATGTTGTTGATAACTGTTAATCGCTTTACGCTTAGTTAATTCATCACAGTTGCTTAATACTTCGACCATGGCATCGGGTTGCGGCCCTCTTATTACTATGGCTTCTGGCGTTAACGCTTGTTGTAATTGAAATTGACGAGCGCCCTGTTGTTGAAATAGCGGCGCGTTATCGGTGACATGAATATCGCTTGAAACATCAGCAACCAGAAGTTGTGTTGGAGGCAGTTCAAATTGTTTGCGCAACTTTTGGTCTACATTGAGATCATTGTCTAACTGAAATTGCGCCATGTCGCGAGCATCTGCCGATAACATAGCCAATAGTAAACCAAATTCACCACGGCGATTTTGTTCAACCGCCCCGTTTAATCGGCTGCCTATTTGTAACTCATTGACTAATGTTGACTCAATTTGCATATAAAAACATCACTACTCTTGTGCATTGATATTTTATCGACCAAATAAATCAAAACTTTAGATTTTTTTTCAATTTTAGGCTTTACATACCAAGGGTTTGTGAATACTATGGCGGCCGCAATTGAGGAGGGGTTCCCGAGTGGCCAAAGGGATCAGACTGTAAATCTGACGGCTCAGCCTTCGAAGGTTCGAATCCTTCTCCCTCCACCATTTGCGTTATTATAAGGTGTACCCGTTTTAGTGATATAGATGACTAAAACAAAAGCGTTAAAGTGTAAAAAGAAAGTAAGTAGTAAAGAAAACGTGTGGAGGGGTTCCCGAGTGGCCAAAGGGATCAGACTGTAAATCTGACGGCTCAGCCTTCGAAGGTTCGAATCCTTCTCCCTCCACCATCTTTTCTTTGTTATCTTCTTTCGCAGTGGAGGGGTTCCCGAGTGGCCAAAGGGATCAGACTGTAAATCTGACGGCTCAGCCTTCGAAGGTTCGAATCCTTCTCCCTCCACCATTTTACATCTTGCGTTATCTTCGTTAAATTTTCCTACGTTTAATCCTCCTATTTTATTGTTATTCATTTATTTTTGTTCATTATCTACTGATTTAATTAAAAATAATCTTCAAATCCACTGTAAAAAATATCACTTTTTTTCGTTATTCATATTGGTTATTATCTATACCCATTTGTAATAACGAGTATTATCATGCCGACAACTTGGGTCAATCAGGCCATCGCAAAAATTGAAGCAGATTACCAACGTTCTGCTGATACGCATTTAATCAAATTAGATTTGCCTCAATTAACCGGCATAGATATTTATTTAAAAGACGAAAGCACCCACCCAACCGGCAGCTTGAAACACCGCTTAGCCCGTTCATTGTTTTTATACGCATTATGTAATGGTTGGATAAAACAAGGCACACCAATCATAGAGTCATCGTCTGGCAGTACGGCAGTGTCTGAAGCATATTTTGCGCGCTTATTGGGGCTACCTTTTATTGCGGTGATGCCAGAAACCACGGCAAAAAAGAAGATTCAACAAATCGAATTTTATGGCGGCCAATGCCACTTTGTTGATAACGGCAGCCAAATGTATGCCGAGTCAGAACGTTTAGCACAAGAATTAAATGGCCATTATATTGACCAGTTTACTTATGCAGAGCGTGCAACTGACTGGCGTGGTAATAACAACATTGCCGATTCTATTTTTAATCAAATGAAAAAAGAACCACACCCCATTCCAAGTTGGATTGTAATGAGTCCAGGTACAGGCGGCACCAGTGCGACTATTGGTCGTTATATTCGTTATCAACAGCGAGCGACTCAATTATGTGTTGTCGACCCTGAAAACTCAGTGTTTTATGATTACTTTACCAGTGGTGATGCCAATATTGTCAGTGATAAAAACAGCAAAATTGAAGGAATTGGCAGACCAAGAGTAGAACCCTCGTTTATTGCCGGAGTGATAGATGAGATGTTGCAAATTCCCGATGCGGCTTCTGTTGCCACGATTTTATGGTTAGAACAACTGATTGGCCGCAAAACGGGCGCATCGACCGGGACCAACTTATACGGTGTACTATTATTGGCGACTCAAATGCATCAAGCAGGTAAAACGGGGTCTATTGTGACCTTAATATGTGATGCGGGTGAGCGTTATTTAGATACTTATTACAATCCGCAATGGATTGACGCCAACATAGGCTGTTTTAAGCATTATCGACAAAAGCTGCAGCAATTTAATGATAGTGGTTTGTTGCTTTAATAGCGTAAGTCACCTCAGCTCGGGTTAAATACAACAATGCCGCAGATTATCCGCGGCATTGCTTTATCAATTTACAAGCAGTATCAATTGATGACACGAGCACAAGTGGAATTGGTATTAATCAATATTTAAATATTTGTGGGTCTGAATAGACAAACGCCAGTTACGAGCAATACAGACTTTCATCGCCAACTCTGTCGCGCGTTCTTTTTGACTAATAGGTTGTAAACAAATCGTTTTACCCGTTAGGTCAATGCCATTAAGCAGTGCATCTAATTCATCGACATGTTTTTCAGTCGCCACAGGGTGTTTAATTTCGTTGGCGCGCACTAATGCTTGCTCAAGGACTTTATAACCGCCTTTCATGTTCACTTTAGGCGACACCGTCACCCAAACCGAGTCATGACATTTAACCTCAAAAGTGCCACTGGTCTCAATTTGCACTTGATACCCTGCTGCAATAAAGTCACTGGTCATTTCGGTTAAATCATATAAACACGGCTCTCCACCGGTTAATACAATATGTTTTGCCGTAAAGCCTTTGTCTTTAAAGGCTTGGATTAAACTGCTGCCAGTATGATCGGCCCAACGACCAATGGTGCCGTCCACCTGAATAACTTGCTCTGTAGTGACTTTATTTTCAGGTAATACGTCCCAGGTTTGTTTAGTATCACACCAGGCGCATCCAACCGGACACCCTTGTAAACGAACAAAAAGTGCTGGTACGCCAGTAAAGCAGCCCTCACCTTGTATTGTCTCAAATACTTCGTTAACCGGATATTTCATGTTTTACCTTACTTTTTTACGCCCAGCCAAGCACCAGACAAACAACAGGGCGGCATTTATAGAGTATTTTACTTCTAGCTGCAAGTATTTACGCCGCTCGCTTTGCACTTAAGCTGACCTTAGGTAAAATATCATTTTGATTTTTTCTGAACGGCTTAGGTCATTATCTTGAGTCCATTTTCAGAACGTTAATGAGTATCCCCATGTCAGATTCATCAGTAAAAAACACCACTAAAGCGCTTGTTGTATTCAGTGGCGGCCAAGATTCTACCACCTGTCTTATCCAAGCTTTATCTCAATATGACGAAGTTCATGGGATTACCTTTGATTACGGGCAACGCCATCGCCAAGAAATAGAGGTTGCCAAAGCGTTAGCCGTTGAACTGAATTTGGCCAGTCACAAGATTATGAATACCACATTACTTAATGAGCTGGCGATATCTGCATTAACCCGCGATGCTATCCCGGTGTCGCATGAATTAATGAACAATGGTTTACCTAACACGTTTGTACCAGGACGAAACATTCTGTTTTTAACCTTAGCCGGAATTTATGCTTATCAACTTGGCTGCGATGCCATTATTACTGGCGTGTGTGAGACTGACTTTTCGGGTTACCCAGATTGTCGTAATGAGTTTATTCAGTCTATGCAGCAATCGCTTGCTCTCGGAATGGATAAACCACTGAAGATAATCACCCCTTTAATGTGGCTCAATAAAGCTGAAACCTGGGCATTGGCAGACAAATATCAACAACTCGCCCTAGTGCAACAACAAACCTTAACTTGTTATAACGGGATTGTCGGTGCAGGTTGCGGTGATTGCCCAGCTTGTTTATTACGCCAACGCGGTTTAGATGATTACTTACAAAACCAGGCATCGGTGATGGCATCTCTCAATCAAAAAATGGCAACAAACTAAGCTGCGGATCTGCTAAACAGATATGGTTTTATGACTAAAAAGTGATAAAACCGTCTTTTTAAGTTAATTTGACTATACTCAACAATAGATGCAACAAAACACAAAAATGATGTTTAGAGGTAATTTTGGCCAAAAATTATAATGCTGTTGGACCCTATCATTTTTTGGTGATGATCAGTGTACTCTGTATCGCCCTGTTTGCTGCTGACATTCCAACACCTGCATTTTTCCCTATCGATCAATATTTCAGCTACCGATATGATGATATTGCCCATGGGCAAGTGTGGCGTTTACTCACGGGTAATCTATTACATACCAATTTGTGGCATTTGCTCATGAATTTGGCGGGGTTTTGGGTCATCGTGTTTTTACACGAAGTGCATTACAAACGTCATCCCGAGAAACTCGTCTTATTGTTTTTATGCCTATGCTTATTAGAAGGCATTGGTTTGTACCTGTTTTACCCCAGCCTTAAAGCCTATGTCGGATTAAGCGGTATGCTGCATGGCTTATTTGCTTTTGGCGCCATGATGGACATTCGTAAAGGTTATATGTCTGGTTATTTGTTGCTTATTGGAGTAATAGCCAAAGTGGCTTATGAGCAATACTTTGGCGCATCGACAAGTATCACTGAATTAATCGCGGCTAGAGTCGCTACCGAATCACATTTGGTGGGGCTTATATGTGGTTTATTGTGTGCGGTATGTTGGTCAGTGATTGCCAATCGCTTTAAATACAATAAATTGTCTTAACTACCAACCTCGTAATGTATAGATTACTACTCAGTTGATTGTGATAGCACTTGTTTCTCATCAATGGCGGGTGTTGACAGATCTGTTTGCTGTGCGTTTTCAACCAGCTTGTTGTATTGCTCTTCGGTAATTAAATAACTCTTTAGTACTGGCAAAGGCTTGGGCGCGGTTTGCTCAAGTGGAATGTCGTTTAATCCGCTAATATCCACCCGTCCAAAAATCAATGCCATCGCAACCACTATCACATGGATCATCAAAACCAGCAGCCAACTATGGTCACTAACAAGTTTGCTTACTTTGCCTTGCAAGCCTTTATTATTTGCGGTTTCAACGTCAATTAAAAGTGGCTCATTATTGTTAGGAGAAGCCGCAATTGCACCTGAGAACTGTAACTGAATCTCATTCGCCACCTGTTGTTGATGTTGCTGTAAAAGCGTGTCGTTAGTGTCCTCTTTAGCATCAACAAACGGGGTCATTGCTGGGTCAAAATCAATATATACGCTGTCTGTTGCAGAGTGCATACACGGCTCAGTGGGTGACTTAGCGAGAGAATCATCAGAATCACACGATTGAGCTTCATGCTGATGAAGATGATTTTTCGATTGATTTTTATCTGTCATAAAAAACGAATAAGCCAAGAATAATTGCCTCAGTATAACGCGATTATGCCGTTTCAATAGCATTAAATCTTACCGTTAAAGTCTATCTAGTTGTGAACCTTTATTAATCTCATTGCTTCAATACACTGAAAATAAATAACAATTTATTAAACCATAATTTAAGCTTACACGTGTACTCTAAAATGTAGCATTTTAGTATTTAGGCTGATAGACTAACTTCGCTGAAAATCCATACAGCTTAGCAAACAGGATATTATGAACTCTTTAACAGATACATTAACGACGCCTCAATCGGAGACGACCACATCAATATCTGACTATTGCGCTAGAGAAGAATTAGCTAATGCCAGCTCGCATGCCTTAGGCGTTCTCACGGGTATTGTTGGATTGGTATTCATGTTGATCAAAGCGCCAGCACAATTAACGTTTGTGCAAACCAGCGGTATTGTGGTGTATGGCTTAAGTATTATTGTGTTGTTTTTGGCTTCAACGTTATATCACTCAAGCCAAAGTATGGTGTGGCGTAAACGTTTTAAAATGGCCGACCATTGCGCTATTTATACGTTAATTGCGGGCACTTATACCCCGCTTATGCTGATCAGTTTACAAAGTTCGCAAGCCAGCATCGTACTCAGTGCGATTTGGGCACTAGCCTTGGGTGGCATTATATTTAAAACTTTGTTTATAGGCCGCTTTAAAGCCTTTAGTGTGGTGCTTTATTTAGTCATGGGCTGGCTGTGTGTCACAGTTATGGATGATTTAAAAAGCCAAATGTCAGCGTTAGGGTTAACGTTGTTATTAGTTGGCGGTTTATTTTATAGCCTTGGAGTGATTTTTTACGTAGGTAAACGCATTCCATTTAATCATGCTATATGGCACTTATTTGTACTCGGTGGCGCGTTTAGTCACTTCTTTTGTATCTACTTGACAGTACTCTAAGTCACCCATTAATAATCCTTCATATACAAAATTGCGGTTGTACATTCGCCGCAGTTTTTCTATTATCTGTCGCTAATATTACCACTTTAATCGGATCCCCATGACTTCAGTTACGCCCATGGAGCGAATATGGTTTATTGTTAATCTTATCCCTCACGGCTCTGTGTTACCTTATGGAATAGTAGCGGATTTAGCGGGGTTACCAGGCAGAGCTCGATATGTATCGAGAGCCCTAAAACTGGCGCCAGACTCTTTATCACTACCTTGGCACAGAGTAATAAATAGCCAGGGGAAAATTTCGTTTGCTAAAGACAGCGAGCCCTATAGGCAACAACAAGAATTACTCAGATTAGAAGGGATAACAGTGAACACTGGCAAGATTTCGTTGTCTCAATATCAGTGGAAACCAGATCTTGCAACATTAGTAATGACATTACCCTTTTAATTTCAAGTTGTTAAAAATATTAACTGTTAAGGTATTTATACATTGAGCAATAAATTGACGCGATTTTGTACATTAATACTCTGCATCAGCCCAGCATTTTATGTGCAAGCTGCGGCTTCACTGCAGCCTACCGACAGTGAATCTACTGAGCAGTTGAGCAAAAAAGAAACCCAATTGATTGCAGAAAAAGCAACACAACTTATTTCTGCGGTGCCGTTATCCGAATTTGAAAAAGCCGCAATTTTATCTCCATTAACAGCGCATAAAGCCAACTACAAAGTATTTTACGGCAGTATCGAATTAGGTGAGGCTATCTATAGTTTGCCCGCAACCGATACTGGATATTACACCTATCATTTTGACAGCAATGTCAGCTTGCTATTACTGTCTGACAAACGCCAGTTAACCAGCGAATTTACTTTAGAAAATGGCAAGCTTGTGCCGTTTAGGTATGTGCATGAACGCAGTGGCACAGGCAGCGATTACACAGAACAAACCGCCTTTGCCAAAGCACAAGAGTTCATTCACACCATATACAAACAAAAAGCGCTTAAACTTCCTTACCAAGAGAGAGTGTTTGATCCGCTCATGGTGCAATTGCAATTTAGAATGGACTTAGCGGCCAATACCCGGCCGTTAGATTACAAGATGGTCAAAGAAAAAGAAGTGGATGACTATCAATTTAGAGTATTGGGCAAAGAGCAAGTGGTATTAGAGAGTGGCACTTACGACACGGTTAAAGTGGAAGTGGTTCGCGCGGCAAAGAAAGCAAAAAAACGTCAAACCTATTTTTGGATGGCACCCGATTTAGCTTATTTACCGGTAAGGTTAAGCCATTTTTCAAAAGGCAGTAAGCAGCTAGACATTCAGTTAGCCACTTATCAATTTGATCAACCGTTACCACCAATGACCCCCATTGTGATTGATGGCCCGGCAACGAATGCTTCGACATCAATAGATGATCTCACCGCCGAAGCTGACAATGATGCGCAAATAACAGAGTCTGAACTCGATGATATTAAGCAATTAGCCGAGGACTAACTCGCCTTTTCTAAATAACTTCCAGTCGCCAGGGCTGAGCACAACCCAATTTTCATTGTTGGTTAATGGCCTTGTCGCAATCACGGTCACCACGTCATTTGGCGTGGTTTCTTGACTAAAATCAATCACCACATCGGTATCAATCAGAGTTGCCTTACCAAAGGGCGCACGGCGGGTAATGTGGCATAAATTGTTGGTGCAATATGCCATTAAATCGATGCCATTACTCAGTAACATATTGAACACTCCTAACTCACGAATTTCATCTGCAAGCTTGGCGATATAATCAAAAACTGGTTGCATATTTTCAGGTTCTTGCTCACCAAAATGGTTAACGACTGATTCTAAAATCCAGCAAAAAGCCAATTCACTGTCTGTGTCTCCGACAGGTTGAAAACGTGATACTGTAAACTTACCTTTGTAATCTGATAATTGGCCATTGTGGGCATAGGTCCAATAGCGTCCCCATAACTCGCGGGTAAACGGGTGGGTATTGACCAGCGACACGCAACCTCGATTGGCCTGGCGAATATGGCTCACCACGATCTCACTTTTAATCGGATAAGATTTAATCAAATCGGCAATGTGCGATTTACTACTCGGACACGCGTCTTTAAAAGTGCGATTACCTTTGCCTTCGTAAAACGTAATTCCCCAACCATCAACATGCGGTCCGGTCACCCCACCTCGTTCGGCTAAGCCTGTAAAACTGAACACAATATCTGTTGGCACATTGGCACTCATCGCCAGTAATTCGCACATTAAACTTGCCTTTATAGTTGTAAAATTGAGCCATTTTGACCGATTTTAATAAGTCGAACGTATTGTATCTACTATGCTTATTGAGTGGAACGTTTCAAACACACAAATTTTCAAACAATTGTTTGAAAAACACTTGTATTCGAGGCTAGATAAGGTTAACTTTTATGTGACACAGGTCAGACCACAACAATTCCTGTGAATCAGATCAATAATAAATAAGCTATTTTCTGCCTATAAAATAGCTTTAAGGAGAAGTACAGTGACCACCCTACTTTGGATCATCGCGATGATCTTTGTGCTCGGCGCTATGGCATACCTTCGCGTATCGCTATTATCAACCACCATTGCTGCGGCAATTGTGATGGTTGTTGGCAGCACATTGGACATTATTGGTGTCATTTCATGGATTGTATTCCTTGTTATCGCACTGCCATTAAACATCAAATCTTTCAGACAAAATTACATCAGTCGTCCACTGTTGAAAGTTTATCGCGGCATTATGCCAGAGATGTCTTCTACCGAAAAAGAAGCCATTGAAGCGGGAACAACCTGGTGGGAAGCTGATTTGTTTGCCGGTAAACCGAACTGGAGCAAACTTCATAATTATCCAAAAGCACGCTTAAGCGCTGAAGAACAAGCATTCTTAGACGGCCCAGTTGAAGAAGTGTGTAAAATGCTTAACCAACATCAGGTTTCGCATGAACTTGGCGATCTCCCACAAGATGTGTGGCAGTATCTTAAAGACAACGGCTTCTTTGCGATGATCATTAAGAAGAAGTACGGCGGTTTAGAGTATTCTGCTTATGCGCAATCTTGTGTATTACAAAAATTAGCCGGTGTAAGCAGTGAACTGGCTTCAACAGTGGGTGTACCTAACTCATTAGGCCCTGGTGAGCTTTTACAACACTATGGCACTAAAGACCAACAAGACCACTACCTCCCTCGTCTAGCGCAAGGTTTAGAAGTGCCATGTTTTGCACTAACTAGCCCAGAAGCAGGCAGTGACGCTGGCTCTATTCCTGACTTTGGTATTGTATGTAAAGGTGAGTTCCAAGGCGAAGAAGTCCTTGGTATGAAGCTAACCTGGAACAAGCGTTACATTACTTTAGCACCTGTTGCGACTGTACTAGGCTTGGCCTTTAAATTGCGTGACCCTGAGCAGTTATTAGGTGATAAAGAAGAATTAGGCATTACTTGTGCGCTTATTCCAACTGACATTCCAGGTGTTGAAACTGGCCGTCGTCATTTTCCATTGAACTGTATGTTCCAAAATGGTCCAACACGCGGCAATGAAGTCTTTGTACCGTTAAGCTTCATCATTGGTGGTCCTGAAATGGCCGGCCAAGGTTGGAGAATGCTAGTTGAGTGCTTATCTGTTGGTCGTGGTATCACCCTGCCATCAAACTCTGCCGGTGGTGTTAAAACTGCAGCGATAGCAACGGGGGCATATGCGCGTATTCGTCGTCAATTTAAGTTACCTATTGGTAAGTTAGAAGGCATCGAAGAGCCAATGGCACGTATTGGTGGTAATGCTTACCTTATGGATGCCGTGTCAACATTGACCACGACTGCAATTGATTTAGGTGAAAAACCATCGGTAATTTCTGCCATCGTTAAGTACCATTTAACAGACAGAATGCAAAAATGTGTTATTGATGCAATGGACATTCACGGCGGTAAAGGCGTGTGTCTTGGCCCAAATAACTACTTAGGTCGTGGCTATCAAGCTGCACCGATTGCCATTACGGTAGAAGGCGCAAACATTCTAACCCGTTCAATGATTATTTATGGTCAGGGCGCAATCCGCTGTCATCCATATGTATTGGCCGAAATGGAATCTGCCTTTGATACTGATGCTAGCCGTGGTTTAGATAACTTTGACTCAGCCATCTTTGGTCATATTGGTTTTGCAACGTCTAACTTTATTCGTAGCTTCTGGATGGGTTTAACCTCATCTTACTTCACCAATAGCCCTTATTCAGATAAAACAAAACGTTATTATCAGCAGATGAACCGTTTCAGTGCTAACTTAGCGTTATTATCTGACTTAGCTATGGCAACCTTAGGTGGCAACCTTAAACGTAAAGAACGTATTTCTGCCCGTTTAGGTGACTTATTAAGCCAGCTATACCTGACTTCAGCTACGTTGAAACGTTATCAAGATGATGGCCGTTTAACTGAAGATTTACCATTAGTACAATGGGCTGTAGAAGATTCGTTATACAAGTTACAAGATTCATTAGATGACTTGCTTAACAACTTCCCAATGGGGCTTGGCATTGCACTACGTGCCGTTATCTTCCCATTTGGTCGTCCAATTAAACGCCCTAGTGATGTATTAGATCACAAAGTGGCTAAGATCATGCAAACGCCATGTGCGAGTCGTGACCGTTTAGGTAAAGGCCAGTTCTGGACCCCATCAGAGTTCAACGTTGTGGGTATTCAAGAACAAACCTTTAAAGATATTCTTGCAGCCGAACCGCTTTATGACAAAGTCTGTAAAGCTGCCGGTAAGCGTCTACCATTTATGTGGTTAGACAAAGTTGCTGCAGAAGGTAAAGCGCTTGGTGTGTTAAGCGACAGCGAAATCGCTTTACTTGAACGTGCTGAAATTGGTCGTCTGAAATCAATTAACGTTGATGACTTTGACACCGAAGAGTTACGTGCACAACTTGCGCCTAAAGCCAAGCAAGGAAAAGCAGCTTAATCACTAAGCTGAAGTCAAAAAAGGTAAAGCATGTGCTTTACCTTTTTTTATGGTTAAAAATTGTGAATGACATAAACCGTCAAGGATAATGATGAAAAATCTCACTGGATTACAACAAATGCAAGCCATATTAAATGGCGAGATCCCTGCCCCTTCAATTAGCAAAGTCATCCCGATGAAGCCCATCGATGTCAATGAAGGCAACGTGATGTTTGAAGCCTTTGCAAATGAACACCATCTGAATCCTATGGGCGGTGTACACGGTGGGTTTGCGGCGACAGTACTAGACACTGTCACCGCCTGTGCTGTGCATTCGGCATTGCCAGCCGGTGTAAGTTATTCAACCATTGATCTAAATATTAAAATGGTGCGCCCTGTACCGAAAAATCAGCGCTTAATTGCCAAGGGTAATTTAATGAACTTGTCTAAATCTTTAGGTATTTCAGAAGGTACCTTAACCACAGAAGATGGCAAGTTACTCGCTACTGCAACCGCGACATGTTTGGTTATTCGCCCTTAATTATGTGTTAACACATTTCAGGAAGAGACAATACAAACAAAAAAGCCAGTCATTGACCTGACTGGCTTTTTAAGTGCTTGCGAGCCGCTATTAGTCTTCTTTTAATTCGATTTCTAACTGCTTAGCCACCGCTTCTGGCGAGCTGCTATTACGGGCAAAGAGACTGTATGCCACCGGAATAACAATCAAGGTAAAGAAGGTTGCCAATAAAATACCCGACAACACCACCACACCAATCACAAAGCGAGTTTCAGCCCCTGCACCAGAGGCTATCACTAACGGAATAGCGCCGGCTGCAGTGGTGATACCTGTCATTAAAATAGGCCTTAAGCGCTGAGAAGAAGCCTGCAAAATGGCTTGTTGAAACTCAACTCCGCGGTCACGGAGCTGATTAGAGAACTCCACAATCAAAATACCGTTTTTAGCCGCCAGCCCCACCAACATGATGATACCAATTTGGCTATAAATGTTGATACTTTGGCCAGTCACCCACAATCCGATTAACGCACCTAAAGTTGCCAATGGCACCGTAAGCATAATCACCATCGGGTGAATAAAGCTTTCAAACTGCGCTGCTAACACTAAAAACACAATGCCCAGCGCCAGCAAAAACACAAAGTTCATCGAGTTACCAGATTCTTGATAATCCAATGACGGCCCTTTGTAACTAATCACGGCTTCAGCAGGTAAATAAGTGCTGGCTAAGTTATTTAGATAATCAAGCGCTTCACCTAGGCTGTAATCATGAGCGAGGTTAGCCTCTAGGGTAATCGAGCGCATGCGATTATAACGATTAAGCGAACTGGCATCGGCAAACTCTTCAATCGTGACTAAGTTTGATAATGGTATTAGCTCTTGTGAGCGGTCAGAGCGCACATAGATGTTTTCCATATCAGTGGCCGTATTTTGATTATCGCGGTTACCTTCAACGATCACGTCATACTCTTCGCCATCACGCATAAAGGTAGTGACCAGGCGTGAGCCTAACATTGACTCTAAAGTACGCCCAAGATGCGAAATAGACACCCCTAAATCGGCGGCGCGATCACGGTCAATGATCACTCTTAATTGCGGTTTAGTTTCTTGATAGTCATGATCTAAGCCAATGATATTTTGATTGTCTTTGGCTTTCTCAAGCATGGTGTCTCGCCAATCGGCGAGTTCTTCATAACTTGGGCCACCAATGACAAACTGTACTGGTTTACCGACGCCACGACCAAAAGCTTGTCGCATGATGGGGAACGCTCTTATACCAGCCAAATCTGCTAAACGAGCGCGTATATCAACAATAATCTCATTGGCACTACGGCGTTCAGCCCAATCCTCTAATACAATGATAGCCATACCTTTGGAGAAATCAGCTCCTGCACCAAAACCTCGTGGTGCACGAATAAGTAAACGTTTAATATCACCGGCTTCAACCAATGGCATTAAGCGCCCTTCCACTTCATCCATGTACTTTTCAATGTACTCAAAACTGGCGCCTTGCGGACCATTAACAATCAAAAACATTGAACCACGGTCTTCTTGAGGAGCAAATTCTTGCGGCACTTTATTGAGCAAATAGCCACTTAAACCAAACGCAATTAGCACCACGAGCGACACCATAACAGGACGCTTCATCCCAGTATTAAGTGTAACCAGATACCAGTCAGATAACTTGTTCATCATCTTATCGACTTGCTTAACGAGCCATGGGTCTTGATCGGCCGGTTTAAGTAGTTTAGAGCACATCATTGGAGTCAGCGTTAACGCAACAATACTTGAAAATATCACCGCGGCGCTCATGGTCACCGCAAACTCTTTAAATAGCTTACCTAAATCGCCTTCTAGGAAGGTAATAGGCATAAAGACCGCTACCAGTACCAATGTGGTTGCTACGACGGCAAAGGCGACTTCTCGGGCACCTAAGAAAGCCGCTTTTAATGGCGAGTCACCTTCTTCGATACGACGGTGAATGTTTTCTAACATCACAATCGCGTCATCAACCACCATACCAATGGCTAAAATCATTGCCAGTAAGGTCAGTAAGTTAATGGTATAACCTAAGGCATAAAGCACAATAAAGGTGGCTAATAACGACACAGGTACCGTGATTGCCGGAATTAACATTGCCCTAACTGAGCCTAAAAACAGGTAAATCACAATAATGACCAATACCATGGCGATAAATAGGGTTTGGTACACTTCATCAATCGAGGCTTCAATAAATACCGAGCTGTCGTATGAACGTTTAATTTCCATACCCGCTGGTAATGTTGGGTTTAATTGATCAACCAAGGCATTAGCAGCACGGGCAACTTCAAGTGTATTCGCCGTTGATTGCTTGCTTACACCAAGGCCAATCATCGATTCTTTGTTGCCTCTAAAGATAATCCGCTCTTCTTCTGAGCCAATTTCAACTTTGGCAACATCTGCAAGTTTGACTAAGTAACCATCATCACCTTGAGTGATCACCAAGTTAGAAAAATCTTCTGCTGTTTTGAACACCCGATCTAAACGAACGGTAAAGTGACGGTCTTTAGATTCAATTGAGCCTGCGGGTAATTCAACGTTTTCAGAGCGTAATGCATCTTCAACATCAGACACGGTTAGATTGCGTGAAGCAAGAGCTTGACGGTCAATCCATATCCGTAAAGCATAAACCTTGCCACCGCCTAAACGCAGCGTTGATACCCCGTCAATCACCGAAAAACGGTCAACTAAGTAACGGTTAGCATAATCCGTTAACTCTAGTATATCCATTTGATCAGAGACCAAATTTAACCACATGATAACTTCATCACTACCGTTAGCTTTGTAAATAGACGGTGAATCGGCTTCTTCTGGTAATTGTTCTAATAACCCCGAAATTCTGTCTCGTACATCGTTGGTCGCGGCTTCAATATCACGATTAATATCAAACTCAATCGTCACGTTTGAGCGGCCATCGCTACTTGATGAACTGATTTGACGAATACCTTCAACACCACTGATTTTATCTTCAATCAGCTGGGTAATACGGCTTTCTACCACTGAAGCACTTGCTCCACGGTAACTGGTTTCAACCGAAACAATCGGTGGGTCGATATTGGGGTATTCGCGCAGCGGCAACTTACCAAACGACACTAAGCCCAATACAATTAATAAAATACTGATTACAGATGCAAAAACTGGCCGTTTGACAGATAAGTCAGTTAATATCATGCTGCCTTCTCCGTATCTTCGACTTGGGCAAATTTAAAGTTTTCTGCTTGTTGGACTTTTACTTCATCACCTGGACGTACTTTTAAAATACCGCGAATAATCACTTGCTGACCAATATCGAGTCCTTCAGTAATTTCAGCCCAACCTCTTGAGCGGATCCCTAATGTCACTTGCTGTTGAACCACTTTATTGTCTGCACCAACGATATAAACAAAATGTTTACTTTGAATAGGAATAATGGCCGCTTCAGGTAATAAAAGTGCTTCGCGACTTTGTTTAATCAGCTTTACTTTCATTAGCATACCTGGCAGTAGGCTAAGGTCTGAGTTTGGCATCACCGCACGAACAATCACCGCACGGGTTTGAGGATTAACTCGGCTGTCTATCGAAGTCACAACCCCTTTGAATATACGATCAGGATAAGCAACTGCGCGTGCTTCCACCAATTTGCCTGGTTGTAACTCTTGAATAAACCGTTCAGGTACTGAGAAGTCTAATTTGATTTTACTGACATCATCTAAGGTGCTTATTTGCTCGCCTGGGGTGACTAAACTGCCCATACTAACCTGACGTAAACCAAGACGCCCTGCAAAAGGCGCTGAAATAACCCGATCGTTTAAGGCCGCTTTAGCTTGCGCAACTTCAGCACGGGTGGTGTCAATAAGGCTTTGTAAACGGTCACGCTCTAATTCTGCAATGGTTTTACTGCTTACCAGTGAACGAATACGCTCAAGTTCACGTAAGTTTTCCGTTAATTTAACTTCTGCCGCAACCACTTTGGCTTTTTGTTCATCGCTACGTAACCGCACTAACACGGCACCTTTTTTAACGATGTCACCATCATCAAAATTAATTTCATTCACGATTTCAGAGACTTTAGATGTCACGATAATCGATTCATATGCTCTGCCGGTACCTAGTGCTTCAACTTCATCACGGATCGGCATCACTTCAACTTTTGCCACCACCACGTTTGGTATTGGTCTTGGTCGTTGAGTTTGAGTCTTTTGAGGCACAAATGAGTTGTAACCTAACACCGCAATGACCACTATGGCGATCAGTAAGAGTATTTTTTTCATTGTTTGTCCGTAACCATCCAGGAAAATGAATATTTATTATTAATAACAGAGATTGTACTCAGCAAACCGCTTGCTTCAAGGCGTTTTACTTACGCCAACATATTACGCATTTACGTTAAAAGTGGTTTACCATGACAACTTATGCAACAAACATACAATTTACGCAACAATATCGCATAAATGTTGCATAAAAACGCATAACACTTAATTTAACACTCATCATCACAGGTTAACTTGTTACAAATAGCTTACAATCGACACATATTGTGACAATTAGCTTAAAAAAAAAGACGCATAAATGCGTCTTTTTTAATCAGCAGATTAAATCACTTAGGGTCTTTCACCACGTTCTTCACGTTGCACCGGTGCTTGTTGTTGTGAATTTTCAGAGATTTTACGATCTTCTTGCATTAAGTCTGAAAGCACTTGATACACTTCGGTGATCGCTTCATTGTCTAAATCATTATCTTCTACATCGTGTAGTAAGATTTTTGTTTGCTCTGGGTTATCAGTCTCTTCAAGCAATAAACGATAATTACCCTTTTTCAATGTGAGCTTTTCTTCAGCCCATAACGAACTCCAGAAACCACCACTCTCTTCTAAACTGATGAAGAACAAGCCTTTGCTGGTATCCATATCAACCACATCAAAGCCCATTTCTGGCAACACTAAACGTAAACGATTCCAAACAGAATTGTAATTCGCATCCGCTAACCAATATGCTGGATCATCAACACCGCCAGTGATTAAATCAACTTTAATCCCTAGACTTTGTTTAATACGTGCAGCACGGATTGCTCTGTCACGCGCAATGCTCATATAACTAATGGCATTGTTAAGCATGTCAGTGGTGTAACGACGTTTATCGTCACCGCTCAGTAAAATCTTTTGATCTTCGCCGTTATAGAACTCTTCATGTTCGAGCAAATTAATCATGACACTGCCAGAACGACCGTGCGATTTAACATCAATGTTATAGCTATAACGCTGACGCAGCGTATACACTTTGTCGCTGCCCCACCAATTTGATTCGATCACTTCTTGGTGCTCAATCCAATCAGTTTCAATCACACCTGATGCGTAATCTTCAGCACGAATAACCATATTGTTCTTCGATAAGTAGCCTTTGATAACATCAAAGACTTCCTGTTTTAGATCTGTGGTACTTTCGATTGAATCAATCACAACACGGATGTTGTCACTGCTTTCTTCGATATGAGTACCTTCAGCCATTGGCAATACTTGCAGTGGTGCACGGATATCAAGTTTTTTACCAATTAACGATTTATCTGACTTAGTACCCACAGAAGGAATATCATACTCTTTGCTGTAAGTAGGCGCATTTAATCCTTCAGGGATCGATAATATTGGTGTAGTTTCGGCATTGATAAAATCGTCAGTACCATTAGCCTGACGACGCTCAATTGGGGTACTGCAAGCTGAAACAGCTGCAACAAGAAGTAACGGAGTGACTTTCTTTAACATGAATTTATTATACCTTTATCTGGGCTTGTTTCATTGTTTCTATTAACAGACCATGAAACTGCTCAGAAAGTTCAGTTAAAGGCAAACGAATATGTCCATGAGAGATTAAGCCCATGTGGTGAACTGCCCATTTCACAGGGATTGGGTTAGCTTCACAAAATAACGAACTGTATAAGCCCATTAGCGGCTCATCGATCGATTTAGCTAATTGGGCATCTTTGGCTAATGCGGCATCACACATGGCTTTAAACGCACGTGGAACCACATTGTTTGCCACCGAAATAACACCATTACCACCCAAGAGTAAAAACTCACGAGCAGAGCCATCATCGCCGCTGTAAAGTAAAAAGTCTTCGCCACATAATTCACGTAAACGTGCAACACGGCTTACATCGCCAGTGGCTTCTTTTACGCCAATAATGTTACTTACGCCTGCTAATTCAGCCACGGTTTCTGGTTTCATGTCCACGGCAGTACGCCCTGGTACATTGTATAAAATCTGCGGAATATCAGTACACGCAGCCACGGCCTTGTAATGGGCAATTAATCCCTTAGGCGTCGGCTTATTGTAATATGGGGTTACACCGAGCATTGCAGCAACACCGGTATCTTGCAGAGACTTTGTTAATTCAATGGCTTCAGCGGTCGCGTTAGCGCCGTTACCGCCAATCACAGGAACTCTACCTGAGGCAAATTTAACGGTTTGAGCCACAACAGCAGCATGCTCTTTCATTGGCAACGTCGCCGACTCACCGGTCGTACCGACTGCCACAATGGCATCTGTGCCTTCTTCGATATGAAACTCAACAAGCCGTTCAAGGCTTGCATAATCTATTGTGCCATCACTATTCATTGGTGTGATTAAGGCTACGATGCTTCCGTTTATCATCTATCTTCCCCAAGTTTTCAGGATTCGCTATGTTACTGATGCCAACCACTAATGACAAGCACTACGGCAAGCAATCTCCGAAATAACTCACTTCAATTCTTTATACTGGTATAACCTAGCATTTTTCAAGCTATTCCAGTAAAAAATAATCGTATTAATGTGACCGATATGAGTTAGTATCTTGAGGTGTTTTGCGGTTAAATGTTAGCATTAGCTCCCGCATATAAACGCAGAGCTTAAGTAGGCGTTTTCGCAACAAGATATCGACAGTGAGGAAAATCCATGACCAACTACCTGGTCGTTACGGCAATGGGCGCTGACCGTCCTGGTTTAGTGAGTCGTTTAGCGCGTTTAGCTAGTGAGTGTGAGTGCGATATCGTCGACAGTCGTATGGCGTTATTTGGTAATGAATTTACCTTAATAATGATGATATCTGGCTCATGGACAGCCATCACTAAAATTGAAAGTTTATTACCGAGTTTAAGTGTTGAACTTGAACTCATGACAGTAATGAAGCGCACCTCTAAACACACGCCTAAAAACTTTATTTCGCGGATAGAAGTCATTTTCAACGGTGAAGACCAACGTGGGTCGATGAAAATCATTACCCAATTCTTAGCCGATAAAGGCTTAGATCTCGCCGCAGTACGCTCGCATGCCGACGATAACGACAATCTCAAAACGCAATCCATTTTGTTGGCAATCAATATTCCAGACAAAGTCAACTTACTCACACTTGAAAATAGTATCCATGAGCTGGCTGAGTCAATGTCTTTAGAGTGCACCATTAAACGAATGCAAGGCATTGCAGCGCCTTAGCAGTCAGGTTCAGCTTGAGTTGAACCTCACTCGCCATTGGATCGTATTATCTGCAAATGACCTGATAAGGAAAAATCATGAACACCCTAAACGTGGGCGACATCGCTCCTAATTTTAGTTTGCAAAACCAAGCGGGTGAAACCGTATCATTACAACAAGCATTAACCAACGGACCTGTACTGGTGTATTTTTACCCCAAAGCCTCTACCCCAGGCTGTACAGTACAAGCTCAAGGCTTACGTGACATCAAAGCTCAACTTGATGGGTTAAACGTTACCGTGTTTGGTATTAGTCCAGATCCAGTGGCAAAATTGGCCAAGTTTGCTGACAAACAAGCGCTCAACTTCACCTTACTCAGTGATGAAGACCACGCTGTAGCAGATGCTTTTGGCGTATGGGGCGAGAAAAAGTTTATGGGTAGAATATTTGATGGAATACATCGCTTAAGCTTTATTGTGGGCATTGATGGTAAAATTAGCCATGTGCTGAATAAATTTAAAACCAAAAACCATCACGAAGTCGTGCTTACAACGTTAGCTGAATAGTTATCTGTACTGTACGAACTTCTAATCGTATAAAACCCAATAAAAAAGGTTTAGCAATGACTGCTAAGCCTTTTTTGTTACCCGCTAACGATTAAACCGTTTTAGGGTCTGTTGATTGTGCAAGCTTATCTTCCTCTGCAGATGACTCAACCTGAGTTGATTCATCAGCACTTTCAGATGTTGCTTGGGCTTGTGCGGCCACTTTTTTCGCTTTTTCTTCTGCGGCCAACTCTTTGGCTAATTCAGCCGCTTCTTTTTTGACTAGTGCAGCTTGTTCTTCAGCAAGCAGTCGCGCTTTTTCTTGCTCTTCAAACTTTGCTAACTCTTCTTCTTTTCGACGTGCTTTTTCAATTGCGCGTTGCTCAGCCTCTTCCGCTTCGCGAATAGCGCGGGCTTCTGCAGCGGCTTTCGCTTCGGCTTCGGCTAATGCTTTTGCTTTACGGTCAGCTTCGTCATCTAATGCGCGCTGAATAACCGCTTGGTCTTGGGCTTCTTGTGGTAACAAGCTTATCAACTCAATCCCAACAGGATAGTCAAATGGCCCCACGCCAGACAAGACTTTCACTTTACCCTCTTTAGTTAGGTACACCAGCGGCATCGCCGTTTCGCCATAGCGCTTTTTAAAGTGCTCATAGGTAAAATTTTCAGTAATGTTGGTGACTTTTAACACCGCGCCTTTAGCCATTAAGCTGGCAATTTTTGCATATGAAATATTTTCACCAAACAAACACAAGCGCTTTAAATACGACTCAGACAACTGATGACGGGCACTGCCGCTGTCGGCGTTGTTTAAGCCATAAACCTTTTCAACCCCAAGTAAGTCCTGGAAATAGAAGGTCACTAATGGGTTTAACTGGCGATAAGGTGACATCACTAGCACACGGCCTACACCACTTAAGTCCATGTAGGTTTCAGCATGTTCAGATGCAGGATTACCAAAGTACACCGGAATGTTTTCCATACGCGCCTGGCGAATACTGTCCCAGTTGTTATCAGCTAACAACACCTTAATGTTTTTAGACATAAGGACTTTGGCCAGTTCACGTGAAAAATTAGACGCACCAAAAATTAATAACCCCTGGTTTGAACCTTCTTTTACGCCTAAATATTTTGCCCAACGTCCAGCCGTTAAACTTTGAATAACAACCGTACCAATAATAATTAAAAACACTAATGGTACGATTGAACTGGCGCCTTCTAAGCCGACTTCTTCTAGCTTAATCGCAAATAATGATGAAATCGCTGCCGCAACAATACCGCGTGGTGCAACCCAGCTTAAAAACCATTTTTCTTTTGACGATAAATTAGTCCCAAGCCCCGATATCCAAATGCTTAATGGCCTCGCCACAAACATCACCACTAATAACACAGCAAAACCACCAAAACCTAGCTCGAGCATGGCGCCAGAATCTAATCGCGCCGCCAGTAAAATAAACAGTGCCGAGATCAGCAATACGGTAAGGGTTTCTTTAAATTCTAAAATATCGGCAATATCTACGCCGCGCATGTTAGCCAGTAAAATACCCATCACAGTTACAGTTAATAAACCTGACTCATGCTGCACTAAGTTAGAACCAACAAACACCCCTAGCATAATGGTTAATACTGCGGTATTGAGTAAGTAATGTGGGAATAAGTTTTTACGGATAGCCAAACCCGTTAAATACCCTGCAACAGAACCTAAACCAAAACCAATGACTAAGGTTAAGCCAAGGGCATGCAATACATGGGTCGTCGGATCATTCGATACCGCAATATACTCAAACACCAAAACCGCCATTAGGGCGCCAATGGGGTCAATCACAATCCCTTCCCAACGCAGAATACTGGCCAGGTTAGATTTGGGTTGAACAGTACGTAGCATAGGCACAATTACAGTGGGGCCAGTGACCACCACTAGGGCGCCAAATAATGCGGCAATACTCCAATCAAAGCCCATTAAAAAATGCGCAGCAGGCACAATCACTAACCAGGTGATTAATGCACCGATACTCACAAGGTTGGTGACCATGCGGCCATGATCTTTAATTTCTTTAAAGTTAAGTGTGAGTGCACCTTCAAAAAGGATGACAGCAACACCTAAGGAAATTATCGGAAACAGCAAATCACCGAAAATCTCATCGGGATCTAAAATGCCTAGGCCCGGGCCTAACAGTAAACCGCACAATAACAGTGGTAAAATAGCTGGTAATCGTAACTTCCAACCAAGCCATTGACACAAAAGCGACAGCACACCGATTAACGCCAGCATACCTGTAATGTGTTCAACCATATTTGATTCCTTTTTTAATAACACTGCAATAAGTAGCCACTGTTGCAATGTGCTTCACGATAATACGTGAACTGTTTTCTCTATCTGGCTTGATGTTTTATTACCTTAGCCAATCAAGGTAAATGTAATATCGTCGACAATCGCTTTTGTCAGCAGCATTGATTATTTTTTATTAAATGACACCCTTAAAATCCAAAAATGCGTGATGGGCTATAAGAATTTCAGCATATAACATACTAATTTTACTACATGATCAAGCATTATTTAACAGATGTCACATTTGTCATAAACCACAAATTCAGCCAATAAGCGTATAATTTAATTATTATATTTTTATGTATATGACACTTTTATTTTGAGTTAACCCAATAAAAAAACCTTGGTAAAACCAAGGCTTTTTATTAATTTACATCGCTTTATTTTCTCAAGCTTACTGCGGCACGCGTACCTTTCCTTCCATTAATACTCGTGCACTGCGGCTCATAATGGCTTTCTTTACCTGCCATTGACCTTGCACTAATTCAGCTTCAGCTCCCACTCTCAGCGTGCCTGAAGGATGGCCAAAGCGCACAGCACTGCGTTCACCACCACCAGCAGCTAAATTAACTAAGGTGCCAGGAATAGCTGCTGCTGTGCCAATAGCCACAGCTGCGGTACCCATCATCGCATGATGTAATTTACCCATCGACAATGCACGTACTACTAAGTCGATGTCAGCAGTGGTTACGGATTTACCACTTGATGATACATACTCAGTGGCCGGTGCGACAAAAGCCACTTTTGGCGTATGTTGACGCGCGGCGGCTTCATCAATGTGCTTAATGAGTCCCATTTTAACCGCACCATAGGCGCGAATGGTTTCAAACATGGTTAAGGCTTTGTCATCATTATTAATGTCATCTTGCAGCTCTGTGCCAACATAATTGATGTCTGCTGCATTAATAAAAATGGTCGGAATGCCTGCGTTAATCATGGTGGCGTTAAAGCTACCCACACCTGGCACCTCTAGTACATCAACCACATTACCCGTTGGGAACATCGCGCCATCGCCGTCAGCAGGGTCTAAAAACTCCACTTGCACTTCAGCGGCCGGAAAGGTCACTCCATCCAGCTCAAAGTCGCCTGTTTCTTGCACTTCACCGTCAGTGATGGGCACATGGGCAATAATGGTTTTTTGGATATTGGCTTGCCAAATTCGCACCACTGCGGTGCCATTTTGCAGCACACGGCTTGGGTCAATTAAGCCGTTGCTGATGGCGAACGATCCCACTGCTGCAGTTAAATTACCGCAGTTACCGCTCCAATCAACAAAGGGTTTATCAATGGCAACTTGGCCAAACAGATAATCAACATCGTGATCGGCTTGAGTGCTTTTTGATAAAATCACGGTTTTGCTGGTACTCGAGGTTGCCCCGCCCATACCATCGGTGTGCTTGGCATAAGGGTCTGGGCTACCAATGACGCGCAATAACAAGGCATCACGCTCAGGGCCAACAACCTGGGCGGCTTGAGGTAAATCCGTTAAACTGAAAAATACCCCTTTACTGGTACCGCCGCGCATATAAGTGGCGGGGATTCTAATTTGTGGTAAATGAGCCATGACAACATCCTACATTTAAATAAGAAATCGGCAGCCTGATCACACACTGCCGATATAACGAAATGCTACGTTAACTAGCTAGCCGCTTCGTTGGCTAAAAAGTCTTGAGCAAAGCGTTGCAGTACGCCGCCCGCCTCATAGATAGAACACTCTTCAGCGGTATCTAAACGGCACTTAACCGGAATCGTCACTTGTTCACCATTAAGACGCGTCATGACAACAGACATCATGGCTCCCGGTTGACGGTTACCAACCACATCATAGGTTTCTGTGCCGTTAATCTCATAGGTATGGCGGTTCTCACCTTTTATAAATTCAAGCGGTAACACGCCCATGCCCACTAAGTTTGTGCGGTGGATACGCTCAAAGCCTTCGGCGACAATGACTTCAACACCAGCAAGACGTACGCCTTTTGCAGCCCAGTCGCGTGACGAGCCCTGACCATAATCAGCACCCGCAATAATAATCAGTGGCTGTTTACGCTCCATGTAGGTTTCAATGGCTTCCCACATGCGGGTAACCTGGCCTTCTGGCTCAATACGGGCTAACGAGCCCTGACGCACATTGCCGTTTTCCTGCACCATTTCGTTATACAGTTTCGGGTTAGCGAATGTCGCACGCTGCGCCGTTAAGTGATCACCGCGGTGAGTAGCATAAGAGTTAAAGTCTTCTTCTGGTAAGCCCATTTTATGCAAATAGGCACCTGCGGCACTGTCGAGCATAATCGCGTTCGATGGTGATAAATGGTCGGTGGTAATGTTATCACCTAATACCGCTAACGGACGCATGCCCTTCATAGTGCGTTCACCCGCTAATGCGCCTTCCCAATAAGGTGGGCGACGAATATAGGTACTTTGTGGACGCCAATCATATTGGGGATTTACATGATTACCATATTCAACTTTTATGTCGAACATAGGCTCATACACTTTACGGAACTGCTCTGGCTTAACACTGGCTTTGACAACTGCATCAATTTCTTCATCAGTTGGCCAAATGTCTTTTAACGTCACTTCGTTGCCGTCTTTATCGATACCTAACACATCTTTTTCAATATCAAAACGAATGGTACCGGCAATGGCATAGGCAATGACCAATGGCGGTGAAGCCAAGAATGCCTGTTTAGCATAAGGATGAATTCGCCCGTCAAAGTTACGGTTACCCGACAATACGGCTGTGGCGTATAAATCACGGTCTATCACTTCTTGTTGAATCACCGGATCCAGTGCGCCGCTCATGCCATTACAGGTAGTACAGGCAAAACCAACAATGCCAAAACCTAAGTTTTCAAGCTCGGGTAACAACCCAGCTTCTTCTAAATACGATTGCACGGCTTTTGAGCCAGGCGCAAGGGATGATTTAACCCAAGGTTTACGTAATAAACCACGGGCATTTGCATTACGGGCTAACAAACCGGCGGCAATCATGTTGCGCGGGTTACTGGTATTGGTACAACTGGTAATGGCAGCAATAATCACCGCACCGTCTGGCATTTTACCTGGCTCGTTTTCAACCACGCCACTGATGCCACGTTCAGCGAGTTCTGACGTTGGTACACGATTGTGCGGATTTGATGGACCAGCAATGTTACGCCCAACGGTAGAGAGGTCGAAATGTAACACACGCTCATATTCAACTTTAGTTAAGGTATCAGCCCATAAGCCAGCTTGTTTAGCATAGGTTTCAACGAGTTTAACTTGCTCGTCATCACGACCAGTAAGCGTTAAGTAATCGATAGTTTGTTGATCGATATAAAACATTGCAGCTGTGGCGCCGTATTCTGGGGTCATGTTGGTAATGGTTGCACGGTCACCTAGGGTTAAATGGGTCGTACCCTCACCAAAAAATTCTAAATATGACGACACCACTTTTTGTGCGCGCAAGTATTCCGTTAACGCGAGTACGATGTCGGTCGCAGTAATACCTGGTTGCGGTCTGCCGGTAATTTCAACGCCTACAATGTCTGGCAAACGCATATACGATGCGCGGCCTAACATAACACTTTCGGCCTCTAACCCGCCGACACCAATGGCGATAACACCTAGCGCATCAACATGCGGAGTGTGGCTGTCGGTGCCGACTAAAGTATCTGGAAATGCCACACCATCAAGGGCATGAACCACAGGCGACATTTTCTCTAGGTTAATTTGATGCATAATGCCGTTACCCGGTTGGATAACATCGACATTTTTAAACGCGGTTTTGGTCCAGTTAATAAAATGGAAACGGTCATCATTACGGCGGTCTTCAATGGCGCGGTTTTTCTCAAACGCGTCTTTTTCAAAACCGGCATGCTCAACAGCTAATGAGTGATCGACAATTAATTGTGTTGGCACGACTGGGTTTACTTTTGACGGGTCACCGCCTTTTTCAGCAATGGCATCACGTAGGCCGGCTAAGTCAACCAACGCGGTTTGACCTAAAATATCGTGACACACTACACGCGCTGGAAACCAGGGAAAATCTAAATCGCGCTTGCGCTCAATTAACTGCTTTAACGAGTCAACGAGCATATCAGGTGAACAACGGCGCACTAAGTTCTCGGCAAACACACGTGAACAATAAGGCAGTTTGGCATAAGCACCAGGCTCAATGGCGTTAACCGCTTCTTGAGTATCAAAATAATCGAGCTTAGTGCCGGGTAAAGATTTACGGTATTGAGTATTCATAACAAGATCCACAGTTAATACAGTTTGGGTGATCGACTATCAAAATCGAAAAAGCCGAACCTAAGGCTCGGCCAGTGGATTAACGTTGGCTAATTGGCACAACTTTACGAGGCTCACTACCGACATAATCAGCGCTTGGGCGGATAATGCGGTTATTTGAGCGCTGTTCCATCACGTGTGCAGCCCAACCGGTTAATCGTGAACACACAAAGATTGGGGTGAACAGTTTTGTTGGAATGCCCATAAAGTGATAAGCCGAGGCATGGAAAAAGTCTGCGTTACAGAATAGCTTTTTGGTGTCCCACATAAACTCTTCACAGGCGACTGAGATGTCGTATAAAGAAGTATCACCGTTTTCATGTGCCAGCTTTTCAGACCAGGCTTTAATAATTACATTACGTGGATCAGACACGCTGTAAATAGCATGACCAAAGCCCATGATTTTTTCTTTACGTTCTAACATGCCTGCCATTTGCGCTTTGGCATCGGCCGGTGAACTGAACTTTTGGATCATGTCCATGGCCGCTTCGTTAGCGCCGCCGTGTAATGGACCGCGTAAAGTACCAATGGCACCAGTGACACATGAATACATATCAGACAAGGTTGATGCACATACTCGAGCAGTAAAGGTTGAGGCGTTAAATTCATGCTCTGCATACAAAATTAACGATACATCCATCACTTTACGGTGTTGAGCTGACGGTGTTTCGCCACGCAGCAGTTTAAGAAAATGTCCGCCGAGCGATTCTTCATCTGTGGTGCAATCAATTTCGACACCGCCATGGCTATAGCGATACCAGTAACACATAATGGCAGGGAATGCCGCAAGCAAACGATTGGCAGCTTTGTGTTGCTGAGTAAAATCAACTTCTGGTTCAAGATTACCTAAAAATGAGCAACCGGTACGCATCACATCCATTGGGTGAGCATCAGCAGGGATCAATTTTAATACCGCTTTTAACGCATCGGGTAAGTCGCGCAGCTCAGTAAGCTCGGCTTTATATTCGTTTAATTGAGCTTGAGTCGGTAATTCGCCATTAAATAATAAGTAGGCGACTTCTTCAAAGGTGGCGTTATCTGCCAAGTCTGACACATCGTAACCGCAATAGGTTAGGCCTGATCCTGATTTACCTACGGTACATAATTTTGTTTCGCCAGCACTTTGACCACGTAATCCTGCGCCTGATAATTTCTTGTCTACCATGATATATCTTCCTTCTTAAGCTTGCTGTGTGCCCCCATCAAGGACACACATATGTAGGGTTTTGAGTCTTGTTGTTTATATTTATACGCTTATTTGTTTTTGCCTTCAGCAAACAAACTGTCTAATTTTTGTTCATAGTCGTGGTAACCCAGGTAATCATAAAGCTCCATGCGCGTTTGCATGCTATCGACTACCGCTTTTTGATCACCATCGGTTAATATGGCGCTGTAGACCATTTCTGCTGCTTTGTTCATGGCTCTAAATGCGCTTAATGGGTATAACACCATTGCCGCGCCCCACTCACCCAACTGCTGTTTATTCCATAATTCGGTTTGACCAAACTCGGTAATGTTAGCCAAAATAGGCACATCTAATGCCTCAGCAAAAGCGCGATAGTGCTCTTCTGTTTTAATGGCTTCAGCAAAAATACCGTCTGCACCGGCTGCTACATAGGCTTTAGCACGTTCAATAGCGGCTTCTAACCCTTCTTGAGCAAATGAGTCGGTACGCGCCATAATGAAAAAGTCTGGGTCAGTGCGCGCATCTACCGCTGCTTTAATGCGGTCGACCATTTCTTCTACTGGCACTATTTCTTTATTAGGACGGTGACCACAACGCTTTTGTGCCACTTGATCTTCCATGTGCACTGCGGCTGCACCGGCTTTTTCCATATCGCGCACGGTTTTAGCAATGTTAAACGCCCCGCCCCAACCCGTATCAATATCGACCAATAAAGGTAAATCACAGGCTGAGGTAATACGTTGTACATCCACCAGCACATCATTAAGTGATGTCATGCCTAAATCTGGTAAACCATACGATGCATTAGCCACACCGCCGCCTGACAAGTAAATGGCTTGATGACCAATTTGTTTAGCCATCATTGCTGAATAAGCATTAATGGTGCCCACAATTTGCAATGGTTTGTTATTAACTAAAGCTTGACGAAATTTTTTCCCTGCGCTCATGCTATTCCCCTTTATACAATGTCGTGAGTGACGTTTTACGCCACATGTCAGCGATTACGATAATTTATGTTCGATACTGTTTTTAGAATATAAAATGTGCCGGCGCATCAGCATTTCAGCTAATTCAGCGTCACGATTTAAAATGGCCTGAACAATGTGCTTGTGTTCATCATAAGCGGTGGTCACACGCGGCCCCGCCATGCCAAGTTGTACGCGATACATGCGCACTAAATGATAAATACCATCAAAGAGCATAGAAATTAGGTGCTTGTTTTTGCTACCTAAAATAATCCGATAATGAAAGTCCACATCACCGGCTTCTTGATAATATGACTCGCCGCCTTTGACCTCATCAAAATGAGATTGTAATAACGCGCCTAAGTCAGCAATTTCTTCATCGGTCATGTTTTTTGCCGCTAACCGAGCGGCCATGCCTTCAAGTGATTCGCGCACTTGATACAACTCTATTAACCCTTGCGGAGATAACGCCACCACCCGAGCCCCGACGTTGGCTTTACGCTCAACAATGTGGCACGACTCTAAGCGATTAATGGCCTCACGGATCACCGCACGACTGACGGCAAACTTTGTCGACAATTCAGTCTCGCTTAACTTTGAACCGGCTTCAATACGACCTTCGACGATGTCGTCGCGTAGTGCTATAAAGGTCTTATCTGCAGCGGTTATCGGTTGGTTCATAGTGATACCTTGAACATATAAATAGAATAATTAACACCAAGTTGTCGACAATATAGCAAGTTTAGAACATAAAACAACCATAAATGCCTACTTATTGTCGACAAAGTGCATTTAATGATGAGATTGACGCTTAACAGGTGTTCGCTCGCATCTCAGATTAACAATGCATGCTAAGATGACGACCAATATCCTGCCTAACAGATCAACCTAGCTAACGACAAGGAATGCGCATGACCCAGTCATCAGGCCCACAATTAGAGCTGATTCATTTATTCATTCATGTGGTTAATGCCGGTGGGTTTTCGCCTGCCGCAACTGCATTACAATTACCCGTCGCGACCGTTAGCCGAAAGATCAGCAAATTAGAACGTAATCTGAATACTCAGCTGATCATGCGCAGCACACGCAAATTACGCTTAACAGAAGAAGGCGGCGCGCTGTTTGACCGTTATCATCACCTCATTGCGCAATTTGACCAGTTATCTGCAACCCATATTAATGAGCAACAGTCGACTTTACGCATCTGTACGCCAATCTCAATTACGTCGATGATCCTGATTGATGCGATAAATGATTTTTCTAAGTTGCATCCACATATACAGCTGCATGTGACGCAAAATAACAGCACCATTGATTTGATTGATGAAGGTGTTGATGTGGCCATTGTCGGTGGTGCTCAACCCGACTCATCCTGGGTGTCTACATCGCTTGGTGTGCTGGACTATGGCTTATACGCCTCTGCCAACTTTGCCGAACAGTTGACCGAGTTACGTCATCCACAACAATTAATTCAGTTCCCTTTGATTAAAGTGTGGCCACTGTTTAATTGGAGCCTTACACATAAAAATGGTCAAGAATTTTACTATGATGGCCCAGCGAAACTGACCTTAGGCGATATTCATGCCGCGGTTAAAGCCACTGTGGCAGATGGTGGGATTTTGTATGGGCCCGCGTTGTTTGTTAAGCCGCAGCTTGAGCAAGGCAAACTGGTTAAAGTATTACCAGATTGGGCTGGAGAGCATCGCAGGATCAGTATTTTATATCATCAACGCCGCCAACAACCGTTAAAAGTAAAACTGTTTATCGAGTTTATTCAACAGCGTTGTGCGACTATTTTTGATTTATTTTAATGCCCCGGCACAAACAGACATATGAGTGTAAAAGTGGTGCAAAGCACTTATCGTGAGTGGCTGATGTTAGTCACCCAACATCAGCTTGCCTTGCACCGATTTATTTACCCGGATAACACTAATACAAATACACCTGCAGGCTGCATGCGCCATGTGCGCCCACAACCAGTGCTTGTTCAATATCAGCCGTTTTAGATGGGCCAGCCACAAACACGCCGAGTGCCCCTTGCGCCAAAGACACCTGATTAACCGCTTGATGCATATTGGCCACCAGAGCCTTTTCAGGCAGGGCTAAAATCAAATTCTCGCAAATAAAAGGGGTCACCCGGTGCTGCGTTTGGCTCACCCAAATTGCCCCGTTTTCAGCAACACCTAACTCCCCCGCTAAAATGGCATAATCAATATCAGCCAGTTCATGAGCTGTACTTGGCACTTGTCGATTACCACTCACCCCTTCAACTAACGACAACACTTGTAAATTTTGCGCCATTAATTCATCGACTTTGGCTTGTAATGCCACCAAACCACCGTATTGATGTAACTCACCTGCTACCGTAGCAAGGCTTGCTGCAAAGGTTTCAACTAATGGCTGAGGTGTCACTTCCACCTCAATGTTGGGCATTGGATGAGCGGTTAATGCTGATTGTGATAACGCTGATAAAATACTGTTTTTACTCGACATATTAACGGCTCCGGTTTTTAGCATACCAACTGGCAAAGCTTGATTCTGGTGCAACAGGCAATTCGCGATATTTACCCCAGGCACCACTGAATGGTTTAAGCAAACTACCGGGTAACACACGCAAAGCCAGTCTTGCCGCAGACATTGATGTATTCATCATGGTGTCACTTGCCATAAAACGGCCCACCAAAGGCATGTAGCCACTTTTGCCATACGGTAAGGCTTTACTTTCGGCTTTAAGACGACGGTGATGGGCAATAATTTTATCTAACGGCACTTTGGTTGGGCACACATAAGTGCAACTACCACATAAGGTGCAGGCCCACGGGATTGAATGGGTTGAATCCTCTTTTGCCCCCACCGCAATACCAATAGGCCCTGGGATGGTGTAGTTATAACTGTAACCACCAGAGCGGCGATAAACCGGACATGTATTTAAACAACCACCGCAGCGGATACATTTTAATGATTCGGCTAATATCTTATCCTTCATCATTTCTGTGCGACCATTATCAACAATAATCACGTGCATCTCGCCGTCTTGTTGCGGACCACGGTAAAATGATGAATAGGTGGTAATCGGTTGCCCTGTCGCATTACGTGCTAAGGTACGCAGCAATATACCTGCGGCATCCATATTCGGCACCACTTTGTCGATACCCATTGAATGCAGTTGCAATTTAGGCAAGTTGGCACCCATATCGGCATTACCTTCGTTAGTGCACACCACAACTGCGCCTTGGTCTGCAATGGCCATATTCACGCCTGTCATCGCAGCGTCGGCCGTTAAAAACTTCTCTCTTAAATGGGCTCGTGCAGCCCGCGTTAAATACAATGGGTCTGACTCGCCCTTTTTAGTGCCCAATTGTTGATGAAACAACTCGCCCACTTCTTGTTTTTTCATGTGAATGGCAGGCACCACAATGTGCGATGGCGGCATGTTAGCTAACTGGATAATCCGTTCACCCAAATCGGTATCCACCACTTCAATACCGTGTTGTTCTAAAAACGGGTTCATGTGACATTCTTCGGTAAGCATCGATTTAGATTTAACTAAGCGTTTAACCTGATGCTTTGCCAATATATTCAATACAATTTGGTTATGCTCTTGGCCATCTTTGGCCCAATGCACCACAATGCCATTGGCTTGGCATTGTTGTTCAAATTGCTGCAGGTAATCAGTAAGGTGGGTTAAAGTATGCAACTTAAGCTCTGAACCGAGTTGTCTTAATTGCTCCCACTCAGGAATACTCGCCGCTGCACGGTCACGCTTTTCACGCAATAGCCATAAGGCTTTTGAGTGCCAATCGACGCGGGTTTCATCACGGCAAAATATATCCGCTTTATGTGCATGCACCTTTGAGCCAGATGCAGAATATAATTCAGTCATGGTGTCTCCTACAGGGCATCGTTAATGACTTGGGCAATATGGCGGGTTTCAATGGGCAGTAATTGGCGGCGGATCATGCCGTCTAAATGCAGTAAACATGAGGGATCAAAACCCACAGCATATTGAGCCCCGGTTGCGGCGTGAGCCTGAGCTTTATCTTTACCCATTTTGGCCGACACGGCGCCCTCATCAACTGCAAATGTTCCGCCAAAGCCGCAACATTCATCAATACGTGCCGGATAAACAATCTCGAGCCCTGCAATCTTGCCTAATACAGCTTCGACTTTATTAAATCGTTGTTTACCCATTTCTTCTGTTGGCGTGGCTAAGTTGAGCATACGGATGCCGTGACAGCTCATTTGCAGGCTTATTTTTTTGTTTATTGGTCGTACAAAGCCATCAATTGGCGCAACATCATGTAAAAACTCGGTCAACTCATACAGTTTACTAATAACTTCTTGAGCCTCCTTACTGCTGTCAAACTCATGAAAGTTTTCTTTGGCTGCAACTAGACAACTCGCAGCAGGACACACAATGGCGTCACACTCAACACCTTTAAAGGCATTAAGCAATTTAAGCGTGGTTTTTTTGGCTTCATCAAAACAACCTGAATTGGTCATTGGCTGGCCACAACAAGTTTGCCCTTGCGGAAAAATGACCTGGTGCCCCAGTTTTTCTAACAAGTTCAAAGTGGCTATCGCAACATCAGGCATCATCTGATTGACTAAACACGGAATAAATAGAGCTATTTTCATAAGGTAGTATGTTCCCCAAACGCGTTATTACTCATTAACGAGGCAAACAGTTTTCACTCAAGTTAATGGCTAACGACTTATCATCGAGCCAACAATGTATGCTTATACCCTTATAAAATGTAGTGCTTATTTAGCAAATATCGCGACAGACTTTTTCATTTTTATGGTGAATAGATCGACAACAATGACATTCTCTGTTCAATTTTCGACCTTTGTTAGACGACACCTGCGACACAATGTCGCAGATAGTGCTTTTATGATTGTAACTTTCTCATCGTTTTTGCAAAATCAATTCAAGGGTAACGTCAGTGACTTCCCCCTTTTACAATCTTGCTAAATGGACTTATTCACACTGATGTTAATCTAGCGGGTACAACGCTTTGGCATTGTTTGCTTGTATTTATGGCTGAATTTAATTTTGATTAAGAATGACTTGATTGAAATTACATTAAGCTTAATTAAATATAATCAACTGTCTACACAATGCTTGGTGACTATACTCAGCGTCTATCTGTTATGGGAATGGGGATAAACGCTGATTATAGGTATCGCTTTTAATCTGCATAAGATTATCAGGCCTCTATAGATTTAGAGGCTTTTTTTTGCGGTTTTTTCTGTTGTGGTAGTAACACCGTGATCAGGTTATTTATTTCAGTTTTATTCCTAACCCCAATGAAACTACTGCCCCAATCAGAGTGGTGATCACCACCGACAATAACGAACCAATCAATACATACTCAGTCATGCTGCGGTTGGCTGATTGATTTAACTCACCAAATCTGAATATCGACTTGGCGGCTAATACAAACCCCACCGCGGCATAGCTGCCAACCAGCGTAAACGTCAGTATTAATAATCGTTCCAGATAACCAATCAACTCGCCACCGGCAACCAAGCCGCTGACATTTGTAGCCCCAGCGTTAACAGGGCTAGCGGTTGTCACTTTAGCAACCGCTGTAACCGGATCAGCTGCAGCATCGTTAGCCTCCATGGTGTCGACATTTACTGAAGTGTTTGCATTTACGCTAGTATCTTCCGCTGAGTTTTCGATGGGATATTTACCCAACACAGCACCTATCACAATTGAGGTTGGCTTGAGGATAAGCAAGTAAGCAAACACCACTAACACCCCATCTGAAAAGTGCTCATGCGTTAACACGGCCTCAATCGATGCACCATCGGTGACATGAAACGCAATCGCTACCAGTACCAACACATGCAAAGCCTGATCAATCACAAAGTAGGCTAACTTACCGCCCTTGGGTGTGGTCACTTTCCATAAATCAATCACAAAATGCGTCACGGCAACAATCACAACTAAGCAAACCGTTGAACGCCAATCAATGCCTAACACCATTGCAGGCAGTATTAAACCTACTCCATGTAACAGCGAGTGAAAATATAACTCAGGTGAACGGTATGTGTGCGCTTTTTTAGCCTCAACCCAGCTATCGGGTTGAAGATAAAAGTCACAAATGATGTGAATAAATAAAAATGGGATAAGCACGCCGAAAAAATCAAACATACTTGAGCCCCGCAACTTTGTCGATAAACCGACTGTTCAGCTCATTAATTAATGGCCACCCTGACGCTTTAAGTGACTTACTGGCAGTCGCTGTCGCCACATCAAGCTGTTCTGCTAATTCACTGATCGACAATTCTTGATTGGTGCGAAGCATGGGCAACATGACTTCGCATTGGCGCGCGGTTAACTCGGTCAGTTGTTTATCAAGGTATTTAAACAGCAAGTCAAAGTACTCTGTGAGCGTGATCCTATCGGAGCTAAACAATAATCTGTCATTTTTAAGGCCATTAAGCCCTCGGCCAGAAAGCACAAAAGCAGGCCCCATCGACTCCGACACCGACTCACGTAAATCGGCATTCGCGGCAATGGCAAAACTAATGCGGCTATCAAAGGCTTTACCCAGCGCTTTAATGCCAATGCGATAGATAATGGTGTATCTCAAGGCATTTTCAATATCATGCACTACAGACTGAAACTCATCACCGCGCTCAATACTGTGCGCATTGGCGCTATGCCCTTCGCTGATCCATGTCTGTATTTTTTTAATGCGTTCAAGTAGTTGCTCAAACTGGGCTGATGTAAGCTTGGTTGAGTCAACAACATCGCCAACAATCACCGCTATCGGTTTATAAGTAGACTCCACACAAGGCTCCTTTGTTTGCAGACTGATACCAATTTAGCCACTTTAGGCTAATAATGCAAATTTAGCCTTTTTTGGCTAATAGCGATTAAGCGCACAAGCCTTACCGATTTAATTAGCCGTTAATGGCTAAATATTAACATTTAGCCATTTTAAGCTAATGGCAATCACACTATCGAGTCTCAGCTAGCTTGAGAAGAACCCAAAAATGCACTGAGCATCACAGATGTTAAATCAGACAGTTTATGACGAGCAGCTCAAGTGCGACAATCCACCGATAGCAAAATATTCAGATGCCTTAAGACGATAAAAGGTGTCCTCTACTTCTTGAGATTGCTCTGCATAAGGATCGGTCATCACAGCCTGCAGTTCACGCAGCAAGGTATAATCACCCTGGCTTGCTTGTTGGTATGCTGGCACCAGTAACCATTCACGCAAGCTGTACTTAGGGTTAACCTGTTTCATCTGCTTGGCGATATCGTCATGGCTGCGAGTCAATACGCTAATGTCATCGCTAGTGTCATCGCTATTAGCCTCACTGCTTAGCAGCGAATGCCACTGTGCTAACCACGCCACCCAGCGTTGCTCTAACCCCTGCGGCCCTTGCGATAACTCTCGGTAAAAACTTTTTGTCAGTGGCCCAATATCATCAGGCAACGATGAGAGTTCACGGAAAAACATTGTGTAATCAACAGAGGTTTGCTGCATCAGGGTGCTAAGCTCAGTAAATAGCGCCGCGTTAAAGCGGTTAAGCCCCAATTTAGTCGCCCACATCTGCTCCATTTTTGTTTGCATCTCAGTAGAAAAATCATTAACCAATTGCTGAAGCCCATCTACACCATCGGCTTCATTTACTAGCAATGGACTTAATGCGGTACAAAACATCAAGTAGTTACGTTCAGCGGCTGCGTCTTGATTTAAAAACGCAAAGTGCTGCCCGCCGCCGGTCCACGGTTGATATTGTGGGTTAAACACATCGCAAAAACCAAATGGGCCGTAATCCAGGGTAAAGCCACCGGCGGCGCAATTATCGCTATTAAAGTTACCTTGGCAATAACCCACACGCACCCAATTAGCCACCAATGACGTTAAACGGCTACGGAACTCACTTGCGAGCTTCAGCACTTTATCGCGCAAAGGTAGTTGCGGGTCGATAACATCGGCGTATTCACGATCAATTAAGTGAAGCACCAGCTGTTCAAGCTCTGCCATCGCTTGCGGATGTTCATGTTTGCGGGCGCGGCGGCCAAAAAGCTCAAGCTGCCCTACCCGAATAAATGACGGTGCAACCCGAGTGGAAATCGCCACGGCTTCGGTGATCATCCGATCGGGGTCTTGCTCACGCGAGCCTTCGGAGTACCAAGGACGCTGCACTGTTTCGGTTTTCGATACATATAAACTCAGCGAGCGAGACGTGGGTACACCCAGCGCATGCATGTGCTCCTGGGCTAAAAACTCACGTACACTTGAGCGCAATACCGCACGGCCATCTGCACCGCGGCAATATGGCGTACGTCCGCCCCCTTTAAGTTGCATCTCCCAACGCTTGCCATTGATAACGGCTTCAAGCACAGACACCGCCCGGCCGTCACCATACCCGTTACCGGTTTGGAACGGACATTGCTGAATATATTCGGTGCCATAAATCGATAATGCATAACCACATGCCCAACCAAGCTTGCTCATTGGCTCAGGGACATTAGACAGATCACCAGAGAACACGCGCATAAAATCAGCAGACTGTGCCATGCTGTCAGCAAAACCCAATTCATCAAAAAAAGTACTGCTGTGGGCAACATATTCAGGATGTTCAATCGGTGTGGGATTAACGGGAACATAATGGCCCGAAAATACTTGCCTAGGCCTATGATCAGCACCATGAGATGTGGCATCAGGATCGCGTTTAAGTGTGTTCATCAACGAGTAATTGGCCCATTTAGCAAGGTCTTTCACTGTCTCGACAGTGGCGTTTTTTTGCGGGGACAGTTGATTAGTCATAGGGATACCTGGTTGATTGAGTAGAAGGTTTGTTCACCACTGGATGACTCATCGTATCGACGATGAGTCGATTTGTTCAAGTTCTGCAACGGAACTTTTCAGCATATCGAAGGCCTGCGCTGCGATATTTAAAAGAGCCTGAGAGAAACCAAACCTATGGTAACGACAGCTTGTACTAATGAAAAGCAGACTTTGCTACATCTGTAAAATTGATAATTTGTCATAGGGATAAGGTGTTTTTTTATACGTTGTACTTATGGCCTACGACCACTAGCGTTGTGGCACTTCACTGACTCCAAAGTTGGATTAAATGTTACTCTAATTCTTAAGTTTGGGATCCAGGTGTTTCATTAGTCGTCGTCCCGGCAATGCTTTTGAGCCGGGATCCAGGTGTTAGCTTTGTGCTTTTGTACTTATGGCCTACAAACACTCACGTCGTGGCGCTTCACCCATTGCAAAACATATAGCGGTAAGGTTTTATTTGGCTTCAACATGGCATTCACTTACCGACACGCGCTAGTGCATCCATGTAGCTCGACCGACCCGTCCATGGGTCGGACGGTCGGCTCGCAAACCACCATGATGAAGCTGTTAATGTTTGTCTTATCAGCAAGTTTTAAAGAGTTGTTTAGTGAGGTGCATGCGTTGGTCAGCTCACGTATTCTTTTGTAAAGAGTCTTCAACGGCCTCAAGTTCAGAGTTGAATGTAGGTATTTCAAGCTGGGCATCTAACTCATTTTTAGATAGAAGCTTTATAGCTGCTTTCTCGTCGTCCCGGCAATGCTTTTTAGACGGGATCCAGGTGTTTGTTTTGTACTTTTGTACTTATGCCAGTTCACGTATTCACTTGTAAAAAGTCTTCAACGGCCTCAAGTTCAGAGTTGAATTTAGGCATTTCAAGCTGAGGCATCTAACTCATTTTTGGATAGAAGCTTGTTAGCTGCTTTCTCGTCGTCCCGGCAATGCTTTTTAGCCGGGATCCAGGTGTTTGTTGTTTTTGTTTTGTACATATGGCCTGCGGCCACTAACGTCGTGGCGCTTCGCCCACACCAGACCAAGAGGAAACCAACGGCTGTTCCCTCTTGGATCTCCCAGCCGCCACATCAAAATTATCTGAAAAGCGATAATTTCGCGACGTGGTCAAATCCAGCTTTTAACTTCGTCTGAGTATTCTTCAGCCTTATTCGAAAATGCTAACGCTTCAGATGGGGCGTCCCTTCCCCTCTAAAGCTAGCTGGCCGTCCATGGCCAGCTCACGTCATTTTCTTCAACGGCCTCAAGTTCAAAGTTGAATTTGAACTGTTGCAAGAAATATTCGTAACTCATTGTTGCCGCGTAGTTTGTTTCAAATATGAACCAGTGGCAACATTTTCTTCAACGGCCTCAAGTTCAGAGTTGAATTTAGGCATTTCAAGCTGAGGCATCTAGCTCATTTTTGGATAAAAGCTTGTTAGCTGTTTTCTCGTCGTCCCGGCAATGCTTTTTAGACGGGATCTAGGTGTTTGTTTTTATTGTTTGGTCGTTTTGTATTCATGGCCTGCGGCCACTCACGTCGTGGCGCTACGCCTAGCGTCTAACAGCACATCTTAACTGACTTAAAAATATCGGATCAGTATCCTGTGTGAGCCATAATCCCTACCTTTATGTTGTGTGTAATGTAAACAAAAACAGTTGTAATGGTGTTTGGCGTGTTTTTAAGACAAACCGGCTAACAAGTAAACTAAAGTAGTACGATAAATAATTTGATTATTTTGTAACACATTGAAATAAATTAATTTTTATTTATTGCAGCATCTTGAGTCCACTTTTAATGCGCAAGCCCGCTTTTATTTGTCAGTAGAGTTAAATAAAACGGCTTTACATCAAGAAGATAGTAAATGTAGGATGTTATTAATCAATAACTTGAACGGCCGACTTTAAATTTACTTTGCCGTTCAATAAGCTGTTACATGCCATGAAAGTATCTGATCTACAAAATGTATTTATCGAAGAGCTGAAGATTCTTTTAACTGACTGGAAGTTTGTTAAGAGTCAACGTCACTTCAAGAAAAATGAAGGTGATGTTAATTGGTATCTTCATATAAGTTGCATAAATCACATAAATGACTTTGATGCAGTAGGTAATGTTGCAGTAGAGTTCAAAGCAGGAAACGAGAGAATTTGTATTGTGGGCGCAGAGCTAGGGAATATCGAAGGAATTGGGCAGCATCGATTTCAGATTTCCAATAGTGCAGAAGCTACATCATCAGCGCTTGGGATTCATGAATACTTTAAAGAGCATGGTTTGCCGTTCCTGTACAAATATAGTGATCCTAGTGAGGTTGTTTCTACTCTACAAAAAGGTGGTACGGAAGCAATGTTGATAAGTCCACTTCTAAACAAGCACCAAGATCAAATTAACCAGCTGAGTAGCCACTATGAGCTCAGCATGTAACCGGAAAAAACGATGCCACCGAAAAAACGATGCCACCCATTTCTTGAACAAATAACATAACTCGTTTTCATGGCTTTGGCGAGGGTTACGGTCGATGTGTTCAACTCATCAATTGTTATCGATATGGCTAAAATATTATCGTTAAATGAGTGATTTATGGTCATCTAAGAAATTCAACACAGCAGAAAATCTTGATATCAATCAATTGTAAGGAAGATAGTGGTTTTTCAATAATTAATGCTTAAGCGCACAGCCAGCGATGACAATTTGCCGCGCCTTGTCGTCGTTTTCGGTCTAAATGCTCACAGTATTCGGTTAACGCAGGTAAGGCGCCGACAGCACCTTTAAATAATGCACCAAACTCAGTGGTGATTTTAAGCCAATTCTCGGCGGGGATGTTTAATCGATTCAGAATGTCCTGACTGCTTGAGCTAATAGCGCCACGCTTATCTTCTCGAATAATCCGACCGGTATCTTCAACCTGGCAAAAACGATGCCACCCATTTCTTGAACACTTTAAAGAAATGGCCTAACTCACTTTTTGGTTAGCTATTTATTACAATAATGAACTGCGACCCATCCATCTCTTAGTGAATATAATCCTATTTTATTAACTGTTTATTTGAGCTTGGCATTACTCAATATTTTTTCTGTGTCCCTGGTCATCACTTAAAACAAGAGTAGAGCTACGCCAGAGCCTTAACTTGTGATACCCAAAACACTTTGTGGGGTTAGCCCTCTCACAAGCAACAGCTGCTTAAAAATGGGGAGCATGTTTATTTTGATTCGTCGTCTTGTACCCATGCTTCGCGGGGCTACCCTTACCAACTCATTCCTAGCCTATGCCTCATATGATGTTCTTGTTCATCGGCTCGCATTCTTTATCATAAAAAGGCTAGTGGCCTCCTCCAGACCAAACATCGCGATTAAGCCCTTGCCATTCGCTAGTAGTTAACGTTTAATAACAGGATGTTATTCTCTAATTGATAAGAGTAACGGGCTTACCTGTGACCTTCCTACAGAGGACTTTCACCTTATTAGTTCATGCCCATGCTTGGCGTATACAAGCGCATCAAGTCGCTCGCAAGCTCACTGGGACACCAAAACTACACGGCAATTTGTTTTGGTGCTTCGCCCAAGTTTAACCAAATAGCCGCTACGTTTTGCACCCCTTAAGCGAGCGCTAGTTTTAAAGGATACGTATGAGAAAACTTCTAATAATTGGGCTATGTTCTATTTCATTTTTAGGGACAGCGTCAGATATTTTTAAATGTAAAGATTCAAGCGGTAAAGTCACATATAGTGATATGCCTTGCTTAACTGATTCAGGCACGGAAGAGAAATTAAATAAAAGGGAGCCTCAACCTAATGATGTTTCTAATTTAGCTTCTGTTAATGAAAAAATAGAACCACTTCAAGGTTATGATTCCAAAAGCATCGAGCACTACTTAGAATCATTAAAATTTGATAAATTTAGTCAGGTTCTTTCTGGAGTTCAAAAAAGTAGTTTTCATGGAATTGATATCAAAAAATTAGTTAATGAACCTGATGTTAATTTGGAAAAATTATTATTAACGGATGAAAGCTTAGAATATCTATTTTCTGTATCCAAAGACTATAAATTATTTTTTGTGAGGAAAGCAGTATATAACGATGATGCTAATTCACATCCTTTTTTGGATCTAAGTGATAGCAAGATTATTAGCATATTATCAAGTAGAGGCTTTGGCCCCCCTGAGAATAGGTTTAATGAAGGTGACTACACCTGGAAATGGAATGTAGCAGGACTAAAGTGTGAATTTCGTTATAAAAGAAATCGATTTTCCCCTGAAAAGAGATTTCAATATGGTTGTAACAATTAACCATGCTTGGTCAGTTATTTTAAAACTAATCGGCTAGCCGGAGGTATCTAGCCTCCATACCACCCTGCATGCAGCTCTGCACACGGCAGAATGGCCAATGAGACTCCAGGCATCAACATGGCATTCCCTTCGGGTAGAGCAACGCAGGTGATATTGCCGAGGGCGGTTCATTTACTCTCTTTAAAGAAATGACCTAACTCACTTTCTGGTTATGAATTTAGTAGGGATAGAAACAGTTCAATACTTGTCCTACAAGCTAATTTATGTCCAGAAATGCATTAGATCGTTCAATTACAAACTAAGGTTAAATCGAAGATAACTATACGGCGGAAGTCATCGCAGCTATGACCTTCGAAAACAGGGATGTTTTCGCAGAGGGCCCAGGGATGGGTTTACCACGTGTCATAGAAGTGATTACATTGAGTATCGTTACCTAGCACTATCATTTAGTCTGCATTAAATTTTTTAACACTTTCCGTCCAAAAATGAACTAGATAGCATCTAAATTAGTGACCAACTTTCATTGGCCACTCTTGTTATGGTGTGGGCAAAGCGACGTTAGCGGCCGCGGTCCATAAACGACAAAAGTACAACGTAAACACCTGGTTCCCGGCTCAAAAGCATTGCCGGGAGGACGAAAAAGTCGCTAACAACCAATGTTAACTTCAGGCGACTGCCTAAGCTAATCACACTGTTTACTGATGATGAATTGCGCTCATGTTGCAGGTGAAATAAACCCGTTTTTGTTGAAGTGCCAAACCACGTATAAATAACTCATCGCTTAGCAAACAAGCTTATTTAGATTTGATATTAAGCTGTTACTCAAGCCGTCAGTTTGAAAAAGTGCTGAGCTCTACTGACTTAGCAGTCAGCGCAATGAGTAACGCATCAATTCGGGTTTGAGAGCAGAAAAATGGGAACCACAACATCATGAATAAACAATTTACCTTTACCGTTAATAGCATTTGTCTTGATGAAAACTATCATCCCTCAGACACAACGCGGATCACCACCAACTTTGCCAATTTAGCCCGTGGAAGCTATCGTCAGGCCAACTTACGCAACGCGTTAACAATGATAGACAATAGTTTTAATGCCTTAGCGCATTGGGATAACCCTAGAGGCAATCGTTATACAGTCGAACTTGAAATCATTTCGGTCAATATCGATATAGCAGGCAGTGGCCAAGCCTTCCCGTCGATTGAAATCTTGAAAACCACCATTGTGGATAGCAAAACCAACAAACGCATTGACGGTATTGTTGGTAATAACTTTTCATCTTATTTACGCGATTACGACTTTAGCGTCTTACTGCCAGAACATAACAAAGACCAAGCGCAATTTAGTATTCCAACTGACTTTGGCGAACTGCATGGCAAGCTATTTAAGTCTTTTGTGAATTCAGATGTTTACAAACAGCACTTTGCTAAGCCACCGGTTATCTGCCTCAGTGTTTCCGATAACAAAACCTATCAACGCACTGAAAATCAGCATCCGGTATTAGGGGTTGAATACCTGCCCAATGAGTCGTCGTTAACTGAGCAATATTTCCAAAAAATGGGGTTACAGGTACGCTACTTTATGCCGCCCAATAGTGTTGCGCCGCTCGCGTTTTATTTTGTGGGTGATTTACTCAATGACTACAGCCACCTTGAGCTAATAAGTACCATTAGCACCATGGGCACCTTTCAAAAAATCTACCGACCTGAGATTTATAATGCTAATGCCGTGGCAGGCAAATGCTATCAACCGAACTTAAATAACCTCGATCATTCACTCACTCAGATTGTTTACGATCGCGCCGAACGTAGCCAACTGGCAAGTGCGCAAGGCAAATTTGCAGCGGAGCACTTCATTAAGCCCTACCAGGCAGTGCTTGAGCAATGGACTGCTCATTATGCGTAATCGCTAGGCTTAATAACCCAGGTTAACCGTTAACCCCAATTGATGGCATTAATACTATGAAAACACACCTTAAAAACACACTATTACCGACTTCAACAGCTGGCAGTTTGCCTAAACCTTTATGGCTGGCCGAACCTGAAACACTGTGGTCCCCCTGGAAATTACAAGGTGACGAGTTAGTTGTTGGCAAACAAGATGCGCTGCGTTTGTCATTACACGACCAACAGCAAGCAGGCATAAATATTGTTAGCGATGGCGAGCAAACACGGCAACACTTTGTCACCACCTTTATTGAACACCTCAACGGTGTTGATTTTCAAAAACGTAAAACCGTTAAAATTCGTGATCGCTATGATGCCAGCGTCCCTACCGTTGTGGGGCCTGTGAGTCGGCAAAAGTCAGTCTTTGTTGAAGACGCCAAGTTTTTACGCCAGCAAACCACACAACCAATTAAATGGGCGCTACCTGGCCCCATGACCATGATAGATACACTTTTTGATGACCATTACAAAAGTCGCGAAAAACTTGCCTGGGAATTTGCCAAAATACTCAATCAAGAAGCCAGAGAATTAGAGGCTGCGGGAGTGGATATTATTCAATTTGATGAACCAGCATTTAACGTGTTTTTTGATGAGGTGAATGATTGGGGCATTGCATGTTTAGAACGAGCCATAGAAGGCCTTAAATGCGAAACAGCGGTACATATATGTTATGGCTATGGCATAAAAGCCAATACCGACTGGAAAAAATCCTTAGGATCAGAGTGGCGTCAATATGAGCAAGCGTTTCCTAAACTGCAACAATCGAGTATCGATATCATCTCACTCGAATGCCACAACTCTCATGTGCCAATAGAACTGCTTGAACTCATTCGCGGTAAAAAAGTCATGGTTGGCGCGATTGACGTGGCAAGCAATACCATAGAAACACCAGAGGAAGTGGCAGACACGTTACGCAAAGCCCTGCAATTTGTTGATGCAGACAAGCTCTACCCTTGCACCAATTGCGGCATGGCGCCGTTATCGCATCAAGTAGCCACAGACAAAATTAACGCCTTAACTGCCGGTGCTGAAATTGTCAGAAACGAGCTTTTAGCCAAGAAGAATAAGCTTCAAGGTTGATTATAAAACAGTTTACATAGTTGGATAGATAGGTCATTTACGGCCAATGTTGATTAAAACGTAGGCCTATCTAACCCACTCAACAAAAAATTAAAAACTATCGATTATCTGCCGTGGGCTTTTTTAATAACTTGCGCTGCAAAGTGCGACGGTGCATGCCGAGTTGGCGGGCGGTTTCTGATACGTTGCCATTATTATTGGCGAGCACTTGTTGAATGTGCTCCCACTCTAAGCGTTTGGGGTTGAGGGGCTGTTCAGTAATGGCTTCAAATTCATCGGGTTCTGCACTAAAAGTCGTGCTGGATGAATGTAGCGCATTGAGCAGGGTTTGGGTGTCGACAGGTTTAGCAAGATAGTTATCTGCGCCTAAACGTATCGCTTCTACTGCAGTGGCAATGCTGGCAAAGCCGGTAAGCAATACCATATACACATGGGGCAATTGCAGCCTTAACGGTTTAATTAACGACAAACCATTACTTTGTGCCAGCTTCATGTCGAGTACAATGTGCGTTGGCATAAATTGTCTGGCCATTAGTAAGCTGTCGCTGGCATTGTCACAGGTTTTACATTCAAAACCGTGCCGAGTAAGACGACGCGCTAAAATAGTCGATAACGCGCTATCATCTTCAATTATAAGTAATTTATTCATCTACGTCCCAATGTCCCCTTAGCGATAACCGTTAAACCTTTGTGTGATCCGCTTTGGCTGCTAATGGTAAAGTCACGATGGCTTCTGTGCCGCCCTGAGGATGCGCTTTAAGGTATAACTTACCGCCTAAACGCTCAAAACTGGTGTGGCTTAATAATACCGCAATCCCCAAGCCTTTAGGACTGCTAACCATATTACTGCCTAATGTGGATAATAAATGTGTCGCAATACCCACGCCATAGTCGCGAATCATAATGTTGATCTCTTGAGGCATTATCTGAGTAGATGGCGAACGAGATGACGATACGCTGATATTAATGTCGACTTTGGCACCTTGTTGATTGTCTTCACTAGCCTGGGCGCCATTTTGAACGAGCGCCAATAACGCCGGCAGTAAACTCATGTCGGTATGCAAAATGGCGGTTTCTGCCTCTGGTGAAATATGTAGGCTTATTTGCGTTTCGGGCATTAATAAACTGACCTGCTCTGACAGCAAGGCCACCAGCTTAGCAACCGATTGTTGCAACTGTTTTTGCTCGCGAATGGACTCAGTCGCTAAGCGTAAGTCGCTTAAGGTCACTTCACAGCGGTTGAGTGCTTGCTCCATATCAGCCAGTAATTCAGTTTGCTCGGCATCTTCGGCTGTGTCTGATATTTCATCGACTAATAAGCGTAACGTTGCCAATGGCGTGGCGAGTTGGTGCGCCATTTGTGCTGATGCGGTACCTAACGCAAGGATCTTTTCTTGCCTTAATTGCGCTTCACGTAAATAGCGTAACTCAACATTTTTTTGCCGAATACGTTTAGCAATAAAGCCCACGGTAATGGTCAGCACTAACGCTGAAATAACAAAATTGAACCACATGCCTAAATAATGTGAGCTCATGTCCATGCTCATATTCATGCTGTGACTCATATTGGGATTGGCAGGCATGTCCATTGCCATTTGGCTCATATCATGGCCTGCATGCATATCTGCGGCAGTGTTAGCTGTATCATCAACGCTATGATCAGGAATATTGATAATCATCAAACTATAAAACGCGGTAGACAACGCTGTTAACGACCAGGGCGCCCACCCAGGTAAAGTAATTGCTGAAATGGCTATCGGCAGCAGTAATAATGAAACAAACGCATTGGTGGCACCGCCGGTAAAATACAACCAGGTGGACCAAAATAAGGTGTCCAGCAGTAAGGTTAAAAACAATAAACCATGATTGTCGATACTCAGGCGATGAAATCGATAACTAAACCCCACATAACACGCTTCGATAATCAATACATAACTTAAGGTTATTGGCGGTGTGGTTAAGCCAAATAAATCAGCCGTAAACACAATAAGGCCTATTTTTAGGCCCCAGTTAACCAATCGTAACAGTGCTAATTGTTGTTGATTTGCACTAAAAGGCAGATTCAGATTTGCCATATTTATCATCCTAACTTATTGACGCAACCCTATAATCTCACAGCAAACAATAATCAACCTAACGACACTTATCAATTGCGTAAATATTATCCGAAAAAACCAATCGATATTGCCGCCTCCCCACAAGCCTACCTTGAAATGAACCGCTAGGTGATTTTTTTATCGATTAGGAAAGGGAACGACCATTACCCGCAATCAATGCCTTGCCTAAACGCGTGTAAATTCTTGCAGAAATCGAACATCTTCAGGTTGATTGGGTATATATGTTGTTAACGATGCTTCAAATCCAAAGCTTTTGGTGTTATTAATGTATTTTAATTGCATAACCATTCTACCGAGTTGTTTGACTTAATTCTATTTCAGTCTATTTATGAAGCGGTTACCGACAAAAAATGCTTACCCACTTTTGAGTACATTGACTGGCGACATTAACGTCAGACAGCTTAAGACGGCTAATAAAAAAACTCAAACAATGAGATAAACCAGGGATTTGTTCAATGATTAATGAAATTGTGTCATTCGCTAATAATGTTTTATGGGGCGAATACCAAATACTGATCTACATATTAGTATTTGCAGGTGTATGGTTTTCATTGAGGTTACGCTTTATTCAACTGCGCCACTTTGCTTATATGTTCAAAGTCATGAAAGGCAGTACCCAGGGCGATAAGTCAGGGATCAGTTCTTATCAAGCTTTGTGTACTGGGTTATCAGCCCGGGTAGGTACCGGTAACTTAGCTGGCGTTGCCATGGCGATATCTCTTGGCGGCAGTGGCGCCGTGTTTTGGATGTGGGTGATTGCACTGCTCGGTATGGCTACCGGGTTTGCCGAAAGTATTTTAGGCCAGCTGTATAAAGTCAGAGACGATCATAAAGAATACCGCGGCGGACCCGCCTACTACATTCGCGCGGGGTTAAATAAACCCTGGCTTGCCGTGTTGTTCGCGCTGTGTTTATTTTTAGGTTACGGCATTAGTTTTAGCGCCATGCAAGCTAACACCATCACCGATGCCCTTAATCACACCTTCGAGATCTCCAGCGTGTACTCAGGTGCTGTTATCACCTTTTTTGCCGGCATTATTGTGATGGGTGGCCTGCGAAGTATCGCCCGCTTTGCAGAATTAATTGTGCCGTTTATGGGCCTTGCCTTTATTTTGGCAGCAGTATCGGTGACCTTAATCAATATTCAGCAAGTACCCGCTGTGCTAATGGATATCTTTAACTCGGCCTTTGGCTTAACTGAAGCTGGCGCTGGTGCATTAGGCGCGGCAATTAAAAACGGTATTCAGCGTGGTTTATATTCAAACGAAGCCGGTGCCGGTAGCGTACCGCATGCGGCGGCAGGTGCAACGCCTGTGCCTAACCATCCGGTTGCGCAAGGTTACGTGCAAATGCTCGGGGTGTTTATCGACACTATGGTGTTATGTAGCTGTACCGCCATTGTGATTTTACTGGCGCAAGGTAATATCGGCAGCGAAATGGAGGGCATCCGTATTACTCAAAATGCCATGACTCATCACATGGGCATGAGCGGCGATATGTTTGTGGCCATTATTATCACCCTATTCTCTTTTACCTCTGTGGTGGCCAATTACGCTTATGCCGAGAGTAACTTACACCTGTTTAAGCTTGATAATATTTATGGCCGTACTGGTTACACTCTGTTGTATTTAGCCATGGTGTATTGGGGCGCAAACGCCAGCTTAAAAGAAGTGTGGAACATGGCCGACATGGCACTGGGCTTAATGACGGTGGTCAATATCAGTGCATTGATGCTGTTAACTCCAACCATTGTTAATTTAACCCGCGACTATCAAGTCAAACTTAAAGCCACTAACAAACCAGAGTTCAAACTGGCCGATGTAAAAATCCAAGGTAAAACTGAAGACGGTGTATGGTCGTAATACTGTAAATACTAATTCAAAGATAGGTCGCTAAAAACATGACGTTGAGTCACCACACGAGTTCACGTGTTTTTATAAGCAATTAAAGCCTAATAAACATGGAATATACCCAATCAACTTGAAGATCCGTGTTTCAGAGCTTCACCGTGTTTTCAATACTAGGCGCGTTAATGCGGTAATGTAGGTACCTTATAAATTAGCGCAACAACGCTCTTGATTTAACAATCAGGGGAACACGGTGAAACTCCCAAAGGGCAAGTTTTACACGCATTTATGCTGCGTTATTGATTTTGGAAAGGGAATGACCATTACCCGCAATCAATGCCTTGCTTAAACGCGTGTAAATTCTTGCTGAAATCGAGCATCTTCAGGTTGTTTGGGTATATACTCATTTGTGATTAAAAATTAATGCAATACACTGGCCTTACCTCTATGCGATATCGTAAAATAGAGTAATAACTAAAGAGGGGCTCATGGCTAATATTTCAAAATTTGATCGCGACGATGTACTTGAAAAAGCAAAAAACCTATTTTGGCAAAAAGGTTTTTTGGCTACGTCTACGCGTGAAATTCAAACTACCATGGACATGCGACCTGGTAGTATTTATGCCGCATTCGGTAGCAAAGCCGATTTGTTTCATCAAACATTAATTCATTATGCTCAAACATCAACAGATGTACTTAATGAGCAATTAGCCCAACATGACCACGCTTGGGATGGGTTAAAGCAGTATCTTCGCGGCTTAATTGTGCCGTGTAGTGCACAAGTACCCAGTGAATTATGCATGGTGATGCGCACGCTTGCAGAACTTGATGAATCGCATCAAGAAACGCTCGATATCGCAAAAAACCTACTCACTCAGGTTGAAAACCGTTTTGCGAATATTGTTGAGCAAGCGCAACAGCAAGGTGATTTGTCGGCAGAATTTGATAAACAAAAAATTGCTAAAAAACTCCAGGTTCACATTATTGGCTTACGTTCGTATTTAAAAGCCACTGGCGATACCGACACGGTCAGCCAACAACTTGAAGAGTTTTTTACTCAATTAGAAACACAATAAAAAAAGCGCCTCAGGCGCTTTTTTTTCATCTATAACCACGCCTACAGCCTAAAATGCATTTATAAAGCTGACGCTAAATTGGTCAATGTTTTTATATTCAATACTGACTTCTGTCGCCATCGGCACGTTAACCACTCCGCAATAGGAACCGGTAATAATCGCCTGCCCTGCACTGAGTTTTACGCCCTTTTGTGCTAAGTAGTTAATCATCCAATACACAGGTAATTGCGGCAATTCACACGGATGCTTACCGTTAAAAGACTGCTGTTGATTATTTGCAGTTACCACAACATCAACATGGCTTGCTTGATAAGCGACCGATTTAGGAATTTGTGGGCCAATATACACACCCTGGTTACTTAAACCGTCAGCCAATTTTTGCAAATAGCTTGGTTGACTGTCGCGGCTAAAACGATTTTGAATTAACTCTAATGCCATATGCGTCGCATTGATAGCACTGTCAATCTCTTGATGACTATAGTGTCGATAAGGCTCAATATCCTCGCCTAAGATGAAAGCAATTTCTGGCTCAATAAGTGCTAAAGCCTGCTCATCTTTTATCGTTGGGATAATGCTACACTGTTGACCCCGCTCAGCGGCTTGTAAAATCGGTGCCACAATAAGTTGATCGTTTGCTTGCGGAACAAGGCATTTCCAGCCGGAAATATGACCATTTAACTCAGCCATTTTTTGTTGAACAGTGATGGCCTGGTCAATATTTTGTGCAGTAAAAGCGCCAAAATGGGCGTTTGGGTTGACGTTATTTCGTTGTGCAAATAAGTGTTTAGCAAGTTCAGTAAGGTGTGTGTTGTCGGTCACGGCAGCATCATCATAAAATAAAAAACCTACATTAACGGGTTTGATTAACTTTTTCTAGCGGCAAATAAAAACCGTTGGCGGTAAGCCAACGGTTCTGTATTCATTTTAATATTATTAATCTGAATTGAGGTTAAGTTACTTGCGGGTTGCGCGTAACATCCATGCGGTTTTTTCATGGATAACCATACGATCAGACACAAGTGATGCAGTTGACTCATCATCAGCAGCTTGGGCTAACTTAAGTACTTCGCGTGACGTTCTTACCACTTGCTCATGGCCTTTTATCAGTAACTCAACCATCTCTCCAGAAGAAGGTACACCTTCAACCTCTTTAATTGAACTCAAACGAGCAAACTCTTTATAAGTCCCAGGCGCAGCAACATCTAGAGTACGAATGCGTTCGGCAATATCATCTACTGCGGTCGCAAGCTCAGTGTAATGCTCTTCAAACATCAGGTGTAATTCGCGGAACTGTACACCGGTAACGTTCCAATGGAAGTTATGAGTTTGCAAATAAAGTGTGTATGAATCGGCCAATAAACTTTTTAGGCCTTCTGCGATTTTAAGACGGTCATCTTTTTTGATACCAATATCGATCTCTGTCATGTTAACTCCTTATTTTGATGAATTAATCAACAAGACAATACAACGCATACTGCAAGCGAAATAGTGATCTCTGTCGCCTTTAGCGCAATATTGTCTAAATCTGCTTATTTATACTTCACTGTGTCGATAATAGATCATCTAAAAATCAAAAAAACGGTTAAATTTACAATTTTTAATCTATTTTTGTGAGATCGTGCGGATTAATGTGTTTGTCGATAATAACTCGACTTGTTTGAGTTCATCGGCAGTTAATGCGCCATAATCTCTTGGATAAGGCCAGCCATAGCCCCACCTAAATTGAGTAGGCAAGTACGGTGTACCGCCCACCCTCACCCCAGCTAACATCAATAAGGCAATTTGTGGCTGGCCGACTTTAGCAACACATACTCGCAACGCTTTATCTGAAGCCAGTCGCTCATCAAACGTGCCGCCTTTCCAGTAATCAAAGTCGTGTTTTTGACAGCAACCAAGCCATAATTCACCCTGTTCAAAGGTGCCATCAGGAAATACACTGCAACCGTCGCTGGTAAACGGCGCTAAAGTGTTAGCGCGCGCAAAGTGAATTGGGAACATCAAGACGAACATAGAAAGTAACAATACACTTAGACGATAATGCATTACGCTTGGCACCCTACAGAAATGAATAACCCCTTGATGATGCCACAGTAACCATGACTCTCATATAAAACTATCCATTATTTGTCGTCGATAACGACCTAACTACGATGCGTTTAGTTAATGCCTAAGGTTTTACCAAACCAGCGCTGGTAAGGTTGATAAATATCGTAGGCCCAATTAAACACACCGGTATAAATAAAGAAAAACAATAACACGCCACCTTCCAGCATCAAGGTATCGATAAGGTTTAAACTTAAATACCAGGATACCAATGGCAGGGTTACCACTAACAAGCCGCCTTCAAAACCCGTAGCATGAACGATACGAGTTGATAAATTACGCGTCACTCTGTCACTGCCAAATAATTTGTCGAACCAGATGTTGTAGACATAGTTCCACATAACAGCAAGAAGTGACAAACCAATACTGACCACCAACATATCTGTAGTGCTCTTCTCCATTAATACTGCACTCACAGGGACAATGATGGCTGCAGCCAATACTTCAAAAGACACTGCGTGAAATATTCTCTCTTTTGTTTGCATACTGAACTCCATTATTGATGACGTTTGAGCTATTCTCATCCAATATAAGGATACTTAATAGTTAGATACTATCTGGAAAAGCGATATGTATAGCATTGATCAACTTGAGGCGTTTGAAGCGACAGCAAAAACTGGCTCGTTTTCAGCGGCGGCGCGTTCACTTAATAAAGCGCAATCTGTGGTGAGCCAACATGTCATCAACCTTGAAATAGACTGCAATGCTGCGTTATTTGACCGCAGCGGCCGTTACCCGCTATTAACACAGGCAGGTGAAAAGCTTTTATCTCATGCGCAAGTGTTATTAGCGCAACATCAACGCTTACGTTCTTGCGCCCAACATCTTGATAAACCGTTTATTTCTGAGCTCACCATTGGTTTAGATGAAGGCATTCCCTTTCATAAACTCTCCAGTATGGTTAATCAACTAGAAATCGACTTTCCCAATACCACACTGGAATTTTTTACCGCATCGAGTATTGATATTGTCGACTTGATTGACACAGATAGAGCCGTAACAGGAATTATTTTTAGTGAGTTGTCACTGCCTTCTCACATTGATTATGAATCCATTGGTTCGATTAAGTTTGATATTTATGTTGCGAGCGCTCACCCGCTAGCTCAACAACAAGTCAATAATCTGGCCAACCTTAAGCTGCATAGGCAATTGCTAATGCGCTCGCGTAATAACAAATCGAGTGACTTTCAACTCGCCTTAAGCCCAGACATTTGGTACGCAGACAACTATTATGTGTTACTTGAACTGACATTACAGGGCAATGGTTGGTGTTTACTGCCCAATCATATTGCCAATGAATATGTTAACAATGGCCAACTGGTATTATTGCCCAGCGAGTTTAACGATATGGGCTGGCATGCCAATGTTGATGTGATTCAGCATCATCGCTATAGCCTGGAGCCAATGTTTAAGCAATTTAGGCATTCGTTAAGGCAATTATTGACGCCATAAACAATGCGCATAAAAAAACACAGGCAGCTAAAAACGGTCTGTGTTTTATAAAATGCAGTACACAACTCATTGGCGATTAAAAACCAAATTTACCGTTACTGTTTTTCCAGTCCGTTTGAGCCGGAATGGTTTCAATGGTGTCCCAATGTTCCACAATCATGTTATTTTCAACACGGAACAAATCATAAAATGCCACATGTTGCTGCATGAATGTGCCTTCGCTAATCGACAACACAAAGTTACCTTCGCCAAGTATTTTATGGTTGTTTTTTACTACCATTGGCATGTCCATTTTAGTGAGCTCGCCTAAGGCTTTGCCTAGGCCACTTAAGCCGTCGCCAATATTCGGGTTATGCTGAATATAATCGGTATCTTCGCTACCAATAAATTGACCTATTTTGGCCATATCACCTTTGATCAAAATGGTGTTTACAAAATCGGCCACTAAGGTTTTATTTTGCTCGGTTTTGTCCAAATCCGTCACTGCTGTTGCACCGTCAAACTGGCTATGACCACTTGGATTTGCAGCGGCGATGGTTTGTAGGTTATCCCAATGTTCAACAATTTTACCGTCTTCAAAGCGGAAAATATCAAAGCCTGCTTTTGGGCCAAAAAAGTTATATTCGGTGTGCGTAACCACAAAGTTACCGTCTTGGAATGCACGCTTAACCTGAGCTTTTGCGCTGCCTTTAGGTAACTGCTGTATTACCGCACCAAACCCAGCTAAGCCATCAGCAACCCCTAAGTTATGCTGAATGTATTTGCTAGGGTTGATATAACCAATCGGCGCTGGGTCGCCCGTTTCAATACTGCTGACTAACTCTACCACTTGTTGCTTATAGCTTATTTCAGCTTGTGATTTTTCGGTTGCGGCAACGCTGTTGCCAGACACTAAAGCTCCACCCAATAGTACACTCGTAACAAGTGCACTGATAATAGATTTACGCGCTGCTGAAATGCTGTTAACTGCGATGATTTTGTTAGTAATGGTATTCATGGATAAGTCCTCTGGTTTCAATGAGGACAGTTTATAAGGCTCACCAGTTTGTCAGTAGAGTGTAAATGAGCCTTAAAATGGTCAAAGTCGAACCTTTTAAGACAAATGGTGTTTTATAAATTGGCTTGGGGTCAGTTCGGTTTGATTTTTAAAGTATTTAACAAAGTTACTGCTGTCTTCAAAGCCAAAATCATTGGCTAATTGTTGAGTCGTGTTTTTGCTCACCACAAGGCGACGCTTTATTTCAACAATGGTGTAGGCATCTATCATCTGTTTGGCGGTTAAGCCTGTAGCCAGTTTGCAGATTTGATTGAGGGTTTTATAGGTTGTATGGATTTTGCCTGCATACCAATTAGCATCGCGCACTTGTTGTACATGCTGCTGCATTAAACTGAAAAAACGTGCCAACTTGCTACTTTGTTCAGCCGATAAATTGTCGTGGCTTAATGCCGGACGTAAACGATGCAATAACAAGGCTAAAGCCGAAAATAAATACATGACAATAAGCGGTTCTGAGGCCGGTGTGTTTATTTCAGTTTGAATTTGATCAATTAAAATATGACTGCGTGCATGGTGAGTGCTGTCTAACTGCAATATAGGGTTATGCTGCTGATTTAAATGTGTAGGCGTGTAGTTAGGTAAGCGCATATTGGCATGCACTTTATCTAAGAAAGCCTGGGTAAACAGTATTACCTTACCTTGAGGTTGCCCCGAAAAATCAAAGCTATGCACTTGTTCGCGCTGCACAAAAATCAATGAACCCGGCCCAAAGCGATAATGGTTAAAATCGACCATATGTTCGCCCTCACCAAGTTCAATATAAACCAGCATAAAAAATGACACGCGATGCGGGACTTGAGGATCATGTCCTATCATAGAGCGAGTATACAAATTAGACAGTTCAATGATCTCAAGTTCTGCCTGATTAGTTTTATGGTGATTAAAACCAATATTAGGAATGGCCATACAACACTCAACATTTCAATTAAACGACGTTTAGTTGGGTTATTTTACGCTTTATCCATTCTCGAAAACAATCATTAACACTGACAATAAACATAAACCGGTATTTATTATGGACATTTAAATCCATAATCATTGGTTCTAATGACTCTGTTTGTCCCCCGCTAAATTTGGATAATGGTGCCATCAACGGCGATAAGCACAACCTGTTGCCTTTAATTTTTTCATCAGTAAGAGAGTCCATTATGAAAGCCATTGCATATCAACAAAACTTACCGGTTAACGATCCATTATCGCTTCAAGATATTCAATTAGACACTCCTGTAGCAACAGGTCACGACATTTTAGTTGAGGTGAAAGCAATATCCGTAAACCCTGCCGACTTTAAAATTCGCCAAGGTATGCCAGCACCAGAAGGTGAATGGAAAATATTAGGCTTTGACGCAACTGGTATTGTTAAGTCTGTTGGTGACAATGTGAGTTTATTCAAGCCTGGTGACAAAGTGTGGTATGCCGGCGATATTAGCCGTGCAGGCAGCAATGCAGAATTTCAGTTAGTGGATGAGCGCATTGTGGGCCATATGCCGAAAACATTGTCTTTTGACGAAGCCGCTGCTTTGCCATTGACTGCTATTACCGCATGGGAGTTATTGTTTGACCGCCTTAACGTGGATAAAGACAATGCCAACAAAAATATTTTAGTGATTGGTGCTGCCGGTGGCGTTGGCTCTATTATGGTTCAGCTACTTAAAAAGCTGACCAAGCTGAACATTATTGCCACGGCATCACGCCCAGAAACCGTGTCATGGTTACAAGACTTAGGCGCTGATCATATTATTAATCATCGTTATAAATTGAGTGAACAGTTTGTCGAAAAACAGTTGCCATTAGTCAACTATGTGGTGAGTTTAAATAACACCTCTGAGCACATTGAAGAAATTGAAAAAGTGCTTAAGCCTCAAGGTCAATTTGCGTTAATTGATGACCCAGAAACCTTAAACGTAGTGCCATTTAAAATGAAGAGCATTTCTATACACTGGGAGCTCATGTTCACTCGCTCTTTGTTTAAGACCGATGACATGCAAGCACAATATCAACTGCTAAACGATGTTGCGACATTAATCGATAACGGCCAAATCAAAACCACGGTTGGCGAACATTATGGTGTGATTAATGCCGACAATTTACGTCGAGCCCACCAACGTCTAGAGACCCAGCAAGCTAAAGGTAAAATTGTTTTAGCGGGTTTTTAATGATGACGAACGGGTTTATCTGAAAAAATAATCGGAGTCTGACTCCTTTGAAGCACTCTTTATCATCGTTACGATCTCTAAAGTGCTTATCGATATCAACACTAGATTCAGCAACTATATTATAAATTTGGAGCATTGCATGTTAACGCAAATAATTAAATTTACCGTAAAGCCACAATATCAACAGCGCTTTAAAGATGCATTAATCACCAACAAGAATGGCACCCGTAAAGAAAAGGGTAATACTGATATGGCTATTTTTGTTGATAACACCAACCCGAATATTTTCTTTGCTTATGAACGTTGGCAAGATGCGACCGCATTTGAGTTTCATAAAAACCAACCTTATACCCAAGATTTTATTACGTTATTAGGTGACACATTAGACACTGCCCCACAAGTGTATAAAGTAAACGACACCAAGCCTTACCCGGTTGCGATGACACCAGCCAATCCTGAAGATGATATATTTTCAATTTTCTTTATTTTCCCAATTCATTCTGAATTTCGCCAACCTCTCATGACACAGTTTGAAGACCATATTCAGCACACTCGTCAAGAAAATGGTAATTTATTATTTGACCTTTACACCGTTCAAGATGATGACAACACCTTAGTAGTTTATGAGCATTGGCGTAAAGAGTCTGATGTATGGGATATTCATTTCAATCAACCTTACGCCAAAATTACTGGGGCAATAATGGAACAAGCCGTTGTAGGTGATATGCAACAATATATGAATTTTGTCAGTGAAATAACCGAATAATAGGAGATCTTTAATGAGTGCATTTTTTATCATTAATTATGATGTTGTAGATCAGAACTTGTACGCAAAATACAATCCAGGTTCAAATGCAATTACAGCAAGTACTGTTGCCAAACATGGTGGTACCATTCTTGCTGCAAGCGACTCTGGAATTGATATTATCGGTCAACAAGGCCAAATAAAAGTGATCATCCAATTTCCAAATTCTCAAGCGGCAAAGGTGTGGTTAGACGACCCTGAATACGCCCCCGCTAAAGCTATTCGTTTAGCCGCTACTGATAATATTAATCAATATATTGTCGACGGTTTAGCGCAGTAATTGTAATATTTATCCATTACTTGAACCTTTGTAAAGCTGCTGATAATCAGGTATGTGCGATAACCAAAAAGGTGGCGTGCCAATATAGTTTTGCACCGCCTTTATAAACTCACTGACCAATAACGTTTGTTTACGATGTGGATACACAGCATAAATGCCGGTATCCATTGTCGACAAACTATAGTCAGTTAACAACGGCATTAAATTGAATTCCGCAATCGGCTTTTCTAAGTTAAATAAATCAATCAAGGTATAGCCCAAACCATCTGCCACCGCGGCAATCATCGAACTGACATCACTGACTTTTAAATTACCTTGCATCTTATAGTTTTTAAACTGCTCACCATGAGGTTGCATACTTAATCGCATCACATCTATGGACGATTCACCATTGCTATAAATAACCGCTGGCAGGGTTATCAGCTGTTCTGGCGTGGTTGGCATACCATAACGCTCAATAAAATCTTTGGAGGCCACTATTGCAAAGTGAGTTTTGGCGATTTTTTTGGCAATTAAATTCGACTCCGCTAAGTGTCCCATCCTAAAAGCCACATCAAAATGATCTGAAATAATATCGGCTTTACGGTCATCTAAAGACAGCGTCACTTTGACATGAGGATAACGTTTCATAAACTGACTAATCACCGGCTGCAAATAATGTTGACCAAAAAAGATGGACGAGGTTATTCGAATAATCCCTTTAGGTTCAGACTGGTACGAGTCAGCAATGTTTTGAATATCATCTAAGGTATTTTGTAAAATATGCGCTTGGGTGAGAATTTCTTCTCCCGCTGAGGTTAACGCAAATGAACGTGTAGAGCGATTAAGCAGCTGCACACCGAGTGTCGACTCGAGTTTTTTAATTTGTTTCGACAATGCCGAATTATCCATGTCGTGCAACAATGCCGCCTTGGCAAACGATCCCTGTTGTACAACATCAACAAATAACCCAAGCTGATTAGTCAAAGACATAATAAATTCCTTAAAAATAAAAGCTGTTAACGCCGATTTTACACTTGGTCCCAGGATGGCGGCGTTGAGTAATATTGGCTAACAAACTCAATAAAACAGGCCACTTTAGGCACTAAATATTGCCGATTTGCATACATCATATACAAACAGACAGGCTTAGGTTAATAACCTTGTAAAATACGGACTAATTTACCTTCGGCTAACGCTTTACCTGCAATAAACGTTGGTTGAATGACAATACCGCCGCCTAATATCCGTATTGACCAGCAACCAACCATTATTGGCAATTAAATTGTCATTAAAATCAACAGCATGATGCATGTTGTCAAACCCTAAAAATAGCATTGCATCATCAGAAAATACATACTTCATATAGTGATGATGCTGTAATTCAGTCGGGGCTTTAGGTAGGCCACGTGCAACAAGATAATCTAGTGAAGCCATAATCGCGATATTGATTGGCGCCACTTTTTTACAAATGTATGACGAGTCAGCCAATTGCTCAATACTCAAGCTAACAAAATACACCACGACGTTGAGTATGAATTGCTAACACTTGATGCTTATTCATTTTCTTAAGCGATTAGGAATATATTAATTCAAAAGCACCTGAATATTAAGAGACCTTAGTATCATTAAACAACTGTATTAATAATACTAATTGGATTTTATGAACAAAAAACACACAATCAAATTACAATTATTCAAAGCTGATGGATCTCTTGCATAAATCAGCATAAACTCAAAAAATGTTGCTCAATACTACTGTCCTACATCACTAAATCATGCTTTTTGAGTTTTGTTTAAAAGCTCACGTAACCTCGTAAAATTTCGCTTATATTACTTTATCAAATGAGTTATCTTGTAACATAGCGTACACATATAGAGACAAAGTCATTGATATATTTGATGTTGATTAATAGCCTCAAGGAACCGATCTATGCTGATTGAACATGACATTACTGACGTACAAGTTGGGATGTATGTGGTCGAGATCACCGAGCCTAAAGATACATTTACACTGACTAAGCCAGGCGTGCTTAAAAGTGAACGTGTTATTGAGGCATTAAAACGTAAATCGGTTACTAAATTATTAATTGATACGAGTAAAGCTGTAATCATTGACGAACAAACTCAGCCAGAAGTCAGCCGACCAACGGTTAAGCAACCTCAACAAGTATCACCCGCACGCCCAATAACCAAACCTAATTTCTTTAATCAAGAAATCGTTAGAGCGCGCCAGGTATTTAACGAATCAAAAGATATTCAAAAAAAGCTGTTTCATAATGCGCAACATGGTTTGCCATTAGACATGGATCCGGTACAAAAAATTACCACTGAATCAACCGACCTGATTTTTAACAACCCCAACGCCCTGTCGTGCGTGATTAACATCCGCAATAAAGACGAATATTTATTGGAGCATTCGGTATCAGTATCAGTATTGATGACCATGTTTGCGGTGTATAAAAAAATCGACAAGGACATTGTTAATCAATTAGCGGTTGGCGCATTTTTGCATGATGTGGGTAAAATCATGATCCCTGACCGGATTTTAAATAAACCCGATAGACTGACTGAAGATGAGTTCCATATTATGAAGACTCATGCCAGTTATTCGATTGAGATCATGAAAAGCACACCGGGGATCAGTCCATTAAGTCTAGAAGTCGCTAGCTTACATCATGAAAAACTCAACGGTGAAGGCTATCCTTTTGGCGTCCCTGCTGAAAAAATTACCATATATGGCAGAATGATCAGTATTTGCGACATTTTCGATGCGCTGACATCACACCGTTGCTATAAAGAAGGTTATGCTCAGGTTAAAGCCTTTAGCATATTGCGAGCCTTGGCAGACAAAAATGAACTCGACAAAGATTTAGTCGACGAATTTATCCGCTGTATGGGGGTTTACCCTGTCGGCGCAGTGGTGCAGTTAGAATCCAACAGATTGGCCATTGTACAAGGTCACAACACTAAAGATCCTATCCGCCCATTAGTCAAACCCTTTTATCATTTAAAGCCGGATCACTTTGAAGTTGGCCAGAAAATTGACCTGGCGACTGTCACCGACGATTTAATTGTCAAGTGCGTTCGAGCTGACGATTACAATCTCAATATGGAACAAATTATTGAGTTTCTGGCCCACGAGGGTTAAGTTTTTTTAGGCCAAATAAATAGCGCATCAGGTTAAAAGGTTTTATGACCCAATAACACAGTGCTACACAAATAATAAAGGCGCTAACAAGTAAACTGAGCGATTTAATCATTATTCCCGCCTGCCACTGCACGATATAAAACGCCAACATCACAATGACAGTTTGATGCAAAATATAAAATGGGTAAATGAGTTCATTGGTTTGCTGTAGCCAGGTTGGTGTTCTGTTAATGTACGCACTGGCAAACCCTACCATGGTTAATAAACCCGACCATGACACCATGGTGCACACCCACCACCAAATTTGCCACCGAGCCGTTAATGACAAATACGGGCTTAAGTCTGGCGAATAATAATATGCATAAAAGAGTAACGTGCTAATGAGTAGACTGATTAAGTAGGTGCGACGATGCAAAGCTAATGTTTGCCAAACCTGTCCGCTGTATATAAAGCTCATGCCTGCTAAAAAGAAAAACAGATAAAATAAACTCAATGATAGGTTTTCAATATGATGGCTGTCATCAGGCATTAAGTATTTTGCCAACCCTCTCACTATGACCAACACCAGCCCTAACGATAATAATCCATAAGGCGACTGACTCAGGCGTTCAAGCCATTTAAGCCACACAGTCCCCGTTGCGCCATCTAAAAAGCATTTAAACGGTATAGCCAGTAACATAAATATCAGCAGAAATTCGATAAACCATAAATGATTGTTATCAAACGACCACATAAGTTGGCTATAAGCCGATAACAATGACTCATAATCGGCGATATTTTCGAAATAGTTTTGCGGCGGTACAATCAATATCATCCCCACCAATAATGGTATAAATAACCGATGAAATTTACTGATCATAAATGACTTTGCAGACATTTTTTGCAGTAATAATAAACTACCTGCCCCTGCAATAAAAAATAACGCTTGCAGCCTAAGCTGTTCAAAATAAACCATAATATCGTCAAGCACTGTGCTGGACTCATTATTCATAACATGCCAGCCATCACCATTGAATGGCATAAAGACATGATGCAAAAAAACAGCGAAAATTAATATCACCCGTAACCAATCAAGCTCAGAATAACGTCTAATTTGGGGTAAAACCTTGTCCATAATCAATGCCTTCCTCTGGCTTATTCGTGTAATTATTGCCGTGATAGTATGCCGATAACCATCGGCAATAAGGCTATTTTAGGGCATAAGTAGCATACAGCAACATCACCCCAGTTTTTATTAGGCCATACTTTTTGCAATGCTTGGTTGATTAGCGATGACTAGCGCCACAAAGGCATCGACCGTGGCGCTGTGATTGGTTGACTTGACATGCAACTGCGTCGCAATGGATTTGTGCGCATCAGTAAGCGTTAAAAAATGGCAACCTTGGCTGTATAATTTACTAATACAATACGGCGCGATGGCGACGCCTAAGCCTGCGGCCACCTCGGTTAATAAGGTTTGCATATGCCGAGGCTGACTCACGATATTGGCTGAAAACCCTGCTTGTTTACACAACATAATAGTGTCATCAAACAAGCCGACGGCTTCATCTCGATGGAATACAATTAATTTTTGTTGCTGTAACTGGCTCAATGCGATTTGAGTGTATCGTGCTAAAGGATGATGTGCTCCCACAACGGCCACAAGCTTGTCGATATAGATATCTTTACTGCTAAACTCATCTTGAATACCTGCAGGTAATGGCCGAGAAAAACCCACATCAATACTATTTTGTTTAAATGCTTCTATTTGTTCTGTCGCGGTCATCTCAAATAAGCTGACATGCACATCTGGGTATAACTGCGAGTAACTGCGAATAAGATCCGCCATAAAACTTAAGCAGGCAGAACTTAAATAGGCAATGTTTAATTCACCCACCTGCCCTTGCTCTGCTCGCTTTACCTGGCTTTTTGCTTTTTCTGCCAAGGCAATAATCTGTTTGGCATCATGCAGTAACTGCTCGCCTGCTGTCGTTATCATCACTTCACGCGAGTTACGAATAAACAACAATACTCCAAGTTCATCTTCCAGCATCGCAATATGCCGGCTAATGGCGGGTTGCACAGTATTGAGCTCGCGCGCCGCGCCAGAAAAACTTTGATGTGCTGCCACGCTGATAAAGCTATTAAGCAATTTAATATCCACACCACACCCCTATGCGTTTTTACTATAGATTCCATCAAATAATAACATTTTTGTTATGGCTTATTTGTGATTATTCTACAACCAATAAGATTACAAGCGTTAAGAGGAAAATACGATGCAAAGCTTACAACAGCAAACAGAAGCAAAAGTCGCAGAAGGAAGACAAAAGAACCCTGCCTTTATGCAAAAGGTTGACGAGATAATTGCCCAGTCAAAATCGTTTCAACAAGGTAGCGACGCCTTAAAACTGGGGCAAAACGCACCTACGTTTTCACTTCCCAATGCAAATGGCCAAGCCGTTTCACTGGCCAATTTATTGCAAAAAGGCCCGGTTGTAGTGACATTTTATCGAGGCAGTTGGTGCCCTTATTGCAATTTACAACTGCGCGCATTGCAAGCACGCTTGAGTGATATTAATGCCCTCGGTGCCCAGCTTGTTGCTATTAGCCCTCAAATCCCTGACGGGTCAATGACCCAAGATGAAATCAGCAATATGGATTTTGAGGTGTTGTCAGATCAAGACGCAAAAGTTGCGGCGCAATTTGGCGTTGCGTGGCAAGTCCCAGCGTTTCTGAGTGAGCATATGCGCGTGGATCGCAAACTCGATTTAGAAACTATCAATAATGGTAACAGCAGTATATTGCCCATTCCGGCAACATTTGTCATTGACCATGAGGGTAAGATTGCTTGGCGTTTTGTCGATGTTGATTACCGTACCCGCTCAGAGCCAGACGACATTATCAACGCACTAAAAGCATTATCTTAACGCCCAGTCTTAATCAAACGACCTAGCACAAGACATTCATTCGCAAGGTCGTTTCTATCTAACCATTGATTGAATGGACCATTGTTCGACTATTTCACAGGTAATACCCATGTCTCATTTATCTAAATTGGGCAGTTATACGCTGCTGTGTATCGCTAGCCTCACCATTATGGTTGGCGCCCTTGTTGCGCCCGGATTAATCAGTATATCCAATGCCTTGGGCATCAATGAATATGCGGTATGGTTGGTGACATTTCCGGCATTAGGCGCGGTAATATTTGCCCCACTCGCAGGTAAATCAATTGATAAATTTGGCGCTTATCGCTCACTTATCATCGGTTTGATACTGTATGGCGCCTTAGGCTTTGCCGTATATTGGCTACAAGGCCCCTGGTTTGTATTGTCTAACCGTATTTTATTAGGCGGCATTACGGCCGTGGTGATGGCAAGCAGTACGGTATTGATCTCGCAGTGGTATGTAGGTAATGAACGCCTGAGCATGATTGCCAAGCAAGGCATGGCGATTGAACTTGGCGGGGTTTTATTTTTGTTTTTGGGCGGCAAACTGGCCAGCTTATATTGGGCTTATCCGTTAAGTCTATACTTAGTTGCTTGGTTATTTTTACTGATGCTGTTGCTATTTGTGCCACGAAAATCCCCCTCTCTCAGCGATGAAACACAAGGCAATGCCCCGCAGGCTCAACAAGGCTTGTCACTTAAGCAAGTGTATCTATTTGCCACATTGGCAATGGTGGTATTTTTTACCGCCATTGTTCAATTGCCAAATAGCATGGCACAACAAGGCTTTAACGAGGCAGTTGTAGGCAATGTATTAGCATTTATCTCATTGGTTGCCGTTGTTGCAGCGCATTTTATGCCAAAAGTGGTCAAATACATGAGCACAACGTATTTACTCGCGGTTGCATTTGCAGCTTATGCCCTAGCCCATATTGTTTTTGCCAATGCCGATGGCATGCCATTGTTATTGGTGGGAGCAGTATTTGCGGGAGTTGGCTTTGGTTTTAGCATTCCTTTACTTAACCATATGACAGTAGAGAAAAGTGCAGCCAATGTTAGAGGTAAAAATTTATCCTATTTTACCATGGCAGTGTTTGGCGGGCAGTTTATTACCTCTTTTGTTGAGTTTATTCCTGGTGGAGTCGCGACGAGTTTTTATAGCAGCATGTTATTAGCCAGCCTAGTCACGCTGGCATTAGTTATCATGCAATACAGCAACAATAAACGCATTAATCAGTTCACAACGGGCAATACATAAACAATGTGCGGCAGCCGTTTTGCTTGTAATCATCTTAAATTAGCGCTTTGACGCGTGCCAGTTGCGACTGAAACAACACGCTATCTTGATGCGACACGATATCGCTTTGGGCTACCCCTAAAGCGACTAATCGACAGGCTTCATCGGCTTCAAAGTGATAACCCAACGAATGGCGATTATCGGCATATGAGTCAACTAAATCATCGAGATGATATAAATGACACTCTGATGCTCTAAATGCATCTGGAATAACGATGTAGCCTTTATCGCCAATTAAATAGGCATTATTACTTAATCGACATTGAAATGAACTTGCGAGACTTACCGCAACATGTTCACTTTTACCGATAATAATCACATCATCTTCAACACCCGTTTCACATAGCTGGGCTTGCACATATAAATCATCGATATCGGCGGCTAAAAAGTAGTCAGCAATAGCTAACGGGTAAATGCCCATATCAAGTAAACAACCACCAGCCAATTGTGGATTATATTCACGGCCATTTGGGCTGAAAGGAATGGGATAACCAAAGTCGACTTTGACATGTTTAAGCTGGCCGATTTTACCGTCATCGAGCCACTGCTTGGCTTGCTTCATTGCCGGTAAAAAATAGGTCCATAAGGCTTCCATTAACAGTAACCCCTTTTGTTGTGCCAATTGGCACAACTGTTGGCACTCTTCAACTGACACTGTCATTGGTTTTTCGCACAATACATGCTTACCCGCCATTAAGGCATCATAAGCTTGTTTAAAGTGAAAGTTATGTGGGGTGGCGATATACACAATATCAACATTAGGATCGTCAAATAACGCTTGGTAACCCTGGTATGATTTATCGGCCCCATATTGTTTTGCAAACGTATCGGCATCCGCTTGCTGACGAGCGGCAACGGCATATAAATGGCTTTGTGGTGAGAAAACCAGATCCTGACAAAATAACGCAGCTATTCGCCCTGCACTCACAATGCCCCAGTTTATTTTTTTCATGAACACTCCATTTCAATGTCGGTTAATCCGCGTTACGTTAATGTCGAAATAAGCTTCATATTAGCACGTCGCAATATAATGGCTGTACATGACCACCATAGGCGGAGCAACATCATTAAGCATCGACGACAAAGTCGGTAACTTTATGCCCGGTAAAGAAGTCGATTTTGTGGTGTTAGACTGGGCCGCTACCGATTTACAACAGCTGCGCTTTAGCTATTCAAGTGGCATTGAAGACAAACTGTTTGCGCTTATTATGCTTGGTGATGACCGTAACATCTTTGAAACTTTAGTTGTAGGTAAGTCGGTGTACCAACGCGATACGCTTAACCCTAGATAAAGATTAATATGCATAAATGACAACAACTTACCTTGTTGTCATTTTATGCGTTAGCGCACAAAAATTAACCACACTTATGTTATGGTTACTATCAGATGTTAATTTTAGGGGTGCTAATATGCAAACTCTCGCCAAAGAATACATCACGTCACTGTTACCTGAGCGCCCTAATAATAGCCATAAAGCGACCTTTGGCCATGTGCTGAATATTGCAGGTTCAATGCACTACCGCGGCGCTGCGTATTTATCGAGTCTATCAGCACTAAGAGCAGGCGCAGGTTACGTGACACTGGCCAGCAGCCCTGGTGTTTGTCAGAGCGTAAGCGCATTAACGCCCAACATTGTCATGCGGCCATTACCGACTCGTCCCGTTATTTACGCCGAACTCAGTCCGCAAATGACTGATTCTGTGTCTATCGAATTACAATCAATTGATACTGAATCTATTGATGAAAAAGCCGTAGTACAGTTACATGATTTATTAGAGAAAGCCTCGGTTATCACGGTCGGCAGTGGTCTCAGTATTGGCCAAAGTAAAGATGAGTTTAACGCCTCTACAGCACAGTTAAGCGCAATGGCAATTGCTGAGGGCAATCATGGGTTTTTCTTTGCCTTGCTCAGCGAACTGCAAAATCGCCCCCAAAGTATGGTATTTGACGCTGATGCGCTCAATTTTATCAGCCATTTATTACACCATTCACAACGAAAACCACAAACATCGTTTAGGTTGCCTAAAAACAGTATTATTACTCCGCATCCTAAAGAGTTAGCACGCTTACTTAATATTGACGTTGAAGTCATTCAAGCCGATCGCACTCATTACGCGACATTAGCCGCAAAACAGTTACACGCTATCGTGGTATTAAAAGGTCATAATAGCGTGATAAGCGACGGTGAATACGCCTTTATTAATCCCACGGGTAATAATGCCCTCGCGAAAGCGGGCAGCGGCGATGTGTTAACTGGCATTATTGGCGGATTTTGTGCTCAAGGCCTTAGCCCATTAAATGCAGCTTGTCTTGGGGTATATTTGCATGGTTTAAGCGGTGATTTAGCCGCACAAGCTTTAAGCGAATATTCGGTGCTTGCCAGTGACTTACTTGAGTATATCACGCAAGCCATTAAGCAAATTGAAGCAATTACGCCCGTAAATTAATAACTATTTAGCCCCTGCCATTAATAACCCCTGAGTGACAGGCAGACTCACCTGGGCATTAGTTGATGATGACAATAACTTTTTCCATCTCTGTTCGGCGTTAAGTGAGCAACAACTCGGTGGCGATGAATTTAGAATTAACGAGCCTTTAGAAGTATATTCAAGTGACTCATGACTATAAGGCACTCGCTTGGACGCTGAAGATATGTCATTAGCCAGTGTTGAGTTAATGTGTCAGTACCTAGGTTTTGTCTCTATGGCTGAATGGATTAAAACCGATATCCACGACCCCACTCGTGGAACCTACTATTGTCAAGGCGGATATTACCAAATGACTTACCCACTGTCGGGGAAAAATCGTCATTATAAAAATGGAAAATTAGCCACCATTAAAGCCGAACATGGCTGGGAACTTACCTGGCGGATGAGTCAGTTTGAATTAGAACAGGAAAACCGTAAGGCTCAAACATTTGTCGTTGGGGTAAACTATTTAGTCAATCAAGATTTAATGTTTAAAGCTAACTTTATACGAGCAAAACGTCGAGACGAAAGTGTGGCAGAAGGTTATGACAATGCATTTTCGTTTCGTGCGCAATACAGTTTTTAATGCGCTAAAGCTTGAATAACATGCGTTTTTTGTTGCCGCATGTTGCCATTATCATGATTGTCTGCGAGCACGCGTAGACTTAATAATGCCAAGCCAAAATGCGATTTCAAGCAGTACGCCCATAGTAATAAACGCCACGGCACCTGTTGCACTGCCAACAGAATAGCAAACCAGGGCTAAGCAAACTAATGCCCCCAATAATAAGTATTTTATGACGTTACTCATATTCACCCCTCATCACGTTATCCATTACCGTTAAGCTTTCTCAAGGTTTAGCTTATCAGAGAGTGAATCTTATACGGATTAACTTTGATTAATCTATTATGACTAAACGCTATATTCAGCCACTGTCGTCGCGTACCCCTTACCGTGATCCGCGGACACTTGGATGACACAAATTGCTCATTTATGACACGCCACATTGGGTTAATAATACAATGATTAACACATAATCATTTTAGAACGGAACAAAATAGATTTAGCACTAACTAATATCATATAGAGCAAATACATAAGCCTAAACTCACAAAAGGTTAAATTTGTTAAATAAGCTTTAATTATGTTAGATTAAATCATCTTAATTGCATTTTTAGCGTATTTTTTAAGCTGAAATATTAAGGCGACAAAAAGTCGATTTGATTAGCAACAAACCAACTAGTTTGAACTCTAATAATTTACACCGCGCAATTTCACAATAATTCTAACCTTTGGCACGGAGCTCTATATGAAAAACATATTATTAATTGGTGGATTACTGCTCAGCAGCACCGCCTTTCAAGCCGCAGCAGAAGAACAATGCGGTACCGTTACCATTGCCGACATGAATTGGAGCTCTGCTTCATTAATTGCCAATGTTGACCGCTTTATCTTAGAGCATGGATATGGTTGCGAAGCCAGACTCACACCAGGTGACACCATGCCAACCAGTACCTCTATGGTCGAAAAGGGTCAGCCCGATATTGCGCCAGAAATCTGGTGGAATAATGTAAAAGAATTAATGGAGCGTGGTATTAGCGAAAAACGCCTAGCCGTTGCCGGTCATTCATTAGCTAATGGTGGCGAAGAAGGATTTTGGGTGCCTAAATACATGGTCGATAAAGACCCAAGCCTAAAAACGATTGAAGGCATTATTGCTAATGCTTCACTGTTTACTAACCCAGAAGATCCGGAGCGCAGTGCCTTTTATGGTTGCCCTGCAGGATGGGGTTGCCAAATCACCGCCACCAATCAATATCGCGCCTTAAAACTTGATGCTGCAGGGTTCGATTTAATTAACCCTGGTTCTGGTGCTGGGTTATCGGGTTCTATTGCCCATGCTTATCAGCGTCAACAGCCTTGGTTTGGTTATTACTGGGCTCCTACAGCTATTTTGGGTAAATATGACATGGTAAAAGTCGAATTTGCTAACGAAAGCGATATCGAGCACTTCCGTAACTGTATTTCAAAAGAAAACTGTGCAGAACCAAAAGCCACCATGTATCCAGCGGCATTAGTGCAAACAGTCACAACTGCAGACTTTGCTAAAAAGTCTACGTTTGCATTTAGCTACCTTGGCAAACGTTCATTTACCAATGCTCAAATGAACCAACTGTTGGCGTGGATGGAAGAAAACCAGGCGGACGGTCAGATAGCTGCAGAAGAGTTTATGATTAACCATAAAGACATTTGGAGCCAATGGGTTCCTGCAGATGTTGCGGCTAAAATTGATTCTGCTGTATCAAACTTGTAATGAACAACTATGCGAGGCTTGCAGCTTAACAGTTGTTTCGGCCTCGCTTTTTAGCCCCTTCTTGACTTACCCCGATAAAAATAACAGAGGTAGTAATGGCTGACTTTTCTTGGTTCAGCAAATTTCCGAAGTTGGATCGCTCAACTTTGCTTGAAATTCGCAAGTATTTGGACAGTGCCTTTCTGGACTTTTCGCGTGAGTATGGCGACAGCATTGAAGCTTTTTTTGATCCCCTACTCGATTTTCTTATTTGGTTTGAAAAACTGTTAGTCCAATCCCCTTGGTGGGCAGTATTACTGTGTATTACAGGCCTAGTTTATGCGGTTAGCCGTTCATGGAAATTATCGTTAAGTGTTGTAGTCTCGTTTTTACTCATAGGCTACCTAGGCATGTGGGAAGACACCATGCGCACCCTCAGTATAATCACTGTGTGTACAATCTTAGCCATTGTACTTGGGGTCCCCATAGGTATTTTAATGGCTCGCAGTAATCGTACTCAGTCAATCGTTACCCCTGTACTCGACATTATGCAAACCATGCCAGCATTTGTTTACTTAATCCCTGTAGTGATGTTATTGGGTATTGGTAAAGTTCCTGGGGTTATCGCGGTAGTAATTTATGCAATTCCGCCAGTAATTCGTTTAACCAATTTAGGCATTCGCCTAGTAGACAAAGAAGTACTTGAAGCCGCAACAGCTTATGGTGCCAACCCAATGCAGCGCTTGCTAGGAGTGCAATTACCTCTTGCCTCACCCACCATTATGGCCGGTATCAACCAAACCATTATGATGGCATTAGGTATGGTGGTTATCGCTTCAATGATTGGTGTTAATGGTTTAGGTCAACCTGTACTGAAATCAATTACTAACCAGTATTTCACGCTGGGACTTTTCAACGGTTTAGCGATTGTTGCTCTGGCCATTATTTTTGACCGGGTTTCACAGTCATACGCTAAACGTTCGATGAAACATATACAGGGTGAAAATCATGACTAACGGATCAGCAGCACAACCATTTATTCAAATTAAAGATCTGTATAAGGTCTTTGGTAAAAAATCAACCAGTGTCATGCCGATGGTTAAAGAAGGCTTGTCTAAAGACGACATCCTGGCAAAAACCGGACATACCGTTGGCCTTAAAGCCATTGATCTTGATATCGATAAAGGTGAGATCTTTGTCATTATGGGGCTGTCGGGATCAGGTAAATCCACATTAATCCGCCACTTTAACCGCTTGATTGAGCCTACCGAAGGGCAAATCCTGGTTGAAGGCATTGATGTAATGAAACTCAACATCAAAGAGTTAGAGCAGTTTCGTCGTAATAAAATGGCCATGGTATTTCAACGCTTTGGTTTAATGCCTCATAAAAATGTCCTTGAAAATGTCGCTTACGGTTTGAGCGTGCAAGGCGTCGACAAACCCACTCGAAATGCTAAAGCCACTAAATGGCTCGAAACCGTTGGTCTAGCCGGCTATGAGGCGCAATACCCATTGCAACTTTCAGGTGGACAGCAACAGCGCGTCGGCTTAGCAAGAGCATTGTGTACTGATGCTGAAATCTTGCTAATGGATGAAGCGTTTTCGGCCTTAGACCCGCTGATCCGCAGTGAAATGCAAGAGCAGCTCATTGAACTACAAAAAGACTTACATAAAACCATTATTTTTATTACCCATGATTTAGATGAAGCGCTACGTATTGGTGACCGTATTGCAATCCTTAAAGACGGTAACCTAGTGCAAGTCGGTAAACCGGTTGATATTTTGCTTAACCCAGCAGACGACTATGTTGAAGCGTTTGTAAAAGATGTTAACCGACCTCGAGCTCTGACCGTTGAAACCGTAATGAAGCCACCTGCTTATCGGTTAACGGCTGACACCATTGGCGATGCGCTCAAACAAATGAAACGCATTCCAGATAACTACGCCTATTACGTTAATGATGACGGGTTTCAGGGTGTAGTGTGTCAAGACGCATTAGAAGATGCGGTAAAACTGGATAAAGAAACATCGATGGATGATTTTGAGCTAGAAGATCTACCGCCAATTTCACCAGATGCGTTACTTGAAGGCATTATCCCAGCCACGATGGCGTCTGACTTCCCTATTCCAGTGGTTGACGCTGAGGGCGATTTGCAAGGACAAGTTTCTCGAGAGCATTTAGCTGAAGTGTTATCTGATTTTTACAATGAAGAAACTGATGAAACTGAAAGTGAAAAAGTTGCAGCAGTGACCGAGAATAACGAATCAAAATCACAGCCATCTAAAAAGCAACCTAAACAAGACTCAGAAGATACGCATGCAAAATCATAATTTTTATTGAGTGAGTAATAAAAAAGCTATTGCTCTTCAATGGCTTTTTTATTTTTATCAGTCAGTCATTTTTGCTAATCAAGTCGTCAGCAATGAAATAAAGTCATTTATCGCCATCGGTTTATGAAAATAATAACCTTGAAACTCGTTACAGCCCATGTTGCTTAAGGTGGTCACTTCAGCCGCAGTTTCTACCCCTTCGGCAATTAAACCTAATTTAAAGGTTCTGGCAATCAGCATGGTAGCCTCAACAATGGCGCGACTATCCTCACGCTTATCAATGAGTGACACAAAGCTCTTATCGATTTTAATTTTATCCACGGGTAAATGTTTAAGGTAACTTAACGATGAATAACCGGTACCAAAGTCATCAATAGAAAGCTCAAAACCAATTTGTTTTAGCGCGTCAATTTTGGTTACGGCCAATTGAATATCTTCTAACATGGCGCTTTCGGTTAATTCAAGTTCAATGTCGCTAACCTTAATTTTATGTTTGCTGATTAACGCACTGACCCGCTGGATAAACTCTGGTTGATAAAACTGTTTAGCGCTGACATTAATAGCCACTTTGATTTGTTTTTTCAATGGCTGGTGTTGCAACGTTGTAATGCAGACACACGCTTGTTCAAAAATCCATTCACCTAGCGGAATAATAAAACCAGACTTTTCAGCAATCGCAATAAATTCATCGGGCGGGATAAAGCCTAGCTCAGCATGTTGCCAACGGATAAGTAACTCGGCGCCAATAATTTCGCCATGTTGATTAACTTGAGGCTGCGCTACCATAAAAAAGTCATTTTGAGCTAAGGCTGTACGCATATCGGCATCCAGTAAATAACGGCGCCGAATTTGTTTTTCCATATCTTGTTGGTAAAACACCGAGCTGGTCCCTGTCGAGACTTTCGCCTTTGACATCGCCAGGTCGCCCTGCATATACACGGTATATGCATCGCGACTAATCGCAGAAAAGTAGGTCACACCAATGCTGGCATTAACATCAATACTGCGATTACCAATCAAATAATGCTCATCAAAACATTGATGAACATTAAGCAGCAGCGCATCAAGATATGGCTGCTCCATCAGTTGATTTGGGCACACAATCACAAATGCATTACCTGAAAAACGGCCTAAAACTTCCCCTTGAATACAAATACCTTGTAATCGCTGTGTCAGTAAGCAAAGTATGTCATCACCCACTTGATGCCCAAGCGAATCATTAATATCTCGAAAGTTGTCTAAATCAATATAAAGTAATGCACCAGAGTTATTATGCTGGCCACATAATTGGATTTGTTGGTTAAGCACATTAATTAACCGCGTGCGGTTTGGTAAACCGGTCAACTCATCATGAAATGCAATATAGGTTAGTTGTTGCTCGGCTTGTTTTCGTTTTTCAACTTCATTTACCACTTGGGAGTGTTGCAAAGAAGCACGACATGCATGAAACAAATCTTTAACGGCGGGGGTTATGGCGTTAATCACCTGAGGCGGCAATGGGCTTTCATTACGCTCAAGGATAAAAATAGCCTGTTTTGATAAAGTAAAAAGCTGATAAAAAGTACCATTATGCTCAATGAATTGAGTCTCTACTTGCTCTGTTTCTGGTTGAGCTAATACTTGATTAAAAATAGTATTAATGGCGCTAATCTGCTCTGGATAACATGCTGCAATGCTAGGCATACTCACCCGGCCCCAATCACTATGACTGACTTCGCTGTCGCTAAATAAATCGCCTGCCACCAGTGTTGGCATATACAAATAAGCCGCTTTTACCGACAAACGGCGAATGCAAGTCTCCATATAACGACGACACAGCGACCTTAAGTCATCATTTGCATTGAGGCTGCGAGTAATTTCATACTGGATTGAAACCAACTCTAATGTGGCTAAATTGATAGAGGAATTTGGCAATTTACAAGCCCCCCAGCACTATTGTTTTATTTAAAAACTGAATAGCACCCTGGCGAGTATTTTTAATTTCACCAATGGATAATACCCCGGTAAGTATCTTATCTTGTTGTAATTGTTCACAAATGGCATCTAACTCTAATTGATAGTCATCACCTAAATAGAGCGCCCGCGAAATACAGTCAATTAACACAACAAAACGCATTTGGTCTGCCGTAGCAGGCAACAATTTTTGTGAAAACAGCTTTCCTGCATCACTTGCCGCTGCAATTAAAACATCCTTGGTGGCATTGAGAATATACACCAAACTGTTTTCAGCAACGTTACCCACGCACACAAGGCTATTACCTTTAACCGCAATAATATCTCTAACTAAATACTCTTCATTTAATTGTTTTAAACCAAAAGGATAACTGCGTAAATACTGCCCTATCTCATCTTGGGCGATCTTGACGCCACTGACGGTTGAAATGGCATCACTGAACACTGCTGCCGCAGGTTGATAATTTAAACTATGAATGAGGTTTGCATTGGCTTCGGTGACTAAATATGGTCCAGCGACTTGAGGCAGGTCGTGTTTGCCCTCAACTTGCAGTTTAAAAGAATTAGAATAACAAAAAAGAATTGCTGCATTGCGATAACAGCCTTGCTCATTGGCAATACACATATTAAAAGGATTATTAAGATCGCCAACACCCGCGCCAATTAAAATTCTGTCACTTCCTAAATTTTCATATACTGTGGCAATAAATGGTTCAACAGCATGGCTTAAACCATCTACAAAAATACCTGCAGAACCCAAAGTACCATTGGTCGCCACAAACTGTTGTAACTGTTGGCACAATACCTCGTGGCTGGCACCAATATCGGGAATAAGCAGACTGGTGATGGGCCCTTTAAATCCCAGTATCAGTATGCCGCTATAACTGTAGTGTTGACCAAACACCACACCAGGAATAACACAGGCATTTAAGGAGACGGGCGTTGCAGCGGCTATCGCGGGCATTGATTCAATGCATATTGATGACTGACTGCCAATGATCACCAAAATATATTGTGCATTTTTGCTGACAGTTTGGGCTATCAACGCAACAACATCATCCTTTGTTGCCTCATCTAAAAATTCAATGTTAGTAAATATGGCTGTCATTATTTATTTGAAATTCCCTATCATCAAATGGCTTAATAATCATAGCTTATATTATAAGCATGCCTATACCACATATGGCTAACTGTGGTTAAAGTCACACTAAGCCATTATAAATATTGGATAAAAACTACTTTTATTAGTGTGTTGCACCATAAAATCTTGCACCATCCTGGTCCAAGATATTGAAAAGGTTGACCGACTAATAAAAGCGACAACCTCCCTACCAACCACAAACATTAATCACTTAGCCTAACAAGGTTTCTAAGCATTGTTCTTTAATGCCATAAAACGCTTTAATGTCAGCAATTTGCTTTAAAATTGCGCTATTATCACGTGGTTGCTTACGTTTTTGCGCTAAAATCATTTTGTTTTTGCTGGTGTGCTCGAGTGAAATAAACTCAAATACCTGGGTGTCGTAACCGTGTGCTTCAAGTAAGAGTGCGCGTAAGCCATCGGTGACCATTTCGGCTTCTTGACCTAAATGAATACCATGTTGCAATAATGGTGCAAGCAGCTGTGGGCTTTGCATTTGTGGGCGAATTTGTTTGTGACAACATGGCGAACACATAATAATTTCAGCTCCAGTGCGGATCCCCATATGCAGCGCATAATCAGTCGCAATATCACACGCATGCAAGGCAATCATGATGTTAATGCCTTGAGCTTTAAAGTGCTGTACATCGCCCTGTTCAAACTTAATCCCGGTTAACGCTAGCTTTGCCGCAGTTTGATTGCATAAATCAACTAACCCCTGGCGTAACTCGACTCCTGTTACCTGGGTGTTCACCTGCAACTTATCAATAAAATAGTCATGCACGGCAAAGGTTAAATAGGCCTTACCCGAACCAAAATCAGCAATGTGCACTTCATTTTTATCGGCTAAGCCAGTGTTATCGATGGCCCGCGATAATACTTCAATAAATTTATTAATTTGTTTCCACTTACGCGACATTGACGGAATAATCTCGCCTTTTGCATCGGTAATACCTAGCTCGCGTAAGTAAGGACGGTCTTGTTCAACAAAGCGATTTTTGGCCCGATTGTGTGACAATGTGTCATCGGTGCTAGTTTGCTTGTCGTTGGTTTTTGGCGCATTTTTATTGCGGTATTTATTGATTAACACTTTGCCTTTTTTACTGATACTCAACTGCACTTCCCACTCATGAGTGATTAAATGTGCACTTTGAAAGTCCCGCCCTAACCATTGTAGGAAAAGGCTGCTGGCATCTGTTTGCTCAACATTTTTAGTAATGTGATTGGTGCGATATTCATATAAACAAGATGCAAGACGTTGACCCTTAAGCTCTACGCTGCGTACAGCAATACGATTAAGCTCTTTATCGTCGCCACGGTATTTAGAAAACACTAAACGTTGTAATGTGTTGTTTTTTAACGCGTTAGCGCATTCTTGTACAAAGCCATTTAGCTCGAGGGGAGTTACGTTTGACATTAAAATCTCGTTTACATTAAAAAATTTAAAACGGCATGCCACAAATGCTCCTAGAGCATCACTAGCGGCTTATTCTGATAGCCTATTCTACACCATATCGCAGATACTACTCCCCTATTGATTTGGATTAATGCATTTTAGCTCAAGTGACTAGTTCCGATAATCAGAAGAAATAAGATAGGTCTTAACTTAAATAGATGAGCCTAATGGCCGATATCTACCACTTCAAACTCTATGGCTTGCAGAATTTCCTCTTCAACGATGATGACAAACTGATACGCACCTGGAAAGAAGCGCTTTTTATCTTCAAATAAAATAGCTTCATAGTCTGAATTGCTAGGAGGCTTAATGAGCCAGTAACCATCAACTGCAAATTCTTCATAAGTCTGTGTTGTATTATTAAACTTAAAAATATAGTAACCCAATGAATAACTTGATTTTTCTAAATTTTCAACTCTAGCCCCAAATTGATTAAGAGGTATGCCATCTTTTGATAATATTTTGAGGTTAGGATTAATTGCATAAGCACCATCTGCTTCAATGATGAGACCAAACTCAACTTTAAAGTTATTCTCTACCTGCGGTTTTGGCATGGTTGTACAGGCAGATAAGAATAAAATAAATAAACACACAATAAATTTATTCATAAATCCCTTTAAGTAAACAATCGAACAATAATGAATGTCGCGATCAAAAAGTATGTGACATAACTATGCAACCTAACGTGCTTTGAATCTATACTGCTTGCAAAATCTAAAGATTGCCATACCGACGCTTTGAAACATAAATACGCACTCATTAATTGAGTATATCGGGAAGATTAAGCCAATAGATTGCGCAATATAATCATGATGAAAAGACCCGCTTGAAAAGAGTATGCTAACTGACATTGAGTAAATTTAGCACCGTCAAATTTATCTATCGAACCACGAAAATAAATGTGGCCTCGCCTTAAACTGTTAACTAACTGATATTCTAAAAAGATTAGCAGACACACTAGCCCCAAATATGTCAAGAACTGACTCTCAGGGCCTGTTGAAATAATCGCGACATTTCTGAGAAACAGCATCGTCACTATCATGCCTAAAAAATGGCCTATCACAATCGTAAACATCTATTTTCCTCTACAACATCGACAAGCCAAATTGTGTCGCTGATGGCAATTGACCGCGGCATGACTACTGTAAATATCAGCCAGTTATGGTTATAAAAAATCCACAGTGTCCAAATGACCTCCTATGTCGATAAACAATAACTCAAGAGGCTCGAGCTCAAATGCACTCGCTTAAGCATGCTTAACAGAGATAAAGAGTTCTACTTCATTTTCATTGATATAGTGTTCAAAGTCTGTTGTATAAGCCCTTGTCAGTTGACAAGTATCATTATCAAAATATTCCCAAACCTCGCCCCATAAATCGATAATGGCTTGAGGCATTTCTCCTGTACCTTTAAACACCAAATACTCACCAGATTGAATCTGAAATGACGCAAGATCTCCAACTGTTAGTTTGTCTGAACATGCTACAACATCAAAGCTCCCCATGTGATCTGACTCATAATGGGTATAAAGACCGAATACATTTGAGCCTTGAGTGAGGCTTGCAGCTAACTGTTCATAAAACTGTTGCCAAAGCGCACCAATTTTGGCTGTAGAGGGTGACATTTCAGATAAGTTATCTGTCCGTATCGAGATGCCTTTCACATCCATATTGTCGAGATTAACGATATTCATTTTTTCGTCCTTGAGACAGTATTTAACTCTGTTGTATTGGGGTGCTTTATGACGCCACTTGTTTGCAGGGCTTTATTGATGCAGGTACCTGTGAAATAAATATGTTTATTCGGTGATTGAATAAAATAACTCAAGCAACTCAAAAACCGCATTTAGTCGTTGTTAACCTAAAGTAATCTACACATTAAATCAATGATGTAGTCGTTGGAAATAAAGGCATTCATGGTTAATATCAGGATTTGAAGGACAACAAGACAATATCAGCCAAGCGAAACCTCAAGCACAACGCATTCTTGCACAGCAAATGACACGCTTTGTTCATGGTGATGAAGGCTTAGCCAGTGCAGAGCGGAGCACCCAAGCGCTATTTAGCGGTAATGTACAACAACTCAGCTTAAATGAGCTCAAGCAACTTGAGTTAGATGGATTACCCAGCATACAAAGTCCCAAGATGATTTGGTCGCATTATTGGTGCTATCAGGTTTAGCAAAATCAAATAGAATTGCCCTCTTCAATTTTCGCCTTAAATGTACAACTACGATTCTGATTTTAATGTTCTGCTGTTCGTCTGTTTTTCACCAGAGAAAACATCACTCATAAAGTAAAAGTCACTATATCACCCCAAATGAGCACTATAGTATCTTCCCCAAACGGCTATTTCACTTGCTTGGCTCTGTACAATATTGTTAATGAAAAAAAATATAAATTTAAAATATAATATTTATTTTCAATGGATTACTAACAGCTTACAAAACCGAACTGTAACAGAACCGAGCCATACATTAATAACTCAAGTGTGTTGTTGTCGAAGCTAACACTTCTGGTTGAGGCGGATGCTGCGCTGCCATCCATTTAAACTGATCGACTTTATCACCGTGATGCGTCATACCAGTGATAAATGCGGGTTTAATACTCTGGTAATACAATTTAACGTCCACGGTCAGTTCGTTATCGGCCAAACCAGACCAATCTAATTGATAATGAACCACATCACTACCACTACCTTGTTCACTGTTTTCGCGGTTAAAGTCAGGATCTTGGTTCGCAGCACCAATGATTGCCACCTCTGAATTATAACGCTCACTTGATGTACTAAATCCTTCGGGAGGAATGCGATTGTCCTTAAGGTAATTCACGCCGTGCAGCAAAACATAGGTTACGTGTTGGTTACTGTCGGCCATCACCGATTCATATACCGGGATCTGTTGACTCGAAGTAACAGTATCTATGTGATGCGAATAGCATGCATCATTGTTGTCGGCGATATTGCTTGCCAGCACACAGTCATCGCTTGCTTGAAAAGCATCAACTGCAATAGCGCCGAATGCAGACGGAACGCCCGAACTGAATAAAATATTATCTTGTGGATCAGAAACGGTGACAGAAAGCCAAACACGACGACTCGGAAAACTCGTTGGTAGTTTATGGCCGCTGTGGTTTACCACTTTAACATCAAATGTGAGCTCGCTATTTTGCACATCGACTGACGTTAATTCGACACTTGCGGCATGACTCGTTAGAAATTTGCGGTTTCTCGCAATCACATCGTCAAATCCCGTCTCTGACGTTGAATTGGCAATACCCAATTGTTCATCATAATCTCGCAATAGCTGTGGCAAAGAAGTATTACCGCCTAAAAACTGGTGTTGAGAATACTCAGTTCTTACAGGCCAATTGGCATTTGCGTTGCCATTTGCCGTGGTCGCAATCTGAGTTTCATAGTCTGTGATTTGCGGCATATGACAAGTCTGGCATTGCTTATCTTCATCATTGCCTTCATTAAACGTACTGTTTAACCATTCGGTGTAGGGAGCTTGTTCTACAAGGGTGGTACTCAATAATTGGTCATTGTTAATGTCTATTGAAGGCGCTTTTAAGTTATGACAAACGGCGCACAAACTAGACCCTTGCATATGAGCGCCACCTTTCACTTCATATTGAGTATTATTTCGCATTGCTCCGCGAACAACGTCATCATAAGGCCCGTAGATAGATAGCAGTTCTGTATTAATGGTGACTTTCTCTGCAACCGTCGGTGACACGGTCACAGGGTCGATTTGATGACATAAGGTACAACTCACCCCTTCACGAGCGGTCATATTCAATTGAGCAACATCCATACCATAACAACCATCTGTGCGAACGCAGTTGTCCAAAGTTAAATTGGTCTCGGTAAGGTGGGCGGTATAATGTGCCATGGGGGCGTGGCAACTGAGGCATTTATCTTCTATCGTGCCTTTAAGATCTGGAAAATGAAGGGTTTCTTCCTCAACAACAGCTAAGTAGTACGGATCATTAAGTGCGTGCGCCATTGCATCATGCTGCCAGCCTGCATAAGGGCTAATATCTTTACCTGTCGCCGTTTGTGGCAGCCTTAATACGCCACTACTATCATTTGCACCTTGATGGCAATTTCCACACGATGATGCCGGAGCAAAGGCACCGTTTACATCCCATGCAGCATCAAATTCTATACGTTCAGGAAAGTCATAATCATCATTGGCAATAATCGAAATCAAACTGATGCTTGAGGAAATGGTTGCGCCAGATGCTGCAAAAATCTCAAGAGAAAAACGCTCTAGCGGCTCATTAATTAAATCATCAATCAACTGGACTGAAATTATTTTCTCTATTTCGCCGATATCAAATGTAATACTCTGTGTTGCAGCGACAAAGTCACTCTCAGCCAGTGCCGAATCGCTCAATAGGCGGTAATTAACAGTGACTGAGGTCGATGTTGCCGTTGACAAGGTTATTGCAACACCTATTGGCTCCTGTTGCTCCTCTACGGTTAACGTTGCAGGTACTGAAAGTGTCGGTAACGGTTCGTTGCTTGGGTCATTGGCCCCGGGATCAACGACCGCAGTATCATCAGCTGGTGAGCTGGTATCATCTCCCCCGTTACAAGCAAACAAAGTGAAACAACAACTCAACATCAGTAAAATATTACGACATAACGAAGAAAATCTAACGGTATACATAAATACCACCTTAAAACTTATACAAGTTTAATGGGGGAATGATGATGTGTCCGTTTAGTTAAAATAGCCGAGTGAGGTCGATATTTTTTTTAAAATCCTAATGTTAAGAAGCTAAATCTACAAACGCTCAATTTATAGGCTCTCTAACAGCGAAACCTCAATAGCATAATGATGTAACACACGGCCACCATTTACTCACTTAGCAACCTCATCGTAAAGCCAACCACATAAACTGACGAGATGAAAATGCAAAGCTTATTTTTTAACCATAATATACCCATTATTAGTGTGGGTATATGAATAATGTCCCTTTCAATAACCTAACTAAACTATGCCAATCAAAACCATACATGCCATTATTTGTACATTTCAACGGAATGAATAGCGCTAGGCAGTATCTTGATTTTTAACGAAATTGCGCTAAGAGAGTCACTATGTGTGTGTTTGCCTGCTTTTATTGCTAAGCGCACGACGATTTGACCGTTCACCGACATGCTAAGTCGATGAATGGTTAATTGATTTTACTTTGACGGCAAACGAGTCAAATACCCTGCATAAGCAAGTATGCTCGCCCATCTATATCACTGGCAGGAGGTTCAAATGTGTTATGTACTTTTATTCGCTATAAACCCAAAAACAGCTTGATTTAAGCATTGTTTGTTTTATTCAACATGGTTACTGACATGAACCCTAGAACAGGGAGTATCACCAATGTTAAAAATTGTGGGGCATCTAAAATAGCTGCCGATAAAATAGCCGTCGCCCACATAAGACTAATAGCTGTACTTTTTTTATTGCATATTTTCATAATCACCACCATCAAGAGTTGATTGAAGCAACTAACAACTTAACAGCTACTTTGTTTGTTGCAAACTTTAAGGTATTACTGTTAAAGCACATAACAGCTTATCAAAACCAAGCCATATATGGCCATGTTCTCATTTCAGTACCCCCATATCATGACTCATCATATGGGGGTTACATTTTTACTTGCACGAGCTTAATAAACTGATGAATATTATGTTTTAAAATGTCCAACCAACTCATTTAATTGACTACCTGAATTGGCCAATGAAGAGCTAATTGTTGCGGCTTTCTCTAAGTCATCATTCAATTCAAACACAATCTCTTGGATATGGGTCAGGTTAGTCGTGATATCTTCAGCCACAACACTCTGTTCTTCTGCAGCAGCTGCAGTTTGCATCCCCATATCATGAATGTCAGCAACCACTTTTTGGATGTCGGATAGTCGTGTTTGTATGACAGATGAGTCTTGGATTGTTTGTTCGCCGCGTTGTTGGCTAGTAGACATTGTGGTCACGGCGTCTTTAACACCCACTTGCAAATTAATCAGCATCTCATTAATTTCTTGGGTACTGGCTTGGGTTCTGCTTGCCAGAGTGCGGACTTCATCTGCAACAACCGCAAAGCCTCGCCCTTGCTCGCCCGCTCTAGCCGCTTCAATTGCAGCGTTCAGTGCCAAAAGATTAGTTTGTTCTGCAATACTACCAATAACATCAGTCACACTGGTAATGCGATCTGTTTGGTCACTTAATGATTTTATCGCATCAGAGGTGGTGTTCACCTCTGAAACAAGCTGATTAATACTTTCAATCGCTTTAAATACTTCTTGTTGAGCACTACTTATCTCATTATTAGCGGCGCTAATGGCAACTGACGTCGTATTGGTATTATTGGCAACTTCCTTCGCTGTTGCGGACATCTCAGTAATCGCCGACACCACTTTTTCGGTTTCTTGGCTATGCATATGCATGGTTTTCACAGAGTTACTGGTTTGTGAATCTAGGCTTTTAGCCGCTTGTTGTACTGCAACCGAGCTGTTTTTTACCTCAGCTATAAGAGGTTGTAACGTATCCATAAACTGATTGAATGCATCACCAAGCTCAGCAACTTCATCCTTACCTTGAGTTTGCAGGCGACCGGTTAAGTCACCATTACCATGCGCAATTTCTTTGAGCTTATCTAGCATTGAACTTAACGGGATAAGAGAGCGATTAACCACAATAATCACAATCACAGCGGTAATAACTAACCCCAAAATGGCAACCATAATAGCAAAACTCAAATCTTTCTCTAACAAGGTTTGCCGCTGTTCGATGTATTGAGCAACTTGCTTATCAACGTCATCAACATAAATGCCCGTGCCCAATACCCAATCCCATTTATCTAAGTACTCGGCATACCCCAGTTTTGGTGCCAGGGCATTAATGGAGGGTTTATTCCATGAAAAATTGAGGAATCCATCGCCCTTGGTTGCCGCGTCAATTAATCCGGCAATGACTGGCACCCCATTTTCATCTTTTAGACCGTATAAGTTTTTACCTTCTAACTCAGGTTTTATGGCGTGCAGAGTATTGAGCCCTGAGGAATCATAAGCAAAAAAATAGCCATCATCGGCAAAGCGCATATTTTTAAGGATGATCTTAGCCTGTTGTTTATTATTCCCATTCACATCGGCGTCATAAAGAGCTTTAATGGCGGTACGACCCAAACGCAAGTTGGCTTTCAGGAAAGTTTGATTTATTGCAACCAATTCCTCTTTATAATCAATTGCTTGGCATTCAAAATCTGAAGTGAGATTCAAATAAAAAGTGATAGTAACAAGTAAGGTTATAAGGAATAGTGGTAACATTGTTAATAGCAGTAGCTTCCCGCGACTTTTAAGGTTCATCTTTACTCTCCATTTAAAGAACTGCTAACTATATAGACTATATTTGACACTATTTCTGTAAATTTCTAATTTTAATCATATTTTAGTTATTTATTGATTTTTAGTCTTTTTACCCCCAGTGATTTACTGTTGTTTATGTGCAATGGTTTATCAATGTCTACGGCTGTATTGTCGGTTCGCGGAATGATGGGATTATAGGATTATGGGATTGTTGGATTATAGGATTATGGGATTGTCAGATTGCTGGATTGTCGGCTTACACTATTGGAAGTAATTTGGCAGGACATCTTTATCTATTGTTATCGTTTGCGAGGGTGCTGACGATTAAAATCAATTTATTTCCACCGTCCACTAGACCAGATAGAAAACAACAACCATATTCCCCCCGCTAGCGCACTTATAAACCCCAATATGCCAAATAATGTTGGACCGCCTTCAACTGTCATGACGATAGATGATCCAATAATCATCGCCGCAACCACATTTCCAATCGCCACCCTGCTAGCGGCTCGGTCAAGTTGATTTCCAAAGGTTTTTAACCGTGTTATATCAACATGGAACTGGAATCTTCCTCTACGTGCTGAACGTAACAATTGTTGTAAATCTTGCGGTAATCCAGTTAATAATTCTGTGGCGTCGACAATGGCTTGCCAACCTCTTTTGGCGATGGCATCGGGGGCGGTCCGCTCTAACATAAGCTGATGTAATAAAGGCTTTGCTTCAGACACCATATTAAACTCAGGGTCTAACTGCTGCGCAACACTTTCAAGTATTATCAAGGCTTTAATCAAAATAATGATATCAGGAGGTAAGCTAAGCCCATGCTCTCTGAGCAGTGACATCAGCTCTGTCAGCATCATGCCTAAATGGACGCTTTTTAATGACACACCGTGATATTTATCAATAAACTCTTCAACTTCAAAACTCAAATGTTGACAATTTAACGGAAGGTCGCCAGCCCAATCGAGCAACACTTCCACAACTCGAGGTGCATCTAACTCAACCATGCTATGTAACAATGTGACTACTTGATGACGGCGCTCAAAAGATAAGCGTCCCACCAAACCAAAATCAATAAAAGCAATGTGATTTTCTGGCAAATAAAAAATATTACCTTGATGAGGATCTGCATGATAAAAACCATCAATTAAAATCATTTTTAATGCCGCTTGTCCTCCATAATGGGCTAAGCGTTTTCTGTCTAAACCCGCCTGCTCCACTGCTGTAATATCTTGGCCAGGAATACCATCAATAAATTGTTGAACGTTGACACGCTCACTGCACCACTGCCAATACATTTTAGGGATAACAATATTAGGATCACCTTCAAAATTTTTGGCGATTCTTTCAGCGTTGCGGCACTCGGCTAATAAATCCAATTCCCGCCGCAAAGAATGGGTAAATTGACGAACGACTTCACGCGGTTTAAAACGGCGTAACGCGGTTGACTCAGACTCCATTAACTCAGCAATACGCGCAAGTAAACGCAAATCAGCTTCCATTGATGCTTGAATGCCCGGTCTGCGCACCTTAACAATCACCTCAGTACCATCTTGTAATCGAGCTCGATGAACTTGGGCAATAGATGCTGCGGCAAAAGGGGTTGGATCAAACTCGGCAAAAGCGTCGTGTGGACTACAACCTAAATCGTGTTGTAATTGTTCAATGATTAAATCAAATGGCACCGAAGGTACTTGATTTTGTAACTTTTTAAACTCAGTTGTCCATTCAGAAGAAAACAAATCTGAACGTGTCGCGAGGATCTGGCCGAGCTTAATAAAAGTGGGCCCCATTTCGGTCAATGCATTGCAAAACCTAACGGGAGATTCTAGATTGGTGATACCTGGAGTATGCTTCCAATTCAATGCTTTACCGGCATCGTTAACGATATTTGCCAAACCCAGTCTGCGCAGCACATCACCGAAACCATAACGGATCAAGACCGAAGCGAGTTCATTCAGTCGGCCAATATCTCGTGCAGTACTTAGCGTCTCCCACAGCATGGCTCACCTATCTATTTATGTTCGTTTTCTGAAGAGGTAGAGGTTATTTTTTTATCCAAGGTTTGTGCAATCGCCTCAAGAAAGCCTGCCGCCGCATATGCAAGGTTACTGGTGACTTTCGATGCAGAATCAACGCCAGCTGAAACCGTTTCGCTTAATCGTTCACTGAGTTGCTCATTTAACAGTTTAGCCGTTTCTGTTGCTTTTTGGCCAATGCCTGTGCCAGTTAAACGACCATGACGAACTAAATCATTGAGAGTTTCCGACACTGTCTCACTTGTCTCTTTAGCCACGTCTTTTAACGTCTCTAAATACATACTTTCAAAGTCATTAAGGTCTTTTATAGCGTGCTGCAAATCTTGTTTATTGAATGTTTTGACGTGGGAGCTGGCTTCTTCAATGGCTAATTTGGATGCTTCTGCGGCAGAGCATAATGCATCATCAAGACCCGCAACAGCATTTGCCAATTTGTTTCGACCATCAGGCCCATGAATAACAGCCCCTAAACCGGCTCCTTTGACCATGCGGTAAGTCACTTGAGTAATCTCATCAATATTTAACTTACCGTCACTCAATACGTTAAGGGTAATACGACGAACCTCTTCCCTAATATTATTATCAGCCTCAACCGCATCTTTGATGACATCTTCGAGAGGTTGATGATGACTTGTTTCACTTTTGACTGTACCCATCACTATTCTCCTACACAATTTAACACTGCTCGGAAAACCCACACAAGAATCGACTCGTTAATCAACTATGGTTAATTCAGTTTTTACTGTGTTGTTGAATTCTGAGTATTAAGTTATCACCCCTGCTGTTGATATTGACTCACGGCTTGCATGGCTTCAATACCATAAACCATAGCGGGGCCACCACCCATCAGTATGGCTACTGACACGGTTTCAACAATTTCTTCTTTACTAGCACCTGCCTGCAAAGCGTCATGTACATGAAAGGCTATACACCCTTCGCATCTAACCGTGATCGCTATACCAAGGGCTATAAGCTCTTTGGTTTTACTGTCCAATGCTCCAGGAGCAATAGATGCCTTATGCAGTTCAGAAAACCCTTTCATGGTCTGAGGAATAGCCACCCCGAGTTTATCCATCCAGGTACTGAGTTCTTTATAACGTTCAGGAAAGTTTGTCATAAGATTGTCTCATGTTGTGTTAGCACAGAACTCATCAGCTAACTAACCGTTAAATAAAATAACACTCACATAATAAATCTAAGTCAAATATTTCCATAAAACCTTGACGCACCTCAATAACCCAATGGATAGCGAACAATAAATAAACAATGATTTTATCAAAAGCGGCAACCTCGCACAGTGATAGCCATTCGTGCCTTCCATGTTATCGATAGTCTGTCTTGGTCAGGGGAGCTTTGGTTTATTGTTAACAATAAAGGTAAATTAAGCCTCAAGTTTGTTCGATATTGAACGCTGTTTTACTGCAAAATATTCAATAACACGATAAATCCCCATGTTGCGTTATTTACTCGTATAATATCAACATCGCTATAAACAAAGTTTCAGTCATCACACATTAACAGGTCTATTCATGACAGCCGAAGTACTCGAAATTCAGAGCTTTATTGCTCAGTATGCTCCCTTTGATCAGCTTCCAGAACAAGTCTTAATTGACGTTGCCAAAAGTGTTGAGATCTCTTATTTCCGTACTGATAGTATGATTGTTAACTTTAATGACAGGATTACTGAACTTTATATGATCCGCAGTGGTGTCGTAGAGTTATATCGTCGTAAAGGTGAGCTCTATAATCGTCTTGATCAGGGGCAATTATTTGGCCAAATGGGCTTATTGACCAATAATAAAGTGCGCTTCCCGGCCAAAGCGGTAAAAGATACCCTTGTATACTGCATTCCAGAATCGGTGTTCAATGACTTATGTGAAAACTATGACGATTTTGCAGATTTTGTTGAGGCAGAGGATACCACTCGCTTAAAACAAGCAGTAAAGGGCAAAACCGTTGATGCTAATGCACTTACCACCTCTAAAGTCAAAACGTTACTCACTAGAGAGCCTGTTGTTCTGCCTTGTAATAGCACCATCCAAGCCGTTGCCAAGATAATGACCGAAGAGAATATTTCGGCGGTATTAATTAATGACCCAGATATAGAAGATCAACAAGACAGTAATTTTGTGGGGATTATTACCGAACATGATCTCTGCGCAAAGGTTATTGCTGCGGGGGTTAATGTAGACAGTCCTATTTCACAAGTCATGTCGATCGGTTTAATTTCACTGGATCATAACGCATACATCTTTGAAGCTATGCTACTGATGCTTCGCAATAAAATTGATCATCTGCCTATTCTTAAAAATAAAATCCCCATAGGCCTGATTGAAGTAGCCGATATTATCCGTTACGAGTCGCAAAATAGTTTGTTATTTGTCAGCAGTATCTTTCAGCAGAAAAGTTGCGAAGATTTAGTGTTGTTATCTTCGCAGTTAAAAAGTTGTTTTGTGCGCATGGTGAATGAAGATGCCAACTCACATATGGTCGGACGGGCAATGTCTGAAATCGGCCGTAACTTTAAGCAGCGACTATTAGAACTTGCAGAAGAAAAATTTGGCCCACCACCGATTCCATATTGCTTTTTAGCGCTGGGGTCAATGGCTCGCGATGAGCAACTGATGGTAACCGATCAAGACAATGCCATTATTTTGGATAATAGTTATAAAGCCGCAGTGCACGGTGAGTATTTTGCAAAGTTAGCCGACTTTGTATGTGATGGGTTAGCCGCTTGCGGTTACAGTTATTGCACTGGCGATATTATGGCCAGTAATCCAGAGTACCGTAAAACTCGCTCAGAATGGGAAGCATGTTTTGGTGATTGGATAGAAAAACCAAACCCGCAAGCCTTGTTAAATTGCTCTATATTTTTCGATCTAACCGGGGTTTATGGTCGGGTTAAATGGGCTGAACAATTAAATGCATTTATCTTGAACAAAGCCAAGAAAAACAATCGCTTTTTAGCTTGTCTGGCGCACAACGCACTTAACCGCACCCCACCGCTGGGATTTTTTAAAGACTTTGTGATGGAAAAAGATGGTCGTCATAACAACTCCATCAATTTAAAACGTCGTGGCACGGCGCCATTAGCCGACTTGATCCGAGTACATGCCCTAGCTATCGGCTCACAATCGCAAAACTCATTTGAACGCTTAGAAGATATTATCGACGCGGGTATTTTACCCAATTCAAAGGGTGAAGATTTACAACACGCAATGGAGCTTATCTCGTTGGTACGCCTGCGTCACCAATCATCCGATATTGAATCAGGGATTGAACCTGATAATAATATTGAACCAGAAAATATGTCTGATTTTGAACGTCGTAATCTTAAAGATGCATTTTTAGTGTTAAGTAATGCGCAGAACTTTTTGAAATATCGCTACAGTTCTAACAAACGTTAAAGGCTAACTCATGACTCATTTCAGTAAATCGGAGATTTTAAACTGGCAAGCCTTTCTCGAATTAAAAATGCAAAACAGTAAAGATCGACGCTTGTTTGATTTTTACCATGCTGGCACTTATCACAATGAAACACCATTAAGTGAAATTGACTTTGTGGCGCTAGACTTTGAAACTACCGGCTTAGACTCAGAGCAAAATAGCATCATTAGCATTGGTTTAGTGCCCTTTACGTTACAGCGTATTTTTTGCCGTAAAGCAAAACAGTGGTATCTCAATCCACAAGACAAGCTGCAAGAAAACTCCATTATTATTCACGGCATCACCCACTCAGATTTACAAGATGCTCCTGATATATTATTGATTTTAGGACAACTTTTAGATCAACTGGCAGGTAAAGTGGTCGTGGTACATTATCGACATATTGAGCGTGATTTTCTTAATCACACGTTACGCTTATTAATCAATGAAGGAATTGTTTTTCCGGTAATAGATACCATGCAAATTGAAGCCAATTTGCACCGAGCGAAATCTCAGGGTTTATTGAATTTCTTTAAACCAAAGCGTCCACATTCAATTCGGTTAGCGAATAGTCGTGAACGTTATAACTTACCCGCTTACGCGCCTCACGATGCATTAACCGATGCGATTGCCACGGCAGAATTACTGCAGGCACAAATTAAGTATCACTTTAGTCCAGATACTGCGATCAAAAAATTATGGGTTTAATGTTAACCTAAATCCAATGCATAAAAAAAAGCCGGTGAATGAATCATCGGCTTTTTTACAAATATAAAAATTATCTTTTATTATGTTTTTCGGTACGCATTCCCATTATCAAACTAACGCACATTAGCAATAAGATAATAGTAAACGGAAGTCCCGTAGAAATAGCTCCAGCTTGTAATGCCTCAACCGCCTGAGTACCACCGACCCAAAGTAATACTGCAGCAATGGCCCCTTCTATCACAGCCCAAAAAATACGTTGTGGGATCGGAGCATCAATTTTACCGCCAGCAGTAATACTGTCGATAACTAAAGAGCCCGAATCAGAAGACGTAATAAAGAAAACCAAAACCAATATCACGGCCAACATTGATAACAGATTACCTAAAGGTAACGCATCAAACATCTCGAACATCGCCAGTGGAACGGCAGTTAAGCCCTTATCACCTAAGATCCCTACTTTATCAATAACTTGTTCAATGGCAACACCACCAAATACAGACATCCATAAAATAGTCACCACAGTAGGTACGATCAATACAGTGGCAAGGAACTCACGAACTGTACGACCGCGAGAAATACGAGCAATAAACATGCCTACAAATGGTGACCATGAAATCCACCAAGCCCAATAGAAGACGGTCCAGCCATGCATCCAAGCTTCATCTTCTCGACCAATTGGGTTACTTAGCGGGATAATATTCTTAATATAACCCATTACCGTTGTAGGTATTGTCCCCATTGATATAGCGAAAGTCACCAGTGCAACGAAAACAAGTAAGGCAAAAGCAAGAAACATATTAATGTTACTGATGACTTTTACACCGCCTTCAAGCCCACGCACTACCGAAATCACTGCAAGCAAAGTGACACCTGTAATAATCGTAATTTGTAAAGTAAGCGAACCTTCAATACCAAACACATGTTGGAATCCACCAGCGGCTTGTTGAGCACCTAAACCTAATGACGTTGCAAGACCAAATAATGTGGCTAATACGGCGAAAATATCAATGATATGCCCAGGCCAGCCCCATGTACGATCACCCAAAATTGGATAAAAAGCCGAACGAATTGAAAGTGGCAACCCTTTGTTAAAAGCAAAGAAAGCCATAGACAAGGCAACCACACCATAAATTGACCAAGGGTGTAATCCCCAGTGGAACATGGTTGCACCCAGTGCTAGTTCAGCAGCCTCTGGCGTATTAGCTGCCACATTCAACGGTGTTTCATACCAACCAGTGTAATAGGCTAAGGGCTCTGCAACCCCCCAAAACATCAAACCAATTCCCATACCTGCAGCGAACAGCATCGCAATCCAAGAAAGCCTTGAATAATCTGCTTTTGCACCATCTCCGCCTAAGCGGATCTTACCAAAAGGAGAAACGATTAATGCTAAGCAAAAAACCACAAAAATATTTGCCGACCACATAAATACACTGTCAAATGTACCAATAATTTGCCATTTTAAACCGTCTAAAAACTCTTTTGATGTAGCCGGGTCAATGACTAATATAGCAATTAAAAAAGCAAGAATTAAACCTGCACTAATCCCAAAGACGGCGTTGTGTATATCAAAACCCCATTTTTGGATGTTATCTTGTCCGACAGTATAATCGGTATTATCTATACTGTACTTGTCCTTATTCATCATCATAAAACCTCTTTTTAGAACGACCTGACACTCAAAAAGTGAAGGTCGATATAATTTCCTGGTGGGATTTTAGCAAAAACAACTGATAATTTCAGATTTAATTAAGGTTAAGACTTATTTAAACAGCTGATTTATTGTAGTAATAAATCACAATTCACTCTGGCCTGTTGCCCTTTGCTGGTTAATTTTATATAAGTTAAAACGTGTAAATAGAGGTTATCGATTATTGCCTAATCGTTATAGAATCAAGGCTTAAACCTAGAGCCATCGACAATCTTCAAGATATTGAGTGTCATGAGCGACTGTCACGATAAGAATCGCCTAAGCTTTAAATCGACTTAATTGCTGTTTTAACCTATGTACTTCATGCTCGAGTTGGTCTCTTTCATCGAGTAATTGTAAAATTAAACCAATACCACTCCAGTCGAGCGCCAAATCACGTTGAATGCGCGTGGCTTTTTTAACTTGATGTAAATTCTCAACACTAAATTGCCATTGCTCTATTACCTCGCCCTGCTGCGGAATCGCAATGCTGTGCTCGACAAGCTCAAGTAATAATGCCGAGCTAATGTCGCTGCACTCACACAATTCGTCACTACTCAACCAACAATCTTGTTCGCTTATATTAATCTGCAGCATCGCTATTTACTCCAACTGGCACGAGGGTCGAATGTATTTTTTTCAGCTAATTCAGTCCACAAATGGTTACTTGTCACGTCTGATACTGTCGGCACCACGATTTTAAGCACGGCAAATAAGTCGCCCTGTTCTTTTTTACTCAATAACCCTTTACCTTTTATGCGTAATCGCTGCCCAGATTGACTATTCGCTGGAATACTCAATTGAATATGCCCGGTTAAGGTAGGCAGTTTAACCTTGGTACCTAATACCGCTTCCCAGGGCGCCACTGGCACCACAATAGTCAAGTTTCGACCATCAACATCAAATAAAGGATGCGGCGCATAACGAATTTTTAAATACAAATCGCCATTATCGGCTTTGGTTTGCCCAGGTCCGCCTTGGCCTTTTAGGCGAATACGTTCACCATTACTCACACCGGCAGGAATGTTCACTTTTAAGGATTTAGGATGTTCAACAACATGACCATGAGCATCGCGTTGTTGCAGGGTAAACGAGACTGGCTTAAGGGTATCGGTCAATGTTTCTTCTAGAAACATCGGAAAATCCATTTCGATATCCTGGCCTTTAGCGTGGTGAGATTGACGACCATGATGTTGTTGGTTAGGGTCAAAACCTGAATGCCGAGCCCCAAAAATTGAATTAAAGAAATCAGCAAATTCTTGATCGCTCTGAGGGTCGCTTTCCTGTTGTCCCCAATGTTGACCAGCACTGGCGCCAGCTTGACCTGCGTAGTTGTGTTGTGACCTATTGAGATGATGATGACGTACTTCATCATATTCAGCACGCTTTTTAGCATTGCTCAATATTGCATAAGCTTCACCAATTTCTTTAAATTTTGCCTCGGCATCATCATGCTTACTGACATCGGGGTGATATTTTACCGCCAGCTTTTTATAAGCAGCTTTTACCGCTTTAACATCCGCTTGCGGATCGATGCCCAACACCGTGTAATAGTCTTTAAAATTCATTTTATCCCCTAACAAAAACAGGTTTGCAATGGAGGGTTAATACTAATAAGTTTAGGCTCACAAAGAAGCTATACGCTTGATCTTGATCAACTCTATTACAGTATATTTTGTTTAATTAATAAGCATTAATGAATTAAAAATAACCGCTTACAAAAACAATTTCTGGAATATTGGCTCATCAATGTCGCTATCGATGCTTATTGTGTCTCACCAGGCTTTGGCACATCATGTTTGTTCACTTTTTGCTCCACTGCAATCTCTTTGGCCCACTCATGCTCAGACACACCCGCGTCAATACCTTGTTGTTGGATACTTTGCGACGGAGTAAACGACAGTCTAGTCAATAAAGGAAAATGATCCGAACCAATTGAAGGTAAACGTTGAATGTGTTGCAAGGTAAAATGCTGGCTGTGAAATAAGTGATCTAATGGCCAGCGCATAAATGAGTAACCAGCATGAAAAGTGTTAAATGCCCCACGGCCGACACGCGGATCAAGCAGTCCACTCATCTTACGAAAAAGTCGAGTCGTAGCAGACCAGGCGACATCATTAAGATCGCCGGTAACAATCACAGGTTGGTCACTGTCTGCAACACTTCGAGCCACTATGATTAATTCAGCATCTCGCTCTGCCGACTCCATATTTTCAGTTGGGCTTGGCGGTGCGGGATGGAGAAAATGCATCCGAACCTTGTCTGTGGTACGTAAGGTTAATGTGGCGTGTATTGATGGCACATCCTTCTCAACCAAATAACATATTTGTTGTTCGCATAAAGGCAATCGAGAATAAACGTGCATACCATAGAGGTTATCAAGAGGACATTTAATGCTGTAAGGCATGTCGGTTTCTAATACCTTAAGCTTGTCTTGCCACCATTGGTCTGATTCAAGTGTGACCAGCACATCGGGCTTGTGCTCGTTGACTAATTGGATCAATGCGTCAGCATTACGATTGGGCGTGAGTACATTAGCGGTGATAATACTGATTTGCTTATCGGCATCACATTCAGTGGACGTTTTAACCTCTTTGGGAAATAAAAAAGTATAAGGGAATATCCAGCTAAATTGCCAAATTAAACACAAGGTGATGGTCACCGCTAATAGCTGCGTACTTAGCAGGTGAATATCGAGAAAAACAACATCGGCAATCAATAGCATAGTGGCTAATATCGACAATTGTAATCGGGGAAAATCCATACTCCTGACAATCCAGTGCGGATGCCGCGAAAGAGGCACTAAAGTTGCCAATAACATTAACACAGTAAAAAATGTCAATATCGTAAACATAAATACCTAGTGTTGTATGGTTAATACCAATCCTTATTACCACATTATTGAAATAGAGAGCTACATACAAGCATAAAAAAAGGGCTTATCAATGATGTACTTGATAAGCCCCCTTTCACAGTTGAGTCGTTAAGTTGATTGCTTACGATTTAACTGCGGCTTTTTTACCTCAGTAAACATGCCGAGCACTAAACTAATACAAGCAAGTATTAAAATAATAGCAAACGGAAGTGCTGCGATAATAGTCACCGACTGAAGTGCTTTAATAGAGTCAGTGCCGCCAATCCACAACATCACCATCGCGATTACCGCAGAGATAACCGCCCACACTATCTTTTGCTTCATCGGTAACTCCAGCTTACCGCCAGCGGTCATGCTATCGACCACGATGGAGCCTGAATCTAAGGTTGTCACAAAGAACACGATAATCAATATAACCGCAATAATGGACAAAATATCACCCATTGGATATGCATCAAGCATATAGAACAAGGTCAAAGAAACGTCGGTAATACCTTGCTCTGTTCCTAGCTGGCCAACCTTATCAATGATTTGTTGAATCGCGATACCGCCAAAAAATGACATCCAAGCCGTCGTCACTAAAGTAGGGATAATCAACACACATGCCAAAAACTCACGTACGGTACGGCCACGCGAAATTCGCGCAACAAACATACCAAAGAAAGGCGCATACGCTATCCACCAGGCCCAGTAGAATACTGTCCAACCGTGTAACCAGGTAGTGTCTTCACGGCCTGAGTTCTGGCTCAGTGGTATGATGTTTTTGACGTAACCGACAACACCGGTTACCAATGAATCAAGCACAGTCGTGAAATTAAGAATGCTGATAAAACCAAGGAATACAAAGGCAATAATCATGTTGATGTTACTCAACAATTTAACCCCGCCATCCATGCCACGCACCACTGAGAGAATAGCAAGCCCCATAATGACCAGAATAATCGTCAGCTGCAGATAAATACTATTTTCAAAACCAAACACATGGCTTATTCCACTGGCCGCTTGAGAACCACCTAACCCCAGTGATGTTGCAAGACCAAACAAAATAACCAGTACAGCCATAATGTCGATGACATCACCGGTTTTGCCCCAGACTTTATCACCTAATATAGGATAGAAAACCGAACGCATTGAAAGCGGTAAGCCCTTGTTATACACAAAATATGCCAATGACAGCGCGGTCATGCCGTAGATAGCCCAAGCATGAAAACCCCAGTGGAACACAGAGGCACCAAGCGCTAATTCACGGGCTTCAGGTGTAAATGGTGCAACGTCGAGTGGGGTGCCAAACCAATCTGTATAGAACGCTGTTGGCTCTGCCACGCCCCAGAAAATAAGGCCAATGCCCATACCTGCGGCAAATAGCATGGATACCCAAGATATTGTCGAGTAATCCGTTGTGGCGTTATCACCGCCCAAGCGGATTTTACCTAATGGAGAAAAAGCAATCCCAATGGCAAAAATGAGCATAATGTTCGCAGTCCACATGAACACGAAGTCAAAGTGAGATAAAGCAGCGCCCTTCACTGAATCAATGGCAGCTTTGGCATCAGCGGGGGAAAAAACCAGCAGAGCCATAATAAATAAAATAGATAAACCGACGGAAACACTAAAAACGGTGTTGTGGACATCCATGCCCCACTTGAAAATATTGTCTTGACCAACCTGATAATCAGTTGATTCTATACTGTATTTTTTTGACTTAAATTTCATAATTAACAGGTTTACCTATTCGAATAACGAATAATAAGACCCACTCCATTTTTTTGATTGTTACTGATTATGGATAATAAAATACAACGGGGTATATATCATGATGTATGCAGCGGTTTTATTTACATTAAAGGGCAAACCCTTGTCGTGTAGATAGTTGGCTCAACAGATACGCGCGGAGTATACGATATTAGGTGCCCTGCTCATATAAAAAACAAATACATTGATCTAGTAACAGGGTCTGAGTCAATCTTTATGAAAAAGATCGCCTAATTTGCCACAACACTTGGTATTAGGTTTTATGCAATACCAATCCGCGTGAATAAGTGATGACTCAGCGAAAGTGTAAAAGGGCTTAAACAAGGCGCATGACTTAATGGTTTAGCGCAAAATGTGAGTCATTCAAAAAATAATGACAATCGCCAGTGATGTGACTATTACTCCCTTGAAGTGAACACTGCCTATGCGGGGTTGATTTTCGGTTTGAGTAAACCAATGCCAAAAGCCGCCATTGCCACTGCAATGATGGCATTGAAATAGTTAAAAAAGGCATAGGGCGCATAATCAAGTACGTCCACCCCGAGTGTAGCAGTATAAAAAGCGCCTGCCGTGGTCCACGGAATAAGCCCTGTAGTCATAGTCGCCCCTTCTTCCACTGAGCGCGAAAGCATGGCTGTGTCTAATTTTTGTTGTTCATATTTAGGCTTAAACAGTTGGCAACTGAGAATAATCGAAATATAGGCTTCACCCATGGCAATGTTACCTAAAAAGCCCGTCATAATCGTCGTAGCTATAAGGGTAGTGGTGCGTTGGACTCTTTTGATGATACCGGCTAATAGTGCGGTGAGAAATCCCCCCCCGTGCAGAATGCCGCCTAAGGCGATAGCCATTAACGCCAGCAATAAAGTCCAGCTCATGCTGCTAATGCCACCGCGACCAAGCAAAGCATCCACATTGGCGATACCCGTTGATGCGGGCATATTGTCCCATAGCGCATTAAGCACAGTGACCGCACTCTCTCCCTGATAAAAAATAGCGATGAGCACGGCAAGTATAATGCTGCATGACATTGTCACTTCGGCGGGTACTTTTTTAATGCTCAATAGCGCAAGCAAAATCAATGGCAATAATGTAATCAGTGGCGTAAGGCTGTAAACATTGGCAAGTGCCGTTTGAATTGAGGTGACTTCTGTTACATGTAGATTTTGCTCACCATAGTTAAATCCGATCACTAAAAATACGATAAATGTGAGTATAAAAGTTGGTGTTGTGGTGAACAACATGGCATAAATGTGTCGATAAATATTGGTGCCAGCACTCATGGCAGCGAGATTGGTCGTATCTGAAATCGGTGACATTTTATCACCAAAAGTGGCCCCGCAAACAATCATACCGGCAACTAAAGGTAGTGGGATATTCATGGCTGAGCCTATGCCAATAAAAACCACGCCTAACGTGCCGACGGTGCCCCAGGATGTTCCGGTTGCGACCGACATCAAGGCGCACAGTAATAAACCAACAGCCAAAAACAAACTCGGGCTCAACCAGCTAAGACCATAATAAATCAGTGTAGCGATGGTGCCACTGTGCATAAAACTGGCAATCACCATACCTATTAATATAAATATATAGATGGCAGGCATCGCTTTACTTAGCGAGTGAGTCATTAACTCACGTATGTGTATATAACCATAGCCAAGACTAAAAGCATTAAGTCCTATCCACAATAAACACAAAAACATCAGTATATGCAGGCTGATCCCAAGACCCAAAAGGCCTCCAGCAATAATGATAATTATCACGCTAAAACAGATAAGAGACTGCAAAAAGCTAGGGTTACGAGGTACATTAGGAGTGATTACAGACATTCGCACACAGTATGGTCACCATTGGGATAAAGCTGAGTATATCAGTACAAATGATGGGGTAAACGATTAACAAACCTGATATTTCAATTTAAATAGATCGTTTTTTATCACTCGCAGTGCAACTGGCGCCAAAATCATTGTAAAAAATTGATTTTTAAGGTTAACAATGCGCCAGCTTGACTTAAAATCGTGCATGAATTTCCTGAGTTTATATTACCATCAACGATAATATTGATAGACACTTTTATTGTTTATTATGGCTACATGTGCAAAACGAAATGACGATAAGGGGAGAACAAATGACTACAAACCATACTGGTACTTTATTATCACCATGGTTTCAATATTTTGAATACCCGTTGCTTGCGGACGTTTGACAAGCCCACTGGCTGACTTAATCGCTTCTAATGCACTTCTATCCAAACTGTCATCGCCAGAAGAGGATAACACCTTTAAGTGAGAAAACGTCCCATCTGCTGAAATGTGTAAACCAATACTCACGTTACCTACCAGTCCAAGACGTTCGACAATCTTCTGGGCTAACTTTTTAACTTCTATCACTTCTCTAACTTGATGTAAATACAGTTTAATTGCCCACTGAGTTCGGCTTACGCCCAAGGGCAAAGAGTTAACGATTTGATGGTGATCTTTCACATGAGTGCTATCAGCTTGTTGTGCAACTAACCTTAACAACTCTTTCGCAATTTGAATATCCGCTGCTGTCATCTCACCAATATTGACGGCCAATGTATTTGGAATGATTTCAATCGGAAAAACCATATTACTTTCTTCAAACACCAATTCATCAACATCTGGCATGCTCATTTGCTGCATAGAGCCCTCCATCTGCCATGGTGAGCTATAGAGTAATATGGCGTGAATAATACATGACATGATCAAACACAAAATCACCGGGTTCATATCAGTGGGTTTATTGGTCATTGATAACTTCGGTCTCCGCTGCTGTTTCAGTACTAATCACCAGGTTATATAACCCTATTTGACGTACTGTATCCATCACGAACACAAGCGTGTCTACTGTTGCATGTTTGTCCATATTCAGAACAATTAACCGTCTAGACTTCACTTTTTTTTGAGCCATTAACAACAGCTTTTTCAGCGCTGTTTTTTCAATATCAATACCGTTAAATTGTAATTGGTCCTCTGCAGTAATTGATACCATCCAATACTGTTGTGTAACTGTTTCGCTAGTTTTAACCGCCGGTAAATCCAAAACCAGGCCTTGTTGTACATGAGACCTTAACAAGAAAAAAATCAATAAAATAAAAATCACATCGACTAAAGGCATGACATTTATCCCAACTGGTGGGGTTGAGTTGTGCTGATTGAGTCTGATCATTTGCTATCTCGATTTTTGTCGATCGTCGCTGTATTTTTAGCGTTTTTTGCAGATCTAATGTTACTAAGCTGATCCGCTAAAATATTCGCCGTGGTTTGCAATTGGTGAATGATATTCTCGATATGACGATTAAAAAAATGATAAAACAGCACCACAGGTATCGCTATCGTCATCCCTGCGGCCGTTGTCAGCAAAGCTTGCCAGATCCCATCGGCTAACATTCCAGGGTTAGCCGCGCCTTGCATTTGAGCCAATTTTGAAAATACATCTATCATTCCAAATACTGTGCCGAGCAACCCCATAAGCGGTGTAACAGAACCAATAGTGGACAAAATGCTAAGACGCTCTTTTAGTCTAAACAGTATCGAATTACCTTCTAATTCAGCCGCCTTATTTTGTGAACCTTCGTCCTGTTGATTAAGCATTGCAAGATAGATAGATTTTTGTGCCGATGATTGTTGTTTCAACATTTCCTTTGCCGATTTAATATCTCCTTTTTTGACCAAATCTTGAAGCTTGTCAAACTGCTCTTGGGGAAATTGAGCATAACGAATAAAGATCACATAAAACCGCTCAAGTACTACCCCAAGAGCAACTACTGAACATAAGAGTATGGGATACATCATCCATCCTCCACGTGTTAGCCACTCCATGTTTGTGCCTCCCCATTCAGTTAAACGACCGCAAGTTGTGTCAATTGTAATTGGACTTGAGTCAAATCATGGCCAATTGCAACAAGAAATTGTTCTTCCAACATTGAGCTATCAAAGTCATTTATTTGATAGTCTCCAGCCACATACTGAACTAAAACAGGGCGTTCTGACTCGAGTGTCACGATGCCTTTTAGTCGAAAAACATTACTTGGCAAAGTGTCGAGCACATCAATGAGATCGCCGCGACGCACAGCACGGTCAAATGGGATCTTGATACTCGTCAATTGGTCATGATGATGTTTTCTAGGCATATTGGGTTCCTCCGAGTGTTGATTATCTACACGAGTTTTGTCACTCGTTTCAGAACCGTCAGAAAAGATCACTCGTGGGTTCACATAGCCTTGAGTTGTGGGGTAAATCTTCGCATGGGGGTTGCGCTTGGTGAGATCAGTCATAATGCCTTGTAAAATAGCCTCACTCACTTTATCAATTTTATTTACAATGATGATATCTGCGGCATGGATTTGATCGGCAATCACATCATACTGTTCAATAGCTCGATATTGACCAGCATCGACCACGATAGTGACTGAGTCAAAACGCACAATTTCAGATAATGGTACTAAGTCTTCCCGTAAATACAGTGGATTGGTTGCACCACTTGTTTCAAGCACAATGACATCAGGCTGAAAACGAGAAATGATTTGACCCAGTGCAGTACGCAACTCACCCGCTAGCGAACAACATACGGTACCCTCATTCAATTCAGTTATAGAATAAGACTGATCCATCAGTTTACCGTCAAGACTCACTTGGCCCATTTCATTTTGCAACACTGCCACAAAGCGGCCTCTTTGCACTTCATGTTCAAGATAATGTTGTAAAAAGCTGGTTTTCCCCGAGCCGAGAAAGCCACTAATAACGTAGAGTGGCGGTCTTTCTTCTATCCCCATCATACGTTTATCGTAGGCCTTTAAATCATTAATTTTATGTGCATTCCACCAAAACACATCGCGCATTATTGAGGGGTAAGGCTGGCCTTCTTGCCACTGTAGTGATGATTTTATCGGTGTGTCTAAGTTAAAGTTGTGACTAAAATCAGTCATGCTTATCTCGCCATAACCTAAACTTAATGTAAGATCATCGACAAAATGAGTGGGTTGCCGCTTTAAGCCATCAACACCAAAACAATAAGAATGACCCATATGACGTTCACGTATTAATTGACTTGGCGACTGTTGCAAGCTAAAGGTTGCTGTTGCCGCTATTACTTTAAATAGACCATAAACAATCACAAACGATGGCAGATTTTGATCAAGTTCATCGGGAGCGAGTAAATATTCGGTCGTGGCTGAAGTAGGATTAACAATTCCATCTTTGGAAGTTATTTTATGCCTTGATGGCGCCTGAACAGATAGAACGATCGCCGATTCTGCATCATTGATAGCAAGCAATATGTTTCCTACGTCAAACAATGCTGCCATTTCAGGGTAATCAAGAAACTCACGACAATGTTCCCGATAATTGTCTTGCTGGGTGTAATAAACGGCTGCCATCGAGAAACGTTCGACTAACGATTCATCTGGGTCAGGGAAATAACAAACGCGAAAGGTTGCTTGAGACCAATGATTGTTTATTTCGGTATTGGCCAAACAAAGCCCAAATACTCCTTGAAAACCTTTGATCTTAAGCGTCCAACAATGGTGATATCTCGTTGAAGGCACCATACCTCGCCAGCCAATCGTAAAACGAACAATAGGCACAAACTGAATAAGGCTTAAAAAATGCTGCAACAACTCACCGATATCATTAGCCGGATGCTCCACCATCACACCCGGTTTAATGTGACTCAAGTTTATCTTCATGATTGACTAGCTCCCGTAAACAAAGCGGTTAACAGGGTGATTTCAAATATTTAAAACCTAAACGGGCGCTCTAAACTCAATCGTATCGCCATTACCTAAATAGGCTTTATCTTTTGAACGGAATCTCGCTGTCCCTTCAACAACCGGATAACCTGTTTCGATAAACTTCTTCGCCGTGACAATACCGGTACAGTGATTACAACCAATTTTCTCAAAACCATATTTACCAAGAGAAATGACTAAATCATCATATTTGGGGTCCCAATCCTCAAAAGGTGAAATATGCAAACCACCGTACAAACCATATAAAGTATCTTTCTCATATTTAAGTTCTCTATAAGCGGCTTCAGCAAATTTGATAATCCCTTGATGACAACAGCCTGTAATGCTGACCAAGCCTAAATCTTTCACATTCACAAATATGTCTTGCTCACCAAAAACGCGACAAATAATCGGTACGTCAAATTTAAAGCTCGCTACACCAGGCATAATTTTATTTAATCCATTACCAATCTCGGTCAATTGACCTTTATGCCCGCTATCCTTAATATATTGTTTTCCTTCAGGATAAAAAGTATCTGGGATCATAATAGGTATATTAGGATTGTATTTCATCGTTACAGGCAAGCCCCAAAAATGGTCAAAGTGCTCATGCGTCACAAACAGCATTTCAATCTCATTATTAGCCAACATTTTGTCGATACCTTCACGCTTGTAGGACTCTTCCATCCATTTGTAACTCCAGCCCGTATCAAACAAAATTTTATGTATTTCACCCTCCATATCTTCAATTTCTACAAGGCAAGAAAATCCACCAGGATTGTCGGTATGCACACAATTTTGCTCTATTAATGCCCAAGCCTCATCGAGACGATCAGGTAATAAATGTTTAATTTTATTAATACCTGCTTCATATGAACCTTTAGCAAGACCTTGGCCATCACCAAACGGTGGCCAGTTCAAACTATATTGATTCACCAATAAGCCACCCGCTTTTTTGATATCAGAGATTAGCAGACCATTATCAAACCAACTCGTTTCTGAAATATTAGTGACTTTTACACTTTTACAAACACCAATATCTGCCTGCTTTCGTGCGATTTTAGGAAACAGTTGATTTCGCCAGGGTGAATATGAATAGAATCCTGCAGCGGCAAACACCCCAACACCAACACCCGTTACAGTACCTCGGACAAAATCGCGTCTAGAAATTCCTTTGTCTTTAATTGTCATGATGATTACCTCAAATTTTGGTTTATTCACTGTAAATAGTTAGCCAATCACCTAACGCAGGTAAGGCATAAATTAAGAGGAAGTACAAACCAACACCGACAATGACACCAATCACAAGACTAACGCCAAAAGTAGGGCTCCACTTCACTTCAGATCGGGCTTTGTCTGTCGCAACCGCTGTTTTACTCACAGACTCTTGTTTCATTGACCAACCAGGCCAACCATCCATAAACCAGAAGTTAATCAGCATCATACAAATAAACCAGATAGTGGGGATCATCGGGAATTGCTGAGGATGTGAAAAACCTTTTTGAACACCTAAAAATAAATGCGCGGTTTTATAATACAACCAATAAAGGGCAACGGCGGCCACGATAGAAATGATGGTCCGAATAAAAGCATTAACAGGAGTACTAAAACGATTAACTGCATTATTGTGAAAAATATTTATCCATAAGGCAGGCAGCATCCAAAAAATAGCCATTTCACCCACGTGCAGCCAACGCCAATCAGGAGCAAAATCACGCCTAGTACCACGGATAGCTTCCCCCCAAATAAGTTCTTGACCAAAATAAAGTAATGCAGCAAGTGCCAAAGAAATTAAAATGATCCCGAAAAATGCACTTAAACGACGTAGCGTATCATTGCGGATTAAACAAAATGGATACCGCTCCCAAATGGTTTCATATATCCAAACCACAACGGTACAACACATGATCCAACCGATTGAAAAGTTACCTGAAACCGTATCAGCAAAATTTTCCCACCAAGGTGGAGCAATTGACGTGAAATACTGCCAAGGATAATAAAGAATCCCCATATGTGGATGCATCGTAACGAAAAAAATCAGCGTGCTTAAAAAGAACGTTATGATCCAAATAGAAAAACCTCTGGCTGGTTGAGTCATATTTTGCCAAGGTGCTTCCTCAGCGGCCACAACCCATGCAGGGCTCAACCACGACGCTATCGCAGCGAACATCACAATCGCTTGTGATGAATATTCCCAAGCATAAAAGTCCGTTATACCAATTTTTTGTAATTCTTCAGGACTAAAATAAGCCATAGACAAATGACCAAGAAAACCATTGAATAATCCTTTGATTAACACCATAAGAATTAACCAGGTAAATGCTGTAAGAATAATACCTTTTACCACCGGATGTGTTTTAACTAGCCACGCTCTTTTGAATGGCCAAAAAGCAAAAATATAAGCCACCCAAATCAGTGTCACTAATAGCCAACGGCTATACATATAGCCTACATAGGGTGTATACATACGCATCAACCCACGAGGATCCATGAAGATCCACCACGATGCATAAAACAATATCGAAATTAATAATAAGTTGACTAACGCGGGTATCGGCCCACGCCAACGAGGCACTAACACTCTTTTGTCTAGGTAGCCAGTACCAAAATCCGCTTTAATTTCATTGGTATCCATAGTTTGCTCCTTGCAAAAATGTTACCCCTAATGATTCTAATTTTGTTGCTGTACAAATATTGAATGCAACAATGCACGCTCATCTGCAGGATCTGTATTGGGTGATGCAAAATATGCTTTCAATTTTTCATCCAGCAATGGTCGCGCTTCAGCAAGAAACGGATAACAGCTCTCAAATGAAGTGAAATAAAGGTCAGCTTGATATGATGTGATTTCGTCCGGGTCTGATGTGACAGCTTCAGACGAAACACGGTTTAAAAATTGACGTCGAGAATGATTCATTGTCGCCTCCGTACTCCACATCGGCGCTATAGCCTAGTCGATATGGTATCTGGTCACTAAACTGTCGCTTGAAATGTCATTCCAACAAAGACAAACACCAGTCATTTAGTTGTTTAAAACTAAAGGCTTCAAGTGCTTTAACATTAGGTTTAGGTCAAGGCCGTCCATCTCAGAAAAGCTGTTTGAGCCATAATTAATACAACCTATAGTTAGATTATCAACAATTGAAAAAGTGTAATATTGGGAGATACCACAGTAGAATGTGGCCAATACGTATAAAATGTTTGCACCCTACCCTTTCACCGCTGATTATCATCATGAGGCTAGCGGTATTGTCAAAAAGAGCATTGGTTAACACGTTACACAGAAGGCTCAATTGTTGTTATATCACTCATATTGAGGCATATATCGGTTTTTAATAGATGAATAGACAGATAGTACATCAGCTTCATGATTAAACTGCCACATCATCACCCTAATAAAATTTAATCTCACTTTTTCATTTTTCTGTGACAACCATCACTAGACATAATGGGTAAACAAGCAGAATCTGATTGATAAAGCAGCAACTTCATCCTGATTAGCTGATATCAAAGGATCTTATTTATGCAGATCTCTCAGATATATGACCCCAAACAAACAAGCAATGTACAACCCACTCAAAACTCAAATCATGTTCCATATCGACGAGATAGCAATCACCTGAGCGATAATATACCTCTATGGGCACCTTGTTCTGCGTTTACTAGAGCAATGCTAGATACTATTGAAGATGGAATTTTAATCTGTAGGCAAGGCGGGCATATTGAATGGTGTAACCATATGATTTCAGAGTTATTAGGTTATGATCGGCTTAACCTAATGAATAAAAATGTTAGCACGCTAGTCACAACCTCCAAACTCAATATGCAAAACATCACTCAATCATTGGTTCATTGCAATCATTCCGTAGAGCAAGTTTTAGAACTTAATGTAAAGCATCAAACAGGTACTTATATCCCAGTCAAATTCACGATGCGAAAAATTGTCGAAAATGACAATTTTGTCCTTATATTAAAGGATTTAAGGCAACAAAAAAAAGCAGAAGAAGCATTACGCACAGAGCATGAAAAATTAAAAATCACCATCGAGCATGCTCCGATGGGCATTGTTACCTACCCCCCCAATCAATGCATACTCAGCGCAAATAAAGCATTCAGCCAAATTACGGGTTATCAAACAAATGAGTTATTTGAACTCACAATAGATCAAATTATTCATCCCGATGATATAAAAGAAAGAACAAACTTAATAGAAAATGCGCTCCAGCAAGAATTACCAAGAGCGACCCACCGTTATCGGTATATCCATAAGAATGGGGATATTTTATATGTACAAGTCGTTTTTGGATTTACTCATGATGCCAATGGGCAAGTCGACTTAATCATTGCCGAAGTGCAAGATCTCACGCCACAACTTAAGGCAGAAGCTCAAGCCAATTTAAATTTGATGCAACTAGCCCACGCTTCTCGCTTAAGTACTCTAGGTGAAATGGTGGCCGGAATAGCCCATGAACTCAATCAACCACTCACAGCAATATCTCTTTTTTCTCAAGCTGGTAAACGATTATTTGATAATAACGATCTCGAAAAAATTGCAGATATTTTTGACAAACTGACTCTGCATTCTCAAAGAGCGGGTGGCATTATCCAACGAATGCAATCAATGGCGACACTTGAGCAAAATGACAGAAAAGCCACTTGCCCTAATGCTCTTTTAACTGACATTTGTACTGGTCAAGCCAAACTGGACACTTTTAATTGAGAATTTTCAAACTCTACAGGTGACAG
>NZ_BMQI01000005.1 GCF_014648035.1 Shewanella algicola | reverse complement strand
TCTGTCACCTGTAGAGTTTGAAAATTCTCAATTAAAAGTGTCCAGTTTGGCTTGACCAGTACACCTATTGGCAACTACACAGAGGTATTTATATATAATGATGATCGTGAACTAAGCTATACAATACTGTGATTTAATGCCTCTACTCTTCAGTCAAATTTTGTTAATCATTCATAGAGATGAGCACAGTAACATAGTAGACTACTTTATATTCTATTTGCTTACTAAGTGAGATTATTCATGGCTTTTCTTGTTGATATTCACGCTCATACCATCGCTTCCACTCACGCTTACAGTACTGTTCATGATTACTTTTCGGTGGCCAAAAACAAAGGAATAAAATTGTTTGCTATTACCGATCATGGTCCTGACATGGCAGATGCGCCGCACTTTTGGCATTTTGTGAATATGCGAGTACTACCAAGAGTCGTTGACGGAATTGGTATGCTGCGAGGCATTGAAGCCAATATTAAAAATACCGCTGGCGAAATAGATTTTTACGGTGATTACTTACAGCTACTTGATATTGTGTTAGCTGGTTTTCATGAGCCGGTTTTTGCACCTTCGTCGCAAGAAACTCATACCCAAGCATTAATTAATTGTATCGAAAGTGGTTATGTCGACATTATCACTCATCCCGGCAATCCAGCCTACCCGATTGATATTGAACGTGTAGCCCAAGCTGCGGCTAAACATAACGTGGCGTTAGAGATCAATAACTCGTCATTTTTAACCTCAAGAAAAGGCAGCCTAACCAACTGTACCGCCATCGCAGAAGCCGTAAAACACGCAGGCGGATTATTGGTAATGGGTTCAGACTCTCATGTGGCGTTTAGTTTAGGCGATTTTGAAAAATCATTAGAAGTCATTAACGCGGTCGACTTCCCCATTGATAGGCTACTTAACCGCAGCCCCGAAGCACTATTGGCGTTTTTATCTGCTAGAGGGCACACCTTGTCAGATGAATATTCAGTGCTGTTTGAATAACCAAGCGATTCAATAGATCCATCCTCACTCCTTTGTCGTAATAACAGCAATATAGAATCAAGCTGACATTTGTAAATAATAGATTCTGTTTGCTGTTACCACACAAATTAATGCGCCAACGAACGCATTGATTTCGCCACTTACGCGAAGGATCTCTAATGCATTTTTCGAAAGACCGTATTAATACCCTTGATAGTCGAACTCGAGCGCACTTTATTAATTCGCTGTCGGGATTTAAAAGCGCCAACCTTATTGGGACTCAAGACGTTCAAGGGCATACCAATTTGTCGATAGTGAGTTCGGTGTTCCATCTAGGTGCTAACCCTGCACTGGTTGGGATGATTATTCGGCCTCATTGCGTGCCAAGACACACATTTGAAAATATTCTTCAGACTGGCTTTTACACCATAAACCAGGTGAATCAAGCTATCTATTCACAAGCGCATCAAACATCGGCGCGTTATGACAAACAACAATCTGAATTTGATATGACGGGGTTAACAACAGAATATCTTGATGATTTTAAAGCGCCTTTTGTAAAACAAAGCCAACTAAAGTATTCCGTTAAGCTGGTAGAGCATCAACATTTAGCCGTGAATGGAACCGAATTAGTAATAGGTGAAATTATAGATGTATATGTAGATGAAAATGCCGTTAAAGCAGATGGTTTTATTGATTTACACGCCATTGATACTGTCGCTATCTCTGGCCTTGATAGTTATCACACAACAACTCAATTAGCGCGCTTACCTTACGCCAAAAAATGACCTTGTTTTTATAGTCCTAAAAATAAAATATCCCATTCAAATTAGATTTGAATGGGATATTTTTAATTAAGGCCAAATCTTAATTAACCTTTTCCGCAGGCGTAATAAAGCGAGCTTTAACCGCTTCTGCCATTAAGTTTGGTGGAATTAAGCCTTGCTCTAATACAAAATTATTAAAAGCTAAACGATCAAATTTATCGCCTAGGGCTAACTCAACATCAGCTCTGATCTCAAGTAACCGTGATAATCCATAAAAGTAACTGCCGGCTTGCCCTGGCATACGCATGGTGTAACGGTCGACTTCTTGCTTAACAGCCGCTTTTGAAAACACCACATCTTCACTCAACAAATGATAAGCCTGCTCTTTGGTGGTTAGCCCAAGGTTTAGCATAGGGTCTAACATTGCACGGGCATTGCGTAATAAACGATGCTGTAAGGCAATCAACTGTCCTTCAATGGGTAAATATGGCAGCATTTCAGCTTCAGCGTAAAGTGCCCACCCCTCAACATTCACACTGTTAAACGCATAATATACGCGGGCTAAAGACACGCCTTGCTCTAACATTACCGCAAATTGTAACTCATGGCCTGGTCGCCCCTCATGAGCACTTAATGTGTAAGCTACAGCATCAAAGTTAAAATCATCATAGGCGGCGTCACCCGTTAATGCAGGATTACCCGTGGTGAGAATAAATTGACCTTGCTCACCCGTATTGCCAATAAACGGGGGTGGTTGCATATGAGGTGCTGGGCTGCCAGCGGCCTCAGCTTCTGTCGCTAAGCGCATAATCATATTGCGCTTAGGTAAATCGACCACCTGTTGCGCGCTGATAATTGTCTCTAATTTACTGTTAATTTGACGGTAATGATCTTCAATTTCATCATTTGCCAACGAATTCTGTTTAAGTAGTTTGATGACATCGCGGTAGTCAGTTGAAGGCATGTCAAACTTTTTCGCCACCAAAGGTGCCAAAGCCTGCATATTAGCTTTAGTGATCATATAACTGGCTTTAGCGCGCTCAATCAACAAATTAGGATCAATATCGATTCCGACATTTTTGAGTTTTAACGCATAGATGTCAGCAGGTAAACGATAATGGCTACGGGTGTGCGGAATGACCGTTTTTTGTGCCCATTCACGAAAATCGCTGATTTGTTGGCTTAACAGTGCTAAATCACCTTCTGCTTTAGAGAGCTTATGCTCGGCAAATAGTTGCTGTAAACCTTCAAGTAATTTATCGGTTCTGCCCAGTGCTTGTTCAACTTCTTCTTTTGTTGGGCCAAGCAAGGTGTCATTTGTTAAAGCCGCTTCAAATAGGGTTTGCGCTTGTTTGGTTAATGCTGGTTGACCTGTTTTACCGACATAACAGGCTAAACGAGTTATCGCCGCTTGTTTACGTGTTTCTGGCATTTGTCCATCTAATAACGCTGACACGCCTCTAAAGATAATCAAGGGCACATCAACCCAAGGCAGCATGTATTTGTCGTCTAATGTTGAGGTAGCAATCGTTTGGTCAATATTATCAATAATAATATTCAAATCTTGACGTACAGGCAGTAAAGTTTCGGTGTTTAGTGCAGCGAGCAACGTGTTTTTACTGGCTTTAAGAGTCGTTAAATACTTATCTTGTTGTGCCTGACTAATGTTACTGCATTGTGTATCTGCTTCAACAATGCCTATCGAACTGGCCATTTCTGGTTGGAACTCGGCGGTGAGTTCGATTTGTTTATTTGTGTACTGATTACTCACATCCACCCAAGAATCGGCAGCAGCCGTCATTGGAAGTAATACAAGCAACGGAATGATTGAACTGAGCACTTTGCCTGACATTGTCCAAGTCCCTTTTTGATAAATAAAGTCTCACTATACCGGAATTACCCAAGAAGTAAGCTCCACGACAAGGTTTACAGGCTAAGATAAGTAACGAATTGGTTACAATTTATGTTTCATCGGTAGGTTGTTAGCGATTTATGATACCGCTTTAAGGTTCAATATGACGGTATCATGACACAATGTAATTAGCGTAAATGTAAAAAAAAACCATCAACTTTTTGTATTTATAATATTGATACTAAAGGATTAACCCTAATCCCTACAGGATGTTAGATTAAAAAATGTGACCTATGCTATTTTTCTGACATCTAAATACCTATTGCAGTAATAAATAGGACTACAATGAATTTAAGTATTGGAAATACTGGTTATTAATTCATAAACCTAAACGGAGACAACATGAAAATAAGTGCTAGAAATCAGCTTAAAGGAACGGTTAAATCAATCGAAACTGGTGCGGTTAATTCTGAGGTGACCATTGAATTATCGGGTGGTGAAAAAATTGCTTCGATTATCACTAACCAAGCTGTAAAGTCACTAGATTTGAAAGTAGGTTCAACAACATACGCGATTGTTAAAGCGTCAAACGTGATGCTAGCTGTAGATTAATTGTGATGTAGAGACGAGCTATCCTTCCAAGGTTAGCTTACTCAATCATGCAATATATTCTCAATGAGTCCTTTGTCTTGCTAATAATAAGCAAACAGACAACAGGACTTTTTTATTACCTTTAAATCCATTAGCTAAACGATACCAAGCATTACCATATTTATCATTGAGCATAAATAATTGCCCTCATTCTAAGCAAGATTCAGTCAACAAAACATAGACAAAAAAAATCGCAACGCATCACGTTACGATTTTATTGGAGCAGCAGCGATTTGCCGTCTGCGATGACTATACAGTGTTAATCATCGTTTAAAAAACAAAGTCTTCACTGTCTAGTGCCATCATTGAATCAACACCATTAGCAATACACGCGGCATGACCTTTTGCTCTAGGTAACATACGCTGCATATAGAATTGTGCGGTTTTGATTTTAGCTTCATAGAAAGCGGTTTCTGTGGTGCCTGCGGCCAGTTTATCTTGCGCGACTTTAGCCATTTTAGCCCAGAAGAATGCGAGCGTGACGTAACCGGCATACATTAAGTAATCAACCGATGCACCACCAATTTCATCAGGATTCTTCATGGCTTTACCGCCAATAAGTACGGTAATTTCATGCCATTCTTTTGCGTAAGCCATAATAGGTTTAATAAACTCAGCCATGGCTGGATTATCAATATTTTGCTGGCAAAATACAGTCACATCTTTAGAGAAAGGCTTTAATACTTCGCCTTGTGTACCAATGATTTTACGGGCCAATAAATCAAGTGCTTGAATGCCCGTTGTTCCTTCATATAAACAACTGATTTTTGTGTCGCGCATCAGTTGCTCCATGCCCCACTCTTTAATAAAACCGTGTCCGCCGAACACTTGCACGCCATGGCTAGTAGATTCAAAGCCAAGCTCAGACAAAAAGGCTTTGGCAATGGGTGTAAGCAAAGCAAGCTTGGTTTCCGCATCTGCTTTAACGGCTTCATCTTTTTCTGCATGACCAATATCAACCAGTTGTGCTAAATAAGACACTAACGCGCGGCCACCTTCAGCAATGGACTTTTGCGTTAATAGCATTCTGCGGACATCTGGGTGAACAATAATAGGATCCGCTGGGCCATTCGGGTTTTTAACCCCACTGATTGAACGCATTTGTAAGCGATCTTTAGCGTACGCCAGCGCCCCCTGGAAAGAGGCTTCAGCGGCGGCAACCCCTTCGTTTGCAACACCAATACGGGCGGCATTCATAAAGGTAAACATACATTTTAACCCGCGATTTGGCTCACCAATGAGGTGACCTGTTGCACCATCAAAGTTGATCACACACGTCGCGTTACCATTAATACCCATTTTGTGTTCAATCGAGCCACAATTAACGCCATTGCGATCTGAAATGGTGCCGTCTTCATTCACGTTAAATTTAGGGACAATAAATAATGAAATACCTTTATTGCCTTCTGGGGAGCCAGGAATACGGGCAATAACAATATGAACAATGTTATCTGATAAATCGTGCTCACCTGCAGAAATAAAGATTTTGGTGCCGCTTAATGAATAAGTGCCGTCAGCTTGTAATTCAGCTTTAGTGCGCAACATGCCTAAGTCGGTGCCACAATGTGGTTCAGTTAAACACATGGTACCGGTCCATTTACCGTCAACAAGCTTTGGCATAAATTGTTGTTTTTGCGCATCTGTACCATGCGCCTCAATGGTCGCTAATGCACCATGGCTTAAGCCTGGGTACATGGCAAAACTGTGGTTAGCACTTGAGAATAATTCAGCAATACTGATGTTTAACGAATGGGGTAAGCCTTGCCCACCAAATTCTTCAGATTGCGATAACGTGGGCCATCCACCTTCAACATATTGTGCATAGGCCTCTTTAAAACCGTCAGGTGTAGTGACAACCCCATCCTTCCATGTACATCCTTGCTGATCACCAATTTGATTTAATGGCGCGACCACTTCTTCAGTTAATTTTGCAGCTTCGCCGATAATGGCATCAACCATATCAAGGCTGGCATCTTGATAACCTAGATGTTGATAGTGCGCTTCGCACTCGAGCAATTCTTGCATAACAAACTTAACATCACGGATGGGGGCTTTGTATTCAGGCATTGTTGCTCTCCAAGTATTTATCAGTCCAATTGCATATAAAAAAGTTGATCTAATCTAACCAACTATAAAAGGTTATCTCTGATGCTAAGTTAACTGCAAGTATTATCCAAATGCATATTAATTATAGCCAGACATTCGTGAAATTTATAGTTCAGCAGTAGCAAGGACTACAGGCACTTGACAATATTGACGGTTTTAGCGGCGATAAGACTAATGACAATGCCCCTTTGGAACAAAATTTGAGTAAAAACACTAGTTTATCACTGCGTTATTCATTAAATGAATAGTAGCTTATTAAAATAATTGATTTGTTTAATGCTTCGACTCGTCCTAGCATGAATTTGCGGTTAATTGTTCACTATAAGTGGTAATTTCGTATTTTCAGGTCGCATTTCGTTAAGAAAGTCAGTACCTGAAGGTTCCCCTTGTTGTTATTGAATAAAGCTGTTTACAAAGATCGATATTTATACATTACAAACAAGAACGCTTAAGCGTCGTATATATCTTTGGTAATTCAACGTATTAGTTAGCTTGTTTAATAACGATTAGTCTTTATCTGGGGAAATAAATGAATAATAAGTCACAGATTTTCAAATACTCTATTCTTTCACTTGCCGTTTTTGGGGTGCTGGGTTCAACGGCAAACGCTGCCGAAGAAGAAACAGTAAAAAAGCAAGATGAGGATATGGAACGTATTATCGTCACCGCGTCTAAACGACCTAAAGGGTTACAAGAGTCTCCTGTTGCAGTCACTGTGGTCAGCAGTAAAGCGATTGAACAGGCTAAGGTTATGGACATCGATGATTTACAAACCTTAGTACCAACCCTACGAGTAACGCCACTTCAACGCTCAACCAATACTAACTTTGCCATTCGTGGTTTTGGTAACGGCACCAATAATACGGGGATTGAACCTTCTGTTGGGGTATTTATCGATGGTGTTTACCGCTCTCGCGCCGCGGCTCAAATTGGTGATTTACCAAGACTGCAACAAATTGAAGTGTTAAGTGGGCCGCAAAGCACCCTTTTTGGTAAAAATGCGTCAGCAGGTGTCATTAGTGTTACCACTCAAGAACCATCATATTATGAACATGGAAAAATTGAAGCCGGCATAGGTAATTACAATCAACAAGTCATGAAAGGCTATTACACAAATGGCATAAATGACAATTGGGCCTTTAGTGTATCGGGCGGGTTCAATACACGTGATGGTTACACTGAGTCAGTTTCTGGTTTAGGCGATGTTAACGATAAAGATCGTTGGAATGTACGTGGCCAAGCCCTTTTTGAACCAACTGAGGATGTCAAACTGCGTCTTATCGCTGATTATAGTGAAATTGAAGAAGCATGTTGTACTGTCGAAAACTCAATTAATGGCCCTACGACCGCTGCGGTTCGTGCGTTAGGTGGAATGGATTTAGATGAAACTAACTCATTTGCCTATAAATCAACCCTAAACTCAGACCCCATTAATAACGTGAAAGACGGTGGCGTGTCGTTACAACTTGATGTTGATTTTGAGGGTTACTCATTCACCTCAATCAGTGCAATACGAAATAACGAGTCTGATTTTATGAATGATGTGGATTACACCACTTTAGACATTCTTACTGAAGGCGGTTACACCGATATTGACACCATAACACAAGAGTTTCGCTTAACCTCAACAGGTGAACGTACACTTGAATGGATGTTTGGGGCCTATATCTTCCATGAAGAAGTGACCACGGGCGATACTTTATATTATGGTAATGATATTCGAAATTACTTTGATGTATTAATGGCTGCTGGTGGCGCGTCAGGATTACTCGCCGGTGTTGAGGGGGTTTATGGCTTAGATCCGGGCACCTTTTTCTCAAATACTTCTGCTGTGAGTTCTGATTTTGAGCAAGAAAATGATGCCTATTCATTATTTGCCAGCTTTGATTACCATATTAACGATCAATTTACCGCTATATTTGGTGTAAGTTACACCAATGATCAAAAAGAACTCACTATTTCACAAAATAATACCGACGTATTCTCGTCACTGGATTTGGCCACTGAACCCACATTATTTGGTGTACCCATTGGCAGTATTCCTACATTAGCCCCCGCAGTACCAACGTTACAAAGTTTGCAGTTTTTACCGCCCATGTTAGGCCTACCTAATGGAGTTGAAGAAAATAAAACAGACGACAGTAAAACCACCTGGTCGCTGCGTTTAGCTTACGAAATTAACGATAACATCAACGTGTTTGCGACTGCTGCAACTGGTTTTAAAGCTTCATCTTGGAACTTATCGCGATATTCTAGCCCTTTTGCATCAGATCAAGCTGCATTGGCCACGGCTGGCATAGAAGAGCCAAACCAGGTCTATGGCGGCCGTTATGCTTCACCTGAAGAAGCGATGGTATATGAGATTGGCATTAAAACTCAATTTGAGAATGGATCATTTAACGCCACTCTATTTGACCAAACCATTGAAGGCTTTCAATCTTCAATCTTCATCGGCACCGGTTATGTGTTAGCCAATGCGGGTAAACAAAGTACAAAAGGGTTTGAATTCGATTCAAATTACAACTTAACCGATGACTGGTCATTCACTTTAGCGGGTACCTTCCTCGATCCCGTTTACGACTCATTTGAAGGCGCATCTGGTCTTGATGGACCGATTGATCTGTCTGGCGAGCAACCTGCAGGTATCCATGAAGTGAGTATTTCTGCAGGCGTGGTGTATGACTTTGAAGTATTTAACGGTGCCAATGGTTATGTAAGAGCAGACTATTTATATGAAAGCGACGTTAAAGTGGCAGAAAACACACCAGAATCATTAACGCGTGAGGTGAATACCGTCAACGCGAGTACAGGTCTAGCGTTTGATAATGGCGTGAGTGTTCAGGTTTGGGTGCGTAACTTAACCAATGACGAATACTTGTTATCGGCTTTCCCACCACCAATTCAAGCAGGTAGCTTTAATGGCTATCCAAACCAACCCCGTACCTTTGGAGCAAACATTTCTTATCAATTTTAATTAGTTAAATCTTTGTTTTAAGTTTAGTTCTGCAGTATCGGCAATAGCTGATGCTGCAGATTTTTACCGCTAAATAGTTTGAGTAAAAAGAATAACACTATCAACCGAATGATTAATCACAATAAGAGTTGCCACTATGTCTATTGAATCAATATTAAAAAATCGCCACTCAGTCCGTGCCTTTCAAGATAAGCCCGTCCCAGAAAATGTATTAAAGCAAATTTTTGCAAGTGCACAGCTGTCACCGTCAAATTGTAACGTACAGCCTTGGCAATCTTGTGTGGTATCGGGTTCGACTAAAGATAAATTAAAAGCAAAATTCATTGAAACTTTAATGAGCGGTGCCACACCGAATCCTGACTTTAATTGGTTACCTCAATACCAAGGCGTACATCGAGATCGTCAGTTTGGTTCAGCAAATGCACTGTATAGTTCTGTCGGTATTGCACGTGAAGACAAAAAAGCCCGTCAAATGGCAATGGTCCGAAATTGGCAGTTTTTTGATGCCCCTCATGCGGTATTTTTCACTATGGACAAATACCTAGACATTATGGGTGCAGTAGATTTAGGCATATATGCGCAAACATTATCTTTAGTAATGGCAGAACATGGCGTGTCTAATTGCATGCAAGGTGCACTCGGGCAATTTCCTGATCCTGTTCGTGAAGTGCTTCAATTACCTGATGAACGTGGCATTTTATTTGGGATGTCTTTTGGCTATGCCGATGATAATGCTGCGGTAAACCGTACTCGTACAGAACGTGAGATCTTAGACACTGCAGTGGCATTTTTTGACTAACTGACAGCGATTTACCTGACTTAACGCTAATTGATATTGAGATTGCACATGACACTCACGCATAACCATATACGAATCGATGATATCAATATTCATTATGTTGAGTCAGGCCCGCAAGCCGCTCAACAACCACTAGAAACCATCGTATTTTTACATGGGTTTCCTGAATTTTGGGGAACATGGGACAAGCAGCTAGCGTTTTTTAGTCAACATTATCGGGTTATCGCACCAGATTTACCGGGATATAACCTCAGCGATAAGCCTAACAATATAGCATTTTACGCCCTGCCTAACCTTATAAATGTTATGAGCAAATTAATTGCCGCGCTCAGTCCAGACCGTCCCGTCACGTTAGTGGCACATGACTGGGGTGGCGCTATCGCATGGCCATTAGCGGCTTTTAAACCACACCTTATACGTCAATTAGTGATATTAAATGCCGCTCACCCCAGCACTTTTACTCGCGAAATGATAAACAACCCACACCAACGTAGCAAAAGTGATTATATTCATCAGCTTATAGGTAAAGATGGTGAAAATTTATTAACTCAAGATAATTACCGCTATCTCACGAATAACATTTTACAGTGCGAAAATGGCACTTTTTTTACCGCTGACGTTATCGCCTCATATCGACAAGTTTGGCAACATCCTGGCGCGGTAAATGGCATGCTGCAATATTATCGCGCAATGCCACAACTGGCGGCCAAAGAAACACTGGAGGCACCGGATGAAAGTGATAAACGTACTACTAGCGCTTCTCAGATAAAGCCCACCAGTGAGATCAACATCCCCAATATCCGAATAAACATACCAACGCTGGTGCTTTGGGGCGAACAAGATTTGGCATTTGTTAATGAAAACCTAAATGGATTAACTGATTACGTACCAGATTGCACCATCAAACGATTTCCAAATACCAGCCACTGGATCCAACATGAACAGCCTGATGAAGTTAATCTGGCAATCAATGAATTTATAAACTCATCAAAATAATAATACAAAGGTGCTTTATGAAAACTATTCAACAAAATCAACACCTAGCATGTTTTTTTCAACAGCTTAACAATATCGTCAATACACCGACAAGCTCGAGCAACTTAGCAACAATTATCCAACCGTATTGCACGGTAGCGCAACAGCGCCTACTGGTTAAATAATCCTATCCAATGAGTGATGAATAACGTTTATAAACGGATGTTTCCTTAACGAAGAAAGACTTATTAGAGGTTATTATGGACAATATGGAACTGATAACGTTGGTCAATACGCAAATTATGCCTGTGTGTATTTTTTTGATTATGATGGGAATGGGCTTATCGTTAGTGGTTAATGATTTTAAGCGAGTCGTTAAATACCCAAAAGCGGTTGCCATCGGCTTAACCAACCAATTATTGCTGCTTCCCATCATTGGGTTTGCATTAGCCAATATCATGCCGTTAGAACCTGAATACGCCGTAGGGGTGATGTTATTGGTATTATGCCCAGGTGGCACCACATCCAATATGTTTTCGCACCTGGCTAAAGCCGACGTTGCCTTGTCGGTCACCATGACCGCAGTAGCCAGTTTAATTACGGTGTTTACCATACCTGTGGTGCTCAATTATTCATTGATACACTTTATGGGTGAAGGCAGTGAATTTCAGTTACCCATTATCGCCACCATGATAAGCCTAATGAAACTCACTATTGTCCCTATTGCACTAGGCATGTTGGTAAGAAGATACGCGCCAAAAATCGCAGACAGTACTCAGGTGCATGTGTCACGATTTGGTATTTTATTTCTCACGTTATTGATAATCTTTTTAACGTATATTCAACAGGACATTGTGATCCCAGCGTTAATTGCAGCAGGGCCAGTGTCAGTCATTCTCAATATCACAACCATGCTTTTAGGCTATTACTCCAGTAAATATTTTGGCCTTAACTTTGCTCAACGCACCTCTATAACCATTGAGGTGGGCCTGCAAAACAGTACGTTGTCTATGTTTATGGCGTTAACCCTACTTGCTAATTATAAAATGTCGTTCACTCCTGCTATTTACACCCTTACCATGCTATTTACTGCGGGTATTTTAGTCGGTATGTTGAACTCTAAGTATGTAAAAGCGAAGCAGTTAACTCATTCCGTGGTTGAAAACTAAAAACGATAAACAAACCCAGTAGGTACAGCATGCAATTAATCAATGTAACGATAGAAAATAATATCCATATCATTAGCTTAAATAATGGCAAGGTGAATGCCATATCTCCAGAGGTAATTGCACAGTTAAACCTCGCGCTTGACGATGCGGAGCAGCAAGCTGCCGTAGTGATACTCACTGGGCAGCCCGGTATTTTGTCGGGCGGATATGATTTAAACACCATGAAACAAAGCCCAGAAGCGGCAATGGCGTTGGTCACAGCAGGCTCAAACTTATCTCGCAGAATGTTGGCATTTGCGACACCAATTATTGGTGTTTGTAGCGGCCATGCCATTGCTAAAGGGGCATTTTTATTACTGAGTTGTGATTACCGCATTGGCTGCAGTGGCGCGTTTAAAATTGGGTTAAATGAAGTGGCCATCGGCATGACAATGCACCAGGCTGGAATTGAAATAGCTCGTAACCGTATTCCAATTAATTACCTCTCTCGAGCGGTCATTAATGCTGAGCTTTTTAGCCCAGAAGCCGCTATAAACGCAGGATTTTTGGATCAGGTTGTTGCTCCAGAGCTACTCATGCAAACCGGCCTTGCTGTTGCAAGCCAAATGCAACAACTGAATATGAAAGCCCATCACGGCACAAAATTAAAAGAACGTCAGCACATTTTAACAGCCTTAGATGCTGCCATTAAACATGACGCATTAACAACAAAAATAGTATAAGGATATCACCATGAGCCTACAGGCAAGCTATAACACTCTCACCGTTGAGATTAACAACAAAGTCGCTCACATTGTGCTTAATCGCCCTGATGAACTTAACTCTATGAATGTTGATTTTTGGCATGAGTTTCCTCAAGTTATTGACGCGATAAATAATCTATCAGCTGCACGTGCCATTGTGATTTCATCAACCGGTAAACATTTTTGTGCAGGCATGGATCTCGCGGTATTTAGTGCCAACAATGACACAGATAATATCGAGTTAGGCCGTAAACACGAGCAATTACGCCGTTTAGTATTAAGACTGCAAGCTTGTTTTACTGTTTTAGAGTCAGTGCGTATGCCGGTTTTAATGGCCATTCAAGGCGGGTGCATTGGCGGCGCGGTCGATATGGTCACGGCCGCTGACTGTCGTTATTGCACCCGAGATGCATTTTTTAGTATTGAAGAAACCAAGCTCGGTATGACCGCAGATGTCGGCACACTGCAACGTTTACCCAAGTTAATTTCTATCGGTTTAGTGAAAGAGCTTGCCTACACAGGCCGAAGAATGCCAGCAGATGAAGCTAAACAGGCCGGTTTAGTGAATCATGTGTATGACGACCATCAGTCAATGCTTGATGCAGTCTTAGGCATGGCGGCAGAAATGGCAACGCGTTCGCCTTTGGCTGTGGCTGGTTGTAAAGAAATGATCAACTATGCCCGTGACCATAGTGTGGCAGACAGCTTAAATTACATGTCGGTTTGGCAAAGTGGCATGTTCCAGCCACAAAATGACATGATGGAAATATTTACAGCTAAGGCACAAAAGCGCGAACCACAATTTGCTGAATTGACTCAAATAGATCCATCAAAAATATTCTAAGCATTATGAATTATTGCACTTTTTGCTATTAAAAAAATTTTTAAATGATTTTATTTGATAGTAAAAGTGCTTAATCATTTAGAGACATTATGACTAAACCATTAATCAACCTAGTGCATGCTAATGGCTTTCCTGCGGGAAGCTATACAACTTTTTTAACTGAATTTGAGGGCGACTATCGCACCGTTGCCCATAATCAATTTGGTCACAACGTGATGTACCCTATTCACAGTAACTGGCAACACCTAGTCACTGAATTAGTTGAGTTTATAAGAAAACAAAATGAGCCAGTAATTTGTGTGGGTCATTCATTTGGTGGCGTTATTTCATTTATTGCTGCCTGCCAACATCCTGAGTTATTCCGCGGTTTAGTCATGTTAGACCCACCCGTAGTCACTGGGGCGTTTTCTCATTTATTGAGTTTTATTAAACGCACTCCCTATATTGATAAGTTATCCCCGGCGGGTAAAGCGAAAACACGCCAGCATCAATGGCCAGAAAACACCAATTTGGTTGATTATTTTTCACAGAAAAGTTTATTTAAAAATTTCGACCCGCGCTGCTTACAAGACTATGCAACATCCAGTGTCGTACTGCGAAATAAACGCCTTGAGCTGACCTTCTCTCCTGCCGTAGAAGCAGACATATTCAGACATTTACCGACCAACCTGGTTAAATACAAAAACAAACTTACCGTGCCAGCAAAACTGATTTACGGCGAAAGCACCAATATCTTCCCGATCAAACATTTTGTGCGTTTCGCTAAGCTCAATGATATTGATTTAATCGCATTGCCTAAAGGCGGCCATATGTTCCCATTAGAGCAACCTGAAAACACCGCTGCCATGGTCAAAGAGAGTATTAAAGATTGGTAATTAGCGATAGTCAGCATTGATTAAATAGCAGTAAGAAATAAGGAGTAGGAGTAAACGATGATCAAGCCAACGACATTGTTAACCCCTCTTACCTGTGGTTTGAGTTTCAGTATTTCTGTGCATGCGTTACCGTTAGATAAAATACAACTCCCACAGGGAGTTAGTATTGATATTTACGCTGACAATATCGAAAATGCACGTTAAATGCCGCTAGGCGACAAAGGCACGGCATTTGTGGACAGTCGCAAGACTGGATATAAACGCACTTATTACCTTTCACGACTTGATTAAAGCCTTTGGTGCCTAACGAAAATACTACATTTATATTTAGCACTTCTTGCACATTATTGACTCCCTTAAATTTGTTAATGAAAATCAAATGACACAACCATGACGTTGTACATAGACATGACTTGGCACTAAAGATGCTGTTTTCAAATTAATCGTGAGGCCACTGAACACTTGAGTCATATCGTGCTGTTAAAGAAACGCAATCTGTGATCTGCATGGACAAACAGAGTACAATATTTATTGACCTAAATACTCATAAAGAGTGTTTAGCAGCCGTCTATAGTAAAGAACAACGTGACGCTTAAGCTGTTTAAATTATTTACTATTTCATTTATTAGCCGGATTTTGCCGACATAATCATCACAGCGATTAAATGCCCACTTATAACAGTACAATTGTATAACCTCAGGGATATTCTCAGGGATATTCTCAGGAATGAAATTTTATCATAACCATGGTGAGAAGATTTCGTTTTGAGTGAGAGGATATTATGTTTGAATATGCCGAGTAGATATTGAGTAGTACGGAATCCATTATGACAGCACTGACGATTTTAGACGGCGGTATGGGGCGTGAGCTCAAACGTATCGGCGCACCTTTTTCTCAACCACTGTGGAGTGCGCAAGCACTGATTGAGTCGCCACAATTTGTAGCGCAAGCTCATCAACACTTTATCGAAGCCGGAGCGCAGATTATTACAGTCAATAGCTATGCATGTGTCCCTTTTCATTTAGGTGAAGAGCTCTATGCTAAACAAGGTGCAAAACTTGCTGAAAAAGCGGCAGATATTGCGCGTGAGGTTGTCACTCAGTCTCAACAACAGGTGCTTGTTGCTGGCTCAATCCCCCCCGCCTTAGGCTCCTATCGTCCCGACTTATTTGAAGCAGAGCGGGCATACGAGATTTGTTCTACCTTGTTTAATGCTCAGGATAAACAGGTCGATATCTGGCTTGCTGAGACAATTGCCAGTATTGCTGAAGCACAAGTGATAGCTAAGGTGCTAGCCAATACCGATAAGCCCTGTTATTTCGCTTATACTCTGATAGATGAAGTTGACCAGCCGATTCGGCTACGTTCTGGAGAGCTGCTAACCGATGCTGTTGCGGCATTGTTGGCAACAAATGCAACGGGGATCTTGTTTAATTGTTCGATCCCAGAGGTTATCGAGCAAGCCATTAAGGATGTGGTACAGGTATTAGCACAACATAATAAAACGCTTGCTATTGGTGTCTTTGCAAATAGTTTTACCCCAATAAAATCGGGGCATCAAGCCAATGGCACCTTTCAAACGTTACGTCATGTTTCTGAGGACGAATACCTTGAGTTTGCCAAGTGCTGGCATCAATTAGGAGCAAGCATTATTGGTGGATGTTGTGGTATTTACCCGAGCCACATTAACGCGCTAGCCACATGGCGAGATAGCCTAGAAGAAATAGGCTCACCAGAGCTTGATTAGCAATGAATAGCCACTTGCACAGTAGTATGCAGGGGTTAGTGTGACTGGAGGCTAATACCTCCAGCTACCCTATATTTAATCCACTTTAGTTGCTTCAATCACGATTGAACTACAATCCCCAGTAACATAGGGGCCAAGAACAAACTTTAACGACGAAAAATGATATTCTAAATCACAATGTTGGTATATCGATTCTATTGGGGAACCTTTGGTATTAAACCGTGCGACTATAAGAGTTTCACTTTGTTGAAGTATTACAGCTGAATGTGATGATATAGTATTTTTAACATCTTCTTGTAGCGCCCCGACTTGTGGTTTTGGCGCATTAACGAAAGTGGCAATTAGCGCATCCTTTACCTTCAAAGGGTTATTTTGTTCAACTTTCATTACTTCTTTTAGTTCGGGTTTGTCGGTAGATGAACATGCACTGATTAGTAATATTAATAACGCCCCTAACCCAATTTCAATTTTTTTCACCAAACACTCCTTAAAATACAACGATCAAAAACAATAGCGACTTTATGCGTTCAACTGTTTGTGTAGCAACATAGCCACCTATTTTTTAAATATGATTAAACGTTTATTACACAACGACATGAGCTTCTATAGGGGCTGTTGATCTTTGCTGGTTGAATTTTATTCGAGTTAAAAACGTTTTAATCGAGGCGAATGGATTGATGCCTAGTCATCTAAGCAAAATCCTTTCAACAAAGAGTAAAACGTATTTAGCCGAACCCTTCGGGCAGCGTATTTTGAGCCATTTTTTACTGCGTTATCGACTATTTATGTAGAATAACTGCACCTCGAAGTCTCTGCCGCGTAGTTGTAGATGTGAGTAATGGTCAATAATTCGCTGCAAAAACAACCTTGAAAGATCAACAGCCCCTAGATCCTTCACCTAAGGCAATCTCCCTGAGTACACGATCTTCAATGTCTGATAAACCACCTTCAAGGAACTCATGTGGTTGAATAGTTATTTTGGGGGCACGTTTGAAAAAACTGATTGCGCCAAATTCTTTAAGTGCATTTTTGAGGAAACTTTCTGCAACAAAGAACTTACCGATAAGCAGTCTCGTTGTTGTGAATGGCTCTTTAGCGTAAAAAGTCATACTGCGGCCTTCAGAACTTAACACCATCTTATTAGAATACACATCGACTTTTATTTCCATATCACCTTCCTACTTAGCTTACGCTTTTATCGGATTCTCCCGATGAGTTCGGCACCGAAATTTTTTACCACTAAAAGATAAAAATTCAATACGAGTTTTATAAAACACCACTGAACAGTTTACACATTAGGCAATGCACTGCATAACGTCTTTATGTTCACATGTATACATTTTCGCAGCCTCTTATCTATCAATCTTTTACCTCCGCCTAAAACTGATAAAAAGCAACCATTGTTCGTCATGACACATTTTATCTCGCCACTCTCACCGACCTAATCCTTATAAACAAGCAAAGCAATGACAAAAATGACAGTCCCTATTGTCTTTAGCGTCATAAGTGTCGTTAACCTTTAGTTTAGGATTTACAGATATAAGTAAAATAGCAAGTGTATGAAAATAAAATAAATTTAATTAAACCAATACAAACAATAGCTTATCATTTTCTTTCATTGTTTTTACGTATTAAACCCAAACTTGGCCCAGCCATTGCTATTACAAAGTATGTTTGTAATCTAGTTTTCAGATTTAAACATCCTTAATTTAAAACTATTTGGAGTAATAACATGACTGAATCAATCGTATCTTTTCCACAACTTAACCGCCCTGCACCAGCGTTCAATACTAAAACAACGCACGGTATGCGTTCATTGAATGATTATAAAGGTAAGTGGTTAGTATTATTTTCACACCCTGCTGACTTTACCCCAGTATGTACTACTGAGTTTATGGGGTTTGCACAACGAGCTGAAGAATTTGCGCAATTAAATACTGAACTACTAGGCCTATCAATCGACAGTATCCATTCTCACATTGCTTGGGTACGTAACATTGAAGAAAACTTTGGTGTTGAAATTACTTTCCCAATCATTTCTGACTTATCAATGGAAGTAGCCAAAGCATACGGCATGATCCAACCTGGTGCCAGCGACACTGCAGCAGTAAGAGCAACCTTTATTATCGACCCAGAAGGTGTACTACGTGCGATGGTGTACTACCCAATGAGTAACGGCCGTTCTGTTGATGAGTTTGTACGCCTAGTTAAAGCACTTCAAACAAGTGATGCCAACGCTGTCGCCACTCCAGAAAACTGGCAGCCAGGTGACGACGTGATTGTTCCGCCACCAGCAACGACTGCCGATGCTAAAGCACGTTTAGAGCAAGGTTTTGACTACGTTGATTGGTACTTCAGCAAGAAGGCTCTTTAATCCGTTATTGCACAGGGGAGTCCCCCGCCCCCTGTGCATCATTTATAGGAGGTTTGTAATGAACTCAACATTTAGCGTCCATGAATTTTTAGATGATGACAGCGAAACATTCACTTATGTGGTTGCAGATAATGCGACCCGTTTTGCTGTGATTATCGATCCGGTTTTAGACTTTGATTATAAGTCTGGCCGAACAGACACTCGCAGTGCACAACGAGTGATACATTGGGTTAAACGCCAAGAGTTAAGTGTGAAATGGATTCTTGAGACACATGCTCATGCCGATCACTTGTCTGCAGCCAGTTATATTCGCGAACAAATTGGTGGGCAAATTGGTATTGGAGAACATATCACTCAAGTACAACAAACTTTTCAAAAAGTCTTTAACTTAGAACGTGATTTTTTGCCCAATGGTAGTCAGTTTGACCGATTATTCAAACATAACGAATTATTGCAAATCGGCAATATGGCCATTCGCATTATGCATACCCCGGGCCACACGCCAGCCGATCTAGCTTATGTCATTAATGAGCAAGCTGCTTTTGTGGGTGACACTATATTTATGCCAGATGTCGGCACGGCACGATGTGACTTCCCTGGTGGTGACGCCAATACCTTATATGACTCGATTCAATCATTGTTTAGCTTACCTGAATCAACCGATATTTATGTTTGCCATGATTACCCTACAGAGGGACGTGAGCATCAATTTAAGACTCAAGTAGGCCAACAGAAGGCACACAACATTCATGTCAAAAATGGCATAAGTAAAGCTGATTTTGTCGAACTTCGCCAAACGCGCGATGCCACCTTACCCATGCCAAGACTGATATTGCCATCAATTCAAGTCAACATTCGTGCCGGTAATATGCCTGCACCAGAAGACAATGGCACAGTGTACTTAAAAGTGCCTATCAACTTACTTTAAAACTAAGGTTGTCAATATGATACAAGCCGTTTTAGGTGCGTTAGTGATTGGCTTAGTATTGAGCATGCTGGGTTCTGGTGGCTCAATACTCACGGTGCCAGTGTTGCTATACCTTGTGGGTATGCAGCCAGAGGTAGCTATTGCATCGTCACTTTGTATCGTTGCCGCCATCAGCTGTTTTAGTAGTATCAGTTTCATCAAACAAAAAATGGTTTCGTGGCCGCATGTGTTGATGTTTGGTCTTCCAGGAATGGCAGGAACATACCTCGGTGCTTGGATGAGTACTTTTGCAACAAGCCAAATTCAACTCAGTGTATTTGTTGGTTTAATGCTAATTGGCGCTGTAATGATGTGGCGTAAACAAAGTAACAGCCTTACTCAAGGGAAATTAGTTCTCATAAATGTATTACTGCAAGGCTTATTAGTGGGGGTAGTCACAGGCTTTGTTGGTGTTGGTGGTGGCTTTTTAATTATCCCAGCCTTGGTGTTATTAGGCGGTATTGAAATGACATTAGCAGTGGGCACCAGTTTATTAATTATCACCATGAACTCTTCTATCGGGTTTATTAAATATTACAGCTTATTTTCAGCCCAGGGCGTGCAATTTGATTGGCCGGTTATCGCCATCATGATTGGCGGTGGCTTTATTGGCAGCCTAGCGGGAGGAAAGATAACTCAATACCTCCCTAAAGCCATTTTACAAAAAGTATTCGCCGTATTTTTAGTGGTAATGGCGACGTTTATTACCACTCAATCCATTATTTAGTTTCACGAGGTACATATGAAAACTGCACAAGAATATATTAGTGAAGTAAAAAACAACATTATTGAAGTCTCGACTCAGCAATTACTCTCTGCAATGTTAAACCCAGAAGTGATTATTATTGATGTACGTGAGCATGAAGAGTTTTTAGCAGGTCATATTGAAGGCGCAGTCAATCTTCCTCGCGGCGTGTTAGAAATGAAAATTCATGAGCATCCATCCGTCAGTCATCACTGCGAATGGGAGTTCGCATTGAATGAGTTATCCGACAAAGATATTTACCTAATTTGCCGTACTGGTGGGCGCTCAGCTTTGGCAGCCGCCTCGCTACAAAACATGGGCTTTACCAAGCCTTTATCTGTTGCCGGTGGTATGGTGCAGTGGCAACAGGATGGTTTTCCAGTGATACCGTATAAAGCATAGAATTCAATTGATAAAAATGAGCCTTAATTGGCTCATTTTTTTACCATTGATTAACTGGAATTTTGAGAAAATAATTATCTTCGCCTTCAGGCGGCGGTAAATGACCCGCTCTAATATTGAGTTGTATCGCTGGCAAGAGTAATTGCGGCAGGCTGGCATTGTTATGTTGCTGTTGATGTAACTTAACAAACTCTTGTAAATCAACCTTACCGCCAACCACTTTATTGGTGCGTTTTTGAGCAATGATTGATGTTTCATACATCGGGTTCTGAGCATGATTTAAAGGCGGGTTATGACCCACAAATACACGAGTGCTATTGGGCAACGTCAATATTTTTTGAATCGATTGATATAAGGTTGTCACACTGCAATTGGGAAAATCTAGGTTAACGGTACCGACGTCAGGTGACGCTATCACGTCGCCGACAAATATGGCATCTTCAATTAAATAGCTCACACATGCTGGAGTATGTCCAGGAGTGTGCATCACTTGAATATCTAAATGACCGAGTTTAATCAGTTCTTCATCGGCAAATAAGTGATCAAACTGCTCACCATTACAATGAAAGTTGTCATCGAGGTTAAGAATACGTTTAAACATATGCTGAACTTTAACAATATGCTCACCGATCCCCGTATTTCCGCCTCGTAGTTGCTTAATATAACAAGCAGCTGAGATATGGTCGCAATGAGCATGTGTTTCTAAAATCCATTCAAGCTCATAACCATTTTTATCAAGATGCTCGATGATACTGTCGGCAAAGTCAGTGGTAATTTTACCTGAGGAAATATCAAAATCTAAAACAGGGTCAATAACCGCGCTTTGCCGTGACGCAAGATCGGTCACCACATAACTAATTGACTGGCTGTCTTGATGATAAAATGGATCAATACGGATTTTACTCATGGCTTAAACACTCGCAACAAAATACACAATGATTTTGCTAAATTAATCCTCATGTGGCCTATTTATTGGACCTATTGAGGTGATACTAACGTCAGTAAAATAATAAATGAAATTACATCAATAAACTGCGGCTAACCTCGCAACAAAGAGCCTGCATAACCGCAAAATATTGATAATTGCCTATGGTCCTAATACCAAACCAGAAATATATCGTAAACCTTGTTAAGGTTTTCCGTTTGTCGTGTGCAATTGACTACCTAAGACTTTTTGCAATGAAAATGCTCCGCGTATATCACCTAGTTCAAAGTTTATTGCTTTATCATCTGGATAGGCTTGTTTAATCAACGTACTTAACTCGGGAGTAATATTGCTACCATGGCAACCTAAGCACAGCTCTTGTGTTGGTATGGCTTTCATATACCTAAACGTTGTGGTGTCACCCTTAGCAACATATTCGCTAGTGACAATGGGTGTTTGCGGATCACTAGCAGCTTTTATTTGTTCAAAGTAATTTAATTGCGCTAACTCCCAAGCATCTGGGCTGTTATTGCTATTTCGAACTTTTAAACTCGTACGCTTTAACATCCAACCATCTGTCGAGTTTTGTGCAGCAATAGAGGGGGCTACAGATTGACAAACTGACACGCCAGCAGGGAGTCCACCTTGTTTTATTGCCGCTTGTAATTGCCCTTTTAACGCTTGGCTAAACTCTGAAATTTTTTGGTTAGCCTCTAGCTCAAGTTGTTGTTGCTCAGACAATGATTGAGCATTGGCGCTTAAGCTTGCCAATAATGTCATCGTGCCTATGGTGATTAACTTAACCCGTTGACGCTTAGCATTATGTGTATTTTTCATTACTCTTTATCCTCTTCTAGACGCGTTATTCCCATTAGTTTTAGGGCATATTTTTCATACAGCGGTTCGCTACTTCCGCTCTTCATTTTCAATAGAAAATATTTTTCAAAACCTATTTTGGCTAAGTGTGCCCATTTGCCTGTTGCAAACCAGGACACATTGCGAGGGGCAATTTGTGGCGTGGCAATAAACACTGCACCGGTGTCGCCCATGTCGGCGATACAAATGGCATTCCAGGTGCCTTTATGTGTAGGTTCAACGTTATTAACGATAATACTGTGTAAATTCTGTGCGACTGCGGTCATCATCGACTCAATCATATAGCCTGTTTTAGGCATGCCCGTAGGTACTGGTGTACTTTGAGCAGGAGGAATAGCAACACAAACGCCGCCCGCAAAAATGTTACTGTATTTTGTTGAGCGCTGATGCTCATCGGTAATCACAAACCCTTTTTTATTACACAGCCCTTCTACATTTGCCACAACATCAATACCCACAAACGGAGGGATAAACATTGAATGATTAAAAGGGAGTGAATAATTAAAATCGATATTTCCTTTACGATCTAACTCGTCAATATGCATGATGTCTTTTTCGATGTAATCAACGCTGGCGTTGCATATCCATTTGATGTCTCGTTGACGTAGTGCCGACTCCAACATCGATTTAGAGTCTCCTACACCATCAAGCCCCAAATGACCGATATAAGGCTCACTGGTAATAAATTGAATGGGTACGTGCTTGCGTATGCCGGCATCACGTAATACCTTATCGAGGATAAATACATATTCATATGCAGGGCCAAAACAGCTGGCACCTTGAAATGCCCCCACTAATACGGGCCCTGGATTGGCAATGAGTGCATCGACATTTTCTTTACAAGACAATGCATGTTCAAGAGAGCACACCGACTGAGTATAGTGCTCTGGCCCTGCCCCAGGAATTGCATCAAATGCCAATTTGGGACCAGAAGCAATCACCAAATAATCGTAATCAATAACGTCATGTTCAGCGGTGATCAATTGGTTGTTATCAGCATCAATTTTAGTGACAAAAGCGCAGATAAAATCAATGTGTTTTTTGGCTAAATGCTTGGCAATTGGAATGCTTATCGCATCAGGCTCACGCCAACCAACGGCCACCCAGGGGTTAGAAGGAATAAAGCGAAAATTTTCTCGTTCATTGACCATCAACACTTGATGCTCTTGACCCAGCAGGTGTTTAATTTCATAAGCAGCAGGCATTCCACCTGTACCAGCACCTAGCACTACAATTTTTGCCATTGCATTAAGCTCCATTAACCTTCTCTGTAAACGCGATTGTTTGCAGAGATATGTAAGCTATTGCTATACAAAGCTTGTGCCACGTCACAAAATAATATTAATACTAACATTTACAACAAGTTAAAAAGTGTTGCAAAAATTAATCTAAATCTGCTAGGGAAAACGATTGACAAAAATGACACTCGATGCCATTTTTGATGATAAATTTGTCACTCCTTATATGATAAAGACCCTATCCTTATGAAAAACACCACCGTAGTACAGTCGATGATCAATGCGATTGATAAGCCTGCCATATTTATCACGCCTGATTATGTTATACATGCGGTGAATCAAGCTTATGTAGAAACCTATGACACTAAAGTGACATTAGGACAAAGCCGTTGCCATCAAATATCACATCACAGTAATGAGCCTTGCGATAAACACGGAGAACAATGTCCGCTACAGCAATGCCAAAGCACAGCCCGAGCAGCCAATGCTGTACATATTCACAATACAACAGAGGGAAGATCGTATTGCGATATTTTGATGAAGCCGATTAAAGATGACAACGGTATCATAATGGGGTTTCTTGAAATTTTAGATGCCATTGACTATGCATCTACTGAATCAAAAAAAGACACAATGATTGGAGAATCTGCGCCTTTTAAACAAATGCTCAATAAGATTAATCGGGCATCTCAGTCTAATATTGCCGTGTTATTACAGGGTGAAACTGGAGCAGGTAAAGAACTTGTAGCAAAAGCGGTTCACGCCGCAAGCGATAGAAATGACAAACCTTTTGTGGTGATTGAATGTACCGGATTGAGCGAGAGTTTATTTGAAAGCGAGCTATTTGGTTATGAAAAAGGCGCCTTTACTGGGGCAACAACCACTAAAAAAGGCTTAATTGAAATCGCACATGGCGGCACAGTTTTCTTTGATGAAATTGGCGATATTCCAATGAATATGCAGGTTAAACTGCTCAGGTTATTAGAAACGCAATGTTATCGTGCAGTGGGTGGATTAAAGCAAAAACGCTCTGATTTTAGATTAGTCAGTGCCAGCCATAAAAACTTACTCGATTTAGTTGAAAAAGGTGAATTTCGCCGCGACCTTTATTATCGCATAGCCGGTTTTCCTATTTACCTGCCCTCACTGCGTGAACGCCAGGAAGATATTCCAGTCCTCGCCAATCATTTTGTCAAGTTGTCTGATTATAAACATAAGAAATTTTCGGCCAATGCATTAACGCTATTAAGCCAGTATCCGTTTCCAGGCAATATTCGTGAACTCAAAAATATCATTGAACAATCTGCATTAATCGCAAACGAAGATATTATCCACAGAAGCGATCTGCCCGAGAGCATTACTCATTCTAAAAACACAACGGTTAATCAGGCCCCGGCTGTCGACACTGCAGTGATCAGTTTAGATGATGTTGAAGCTGAATATTTATCCAAAGTATGCCAACAATATCAAGGTTCGCCTGCTGAATTAGCCATCATGCTTAATGTGAGCGTACGAACCTTATACCGAAAATTGCAACGTTATGGCTTAAAATTGCCTGTAGCAAATTAATAGTTGTTAGTTTTGACGTAATAGAGAATGTTTTTTCTGGCAACAACGTTTCATGTGCATGCCCTCTGGTAACTCAATATCACTTGCATCATGGTCATGGGAGTCGCAATGCCCGCCATGGCAACCACCTTCACCATGCTCATGATCACAACAGCCACCATTAGCTTGTTTAGCCAAATGCTTCATTGAAGGTCTACCTTGTGTCACTTCGCTAAATTGTTCACATTGTGGCAAATGGTCACTAGCTAACTCTTCAATGGCTGTACGACCATTTTTGACATGGAATACATTAAGTTGGTGATTAAGCATTTTAGACAGTAATTGTTGACCAATATTCCGCACAATAACCCGCTCTGCCCCATGGGCCACAATCAAATTCAATAATTGTTTTTTACCATCACAACCAGCAGCTAAAGCAGGATTAGCAAAACGCGCTATCACTTCCGCCTGCTCATTAATGATTATCATGCTATCTGCACGGCTAAAATGGCTGGCAATATGGTCATCTTTTATTGGTATGGCTGTAATCATTTTAATCTCTCTTGCAGGGCTTACCCTGCTTCATCGGGTTAATAAATCACCAAATTAGGTCTGTGATTAATCGGCAATGGATAGACTATTAATCATCACAAACCATTTAATGGCATATGCTATTTATACCCCTATTTATGGCATATGCCAATTATATTTTGACGTTTGTGATCTTTTTCTCATTTATTCAATGTCGACTTATGGGGAAAATATTCAGAAACTTGCTATGGGTAATCCCAATTTAATATTTTTTAACCACGTATTGCCGCCTTTCGTACTTGCTCACAACTAACAAAATAATCATTACAGCTAAAATATTTTTTAAAATAATTAATTTAGTTTTAGGTAAATTATTTATTTATAAATATAAACATTAACAATGATTTATGTTGACCGCTTTAGTTTTTAGATCATTTATTGAGCTAGCATTTTATGATCTAGATCAAATAAACACTTGATAGTTAGACCCCTAATCATTAGGATCGTTATTAATTGAACGTTCAATTAATAACGTTCAAGCGATAAAAAGGGAGTTATTTATGCCAAGACCTGCAATGAAAAACGTCAGACAACAACAGCTCATCAATGCCACGTTAATGTCTGTCGAACGTCATGGATTACAGCACACCACCATCAACACGATTAGTGGTTTAGCGGGGATGTCATCAGGGATAATCAGTCATTATTTTGGTGGTAAACAAGGGTTAATCGAAGCCACGCTAAAATTCTTATTAGAAGAATTAAAGCAAGCCTTACTGGCAAAAACGTCAGGCAAATCGTTAACCGCTCCTCAACGCTTGTCGATCATAGTCGAAGCCAACTTTACCGAGTTGCAACGCTCAAATGCGGCCACAAAAACATGGCTAAGCTTTTGGTCTCAAGCTATGCACGACCCAGGATTGGCAAGATTGCAAAACATTAATAGCCACCGCCTTTACAGCAACCTGCTGTACTCATTTAAACAATTATTGCCTAAGGCTGACGCGGTAAGTGCCGCCAAGCAAACTGCGGCAATCATTGACGGGTTTTGGTTACGAAGTGCGTTAAGCACCAACCCTTCTGAAGAATTTAAGCAAGCCCAGACGCTATCGAAAGCCTTTATAGAGTCTGTACTGGTGCAACACGGAGAAATTGAATGTCAGCGTTAGTCACTTATCAAAATTATGTGCATGGTCAATACATTTCAAATGGCAGCGGAGAAACCTTCGAAGTCATCAACCCTGCTACTGGCAGTGTGAGTTATTTAGTTGAAGTAGCAACCGATGCAGTCAAGCAAGCCGCCATCGACAGTGCAAAAGCAGGCTTTGCTGTGTGGTCAAAAATGACGCCTATGGAACGCAGCCGTATTTTATTAAAAGCCGTTGCTTTATTACGCGAGCACAATGATGAGCTTGCCGCAGGCGAAGTACTCGACACAGGTAAACCTTGGCAAGAAGCTTCAGTGGTCGACATTGTCACTGGCGCAGATTCAATTGAATTCTTTGCGGGCCTTGCACCAAGCATTGAAGGTAATCAGCAACCGGTAGGTGAAGACTTTTACTACACTCGTCGCGAACCATTAGGCATTTGCGCCGGTATTGGCGCCTGGAACTACCCATTACAAATTGCATGTTGGAAAGCGGCTCCGGCTTTGGCATGCGGTAATGTGATGATTTTTAAGCCTTCTGAAGAAACCCCACGCGGTGCAATGCGTTTAGCCGAAATATTCACCCAAGCTGGCGTACCTGATGGCGTATTTAATGTGGTTCAAGGCGACGGCCGTGTTGGCGCGTGGTTAACCACTAATGATGATATCGCTAAAGTGTCATTTACTGGTGAAGTTGGCACTGGCACAAAAGTGATGGCTGCCGCGTCTAGTACCTTAAAAGAAGTCACCATGGAACTTGGCGGCAAATCACCGTTAATCATCTTCAATGATGCCGATGTAGACAATGCGGTATCAGCAGCCATGTTGGCCAATTTTTATACTCAAGGTGAAGTGTGTACCAATGGCACACGCGTATTTGTGCAAAAAGACATGTACCCACAATTTATTGAGCGTTTAAAGCAACGTACTGAAAATAATATTGTGTGTGGCGATCCTATGGATGCTGAAACCAACTTTGGTGCGTTGATATCACGAAGTCATCAACAAAAAGTCCTTGAGTACATTGCGATAGGCCAAAAAGAAGGTGCGACTTTACTGACTGGCGGCACTGCGTTACAACCAGAAAACGCGCCCCATGGTTTTTTTGTTGCACCAACTATTTTCACCGATTGCACCGATGATATGACCATTGCTAAAGAAGAAATTTTTGGCCCTGTAATGTCAGTGTTTACCTTTGAAGATGAACAAGAAGTCATTCAACGTGCTAACAATACTCATTTAGGCCTTGCTGCTGGGGTTTTTACCCAAGACATTACTCGTGCTCACCGCGTAATACATCAATTAGAAGCAGGCATTTGCTGGATTAATGCTTATGGTGCATCGCCTGCAGAAATGCCAGTAGGTGGTTATAAAATGTCGGGCATCGGCCGCGAAAACGGCAACGAAACATTAAAGGCATACACTCAAATCAAAGCTGTTTATGTTGGCATGCAACCACTTGAAAGCCCATTTTAGGAGTGACCCAATTAATGTCTAAGTCAATATCTCATCAATATGATTACATTATTGTCGGTGCCGGTAGCGCAGGTTGTGTATTAGCCAACCGTTTAACTGAAAACCCAGACAATAAAGTGTTAATTTTAGAAACCGGTGGTAGCGATAAAAGTATTTTTATCCAAATGCCGACGGCACTGTCTATTCCGATGAACACTAAAAAGTATGCTTGGCAGTTTGAAACCCAAGCAGAGCCACATTTAGATAATCGCCGTATGCACTGCCCTCGCGGTAAAGTGTTGGGCGGTTCATCGTCAATTAACGGCATGGTATATGTGCGTGGTCATGCCCGTGATTTTGACGAATGGCAACAACATGGCGCTAAAGATTGGAACTACGCCCATTGTTTACCGTATTTCAAAAAAGCTGAAACATGGTCGTTTGGTGGCAACGTTTACCGTGGTGATAGCGGCCCGTTAGGGGTTAATAACGGTAACGAGATGAAAAACCCGTTGTATCAAGCCTTTATTGATGCCGGTGTTGATGCCGGGTATTTAGCAACTGCCGACTATAACGCATCACAGCAAGAAGGCTTTGGCCCAATGCACATGACCGTTAAAAACGGTGTGCGTTGGTCAACCGCAAATGCATATTTACGCCCAGCAATGAAGCGTGACAATTTAACTGTGGTGACTCATGCGCTGGTTCATAACGTCATTATGCTAGGCAAAACCGCTGTAGGTGTACGTTACGAGCGTAAAGGCCAAATGCAAGATGTCATGTGCAATAAAGAGGTTGTGTTGTCTGCAGGCTCTATTGGTTCACCGCATATTTTGCAATTGTCTGGTATTGGCAACAAACAAACCCTTGAAGATGCGGGTATTGAGCCTGTACATCATTTACCGGGCGTTGGGCAAAACCTACAAGATCACTTGGAATTTTATTTTCAATTTAAGTGCTTAAAGCCGATTTCTCTCAACGGTAAGTTAGATCCACTGAATAAATTATTCATTGGTACCCGTTGGATTTTAAATAAATCAGGATTAGGCGCGACAAATCACTTTGAATCTTGTGGCTTCATCCGCTCAAAACCTGGGCTTGAATGGCCCGATCTGCAATACCACTTTTTGCCTGCGGCAATGCGTTATGACGGTAAAGAAGCCTTTGCAGGCCATGGTTTCCAGGTTCACATTGGTCATAACAAGCCTAAAAGCCGTGGTGCAGTAACAGTGGTATCAAAAGATGCCAAGGTTGCACCACAAATTCAGTTTAATTATTTATCACATCAAGATGATATTGAAGGCTTTAGAGCTTGCGTACGCTTAACCCGTGAAATCATTAACCAACCGGCACTGGATGAATACCGTGGTGAAGAAATTCAGCCTGGTTTAGCCGTTCAAACCGATGAGCAAATCGATGCGTTTGTACGCAGTGCAGTTGAGAGTGCTTACCACCCTTCTTGTTCATGCAAAATGGGTGAAGACGATATGGCGGTAGTGGACTCTGAAACTAAAGTCCACGGCATTAAGGGATTACGCGTTGTTGACTCGTCAATATTCCCAACCATTCCTAACGGAAATTTAAACTCGCCAACCATTATGGTTGCTGAACGTGCCGCCGACATCATTTTGGGTAACAAGTTATTAGCACCAAGCTTGGCCAAAGTGACTGTCGCTAATGATTGGCAGCAACAACAACGCCAACAAGCACCGAAAAGATCGGTGAGTTAATTGATGTAATTCGTTTTAAGGGTTACTGGCCAACCTACAATTTTGTAAATGGCCAATTAAGCCAAGTTCAATCTATCAGGGTTTAACTATCGACAGCGATATTTAAGGCTTGAGGGCATGATTGTCTTTAAACATTGTTCTATGGCGAAATAAAACATAAAACAAGGAGCTAACACTATGTTTGCACACACAATAAAAGCAGGAGTTAAGTAATGACTACCTGGTTATCAATAGGCATTTTATTTACTTTTGCCGCCATCGCCTTTGTAATTTATCGTTGGGGTAACATGCAATGTATCGGGGTCACACCTGTACGTAAATTTACCTTTATCGCGATTTTATTTACCTCTGGATTAGATGTGGGACTGATTATGTTCCCGCTAACCGAATTTGCTGGGTATGCAGATTTAGCTGCCAGTCCTGAATACGGTTTTACTAATCCATTGGCCATTGAATTTGGCTTTTGGGCTTGTTTAATATGGGCTTTTTACTTTTTAACTTGTTTCTATTTTTGTGTAATAGAACCAAGAGTGAAGTTCTTTGAAATCCCATTAATTAAGTTTATCAACAACTTAGTTATTATAGGCACCTGTGCGTTTACCGCTTACTTATTACTGTCTAATTTACCTTGGTATTTACCTAACCTTGGCGACGGTGAAACCATTGTCAGCTCATTCTACTTAATTGTATTTATGGTGATTGCCGCTGCAGTTTATTCAAGCACCAGCATTAAATATGTACGCTACTTAAGTTTAGGCAGTACTTGGTTATTCTTTGGCTTAATCGCCATTATGTGGTCTGGGGCATTTTTGTCTGAAGATTCAAGTGTCGGTGAGTTCTTTAGTACCTTTGCGCTAATTGGTGGCTATTTTTCAAATATGCATGAATTTGTATTACCGATGAATGATTACCATGAGTTTTACCTATTCTGGTGGTTTGCTTGGAGCATCATGATTGGTCAATTTACCTCACGTTTTGTGGGCGGCATGAAAACCTACCAAGTGTTATTAGCCATGATGATTTTCCCGTCTATCCCAATTGCGATTTGGTTTACTGTACTTTATTACTACAGCGCAAATGGCATTGATACCACAGGATTCTATAACCTTGCGATGGTAATTGTCGGCATCACCTTCGTGATTAACTCATTAGACTCACTGGTGCGCTTATACACAGACAACTTAAACATGACGGTAGATCGTTTAGGTAAAGTGCCTTACATCATTGGTAACATCGTAGTATTGAGCGGCCTAACCTTGTTATTTAAATTAGACTTCCTAGCCATTCAATGGGTTGGCGCATTAGCTATCACGCTCATTTTAGGATGTTTTGTTTATATTCTGAAAGGTCATCTATCGAAAGTGGCTGACATTGAACGTTCACCGAAAGCCAATAAAATTGATTTTACTAAAATTGAATTACTTGATTAATACAATAACCAAAACAGGGATTGAAAATGAACACTAAAATAAAAACACTTGCGCTATTAAGCTTATTCGCACTGCCAAATACACTAATGGCTGATGAATTAAGTACCACTATTAATGCAACGTCTGACTACACTTTTAACGGTGTGAGCCAAACTGACAACGACCCTGCATTACAAGCTAGCCTTGATTATGCATTAGACAGTGGTTGGTACATGGGCGCATGGGCGTCGAATGTTGATTTTGGTGACGGTGAAGATACCTGGCTTGAGCTCGATTTTTATGTGGGTAAGTACATGGAACTTACCGACCGAGTGTCACTCGATGCAGGTATCGCTTACTACACTTACCACGGTGATGACGCGTCTGATGAATATTACTATCCAGAAGTTTACAGTAAATTTGGCTATACCTCTTCGTTAGGCAAAAGTGAGTTAAACTTTTGGTATTCATGGGATTACTTTGGCCTAGATGCTGGCCATTACATTGCCATGGTAGCCCATACTTTTAGCGTTGCTGAAGGGCATGACATCCGCGTCAGTTTTGACCGTTCAACATCAAACGATAAAGACAAGTGGTCGTGGGATGGTGATAAGTCTTATAACCATTATCGTGCAGAGTATATGACAAGTTGGGAAGGCTTTGATTTTAACGTTGCCGTTGAAGACACTAGCATGGACACTGACTTAAGCGACACTCGTGCAGTGCTATCAGTATCACGCACATTCTCGCTGTAATTTGATCTAAACGTCAAAAGCAGAATAGCTGCATGCAGTTATTCTGCTTTTTTGATTTTGCGCATGAGTAATAGGCCGTTTTCTGTTAAGGTGCAGGCTTAATTATTCTCAGACTAACCAAGTGATTGGTAAGAGGACATGATGGAAAAGTACGAACAACTATTAATTTCATTGCGCAGAGTGATTAGAGCTATCGATATTCATTCTCGTCAATTGAACAAACTGTCTGGCCTCACGGGTCCTCAACTTATGGTGATGAAAAAAGTCAATGAATTGGATGCGCCTTTAGCTAAACAGATTGCTCAAGAAATTAATTTAAGCGCAGCCACTGTCACCACCATTATTGATCGCTTAGAAAGCCGTAATCTGGTGATCCGTACTCGCAGTGAAACCGACAAACGTAAGGTGCATTTGTCGTTAAGCGAAGCTGGTGAAGAGTTACTCAGTGGATCACCAAAACCACTTCAAGAGCATTTTATTAAGCATTATCAAAATCTTGAAGAGTGGGAGCAAAGCCAACTTTTATCGGCAGTTGAACGCATCGCCTCAATGATGGACGCAGATGAAATAGACGCAGCACCAGTACTGTTAGTTGGCCAAATTCAGCCAGAAGTACCGCAATAAACAGCCCTGTTTTATTGTTATGGATTCAACCAAATACACAAACGCGAGCATGAGCTCGCGTTTTTATATCTAGTTTATCTGTTAATTACCAAGGTAACTCTTGGCCATTAGAATGTTTAAATACACCAGAGTTTGCCAGGGTTAAGCCATCAATGAGGCCAATCAACCGCGAGGCTGAGTCAGTGGCAGAAATATCACCACCATGGTTAACCATCTCTGTTTGCACATAACCTGGATGATAAATACCCACAGCAATCTCTCTTGGAGCTAAGTCATGAGCTAATGACATTGACGCTGCATTTAACGCCGCCTTAGACATGCGGTAACCATAACGACCACCCGAAGTGTTATCGGTAATCGATCCCATTCGTGAAGTGATCATCGCCACTTTGGCTCCGTTAACTAAATTGGTTTGTAAACTGGCCACTACATGTAAAGGCGCTAAAGCGTTAACCTCAAACTGTTGGCGTATGGTGTCGAGGTTAAGGCGCCCTAATTTTTCGTCACGTAAAATACCCGCATTACAAATTAACAGGTCAATTTTCACCCCATGTAAACTGTGTTGCATGGTTTCAATACCTGAAGCTTCTGTCACATCAACACCTTCAATCACCTTAACATTGTTGCCTAAGGCGGCGAGTTCTACCGACGATTGTCGACAAAGCGCATAAACAACGTGGTTTTGCTGTGCATATAATGTCGTAAACGCCAAGCCGATGCCTCGATTTGCCCCGGTAATCACAATCGTTTTCATGTTAAATCCTTATTATCAGTTGTATCGGCCACAATCATTTTGCCTTTAAATACACCCAACAGTGCAATACAAGCACCACCAAATGCCGCAAAAGAACACATTAAGCGATAATCACTGTTTTCAATAAAAAAGTTAGCAACACTGAATATGAGCAATATCAGCATGCCGATATTTTTGACTTGCATCATTTTGGGCTCAAACATCAACCAGGTTTCGCATTTAGGGCATTGCGCTTCAACGCCATGTTGACCTTTACGAACCACTTTTAACGATCGTCTTGCTAATTGACTGTTGCAGCTAGGACATTCCATTTAAATACACCTCAAGTCTCTCAATGCCAATATGATAACGCGGCCTAACTGTCTGATAAAGTTACAATGCAGTTAAATATGATATATCGATAATCAAATCCGCTTACAATTTTTGAATGTTCATTCAAATAAGTATTTGAACACTTGATACAGTTGGTTTATAGTCTGACAATAGATTTAACGATTAAAGTGAGTGTCTCGCGCAGATAACTGCTTTGATCATGTAGGAATGAAAAACGTATGAACTACTCTATTGGTTTTGATGTGTATGGTACCCTTGTCGACCCAGTTGATATGGGACTGCATCTTGAAAACCTTATTGGCGATAAAGCCTCGGAATTTGGTCAGTTGTGGCACGATAAAAAAGTAGAATATGCCTTTAGACGTGGGTTAATGCAGCAATATGCCGACTTTACCGTTTGCACTCAACAGGCGCTGCAATATTGTTTAAATGTATATCAGATATCGTTGTCGACTACAGACCAACAACAGTTAATGGCAAGATTTGCTGAGTTAAGCACGTTTGATGATGTGATCCCAGGGCTTAAAAAGCTCGTACAGCATGGGCATCAGTTAGCAGCATTTTCTAATGGCCCTGAATTGTCTGTACGAAAGTTAATGACTAATTCCCATGTTTTGCCACACTTGCAACACGTGATAAGCGTTGATGATTTACAGACTTATAAACCCAATCCTGACGTTTATCAGTATTTAATGAGACGAATGCACGCTGATATGAACTCATGCATGATGGTATCGAGCAACCCTTGGGATGTTATTGGGGCTAAATCGGCGGGTTTACAAGCAGTATGGGTAAAAAGAAGCCCAAGTAAATTATTTGACCCATGGGAAATTCAACCTGATTTAATCGTGAGTGATTTGTGTGAATTAGCTGAAGTTCTCAATAGTTAATTGCCCAATTTACCGTCTCGTGTTGACCACAGAGATTACACGGCGATAACAACAGACATTTAATTAACCGCAACACATTGTAAGAATCATGGCATCAGCAATGACAGGCGACAAAACTTTATCAAGTAAGAGGATTTTTATGAGTAATCAATATGTTCCACCTAAAGTATGGGTTAATGAACCAAGCAGTGCCAACAAGTGGGCTAACATAAACAGCCCTGATTCTGGCGCTCGTTTTGAAAAAACACTGCCTGTAGGTGAACATGCATTGCAGTTGTATTCACTTGGTACGCCTAATGGCCAAAAAGTGACTATTATGCTTGAAGAGCTTTTATCGCTTGGTGTAAAAGAAGCCGAATACGATGCGTATCTCATTAATATCAGCGAACTTGACCAGTTCTCTTCAGGCTTTGTTGCTGTTAACCCTAACTCAAAAATCCCTGCCCTAGTTGATAACTCAGGTGATGAGGGCATCAATGTATTTGAGTCAGCGTCTATCCTTGTGCATTTAGCTGAAAAATTTGGCCATTTCTTACCACAATCTGGGCAGGCACGTACTCAAACCTTTAACTGGTTATTCTGGGCACAAGGTTCTGCACCATTTCTTGGTGGTGGATTTGGCCACTTTTATGCTTATGCTGATGAAAAACAAGAATACCCAATTAATCGCTTTGCGATGGAAGCTAAGCGTCAGTTAGATGTACTCGACAAACAACTCGCCAACAACACCTTTATCGCTGGTGAAGAATTTACCGTAGCCGATATGGCTATTTGGCCTTGGTATGGCAACTTAGTTTTAGGCAACTTATACAGTGCGGCAGAATTTTTAGATGTTGCCAGTTATAAAAATGTGATGCGTTGGGCAAATCTTGTATTACAACGTCCTGGTGTGCAACGTGGCAAAATTGTCAATACATCATGGGGTGATGTGAGCTTGGCTGAACGTCACAGCGCTGCAGACATTGATGCTGCACTTAACAGTGAAAAATAACCTGTACTAAGGGTATTTTCAAACCAATAAAAAACCTAGCAATGATTGCTAGGTTTTTTGTTGGTTAGCGGCTTAACTGAGCTTAAATCACCATGGCCAACTCGGCACCTTGACGAATAGCGCGTTTAGCATCAAGTTCAGCGGCAACATCAACACCGCCAATAAGATGCACAGGCAATCCGGTGGCTTTCATTTCGTCAACCAGTGTCGTGTTCGACTCTTGACCTGCACACAATACAACATTATCAACCGCGAGCACTTCAGCTTGCTCACCTACTTTGATGTGTAAGCCTTGCTCATCAAACTTCTCGTAACTTACGCCAGTTTTCATTTTCACTTCATGCTGTTTAAGCACGCTGCGGTGGATCCAGCCTGTGGTTTTACCTAAACCTTTACCCATTTTAGTGGTTTTACGTTGTAGCAAATACACATCACGACCCGGATGATGTTCACCTTCTTCCGTTAAGCCGCCAGCATGTTGGTATGTTTTATCAATGCCCCACTGCTCTAACCATTTGTCAGTTTGCAAACTGGTTGATTCACGTTCACATAAAAAATGCGCCATATCAAAACCAATACCACCTGCACCAATAAGCGCGACGGTTTGACCAATCTCGACCTGACCATTAAGCACTTGTTGATAATCAACCACTTTAGGATTATCAAAACCTGGAAGTTTCAGTTCGCGCGGTACAACACCCGATGAAATAACTACCTCATCAAATTTTTCAGTTGCCAGTACTGACGCATCCAGTTTAGTGTTTAAGCGTAAATCGATGTTATGTAGCTTAATCTGGTTAATAAAATAGCGAATCGTTTCGTTAAACTCTTCTTTACCGGGGATTTTACGTGCCAGATTAAATTGGCCGCCCACTTCAGATTTGGCTTCAAACAATACCACTTCATGGCCACGAGTAGCCGCATACACAGAAAAAGCCATACCAGCAGGGCCCGCGCCCATCACTGCTATACGTTTTTTATTGGTCGTTGGGGTAAAGTTAATTTCGGTTTCATAACAGGCACGAGGATTGACTAAACAGGTTGCCCGTTTCATTGAGAACGTATGGTCTAAACATGCTTGGTTACAGCCAATACAGGTGTTAATGAGCTCAGGGGTGTTGGCCGCGGCTTTGTTCACAAAATCGGCATCGGCTAAGAAAGGACGTGCCATTGACACCATATCAGCCTGACCAGAGGCAATAATCGACTCACCAATTTCTGGCGTGTTAATCCTGTTGGTGGCAATTAATGGCACCTTTACTTCTTTTTTAAGTTTTTCGGTTACCCATGCAAATGCACCGCGTGGAACGCTAGTTGCAATAGTCGGTACACGCGCTTCATGCCAGCCAATACCGGTGTTAATAATGCTGACACCCGCTTGTACTAACCATTTAGCTAACTTTACCACTTCATCCCATGTTGAGCCGTTATCGACTAAATCGAGCATCGATAAACGGAACACAATGATAAAGTCTTTACCCACTTTTTCACGAATGGCTTTAACAATTTTTACTGGAAATTGTGCACGGTTATCGAAACTGCCGCCCCACTCATCAGTACGTTTGTTAGTACGTGAGCTGATAAATTGATTAATTAGATAACCTTCAGAGCCCATCACTTCAACGCCGTCATAGCCTGCTTTTTTAGCTAGTGCTGCACTGGTTGCATAGTCTTTAATGGTACTGCGTACCTGGCGACCAGACATCGCAGAAGGCGTAAACGGGGTAATAGGCGATTTAATTTTGCTCGGTGCTAAACTAAATGGATGGTAACTGTAACGACCCGCATGTAAGATTTGCATACAAATTTTACCGCCCGCTTCATGTACAGCGTCGGTAACAATTTTATGCTTACCCACTTGCCATGAAAAACTCAGCTGACAAGCGTTTGGTGCTAAGCGGCCGCGTAAATTTGGGGCAATACCACCGGTGACAATTAAGCCAACTCCGCCTTGAGCGCGTTCTTTATAAAACGCTGCCAGTTTCTCAAATCCGCCTTTTTCTTCTTCTAAGCCTGTGTGCATTGAGCCCATTAACACGCGATTTTTCAGCTGTGTAAAGCCTAGATCTAAAGGTTCTAATAAGTGTGGAAACGACATTCAAACATCCTTTTTAAACAAGTGATTTAAACCAGCATACAACGACATTACCGTTTGCTCAATCATTTAAACGGTCGTTTGTTAAAAACCTTTACAATTCAGTTTCACATTTAAATTGATTTTCAGTTAGGATGACTATATTAGACTGATAAAGGAGTGGCTAATGTCCGCTAAACCCTCGTTTTTAAAAAGGATGTTTTTACTGTTGTGGAACACGGTAAACACTATTCGCAAGCTTATTATTAACTTCGTTTTTTTTGGTATCCTCGCCATCATCGGTGTGGTGTTACTGAGCAGTGATGACGAAATCATCGTCGAAGACCAATCAGCATTAGTACTAAACCTCTCTGGTAGCATTGTTGATCAAAAACATTATGTGGACCCTTTTGAAGCGGCATTGACCCAAGGCCAAGAAAACGATCCGAATGGTGAAATCTTATTATCTGACGTGCTTTACAGCATTAATAACGCCACTGAAGATAAGCGCATCACCAGCATCGTATTAGACTTAGCCAACCTGCAAAGTGCAGGGATAAGTAAAATGACCGCCATTGGCGAAGCGCTAACGCAATTTAAAGCTGCCAACAAATCAGTCATTGCCATGGCCAATGGTTATGATCAAAACCAATACTTTTTAGCCAGTTTTGCTGACAAAATTTACCTTAACAACAAAGGTATGGTGTCACTTGATGGCTTAAGCCGTTATCGCCTTTATTACAAAGCGGCGTTAGAAAAGCTCAAAATCACCACCCATGTTTTCCGTGTAGGTACCTTTAAGTCAGCGGTAGAACCTTTTATTCGCGATGATATGTCTCAAGCAGACAAAGAAGCCAGTAAAGTGCTGCTAGGCGACATCTGGCAGAGTTATTCAACCATAGTAGCCAGTAACCGTCAGATAGCACCTGATCAATTGGTATTGAGCACAGATGCATATCTAGAACAACTTGAACAAGCGGATGGCGACAGCGCCCAAATGGCCATTAACATGAAATGGGTTGATGAACTCGTCACTGCAGATGCATTTCGTTTAGCCATGATGGAACGTGTTGGTAGCGATAAAGAAGGCAAAACCTTTAGACAGATTAGCTTTAACGACTATCGCAGTGTCACCGCACCGTTACCTAACTTTGTTGAAAGTGACTCAGTTGCTGTCATCGTGGCAAAGGGTAATATTTTAAACGGTAAGCAGCCAGCAGGTCAGATTGGTGGTGAGAGCACTTCTGAGCTATTGATGAAAGCACGCTTTGACCCTGTTGTTAAAGCGGTCGTGTTACGTGTTGACAGCCCAGGCGGCAGTGCATTTGCATCAGAGCAAATTCGCCAAGAAGTATTAGCATTAAAAGCGGCGGGTAAACCGGTTGTGGTCAGCATGGGTAGCTTAGCCGCATCTGGCGGATACTGGATATCAGCTAGCGCAGACTACATTGTTGCGACACCAACAACGTTAACTGGCTCTATCGGTATTTTTGGTATGTTTGCCACCTTTGAACAGGCATTGACACATATTGGTGTTACATCTGATGGGGTGGCGACTTCAGATTGGGCAGGCTTATCACCAGCGCGTGAACTCAGTCCACAAGTTGCTGCCGTTATTCAACGTCATATTGAACGCGGATACCATGAGTTTATTTCGTTAGTGGCACAAGAACGTCATATGACCCTTGAACAAGTTGATAATATTGCCCAAGGCCGTGTATGGACCGGTAAACGCGCCCTCACCTTAGGTTTAGTTGATGAATTAGGTGATATAGACGTTGCACTCACTAAAGCTGCTGAGTTGGCTAACATGGATAAATATGATGTTAAGTTAATTGAGCAAGAGTTAAGCGCAGAACAACAGCTGATGCAAGAAATCTTCAATGCTACGGCCTCTTATATGCCAAGCAGCTTTAGCCAAAGCACTGTCGTTGAGAAGATGGTAAAACAATGGGCGAGCGTTTACGAGGAGTTTTCAAAGTTTGATGATCCCAATAATGCCTACCTATATTGTGAAGATTGCAGTTATTAATCGCTGTGTTAACGCAATAATTTGCGCAATGTGAATGATTGATATTTTTAACCAATATGAAGATTATTCAAAAAAAGCCTGCTTTGCAGGCTTTTTTATTGGGGATGTGTAAATAAACTCGTATAATTTGCATTATCTTCAATACCAGTCTCTTTAGAGTACACACTTCATGACAGAACGTTCTATCTACGTAGCTTACACTGGCGGTACCATCGGTATGCAAAAAACAGCTAATGGCTTTGTGCCTGTAGCAGGTTTTTTAACGGATTGTGTTCAATCGATGCCTGAGTTTTACCATGACGAAATGCCTTCTTTTGTCATCCATGAATATAGCCCACTGATTGACTCGTCAAACATGGCCCCTACAGACTGGCAAATGATTGCCAATGATATTCATGCAAATTATGACAAATACGATGGCTTTGTGATTTTGCATGGCACTGACACCATGGCTTACACCGCATCTGCATTGTCGTTTATGCTGCAAGGTTTATCCAAACCAGTTATTGTCACGGGTTCGCAAATCCCACTAGCGCAGCTGCGCTCAGACGGACAAACCAATTTACTTAATTCGTTATACATTGCCGCTAATTATCCTGTGGCAGAAGTCTGTTTATTTTTTAACAATAAATTATTCCGTGGTAACCGCTCTACCAAAGCGCATGCCGATGGTTTCGATGCCTTTGCTTCGCCTAATTTTCCGATATTATTAGAGGCAGGTATTAAGATAAACATTAAAGCGGGTAAAATCAGCGCACCAACTGATCAACCGCTTGAAGTAGTCACCATTAGCCCGCAACCTGTCGGTGTGGTGACCTTATATCCGGGTATTTCGACCGAAATCTTTATGAATATTTTACAGCAGCCAGTGAAAGCCCTGATCATGCTGACCTTTGGGGTAGGTAATGCCCCACAAGATAAAAACTTGTTGGACACTTTAAAACAAGCTGATGAACGCGGAATTGTGCTGGTTAACTTAACACAATGTTTCCAAGGTAAAGTGAATATGGGCGGTTACGCGACGGGTAATGCGTTAGCGCAAGCTGGGGTGATAAGTGGTGCTGACATGACCATTGAAGCGGCATTAGCTAAATTGCATTATTTGCTATCAATTGGTTTGACACCCAATCAGATAAAGCAACGTATGCAGCAAAATCTAGTGGGTGAACTCACCGAAGGATAATATATTAACTTATTTACTTTGTTATCTTTAAAAACAAAAAAAAAGCGAACCAAACGGTTCGCTTTTTTGTTCTTTTGTTCAAATATTTTCACACAAACTTATAAATCAGATTCTTTAAATTCAGCAATCGCTTCGCCTTTAAACTGCTTTTTTAATTCAGATTTAGACAATTCGTTAATGTTGCCGCCTGCAGCAATGGTAAAGTGCTCGGTTTGCTTAAGCTTGCGCGCTTGATACATCATTACCACTTGTAGTGTTGACTCACGTTGTTGCTCAGTCAACACTGTACCGTCATCCCATTTACCGAGTTCTGTAGCAGACAGTAAACGCTGGTACACTTCTTCTGGCATTTCATCAATGACTTTATTGATATCGTTCATACTGACTTCCGTTTATGTAACACAATTCTGACTCGAGTAATCAAGTAACCTGTAAACCCTGCAACAAAACTTGCAATAGCAATGTATGACGTTAAACCTTGAGCAGGCTCGCCGCCCCAGAACCACACCACCACACCTGCAATAAACAAGGTTAAATAGATAAAGCTCTGATTCATTAAACTGTTTGATCGCTCGATGTGGCTAATAACAGCTAATGATTCGGTGTTTCCAGTCAAATCTGTTTTGCAATGTGGACATTGTTTAGCCTGACTAGAAATACGCTTTTGACATTTAGGGCATGCAATTAACGCCATGATGATAATACCTGCTATATCAACTAAATGATTATAAGCTGTCGACAACGGCCAACATGGCCACTAACGACGCTTCGCCTAAATAAATGCTGCGCTCAGGAGACCAACCAACGAATGGGTCAGCTAAGTTCGCATTATCTTTAAATGGCATTTCTAATGTATTTGATAAACACGAGAACGTATTTGCAACCCAGTTAGAACCCACGGTTAAATTCGCTTTACCTGGCTCGTCTTTGTCATAGCCAAACTGTGTTTGGAAATCTGCACTGGCAATGGTTAACGCACTCACAAACTGCTGCTGCAATGCGGCCATTTTGTCAGTAAAGTTTGGCACACCTTCACAGCCGGCTAAAAACACATAAGGTAAACCTTCATCACCATGCACATCGTAAAATAGATCTACGCCTGTTTGGTGCATTTTGTTCACTACGTAATACACTTCTGGGCTTTTTTCTAGACTTGGCGTTTGCCATTCACGGTTTAAGTTGGTGCCCACAGCATTAGTACGTAAGTGGCCACGTGCGCTTCCGTCTGGGTTCATGTTAGGTACAATATAAAAGTTAGCTTTGTCTAACAGTGCTTTAGACGTTGGGCAATCACCGTCGAGTAAACGGTTCAGTAAGCCTTCAACTAACCATTCGGCCATGGTTTCGCCTGGATGCTGGCGTGCGGTAATCCAAATATTTTTCTTCTCTGGGTTACCGTCACCAATTTTAAGTAAGCTCATGTCACGGCCATCTAAGGTTAAGCCTAAATGCTCTAAGCTCACTGCTGGGTGAAGCTGTACTTCACTGATCAGATCTAAATGACGTTCGTAGCTATATGGGGCAAAGTAAGCAATTTGAATAGCTTCACAATCTAGTTCCGCTTGAATGGTTAATACGCCATTCTCATATTGCGTTGGCAGTCTAAACCATGTTGCTCGGTCATAACTGGCCACCGCTTGATAGTCTTCCCAACCTGCTGGATAAGATGCGCTGCCTGCATTAAGGATATTCATGGTGTAGGTCTGACCGACCTCACCTTCTAAACGGAAGTTGAACCACTGATAAAATTCATCGCCAAAATCAGGACGAATAGCGAGTTGAATATCATCGTGTTTATCGATATTGATGACGTTAATATTGCCACCGTCAAAGTTTGCAGTGATCCGCATTAGGATGTTCCTTTAATTGCTTGCGCTAAAATTTAACCTGAATCGGTATAAGGCATGAAGTTATGCTATTTAACATCAGCATATTAACCAACCTCACTTTCAAGCTAGTCATTTGTTAAGCTAATAAGGTGAATTGACGCAACAATAGCTAACCAATTACAAGTCGATTCATCGTTGTTAGCAGGACAAAGGGCTGTTTGAAATGCGTTTATTATCCCGAACTCTGTTTATATGCCTTATTTTATGCGTCATAGCTTACCAAATGCGGCTATTGCTGTGAACCTTTAAAAACTAAAGCTGTACCCTTGCCCTCTGACGGTATTGATTAAATCGCGAGGTAAATTACCTTTAACTAATTTACGTCGGGTATTACTGATATGCATGTCTAAATTTCGATCAAATCGACCGAGTTCTTTATGTAAAACACGTTGCTGTAATTCAGCTTTTGTCACCACAACCCCCTGGCGCTCATATAAATATTTAAACAAGCGATACTCTGTTTGAGTGAGTATTAATGGTTTATCAACCAGGTGCACAGTGTAATTAACATCATCAAAACGTACCTGCTGCTCAGTGATATCATTAACAGGTATTTGAGTGCGACGTTTGAGGATATTGAGGCGTAATTGTAATTCACGTACATTGACTGGTTGACTTAAGTAATCATCTGCACCTAGCTCTAATGCATTAATACGCTCTAGTTCACTATTCGCATCAGCAATGACAATAATAGGTGTAGGTGCTCGCCGTGCGATTAACAACCAAAAGGAATCCATTTTGGGTACGGCAAAGTCTAATAAAATGGCTTCTAGGGTTAAGGTTTCCATTTTGATCAACGCATCAAAGGCATTATTGACTTGATGGACGTAGTACCCTTGCGCTGTAAGTTGATGAAATAACTCATGAGACGCTGAATGTAGATCAATTAATAGAATTTGTTTCATTGCAAACCACTTAATGATAACGATTTCTATTTAGGTTATCATAACTATTAACAGCAGGCCATGTAGCAATATCACATTCTTAGCAAATTTGGGGGCAGATATGAAAATGGCCTGAAATATCAGGCCATTTTGTTTACGTTCTTTAAATTGATAATTACTTCTCGGTCATTAACTGTTTAATGAACTTCACCGGAGCACTGCCATAGCTTAAAAACTGTTCATGGAACTGCTTTAAGTCAAAATCGTCGCCTAACTTGGTTTTTTGCTGCTCACGGAAATCATAAATTTCACGATAACCCGCATAATAGCTAGTAAGCTGCACCTGGCTTAATGTTGCACGGCGCCATTTACCTTCTGCCTCAGCACGTTGTTGGAAGGCTTCGTTTTCAAGTAGGTTTATCACCTCTTGTTCACCCATGCCTTTAACCTGAATGCCGTAATCTAAGATGGTGTTACATATTACTCGCAGGTTCCATTTGTAATACATTAACCACATTTCAGGTTCAAAATCGCCATAGCCCTCTTCGAGCATCATGCGCTCTGTGTACACCGCCCAACCTTCAATCATGGCACCATTTCCAAACAAGCTTTTGACTAAACTTGGAGATTGATTCGAGTATACAAGCTGGGTGTAATGGCCAGGGATTGCCTCGTGAATATTCAGAACCTGCAAAATCCAATGGTTATATTCACGTAAATAACTTTCGGCTGACTCATCGCTCATGCTATCTAATGGCGACACGTTATAGTAGGTATTACCGCCTTGATCATATGGCCCTGGTGCGCTAATAGACGCTCCTGCAAACCCGCGCATGTACTCAGGTGTTTCACGTACTATTAATGGTTTATTTGGGTCAAGGGTAACGAGTTGCTTGTCGTTGACGAATTTGATCAGTTCAGGGATTTGTTTACGCACTTCTTCAACAAAGTTTTCACGCTTAACATGTTTTGCTGATAGCACATCGATTAACTGACGAATCGCCACTTTGTCATCTGCAGGTTTTGGTGTGTCGATGTATTTTGACCAAATTTTTGAGGTGATTTTAGCCATTTCTTGCTGGATTTGATTTTTATCTGCTATGGCTTTGTCATATAACTGTTTTGCTGTCATGCCTGACTGAATATCAAAAGCAAACTTTTCTTCGTATAGGGTTTCACCAATACGAAAATCACGTGCACCGTCTTTGGTGAGCTTGGCTTCAAGCTCAGTTAACCACTCAATATGTTGGGTAATTGCCGCGGTTGCCGCATCAAAGCGCGCACTAAACAGCGCTTTTTGTTCAGAGGTTAAGCCTGAGTCTGCCACTTGCTTGACTAGTGCATCAGACAATACCGAAAACGCACCTTGGTTTTGCATTATCGCTAATTGCGTATGCTCAAGGGTTGGGTCACTAATATTTGCTCTGGCCGCTTCATAATAAGCTGGCACATTTTCAAGGCGGGCAATCACAGACGCTAGGCGTTCATCAAGCGGGGCAAAGTCTTCATTAATAATTTGGGCAAAACCGCCAGCCACATTATAGTTTGATGGATCCCACTGCCAGCTTTTAAAACTTTGAACGTCCCATTTCATCGACTCCACGAGATTAACCAACAATTTATAATCTATCTGTTGATTAGGGGTTAATGTCAGTGGATCAAATTGGGCAAGGCCAGTTTGTTGCTTGTCGACAAAAGCCATGGTGTTGGCACGGCTTTGTTTATTGGGAATATCAAGATAACCATCGTTAACATGTTTACCACTGTAAAGTGCCCATGTTGGTGACAGCGCCCATAAATCATCGATAAACTGTTGTGAATATTGGTTAAAGTCTACCGCTTTTGGGGCAACAACTGAGGTAACGTCTTTTACTGCAGGCGTTTGCTCTGTCGCAACGCTCGCTTGATTGTCGCTACAGCCTAGCAAACTTGTTAGTGCCAAAGAGACAGCTAAAGGCAATAATGCTTTGTTCATTTTATATCCCTAAATTTATTGTTTTTGTATTTTTGATTGCGATTTAATCGTTGTTTAATGACGTTAACCATCCAGTTAACGCCAAAGCCTTAAATGATTTTTACTCTTGATATAGTTAACCATGTTCATTGATGTTTTGCAGCAATTTGACATCTTTTGTGACACAAAAAAATACTTATTCCGTCAACGAATTATGAGGTGCAATTGATCTTTATTGAGTGAATTGCTGGAGAGGTAAATCGTGGCGATTGGATGCTATCGCAATCTAGGCAAAAATCACTTTGCAAGGGTCATCGGCACTTTGAATCATTAGCGATAACTTTCATTTAAGCCTGTGGCAAGCCATACACAAACAAATGCACTTTGAAGTTGTACCACACGCATTGCGCATGGTATTGCCAGATAACAGCCCTTGCCTATCAACAAAACCACGAGTTACAGCAACATCAATAAAGCGCTTAATGTATAAGCGCTTTATGAGTAAAGGTTTCGCCAAAAAGTAATAAGCTTATAGATTCCACGGATTAGGCTTTGGGCCTTTTTTTACTGGTGCTTTCTGGGTTTTGGCTTTTCTAAAGTCTTTACTGTCACTTTTAGATTTACCTAAACTTAAGGTCGGCCTTTCATCCTGCGTTTTGGACTTATTTTGACGACTTTTAGGCATGTAGTTGAGGATAGACTCAGGTACTGGCTTTTTCGGCTCAAAGCCGTCAATCACTTTACGTTCTAGCAAATGACCTAAACGGCTTTCAATCATACAGAGGTTTTTAAAATCATCTTTAGAGACAAAGGATATTGCCTCACCGACAGCACCAGCACGGCCGGTACGACCAATGCGATGAATGTAATCATCAGCTGGATACGGTAAATCGTAGTTTATGACTCGTGAAAGATCGTCAATATCAATACCACGCGATGCAATACCCGTTGCGACCAAGTATTGAATTTTACCAGATTTAAAATCAGCAAGAATTTGTTCACGTACAGGTTGGCTACGGCCACTGTGTATGCATTCAGCCTCAATATCGCGTTTTTCCAGTTGACTGACTAACTTGGCAGCGCCTTGCTTAGTTTCAATAAAAATAAGCGCTTGATCCCAGGCTTGGGTTTTAATCAAATGACTCAACAATGCTGATTTTTTGTCTTTATCGACCGTGGTTAACCATTGCGAAATTTTAGGTGCAGAGCTTTTATCAGCAATGACCGAGATTTCTACTGGACGATGAATGGCGGTTTTTGCCAAAGCACGGACTTGATTTGATAACGTCGCCGAAAATAACAAGCTTTGACGTTCTGATGGCAGTTTATCAATGATTTTATTGATGTCTTCAATAAAGCCCATGTCTAACATGCGGTCAGCTTCATCAAGCACTAACACTTCTAACTCGTCAAAGTGCACCGCTCTTTGGGTGTATAAATCAAGTAAACGACCTGGCGTTGCCACTAAAATGTCGACACCGTCGAGCAACGCTTGTTTTTGCGGCTTTTCATCAACACCACCGTAAATCACAAACGATGACACTCCAACATATTTGGCATACGCAACGATATTACTTTGAACCTGCACAGCAAGCTCGCGTGTTGGCGTTAAAATAAGCGCACGAATACGTTTTTTGCGCTGGGTTTGCGTGTCGGCTAAACGCTCTAATATTGGCAACACAAAACTGGCTGTTTTACCGGTACCGGTTTGTGCTGCGGCAAGTAGGTTTTTACCTTGTAAAATGACCGGAATAGTTTGTTGTTGAATAGGCGTTGGGTTGCTGTAACCCACTTCAGCTAAGGCTTTGACAATAGTGTCGCGTAATCCAAGTGTCGAAAATGGCATGAAATGAGTACTCAATAATAGAACAGAAAATAGCGTGGAGTCAGTATAGCATTCACTCAAAGGTCAATACACTTGAGTGAGGTTATCTTATTAGAAATGAAAAAAGACGTCCGAAGACGTCTTTTTTCATATTTGGCGGTGAGCGAGAGATTCGAACTCTCGTTAGGGATAAACCTAAACACACTTTCCAGGCGTGCGCCTTCAGCCACTCAGCCAGCTCACCAATTTTGTAGATTCAAATACCTTACATATTCAAATCCATTTATTCTTTTCGTTTTCATTAAATACACGCGTTATTAATCTAACCTGCCTATTTAATAAAGCATTACATTGTTTTAAGCGTTAATGCCCAATAGCAGCTGTAATGCCAATCGTGCGGTACTTTACGCAAATGCCGATAGCGGGTCAAGCTAAATCACCCCAGGATCAAGCGTTTGCACAATTGCTCGTCAACTTACGCAAAATCTATCCAATCAAGGTAGGAAACAAGCCTTTTACACCCGCTGAAATCACTTCAATACCTAACGACAGCATCAATAAGCCCATTAGACGAGTAATAACGTTAATGCCGGTTTTACCTAAGAACTTAAATAACACTGGCGCCATACGAAATAGCCCCCAGCTCACTAACCCTAGAGTGACAATGGTTAAAAACATCCCAATAAAGTTAACCATTTTGTTATGTTCTGCAGCAAATACGATAACCGAACTAATTGCACCTGGCCCTGCCATTAAAGGCAACGCTAAAGGCACGACTGCGACAGATTCCATTCCAGAAGACTCACGATCCTCTTCCTGGTTACGTTTTACCTCACTGATTTTACCTTGCAACATCGACATCGCAATAATACAAATCAAGCTACCGCCAGCAATCCGAAATGCTGACAATGAAATACTGAACATACTCAAAATATGCTGACCGGCGATCATGGTCACCAATAAAATCACCACCACAGCAAAGTTAGCGGCCCGATTGGTATGTTGGCGCTCAACTTCGGTTTGATGGCTCGTCAAGCTGACAAAAACAGGCAACAACCCTACCGGATTGATTATCGCTAACAGTCCTAAGAAGAACTTGATATAAAGCATGAAATCCACTAACTGAACCCTCTTGAAATTACCTGTTTTGACGCTCGATTCTGAGCGCGCTAATGTAGCCGAAACATGTTGATTTACATAATGAGATTTTTTGCTATTTAAATGCCACTTTGCCTTAGAAAAGCTAATGTGATTTGCTGCAAAATATTATAATTACGATACTCCAATGATCTACTGGATGAAATTTGGTGTAATTTTATTTCATAAACTGCTTTTAATATGTACTCAAAAGGCTTCAACAGATCAATAATGTTGGATATTTACGTGAAATGGCATGTTTGAGGTAAGTCTCGTTTTTAATTATGCATTTCAGTCATACCTCACAATATTGAGCAGAAAACAACCATGATGAAAAATACTAACGTTAAGGTAAACTTAGACATAAAAAAAGAGATGTCACCTAAGGTGGCATCTCTTGCTTAATCTGTAATACCGTTTTGAGTGGTATTAACGTTATCGATTTAGTTCATGGTAATCACTATTTTGCTGTCCAGCGATCCATCCAACCGAGTACATTTTTGTACCACTGTTGTAAATTGTCTTGATTTAAAATCCAATGGTTTTCATCTGGGAACACTAACAACTCAGATGGAATGCCATTACGTTGCATGTAAGTGTATGCCGCTAAGCCTTGACCATAGGGTACGCGGTAATCTTTTTCACCGTGGATCACTAACATTGGCGTTTTCCAGTTTTCAACATAGTTAACTGGGTTAAACTTCTCAAACAGCTCTTTATTTTTGTCGTACGTACCGCCGAATTCATATTCTGGGAACCATAACTCTTCAGTCACGTAGTACATTGAGCGCATATCAAATAAACCTGCGTGGTTAACAAGACACTGGAAACCGTCGTTCCAATTACCTTGGAACCAGTTCATCATGTAACCGCCGTATGAACCACCTAAGGCACATGCATTGTTGGCATCTAACCAAGGTTGTTGTGCGGTAACTGACGCCATGCCCTTTTTAAGATCTTCTAGCGGTTTTCCACCCCAATCTTTACCAATAGAGTCGGTAAACGCCTGGCCATAACCTGTAGAACCGTGGAAGTCGACCATCACGACGCCATAACCAGCACCGGCCCAAAGCTGTGCGTTCCAACGACCACTAAAACTGTTACCAAATGAACCTTGCGGACCACCGTGAACTAAATACGCAATCGGGTATTGTTTACCTTCAACATAGTTAGCCGGTTTAATCCAGTAACCATGTACGGTTTCATCATTCCAACCTTTAAAGTTAAACTGCTCATACTCACCAAATTTGATGTTAGCCAGTTTGTCTTTGTTGACGTCAGTTAGCTGTGTAAGCTGCTCACCTTCTGAGGTCACGCTAAATAAATCACCCGGTTCAACTAAAGATGATTTTTTGAAAATCAATTGATTGTTTGTCACAGCGATTAAGCTGTTACTGCCTTGATTGTAAATTGGACGCACATCACCAAATTGGGTGTTCACTTCAAAGATAGACACCTGACCAAGATCTTGTGCGGTGACGTACAAAGTACGGCCGTCGGCACTGAATGTCAGTGAACTTGGGCTACGATCCCACAAAGGTGCGACTTCTTTTTCTTGGCCAGTGACATTGTCACGTAACATGATGCGGTAACGGTCTGCTTCGTAACCTGGCTTGGTCATGGCTAAATACGCTAAATAACGGCCATCAGCTGAAAATGTTGGCTGTGAGTCCCATGCGGTGTTTGCTTCGGTTAAGTTAAGAGTTTCACCGCCGGTAACAGGTACTTGCCATAAATCGTAGTTAGTGGTCCAAGCTTGATCGCGACTTGGCGCTTTTGCGCTATACACCACGTGTTTACCATCTGGGGTAAAGGTCACTTCTTCCATGCCAGAAAACGGCTTTGGCGGCGTTTCTGTATCGCGATTAGCGGTTACATTAGTTGGCTCGGTAATTTTTTTACCGTTTAATTGCGCCACAAATAAATGATTGCGGGCATGGTCTTCCCAGGTATCCCAGTGGCGAACCATCAACTGTTTATATTCACGGCCTGAGGTTTTGCTTTCATCAATGGCAGTGAACTTGTCTTTAGAACAGGCTAAATCTTTGCATTCAGGGAACACACGCATGGTCATAACAACTTGCTTGCCATCTTGCGACAATTTATAACCATTGATATCTAATGGTAAATCGGTAACCGCCATGGCTTCACCGCCATTAAGCGCCAATTGGTATAACTGGCTGCTGCCCGTGCGGCTCGCAAGGAAATAAATCGATTTATTGTCGGCAGAAAAACTCACATCATGTTCAGTACCTGCCGCAGCGGTTATCTGTTTTGGCTGCGCATTTTTATTGGTTAAATCGAGTAGATACAGATCAGAGCTGGCTTCGCCTTGATCATCAACCACTTTAACGCCATAAACCAGGCTTTTACCGTCGTTTGACACAGCGGCTGAATGCAATTTATTTAAATTAACTAATTGTTGCACATTAAAAGGGGTCGGCTCAGCCGCAAGCGCTGACCTTGCCATTCCGGCGGCAACCAGTGCAAATAATACAGTGGACTTTTTCATTGTTATCGAGTCTCAATTGTTTTAGTAGTGATTGTGAGCCGTGTTGTGCATGGCTTACGATAAATATGTATTGCAGACTAGCGAAAGCAAAACACTCAGGCAACAGGCCTTTTGTAAAAAGCTGTAAACCTGAGCGTCTTATCACATGACATCATGCTGTTTAACAAGATTGTCGATGTTTTCTAGCTTGTCATTGCTTACTTGGCTTTGCTATTGGCAATATTGACTTTCCATATTGCAGGGCCAGTCTCATGAGCGTTAACGCCATTAGAATCAACCGCAACGGTCACAGGCATATCTTGTACTTCAAACTCGTAAATGGCTTCCATCCCCAAGTCTTCAAATGCCACAACACGAGCTTTTTTAATGGCTTTAGACACTAAATAAGCCGCGCCGCCCACTGCCATCAAATATACAGCTTTGTGCTTTTTAATTGACGCGACGGTTTCAGGACCACGCTCAGACTTACCAATCATGCCCATTAGACCGGTTTTGTCTAACATCATGTCGGTGAATTTATCCATACGGGTTGCCGTTGTTGGGCCTGCTGGGCCAACTACTTCTTCACGCACAGGATCAACTGGGCCGACGTAGTAAATAAACTTACCGGTAAAATCGACACCTTCAGGCAAACCTTCGCCAGAATCTAATAGCGATTGAATGCGTTTATGCGCAGCATCGCGACCGGTTAACATTTTACCGTTAAGTAATAAGGTATCACCGCTCTTCCAGGTTTCGATTTCAGCTTGTGTGATGTTATCTAGATTGACACGGTGAGTGTTCTCGCCCGCTTCGCGAGTGATTTCAGGCCAATCAGACAATGATGGAGGAACTAAATCAACTGGACCTGTACCGTCTAAATGAAAATGCACATGGCGGGTTGCCGCACAATTTGGGATCATCACCACAGGCTTAGAGGCAGCATGAGTTGGCGCTGATTTGATTTTGATGTCTAGCACTGTGGTTAAACCACCTAAACCTTGCGCACCTATACCAAGGTTGTTAGCGCGCTCAAAAATATCGAGACGTAACTTCTCTTCAGTTGTTTCAGCACCGCGCGCCATTAACTCGTGAATATCAACAGGATCCATTAATGACTCTTTTGCCATTACCGCGGCTTTTTCAGCCGTGCCGCCAATACCTATGCCGAGCATGCCTGGTGGACACCAACCCGCACCCATTGTCGGTAAGGTTTTTTCAACCCAGGCTGCAATGTCATCTGACGGGTTTAACATCGCCATTTTAGATTTGTTTTCAGAACCGCCGCCTTTTGCTGCAATCATTACTTCAACTTGATTGCCCGCAACCATGTCAATGTGTACCACCGACGGGGTGTTGTCTTTGGTATTTTTACGCGTGCCAGCAGGATCGGCGACAATCGATGCCCGTAATGGGTTATCTGGATTGGTGTAAGCGCGGCGAACACCTTCATCGACCATTTCTTGTACTGTCATGTCTGTTTTATCCCACTGTACAGACATACCAATTTTAACAAATGTGGTCACAATACCCGTGTCTTGACACAGTGGACGCTTACCTTCAGCTGACATACGCGAGTTAATTAAAATTTGCGCTATTGCATCTTTAGCCGCTGCGCTTTGTTCACGTTGGTACGCTTTGTACATCGCATCAACAAAATCTTTTGGATGGTAGTAGGAAATGTATTGCAGTGAATCAGCGATGCTTTCAATAAAGTCGGCCTGTTTAATTACAACAGGAGTATTGGAAGTAGTTGTAGGGGTATTGCTCGACATATGGGGCGCTCCAGCAGCCATTGCGGCCTAACATTATTATCTTTATCAACAGAAACGTTTGGGTAACCATCTCGTTATTATTAACTGACTCAATTACGCGTCATTAAACGGCTACCAAACGAGGTTAACTATTTAGACCAATATGATACTCTTTCCATCCTTTTTGGGCTACATCACATTTTTAGATAAGGGTAATCGATGTTTGCGCGGGTAAAAAACGCACTCTATGGGCAAAAATTAGATTGGAAAATTGACACTAAACAACTGTTTGCATTAATTAGTGATAACCCCTGGGCCATATTACTCGACTCCGCCAATGCCGCGCACCCAGATGCGAAGTTTGACATTATTGCCTTTAACCCAATTGCGACCTTAACCAGCGATGATGGCCTGTGCCAATTTACCCCTATCCATCACGATATTGGGCAACTTAATATTACGCCTTCAGTTGCGTTGTCGCCTCTTGAAAACTTAGCCCGCATTCACACTTTGCTTTATCCCACTCAACAAGCGTGTGAACACCCTTTTAGTGTCGGTGCTGTCGGCGCATGGGGTTATGATTTAGGCCGCAGTATTGAAAAACTGCCACAAACAGCCGACAAAGATATTCACCTTAAAGATATGAATATCGGTTTTTACGATTTTTGCCTTATTTACTGTTATACAGAAAGAACCTGGTATGCCTACCATTACAATGGAAAGGTTGCGCTCGAAGCTGAAGTGAATTTAATTCAATCAAAAATAAAAAATCAGTATGACCTCAAAAAACTGTCTCTCGTTGCCACACAAGATTTTACTTTAACCTCAGCATGGCAAAACCAACTTACTGAGCAGCAATACCAACAAAAATTTGCTCAGGTACATGAGTATTTACTCAGCGGTGATTGCTATCAAATCAATTTAACTCAGCGTTTTGAAGCGCATTATCAAGGTGACGAATGGCAGGCTTATTGTGCATTGTCGCATGCTAACCAAGCGCCCTTTTCAGCATTTATGCGTTTACCCGAGCATTGTGTGTTATCGATATCGCCGGAGCGCTTTATTCGCTTACAGCAAAAAAATATTGAAACCAAACCCATTAAAGGCACCTTGCCACGCAGTCTTGACCCCGTTCAGGATAAACTTGCTGCCGACACCCTTAGTCATTCTGAAAAAGATCGCGCAGAAAATGTCATGATTGTGGATTTACTGCGTAACGATATAGGTAAAGTTGCAGCGCCTGGCAGTGTTAAAGTGCCCTCATTATTTGCTATTGAGAGCTTTCCTGCGGTGCACCATTTAGTGAGCACGGTAACCGCTACTCTGGCAGATGATCATAATGCCTTTGATTTACTCCAGGCCGCCTTTCCTGGCGGCTCAATTACTGGCGCGCCTAAAATACGCGCCATGCAAATTATTGAAGAGTTAGAACCATCAAGACGTAATCTTTATTGCGGCAGTATTGGTTACATCAGCCATGACGGCAATATGGACACCAGTATTACCATTCGCACCTTAGTGACCGAGCAAAACCGCATTTATTGTTGGGCCGGCGGCGGTATTGTGGCGGATTCTGATGCGAAAGCGGAATATCAAGAAAGCTTTGATAAAGTCAGTAAAATCTTGCCCTTGTTGGAAAATCTGAATAAACAGTAATACGCTGATATTTGCAAAGTCGTTAAATCTCAGTATTTATTTGAGCTAAAAAGCTTTTCATATACTCAATTCTTTTGCTGGCTTCTATTTTTGCAGATGGGGTGTGCATGGTATCAGCAAGCTTAAATAATTTTGTGTAAAAGTGGTCAATCGCAAAAAGACGATCATTAGCTTGTCTGTTTATACAAAATGGATCATCAACATCATATAAGCTCACACCAAGGCTGGTGCTCACTTGAAGACACCTTGCAATACCTATGGCGCCTAATGCATCTAACCTGTCGGCATCTTGAACTATTTGAGCTTCGACACTTTGTGGCGCAACATTGGCGCTAAAGCTGTGCGCAACTATCGCATGGTGAATGGCAGGTGAAAATTGAGTTGGATAATCAATACTCTGTAAAAATGCGATGGCTTTATCTGCTGCATAACGTGAGCTTTGAGCACGGTCTGGATGATTTTTAGCAAACGAGAAGCAATCATGTAAATAAGCTGCTGGCAGCACTACTTCGACCATAGCACCTTCACTTAAGCATAATGCTTTAGCGGTGTTAACGACTCTATACACATGATTAAGATCATGCGCCAGGTCTTGTTGCATCTGTTTGTTAATAAACGCAATTATTTGGGTCTCATACATTTCAATCATTTACACCCTCTTAGTGAATCTATGATTAGCATGGTTTAGCATAACGTAAGTTGGCAAACACATCACAATAACACTATTTGCGATTTAACCTTTATTGAATAGCTTAAAAACGCAATCTCAGAACCTAATTGACCATTCGCTCAAACGCATCTTGAGCATTCATTCAAAATCTGTTTCAATATCATCATTATCAGAAAAGGAGTGACCCATGCTTAAGTTTTATTTCCATCCCGGCCCAAATCCAATGAAAGTCGCGTTGTTTTTAGCTGAAACAGGTTTACCATTTGAACTGGTACCTGTTGATACACTTAAAGGTGAGCAACATACCGCTGAGTTTAAGGCGATAAACCCAAACGCTAAGACCCCTGCTATTGATGACAATGGTGTAAGAGTATTCGACTCAAACGCCATATTGCTCTACCTTGCAGATAAACATAATCAGCTTTTAGGTAAACCAGAAGATCGTGGTGAATTGCTGTCATGGTTAATGTTTATCGCTACTGGCTTAGGGCCTTTTTCTGGTCAATCAGTTCACTTTAGACACTTTGCACCAGAAGAAATGACTTATGCAACCAACCGTTATTTACGTGAAGCACAGCGCCATTATGAAGTACTAAACGACCATTTAGCGGGTCGTGAATACCTTGTCGGTGATGATTACACCATTGCAGATGTATCAGCCTGGGGCTGGATTGATAAAGCAACAGTTGTGTTAGGTGAAGAAGGTTTAGCACCATACCCTAATTTACAACGTTGGTTTGACAGCGTAAGTGCACGACCTGCAATTGAAGCTGCCCGTAACCTTGGTAAAGATATCGCCTTTAAAGGTGAATTTGATGATGAAGCAAAACGCGCTTTCTTCCCACAGAATTTTCCTAAAACCTAGAGCCTGTTAATCTTTGTTTATTTTTTATGTTGAGAGATAAAATGGCTTTAGGCAATGCGGATAATGGCTGGAATAGTTGCGGGAATAGTGGCGGGCATCGTTGCACTACATCGAAATTATCGAACGCGGCATAAAACCATTTTAGGCTCAACCCTACGAGCAAAGCTATTTTGACAAATTCACTTATTTAGCGGGGCAAATGGCGCTAATTAGCGATTGTCTGACAGAAAAATAGCAGACTGCATAATTTATCAACAAGGATAGACACACCTTAACTAACCAATATTTAGTTTATACCGCTCAAGAAATCAAAAACGCGTAATGCCCTGCACTACGCGTTTTTATTTGGCCATTTTACCATAAAGACCACAACGCAATGAGTGAGGTATTCAATATGCCACGTTGTGATTATTTACTATTGATATAGTACGATTTAACTTGTTCTTATCAAGTAATTTTTCTACTGTTAGTATAGCGTTTGAAAATGATTATCAATGAGGTTGATCATGAATACTCACTTACAACATCAAGTTAACCAATGGTTACAACAAGACCCAGATCCAAAAACTCAACAAGCATTGCAAACCCTAGTCGACAACCAAGATGAAGCAGCATTAACAGCAATGTTTTCTGGCCGGCTAGCATTTGGTACTGCCGGACTGCGGGGTGTAGTAGGCCCAGGGCCAATGGCCATGAATCGTTTAGTCGTAAGGCAAACAACCGCAGGTTTAGGCGCATATTTGTTATCTCAAATTAGTCATGCTGCAACGCGCGGTGTCATTATTGGTTATGACGGCCGTCATGACTCCTATGTTTTTGCTCACGATGCTGCCAGCGTGCTCACCGCTATGGGAATTACCGTTCGCTTAACCACACAGGTCGCAGCAACGCCACTTGTGGCATTTGGCGTAAAACACTTTAATGCTGCGGCAGGTATTGTGGTTACTGCTAGCCACAACCCGCCACAATATAATGGTTATAAAGTGTATTGGGAAAATGGCGCACAGATTATTCCACCGCACGACTCAGGTATTGCAGCCAGAATTACACAGGCTGCAACCCAAACTATTCCATTTATGGAACTCAGTGCCGCCAAAGCACAAGATAAACTCATTTGGCTTAAAGATGATTTTTATCAGACGTATCGTCAAGGCGTTCACAGTGCCAGTGAGTTACAACAATATGCCGATCCCAAAAGTGTAAGTCTAGCCTATACCGCCATGCATGGCGTTGGAGCGAATATGGCTGAAGCTGTGTTACACGATGCAGGCTTTAAGCAAGTGTATTCTGTTACGGCGCAGCGCGAACCAGACGGTGACTTCCCTACGGTGAACTTCCCTAACCCGGAAGAAAAAGGCGCGATGGATTTAGTCATTACTGAAGCTAAAAAGCATCAAGCCATGCTTGCATGCGCGAACGATCCTGATGCCGATCGCTTTGCTGTAGCCGTTCGTACGGCAGACAACGACTATAAAATGCTAACCGGCGATCAAGTTGGCGTGTTATTTGGTGACTATTTATTATCTCATGCGCCAGCACACCAACGGTTAGTGGGCACCACAATTGTGTCTTCGAGCTTATTGTCTAAAGTGGCTCAGTCGTTACATGCAAGCTGTTACACTACCCTCACCGGCTTTAAATGGTTAATGAATGTAGGGATTAACAAATGCGAGGCTGATAATCAATTCTTATTCGCTTATGAAGAAGCACTTGGTTATACGGTAGGCAGCATGGTGTGGGACAAAGACGGTTTGTCTTCATTAGTGGCATTTGCCCAACTTTGTGCTGAATTAGCCGAAAAAGGTCAAACCGTTTGGGATAAGTTAGAACAAATTTATCGCCAGCATGGCTTTCACCTTAATGCGCAAGTGAGTATTGCCCTTAAAGCCGACACACCCAATATCGGTGAATTTTTACGCCAACAACCGCCAACAGCAATTGCTGATTATGCTGTGCTGTCATGTGATGATTTAAGCCAGTCGCTTCGTACTTTTGCTAATGGTACGACTGCCGTTATTGATTTACCCAAAAGCGATGTATTAATTTATTGTCTGGAGAATGGCGCTCGCGTCATTGTTAGGCCCTCGGGAACAGAGCCTAAAATTAAGTGCTATTACGAAGTAGTAGAAACCATGAACGTGACTGATACCTGGGAAAGCGCTCAACAACGTGCTGAACAAGCAATGTCGCAATTTATTCAAGCTCATCAAGCAAGTTTGCCAAGCTAGCTTAGTAGAAATAATCCATCACTAAAAGCGTTAATGTTAAACGCCCGTTAACAAAACGGGCGTTTTTATTTGTTTTAAACATCTTATTAACATCCTGTAAGTATGAGTAAATTTCACTATAACTGTGTGTCATTAGTTATACTTCTTTAAACTAATTGACACTAGATGAAACTGATCTATTAAACGATAAAAGTGCTCTATAATGTTATAAAAATTACCGTAACGTTAAAGCAGGATGACTCAATGTATAAAAGTCTCGTCAGTTTGGCAGTTATTGCCAGTATCAGCGCACCAACAGCTTATGCTGCTGAAGAAGGTGAAAATCTAGAGCGCATTCAAGTGATTGGTTCACGTATTGCCCTGCGCACTGCCACTGATAGCCCAACACCTGTTGATATTATTACCTCTGAGCAACTTGAAGCGACCGGGATTACGGAAACCGCAAAAGCACTTCAGTTTGCCGCCCCTAGTTTCAGCGTACCATTTTCATCCATTACTGATGGTAGCGATGCAGTGCGTCCGGCGAGTTTACGAGGCATGTCACCTGACCACACTTTAGTGTTAGTAAACGGTAAACGTCGTCATGGTTCTGCCCTAGTGCACTTATCAGGTACTGTGGGTAAAGGCTCGTCAAACGTTGACTTAAATGCCATTCCGATGACTGCGATTAAACGCATTGAAATACTGCGTGATGGTGCTTCTGCTTTATATGGCTCAGACGCCATTGCCGGTGTCATTAACGTTGTACTAAAAGACAGCGATGAAGGCGGCAGCATCTCAACCCAAATCGGCCAAACCTACGAAGGTGACGGAGAGCAAGTCCGAGTAGGCCTTAACCAAGGCTTTAGCTTTAGCGATGATGGCTTTGTGAATGTGTCTTTAGAAGCGCATCAAAAAAATGCCACTAACCGTGCAGGTCTTGATAGCCGTCAACAATACCCAGAATTGGATGATGGTAGCTTAGATCCACGTGAAGAAACCTTTGATCGTCAAAACCACCACGTTGGCGACAGCGAATATGAAAACTATGGCTTATTTGTTAATGCTGAACAAGCCATTAATGACACCAGTAAAGTTTATGCTTTTGGTGGCGTAAGCCAACGCGAATCTACCTCTGGTGCTTTTTACCGTCGCGCGATAGATTCACGTAATATTATTGAAGTATACCCAGATGGTTATTTACCACAAATTAGCCCTGAAATCCTCGATTATTCATTTGTAATGGGTTATGACGCTGAATTAGGTGATTGGAACATTGATGCCTCTGCCGGATACGGTAGCAACAGCTTTGAATATAACGTTGAAAACACCATTAACGCCTCTTTAGGTCCAACGAGTCCAACCGATTTTTATGCTGGCACCCTGTCTAATAGTGAGTTAAACCTCAATCTTGATGCGTCTACCTATTATGATTTTTATAATGATTCAGAAATCGTGGTCGCCACAGGTGTCACATTCCGCGAAAGTGGCTATGAAATTGAAGCCGGCCAAGAAGAATCATACATTAAAGGTGATTACGAAGATAAAGCGGGTGGAAGCCAGGGCTTTGGTGGTTTTACTAAAGAATCTGAAGTGGATGAAGACCGTACCAATACCGGTATATACTTCGAACTTGAAAACCAGTTAACCAATGAATTTTATTGGTCTGCTGCAGTGCGTTATGAAGACTATTCAGATTTTGGCAGTAACACCAGCTGGAAGTTGTCTGGTCGTTACGATATTACTGACAATGTAGCATTACGTTTAACCACAGATACGGGTTTCCGTTCACCAAGTGTTCAGCAGCTTTACTTTACCAACGTATCGACCTTCTTTGACCCTGACCCGGTAACCGGTGAGTTTGTACCACGCGAATCAGGTACCTTTAACCAGTTATCGCCAATCAAAGATGCATTAGATATTCCAGATCTTAAAGCTGAGATCTCGCATTCAGTCAGTGCAGGTTTAGTGTATAACGGCGACAATGGCTTTACGGCGACTTTAGATGCGTATCAAATTAATGTTGATGACCGTATTATTTTATCGGGTTCGGTAGACCAAGAAAGTTCACCTGTGATTGCTGAAGCCTTAGCCGGTAGCAATGCCGACTCAGCGCGTTTCTTTATAAATGCAGTTGATACTGAAACTCAAGGGGTTGATTTGGTTATGACCCAGGAGTTTGACCTTGGCCAATTTGGTGATGTGAGCGCCAATCTTGCTTATTCATACAAAAAAACCAAAATTGAATCAATTAACTTACCGTCTATTCTTGATGGATTAGAAGATGATCTATTTGATCGTATTGAAGTTATCCGTATGACTGAAGCAACGCCTAAAAACACCGGTAATATTGGCTTTACTCATCGGTATGATGACTTCACCACTAACTTACGTTTTAGCTATTTCGGTAAATACACCGTAGGCTATTCGTCAAGTGAAGTAGAATATGACGCAAAATGGGTAACAGACATCAGCACGCGTTATCAAGCAACTGATTCATTAGCGGTAACACTCGGAGTACAAAACTTGTTTGATACCTACCCAGAGAAACGTCCTGAAGACAATAACTTCAATGGTATTTTTGTTTACCCATTAACCAATACACCATTTGGATTTAACGGTGGATATTACTACTTAGATCTACGTTACACTTACTAAACTCACTTTGAGATTAGGTTAAAACAAAAAAGCACCGATGCGTCGGTGCTTTTTATTTAGCTGTATTTAAGGTTATGTTTCAGTAATGGCTTAAAGCCGATAGAGTTTTTCAATATAGTCTTTCGCCACACTGTCCCAGGTGAAACGTTGTTTGGCCGCATTTTTAGCCACCTTTCGCCATGTCGGTGTACCGTACAAAGCCAGCACTTGCCTGAAGCGCTCAACTAATGCTTCACTTTGCTCTGGCAATGATGCACCCGTAAATGCCCAACCACTGACATTGTCCTCAATGGTATCTTTGAGTCCACCCACAGCATGCACTAAACATGGCTGCCCTTCCCGCATCGCCAGCATTTGGCTAATGCCACAAGGCTCAAATGAGCTAGGCATTAAAAACAAATCACCTTGTTGATATAAACGGTCAGACAATAACTCATCATAACCATGCATAAAGAGCAGATTATCAAATCGCGCCGCGACCGTTTGCAAATCCTTGGCAATTTGATCATCACCACTGCCTAACAATAATAATACCCCATTAGGCTGCAGCTGCTTAAACGCTTGCAGCAATGCTTCAAGTACGGTGATATCAGATTGGCCATTGGGGCTGTCATAAGGTTGTAGCAATAGCAGCACTTTTTGCTCTGTTAATCGGCCGACAGAGGTTAATAAAAATGGTGTTTGAGCACCTTTTTCAGCCAGACTCATTGCCAGTTTTAATTGTGATATGCGTGATAATGCAATGCTGTCTAACGCCGATACATGCTCTACTTTTGTTTGCCAAGATAAAATGGCATTTTCAGCTAACGTGAGTAAATCCAACACGGTATTATCTGCAGCTGATGTTTCTGTCTGCGAACTGTCGTCATACATGCAGCCATTAATAATGCCTATCAATTGTTGATGTTCGGCTTTAAGCGCTAAATCGGCTTCTAATCCTTCACCGCCAAAAAAGCCCTTTTGATGATCGGACGGCAATAACACTTCTTGGGCATAAGTCGGTGACACTAAATGCACTTTATCACTTAGTACAATCCCCATTCGCATTGGATTAATGCAATTGGAATAACGCGGGTCATAAATACTTTGGTTAGCGACAGGTTTAAGCTGACTCGCATATTGCGGAAACCAAGCTTGAAACGATGAATGATCGCCACTAAAAGGCCGTACACCTTGCAAGGCTAAATTATGAATGGTGTAAATACATTCCATAGAATTGAGGCTATCAAAATAGTCGACACATTTTCTGAGCATTGCCACCATGGCAGCATGCCAATCATGCAAATGAAGCACATCGTAACGCGGTAAAATATTGTCGACTAAACATGTAGCAACACTGAGTGAAAACAAAGCAAACTTGGTTGCATCTTCTGCAAATGGACGATCATGAGCACCATTACAATACACTTGGCCATTATGATTAAATAATGGATGGTCAAATAAATATACCATCGGCGGATTGGTTTGCAGCTGTTGGGGCTGTAAATCTGCATCTGACATCCTGTTGATGGCAGAGGCATCCGTTTTATGTGTGGGTCTTGGCATGCAAAACACTTTAACGGTGTGTTTTGAGCCTGCAAAATCTAACGAAATATTAGCAAAATGCTTAGCATGGTAGTGTTCAGCCAAAAAACCATAATTTGGCATTGCGACATCTGCAGTGACTCCGCATTGTGCTAATGCAGGCGGTAGATCACGGATAACATCCGCCATCCCGCCAACCTTCGCCCCATACAATGCATCGTTTTCTGCTGCCACCAGCAAAACGCGGTTGACATTTTCTTGGGTCATTCAGGGTTCCTTATTAGTAACCTTCGGGTAAACCGAGCATTTTACGGGTCACCAAGGTGACCCCCTTCTCTGACACTCTAAATCCTCTAGCGATATCGTGCTCTTGGCTATGGCCAATGAAGGTGCCTTCAGGAATGATACAACCTCGGTCAATAATTGCATTTTGAATATTACAATTTTTTAATACCACGACATCAGGAAGCAGTACCGAGTCTTTAACCGATGAGTAAGAACACACTCGGACTTCGTCAAACAATACGCTGCGTTTGACTTTGGCACCAGAGATAATACAACCGCCTGACACGATTGAGTCTACGGCCATCCCACGGCGATCGTCATCATCAAAGACAAATTTTGCCGGTGGCAATTGCTCCTGATAAGTCCAAATAGGCCATTTAGCATCATATAAGTTCAGCTGTGGCGTAGGTGACAATAGCTCCATATTCGCCTGAAAAAATGAGTCAAGGGTACCCACATCTCGCCAGTATGCTGGTTGCTCTGGTACCGCGCTGGTAAATGGAAAAGCGTAAACATTAAATTGTTCAATGATGGACGGAATAATGTCTTTACCAAAATCGCGATCAGAGGCGACGTTATCGGCATCTTTTTTTAATTGATCAAACAAAAATTTGGTATTAAAGACATAATTACCCATCGATGCCAAACATTTCTCAGGATCATTAGGCGTAGGTTTAGGGTGTTCAGGTTTTTCTTGAAAGCCAATCACTCGCCTATTTTCATCAACTTCCATGACACCAAATGCCCCAGCGGCTTCAGGTATGGGCGTTTCTAAACAACATACGGTCATATCGGCCCCCGACTCTGCATGTGCAGCCAATAGTCCGGCATAATCCATACGATATACATGATCGCCGGATAAAATCATCACGTATTTTGGGATTTCATGACGAATAATATCGATATTTTGAAACACGGCATCGGCAGTCCCTTGATACCAATTACCTGATGTTTGTTGTGAAGCCGGTAAGATTTCAACCGATTCGCCCAGTTCCTTTTTAAAGTGGCCCCAACCACGTGTGATATGTCGTATCAGTGAGTGAGACTTGTATTGTGTCACCACGCCCACACGACGAATGCCTGAGTTAATACAGTTTGATAGCGGAAAATCGATAATTCGAAATTTACCCCCAAAGTACAACGCAGGCTTTGCACGCCAATCGGTTAACTCATACAAACGCGAACCACGGCCACCAGCAAGAATAATTGCATAGGTATCACGGGTTAAATTACTAATATAACGAACATTACTCATAAACAGACTCCATTCGGCTTTTAATCAAAAGCCACGATTATTAAGTATCTATCCACGTTTACTGTGTATATTTTGCGGTGCGAACACCGCCGGTTTTTAGTTTACTTTTTCATCCAGATATCGTCGCGGTAACCCGCTATGGTGTTATCACTAGAGAAACGGCCACTTGCGGCGCTGTTTCTGATACTGATTTGTTGCCAGGTGTCCTGATCTAAATAGGTTTGCGCGACTTTTTCTTGTGCAATGCGGTAACCCTCAAAATCTGCTGCGGTCATCCATTGATCGTATGGGTCAATAATTGAAGCAATAATATGATCAAAGATCCCCGGCTCGACCAAATTAAAGTGACCACTTTTAAGCATACTTATTACCCCACTAAGGGCTTCAGATTGAGCAATAATTTGTTGTGGTTGATAATTCACTTTGGCTTGTGCAACCTGAGCAGCGTCTAAACCAAACAGGAAGAAGTTTTCGTGCCCCACCTCTTCTAACATTTCAATGTTTGCGCCATCTAACGTACCAATGGTTAATGCGCCGTTCATCATAAATTTCATGTTACCTGTGCCCGAGGCTTCTTTACCTGCTGTAGAAATTTGTTCAGATAAATCGGTACCAGGACAAATTTTTTCCATTGCACTGACATTATAATTTGGTAAAAATGCCATCCGCAGATAAGGCGTCACTAATGGATCTGAATTGACCATATGGGCAACATTGTTGGCTAATTTGATGATTTGTTTCGCCATGGCATAACCCGGCGCCGCTTTACCGCCAATTAATACACATCGCGGTACCATGCCTTCGGTATCGCCATTTAAAATACGACGATACAAATGAATCACATGCAAAATATTTAGCAGTTGGCGCTTATATTCGTGTATGCGCTTAACTTGCACATCAAACATCATGGTGGGGTCAAATTTAACCCCGCACTCCTGATATACAAATTCACTTAACGCTTGTTTATTCGCAAGCTTAATCTCTGCCCATTCCTTCACAAAGGCTTTATCGCTGGTAAAGGCATTTAAAGCGGCAAGTCGTGATAAATCGGTGATCCACTCTTTGCCTAAGCGACGAGTAATTAAGCCTGCCAACTTCGGATTACAATAAGCAAGCCAACGCCTTGGGGTAACACCGTTGGTTTTATTATTAAATTTCTCTGGCCATAATTGGTAAAAATCACTAAAGAGGCCTTCTTTTAATAATTGCGTATGTAAACCAGCAACGCCATTGACAGAAAAACTCGCGACGATGGCCAAGTAGGCCATTCTGATGTGTTGCTCTGGTCCTTCTTCAATAATCGACATACTCGTCAATTTTTCAATGTTTCCAGGCCAGTGATGTGCCACTTGTTCAAGATAACGTGAATTGATTTCAAAAATGATTTCAACAATACGTGGCAACATGTATTTCATCATCGGCACTGACCAACGCTCTAACGCTTCTGGCAGCAGTGTGTGGTTAGTGTAGGCCATAGATTCACTAGTAATAGCCCAGGCTTCATCCCAAGTGAGTTCGTATTGGTCGAGCAGTAGGCGCATGAGCTCAGGCACCGCAATGCTTGGGTGAGTATCGTTAAGTTGCAAAACATTATGCTGACTAAATTGGCTGAAATCTTTACCATAATGGGCAACATAACGCGCTAACAAATCTTGCAAACTGGCTGACGATAAAAAATACTGTTGCCTTAACCTAAGCTCTTTACCATTCACACTGGCATCATTTGGATACAGTACCATAGTGATTTGTTCGGCCAAATTTTTGGTGGCAACCGCTTCAGCATAATCACCCTCATTAAATTCGGCTAAGTCAAACTCATCGTTTGCTTCTGCTTTCCATAACCGTAGCGTATTGATCCGGCCATTATTAAACCCCGGAATGGGCACGTCATAAGGTATCGCTAAGACATTTTGAGTGTCGGTCCAAACATGATGTCGGCGCCCATGTTTATCCACATAATTTTCGGTATGACCAAAAAATGGCACCGAAACAATTTTATGAGCAATCCTAACTTCCCAAGGATTACCGTGACGTAACCAACGATCAGGTTGTTCAATTTGATAGCCATCGACAATTTTTTGCATAAACATGCCATATTGATAGCGAATACCATAACCTGTAACCGATAAATCCAGGCTGGCACAGCTGTCTAAAAAGCAGGCTGCCAAGCGCCCTAAGCCACCATTACCTAAACCGGCATCATGTTCAACTTGTTCAATATCTTCTAACGTTGTTGCGTAATCAGTTAATACGGCTTTAGCTTCGTCGGTTAAATTTAAGCTCAATAACGCATTGCCTAACGCTCTGCCCATTAAAAACTCAAGTGATAAGTAGGCCACTTGCTTTTGCTGGTATTGATTGTCTTTAATCCGCGTTTGTCGCCAATCATCTAGCATTTGTTCTTTTACACTTTCACCCACGGCGGTAAATAGTTCTTCTGGATCATGATCATCACGGCATAAACCGTAACGAATATGCCGTGCAAGTGATGCACCTAAGGTATCACATGGTTCACAAGTATCTGCTGGGGTCGTCGGATCCGCGATGGGGTCAGCTTCGGCCTTGTTGGTATTAAGCGTTTTGTTGCGTGGTGCTGGGGCTTTTTTTTCACTGGCACTTTCTTTAGCTGTGGTCATTCATCACTCCTTGGTAAATTCGGTATGAAATAACATTAAACTGCGATCCATTAGCTTAACTTGTTGATTGCTATCAACGGCAGGCTCAGAGGCTTGGGTATGTATTAAACAGTGCCAATGCTTAAGGTGAGCAAGTTGAGGTAATGTGAACGTATGAGATTGATAATCTACATTGATGAGTAGCAATAAGGCTTCGGTGCTTTCTGGCCCGGCGCCGATATCGGCATGGCCTAAATTACCGGTAATAATGACGCTGAGTGTGCGAGTATGATGTTCGCACCAATGAGATTTGGTCATCACTTCACCTTGGCGATTAAACCAAGCTAAGCCATTGTCAAAGAGGGCTTCAGGTTTATGAATAAACGCCTGATGACATAACATAGGAAAGCGTTTACGTAAGCTAATCAGCTTTGCAGTGTAGCTCACCAATGACCAGTCAATCACATCCCAATCAAACCATCCAAGTGGATTGTCCTGACAGTAGGCGTTATTGTTTCCTTGTTGACTTTGGCCAGATTCATCACCGGCAAGCAGCATAGGAACCCCTTGGGATAGCAATAAACAGGTGAGTAAATTGCGTTTTTGGCGTTCACGAATGGCATTAATTTCTTGGTCATTGGTTTCACCTTCAACACCGTAATTATCACTGCAATTTTCTTGGTGTCCGTCGCGATTTTCTTCACCATTGGCAAGATTATGTCGTTGCTGATAACTCACTAAATCATGCAAGGTAAAGCCGTCATGACTAGTGATAAAGTTAATACTGGCAGAAGGACCACGGCCATTGTGCTCAAAAAAGTCACTTGAACCATGAAAGCGTTTGGCAAACTCTGGCAGCATGCCACCGTCACCGCGCCAAAAACGGCGCATAGCATCACGGTAGCGGTCATTCCATTCACTAAAGGCAACTGGATAGTTACCGAGTTGATAACCGCCTGGGCCAATATCCCACGGCTCTGCAATCAGTTTGACTTTACACAATACGGGGTCTTGGGTAATGGCATCAAAAAAACCACTACCTGGGTCAAAACCATAGACCTCCCGGCCAAGACAGCTGGCTAGATCGAAACGAAAACCATCAACGCCCATCACTTCAACCCAATAACGTAATGAGTCCATGACTAACATAAGCACTAGGGGATGATTTAAATTGAAGGTGTTACCACAGCCAGTGTCGTTAATGTTAAAGCGCTTATCATTGGGCAATAATCGATAATAGCTGGCGTTATCTATGCCACGAAAACTGTATGTGGGGCCAAGATGGTTACCCTCTGCAGTATGATTAAATACCACATCGAGTATTACTTCGATACCGGCTTGATGCAGACGAGATACCATGTGTCTAAATTCGGCAATATCACCGTTTTTATTGGCTATATATCCACTGTGTGGCGCCATAAATGCAATGCTATTGTACCCCCAGTAATTATTTAGGCCTTTTTCTGTTAAAAACGGCTCATCAAAAAAACCGTGTACAGGGAGCAATTCCACGCCCGTCACCCCAAGCTCTTGCAAATAATCAATAACCGCCTGGCTAGAAAACCCTGCAAAAGTGCCTTGTTTTGCGGTGTCGACTAATGGGTGTTGCTTAGTAAAACCCTTTACATGGGTTTCAAATAACACACTTTTGTAAAGTGGAGTCTGTAAAGGCGCAATAGGTATATCATCAACGAATTGATGGTCAATAACCTGGCATTTTGGCATATATGCCGCACTATCTTGGGTATCAAATGACAAGTCTTCTGTTGGGTCATCAACATCATAACCATATAACGCGGGATGTTGGATGACCTCACCTACCAGTTTTTTTGCGTAAGGGTCGAGCAGTAATTTATGATGATTAAATCGATGCCCGAGCTCAGGCTGATACGGGCCAAACACACGATAACCATATAACAAGCCGGCTTTAGCATCTGCAAGATGGCAATGCCAAATTTGGCGGGTGCTGACTCGCATAATATACTGTGCCACTTCAACTTGTCCGCTAGGGTCAAATAGACATAACACCACTTTGGTTGCGTGGGCTGAAAACAACGAAAAGTTCACTCCGTTGTCATCAATTGTTGCCCCTAAAGGATAGGGGTAACCACTGGTCATATCCATACTGAATCCCTACATGTAAATAAGCCTAAAGACTGTTCAGCGCTAATACTATTCAGCGGGGTCGAGTGCTTCTGGCACAAAAATAGTACAACCTAGAGGGGGAACAGTAATCACGATACTGTTATCCATACCCTGCCATGGCGTGGTTTGTGTTTCCAATGGGCCTTCATTAATCACATGACTGCCACCGTAATAGTGGTGATCGCTGTTGAGTGCTTCGGTATATTGCCCTGCACTGGGTAGCCCAAGACGGAAACCCTGATGCACTTGCGGAGACATATTCACTACAATTATCGCGTGTTGTTGTTTGTCTCTAGCGTAACGGCAGTAAACCAAAATGTTGTTGTCAGCATTGTTGCAATCAAACCAGGCAAAACCGTCACTTTGATGGTCGCATTCGTATAGTGCGGGGGTTTGTTGGTAAAGCTGATTAAGGTCACGAACCCAATCTTGCATGCCTTGATGAGGTGCATATTCGAGTAAATGCCAATCAAGGCTTTGGTTATGATTCCATTCATTACGTTGAGCAAACTCATTGCCCATAAACAGCAGTTTTTTACCCGGATGCGACCACATATAGCCATAATAAGCGCGTAATGTGGCAAATTTTTGCCAATCATCACCCGGAATTTTGTGCAGTAAAGACCCTTTTCCATGCACCACTTCATCATGGCTTAACGATAAAATGAATTGTTCGGTAAAGGCATATACTAAGCTAAATGTGAGCTCGCCGTGATGAAAACGACGGTAAAGTGGATCGCAGCTGATATAACGTAATGTGTCATTCATCCAACCCATGTTCCACTTAAAGCCGAAACCTAAACCATTTTGATCAGTTGCTTGAGTGACACCCGGCCATGCTGTGGATTCTTCAGCAATCATATTGATACCCGGAAAACACTGGTACATACGGGCATTCAATTCTTGTAAAAATTGAATGGCTTGCAGGTTTTCACGCCCACCAAATTCATTGGGTACCCACTGATCAGCATTACGGCTGTAATCAAGATATAACATCGATGACACCGCATCTAAACGCAACCCATCAAAATGGAATTCATCGAGCCAATAATAGGCATTACTGTATAAAAAACTGCGCACTTCAGCGCGGCCATAGTTATAAATTAACGTGTCCCAATCAGGGTGTTCACCTTTACGTGGGTCTTGATGCTCATATAAACAACTGCCATCAAAACGCACCAGACCATGGGGATCACGAGGAAAATGCGCCGGCACCCAGTCGAGCAACACGGCAATATCTTGTTGATGACACGCATCAATAAACGCTTTAAGGCCATTAGCATCACCAAACCGATAAGTCGGCGCGTACAGACCTACGGGTTGATACCCCCATGAACCGTCAAAGGGAAACTCGCTAATTGGCATCAATTGTAAATGGGTAAACCCCATCTCTTTTACATAGGGCACCAACTCGTTAATTAACTGTACATAATCAGTATATTCTTGGCCTTCCTCGCCGGTTCTTCGCCAAGACGCTAAGTGCACCTCATAAATCGACATTGGCTGATTATGGCTGTGGCTTTGGCTACGATCCTTAAGCCATTGCTGGTCTTGCCATTGATATAATGCTGGTGAAGGAATTTTAGATGCGTTATGCGGCGATGGTTGCATCGACACGGCATAAGGATCTGACTTTACGACCACGTGACCATGCTCATCGGTAATCGCAAATTTGTAATGCTGATCGGCTTCCACCTCAACGATAAAGATATCCCACAAACCACTCGCTGGGTGGAAGCGCAGAATATGTCGTTTTTGATCCCATGCATTAAAATCACCTATTAATGCGACTTTTTTAGCATTTGGCGCCCACACACAAAAATGTACGCCAGTGACACCTTTATGTTCGCGCCAGTTAGCCCCTTGAAAATGATATGTCTGTAACTGGCTGCCTTCACCAAATAAATACACATCTTGTGGGTCTAATAAACTGTCGTATTGGTATGGATCATTAATAAGTTGTTCACAAAGTGGAAATTGTACCCGCAGTTGATAAGTAAAAGGTTTCACTCTGCGGCCCATTTTGCCGGCAAATAAACCCTGGTCATTAATGTGTTCAAGGCTCGCTACTTTTCGGCCATCTTTCAGAGTAATCACATCAACCGATATCGCACCAGGTACATAACAACGAACAATTAATCCTTTGTCGTCATCACTACTGTGCATGCCAAGCAATGAAAACACATCAGTGTATTCACCATTTAATAACGCGATATCGCTACCTTGATGAAAATATGGAGTCGCTACAGTCATATACAATGATCCATTATTGTTCTGAGTTGTTGGATGAAGACATATTGGCAGCAAATTGTTGGCCGCTAGCCTGTCTTGATTGTTTAATTGCATTCAACCTTTGCTGTACTTTAACGCTGTGTGACATTTCTTGAATGCTCAATGGCAAACGACGTTGCCAGTTTGGAAATTCTTTCCATGTACCTGGAATATTGACCCCATGCTCATCAGCAACTAAATCACTCAATTGCACACTGAATAATTGTGCATTGCCTCTAGCGGCCACCGATATCCATGCCAGTAATAACACCTCAAAATCAATTTGATCAATATTGTCATCAGCAACAGGTTCAATCGCCCCCTGCTCAACCAATAAATGGATTAACTGTTGTTTTTCAAGCTGACGAGTATGCAAAACGTAAAGTAATCGTTCGTCGTTATCGATTAACTGCAGTTGTCGCCGTAATTTAAGATCATCACCCGTCCACCACGCTTTAATGGTAGGCACATCATGATTAGCCAGCATCATTAAGCTTTGATGTTTATACTCTTTTGGTGATTTAAAGCGATCGTAATCTTTGCAGAAGTAAAACAACTCGTTAGAGAACACCCCTGCTTGCGCTAAACGCGATACAATTTCAGGCGGTACAATGCCAAGATCTTCACCTATAACAAGACAGCGGGCACGTTGGCTTTCAAGACACACAATGGCTAATAGGGTTTCAACCGGGTAATAAACGTAACTGCCTTCGCCTAACTCGCGGTTAAGTGGCCACCACCATAAACGTAATAAGCCCATGACATGGTCAATCCGTAATGCACCGCAATGTTGCATATTACTGCGCACCAATTGGATAAAATGGCTAAAATCATGTTGCTTTAATTTTACTGGGTCAAATGGGGTTAATCCCCAATTTTGCCCTTGCTCTGCAAAAGGATCTGGCGGTGCACCAATACTGGCGTTATCGCAAAACAATGCTAAATTGGCACTCACTTCAGCGCCATGACTCACCGCACCCACTGCTAAATCCCGAATAAGGCCAATGCTCATACCGCATTGTTTTGCATTAAGCTGGCATGCTTCTAATTGCTCACTAGCAATAAACTGCAAGTACAAATAGAAGCCGACTTCTTGAGTGAAAAATTTCGAACCTAATTCAATCTCTTTGTGAACAAACTGCATCAATGCTATTTCGTCCTGTTCCACAAAGTTTAAGTAAGCATGATACCTAGTGGTTTCATACTTTTTGTGTTGCTGACAAAATATTTGATACAACTTTTCAAACGCTGCGTATTTAAGCAGCTGTACCTCTTCATAATTAATCAATTGTGCTTGATTTAACGTTTGCTTCTTTTGCTGCCACGGTTCAGTTGTGAGTTCTTTTTGCACTGCTTTGTATTCGAAAACCGCTTCAATTTGAATGTACAAAGGATTTAAACGGCGGCGATCGGTAGGGCTATAAGGACTGGGATTTTCTGGCTGACTGATGTCTAACGCGTGCAGTGGATTAAGCAGAATAAAATCGGCTCCGGCTTGGGCGGCATAATCAATGAGTTCGGCGAGGTTCCCAAAGTCACCAATTCCCCATTGTTGACCGCTGCGCATGGCATACAATTGCGCGTTTAAACCCCAAGGTTGCTTTTGTGCTTGAGAATGTGCCGCGAGGCGACCTTGATATGCGGTTGGTGGCGCTAGCATAATTTGACCGTATAAGGTGCTCACCCGCGTAGAATCACCAATAAACGCTAGGCTTATATGATGGTAACCTAAGTGCAAATTGGGTTTGTCTAACACCAAACGATACTGACAGTAACGTTGCCCACCATAATAGTACTCACCAACGATGTCACAATCTTGACAGCTCGCTGTCACCGTTAAGGTGTCTATGCCCTCACCATAAATGGTGGCTTTAAACGCGAAGGGATAATTATCGGGTAATTGCACATCAATGTGGGGGTTGTCGATTTCACACCATTGAAAACGGTGCAATGGCACCAACCAAGGATTTACATCTAACTGCTCAATACGTTGAGCGATATTTTGTTCGGTCAGTAAATGCGGATATTCGGAAGGATCACATTGATGTTGATTAAACGATGTAGGTATTAACATCGTAGTTAATATGCCCTGCCTATCCTTAGCAGGTATGTAAACCAGTTTACCGACACAATCGATAAACTCTGCTCCAACGCCTTGCAAATACAGCAACTTCTCAAGTTCCATATTTGTCTTCCCTCGCGATTATTAACTGCATGAATCCCAGCAGTTACCATGCCAGTTAATCGTAACAATATAGCGACAAATTAATGGCAGAAAAATGACAAGAATAAACCATTATAAATCAGAAAGTTAAAAAGATAATTAATCGATAAAACAGCTATGTAAGACATATGTTTTAAACTATCTTCTTGCACTATAACAGCGCATAACAAACAAAGATAGTGCAATAATTGATCATAAAAAGAGATTTAGTGCGATAACATCAAGCTGGTATTATTGGGCGTGTTTTATGCATGATACCAAAGAGTTACTGATCAAGAAGCCCACTTTTTAATGCCTTACACAAGCGGAATAGTCTTTGTCTGTTAACTGGGTCCTGTTATGATAAATAAATAACCAATTTTTACAGGTAAAAAAGAGTCGCCTTTTGAATAAACACGAATTTAAAATACGCTATAATTTACATCAACTCAGTGCAGCAATTGCGTCTGCACCGACCTCGTATTTAGGCCGTCAGGCTGCCGTGTTAATCCCGATTATTGAAATAGATCAACAATTGCAATTGATATTAACGCAACGACCACTGCATTTACGTCATCACCCTGGACAAATTAGTTTTCCTGGCGGTAAAGCTGAGCCAACAGACATCAATATGGTCCATACTGCATTAAGAGAAGCCAATGAAGAAATTGGTTTATTAGCTAGTAATGTGGATGTATTAGGGATCTTTCCGGCGCACAAAACCTTCACAGGCTTTGAAATCACCCCTGTGGTCGGTTTAATAAAACAACCCTTTGATTTACTGATTGATCCTGGTGAAGTTGCAGATTGTTTTACTGTACCGTTGAGCTTTTTTATTGAAAAAGACAATCGACATGAGGTGTTTCATTACCGTCATGGTAAACGATACCGTGTCCATTTTATGCCATTTGAAGACCGCTTTATTTGGGGCGTTACTGCAGCCATTATTGATTTATTATGCCGTCATGTGACTCACGAATAATCGCATAATCACCATCACACTACGTAGCGGATATATAACCCAGCAGACAATGACACCACTAACAACAGAGGGATATTGACCCAGAAACCCATTCTGGTGGTGGTTTTCGCATAGAAATTGACCAGTAAATTTAAAAAACTTACCGCAGCGCAACACCAAATCAAATATTCTAACTTAATCGTTAAGTCCGGATCCCAATACAAACGCACAGACACACCTTTACTTAAAAAGTAACCGACAGCGCGATCTGGCCTAGCCTCACCGTAAATAATCAGAGCATAAATGGCTAAACTCCAGCCTAACAGCGACAACACGGTTAATATGACTTGTAGAACGCCTAATCGAGACATGTTCTGTTCCTTGGTTAATACCACACATTTGTGCATACAACATAAACAGTGTGTAAACCGTTTTATATGCCAGTGATAATCTGAGTACTCACTATTGAGTGACTTTTTCATTATATCGGCTAAATCTGCGAATAAGCTTTGGCTTAACTCACTCATTTGCCAAATATTTAAGCGGCTTATTTAAAAGTAACATAATAATCGCAATAGAAAAGCGTTTTCAGCTTGAGAAAAGCCACCAGCAAGGTAAGATAAACCCCAAATTTATATTCATAATTCGATACGTTGGAGAATTAAGCAACAATGAGCATTACATCTGTCGCTTCTGTATTTAAAGGTGAACACGCCATCGGTTCGCAAGTCACGGTTCGTGGCTGGGTTAGAACTCGTCGTGATTCTAAAGCTGGTATCTCATTCTTGGCCGTTTATGACGGTTCATGTTTCGACCCAATTCAGGGTGTCGTGCCAAATAGCCTAGCCAATTACAATGACGATGTATTGAAATTGACTGCCGGCTGTTCTGTCGTCATGACTGGTGAAGTTGTGGCTTCTCCAGGTGCTGGCCAAGCATTTGAGCTACAAGTGAGTGAAGTGGTTGTCACCGGTTTTGTTGATGACCCAGATACCTACCCAATGTCAGCTAAGCGCCACTCTATTGAGCATTTACGTGAACTTGCCCACTTGCGCCCACGTACCAACATTATTGGTGCAGTTGCTCGCGTTCGTAACTGTTTATCACAAGCAATTCACCGCTTCTATCACCAAGAAGGTTTCATTTGGGTATCGACCCCATTGATCACCGCATCTGACTGTGAAGGTGCTGGTGAAATGTTCCGTGTATCAACATTAGACATGGAAAACTTGCCGCGCACTGACGCTGGTAAAGTGGACTACGATAAAGACTTTTTTGGTAAAGAATCGTTCTTAACGGTCTCTGGTCAGTTAAACGCTGAAACCTACGCTTGTGCATTGTCTAAAGTGTATACCTTTGGCCCAACGTTCCGCGCTGAAAACTCAAACACCACTCGTCACCTTGCTGAATTCTGGATGGTTGAGCCAGAAGTGGCTTTCGCGACATTAGATGATGCAGCTGAGCTCGCTGAAAAAATGCTTAAGTTTGCATTCAACGCCGTGCTTGAAGAACGTATGGATGATTTGAACTTCTTTAACCAACGTGTTGATAACACCGTGGTTGAGCGTTTGCAGTCGTTTGTGAGCAGCGATTTTGCTCAGGTTGATTACACTGACGCGGTTGAAATCCTGAAAAACTGTGGTAAGACTTTTGAATTCCCAGTTGAATGGGGTATCGATTTACAGTCTGAACATGAGCGTTACCTAGCAGAAGAACACTTTAAAGCACCGGTTGTTGTGAAAAACTACCCGAAAGACATTAAAGCCTTCTACATGCGTTTAAACGATGACGGTAAAACCGTTGCTGCAATGGATGTACTGGCACCAGGCATCGGTGAAATCATTGGTGGTGCGCAGCGTGAAGAGCGTTTAGACGTGTTAGATGCTCGTTTAGCTGAAATGGAATTAAGCCAGGAAGACTACTGGTGGTACCGTGATCTGCGCCGTTATGGCACAGTGCCTCATTCAGGGTTTGGTTTAGGGTTTGAACGTTTAGTGTCTTACGTGACTGGCGTGAACAACATCCGCGATGTTATTCCGTTCCCACGAGCACCACGTTCGGCTAACTTCTAATACGCTAATACCATAAGCAAATAAATGTTAAAACGCGCCTTGATGGCGCGTTTTTTATTATTTGATTATGCCTTGAGCAATGTAAAATCAATTTCGGGCAAAGATTCAAAACCGGGCTTAGCAAAAAGATAACCTTGCATCAGTTCGATTCCGGCATTTTTTAACCAAAAATACTCCTCCATAGTTTCTATCCCTTCGGCTAACACCGTGATATTGAGTTCTTGCATCATATTCAAGCAATGGTTGACGATGACCTGACGAGTGCTATTTAAGTCAATATTGCGGATAATCCCCATATCAAGCTTAATAATATCAGTTTGGAAGTCGGCTAATAAATTCAACCCAGAAAAACCAGAACCAAAGTCATCGTTCGCGGTTTTAAATCCTAACGCTTGATAATAATTAACAATTTTTTTGATGTGTTCACTGTCTTCTATTTTTTCAACCTCGGTAAACTCAAACATAATCTGCTGGGTGGGAAACTGATACTGTTTAGCCGCCTCGAACGTGGTACGAATGCACCTTTCTGGCTTATAAATAGCATTTGGTAAAAAGTTAATATCAACATTGAGTTGATGCCCAGTTTAGCCGCTAAGGCGATGGCTTTAACCCGACAAAGTTGATCAAATAGGTATCGGTTATCGTCATTCACTAGAGAAATGATAGAGTAAGCCGACTCATTATTGAGCCCACGAACTAAGGCCTCGTAACCAAATACCTGTTGAGTTTGGCAATTAATAATGGGCTGAAATGCCATAGTAAAGTCAAAATCAAGTTCATTGGCATCGAACATTAATGACAAGCAGTTGCATTGCAAATCGTCAGTTCTTCATTCATAAATGACCTTTATTGGTATTTTCATTTTGCTAAGTACACGATAAACAATTAAATATATTGGCTAACCTTGAGTTCAGCTGAGTTAAAAATTTAGACGTTAATATAAGTATCAGTCAAGTTATAAACAGATATTTAAACAGTATTTTTTCGACATTAATGACAAGGATACTTAGCGTTTTGTTAAGCGAAGTCACCTCAAAACAGGCCGTTAGTTCAGCAATGATTAACACGACAATGCGTTGATAAATAGCGCGGCAGTGTTTTACAGTCGCGCCCTATTTTACTCATTACAACCGTGTGTAGATATCAAAACACCTTAGCCACAAGCGAGACGTCAATCTAACAACAAGGCTTAACTGTTTAAAATAATTTGTTCGCGTAGATGTTTCACTTCATCGCGCAGTGCTGCAGCTTGTTCAAACTCGAGATTTTTAGCATGTTCGTGCATTTGTTTTTCTAGGGCATCAATTTGATGACTAAGATCGGCAACACTGGCATAAGTTGCACGTTTATCGGCAACCTCAGCATACTTACCTGATTGGCTGCGCTGGCCTTTAGCTTGTTTCGCTTCACCCACATCCATAACATCAGTAATGCTCTTCACCACACCGCGTGGCACAATACCGAGTTTAAGATTATGCTGGTGTTGTTTTTCACGTCGACGTTCAGTTTCTCCCATGGCTTTGGCCATTGAATTGGTAATTCTGTCTGCATAAAGGATAACTTTACCGTTAACGTTACGTGCAGCGCGGCCAATTGTCTGAATAAGTGAACGTTCTGAGCGTAAAAAGCCTTCTTTATCCGCATCGAGAATACACACCAAGGACACTTCGGGTAAATCTAACCCTTCGCGTAACAAGTTAATCCCGACAAGCACATCAAAGTGACCTAAGCGAAGATCGCGAATAATTTCGATACGCTCAACGGTATCGATATCAGAATGCAAATAGCGCACTTTAACGCCATGTTCGTCGAGGTATTCTGTTAAGTCTTCAGACATACGTTTGGTTAACGTAGTGACTAATACCCGTTCATTCACTGCTACGCGTTTATGAATCTCAGATAATAAGTCATCAACCTGAATCGCCACGGGGCGTACTTCTAATACGGGGTCAAGTAATCCGGTTGGCCGCACCACCTGCTCGGCAACTTCGCCGTCACTTTTATCAAGCTCGTACTGACTCGGTGTCGCTGACACAAAAATGGTTTGTGGCATTAAGCGCTCGAATTCTTCGAACATTAACGGACGATTGTCTAACGCGGATGGTAAGCGGAATCCATATTCAACCAGATTCATTTTACGGCTACGATCGCCTTTATACATGGCACCAATTTGCGGCACCGTGACGTGTGATTCATCAATAATTAACAAACCATCAGCAGGTAAGTAATCCAATAGCGTTGGCGGCCCTTCTCCGGTGCTGCGCCCCGACAAGTAGCGCGAGTAGTTTTCAATGCCTGAGCAATAGCCTAACTCAACCATCATTTCGACATCGTATTGCACACGTTCGGTGATCCGTTGTGCTTCTATCAACTTATTATTGTCGAGCAAAAATTGCCGGCGTTCACGCAACTCTTCTTTAATCTCTTCCGTTGCTGCTAAGATTTTTTCACGAGGCGTGACATAATGCGTTTTAGGGTAAATCGTGGTTCTAACGATACGTTTGTTAATTTGCCCGGTGAGTGGGTCAAACTCACTTAAACGTTCAATTTCATCATCAAACAGTTCAATCCGAATAGCTTCACGTTCAGATTCCGCCGGGAAGATATCAATCACCTCACCTCGCACACGGTAAGTGCCTCGCTGCAGTTCAATGTCATTACGGGTATATTGCAGCTCACTTAAGCGAATAAGTATGTCACGCTGCCCCATAAAGTCGCCTTGACGAAGGTGCAACAGCATTTTCATATACGAGTCTGGATCGCCAAGACCATAAATGGCTGACACTGAAGCAATCAGTACCACATCTTTTCGCTCTAACAGCGCTTTGGTCGCAGATAATCGCATTTGTTCTATGTGGGCATTAACAGATGCATCTTTTTCAATAAAAGTATTTGAGGCCGGCACATACGCCTCTGGTTGATAATAATCATAATAAGAAACAAAGTATTCAACCGCATTGTGAGGAAAAAACTCTTTCATTTCGCCATAAAGTTGGGCAGCAAGGGTTTTATTGGGGGCCATAATAATGGTTGGCCGACCCATTTGTTTAATCACATTGGCAATAGTGTAAGTTTTACCTGATCCTGTCACCCCGAGTAAGGTTTGGCTGGCAATGCCAGACTGTAAACCATCGACAAGTTGGTTAATTGCGGTGGGCTGATCGCCCGCAGGTTCAAATTTGGACTCTAAGGTAAAAACAGACTCTGACACAACGTACATCCCTTATAAATAGAACCCGATATGATATACCTAAACACGGAGTATTGGCGATATCTAATACTCAATTTCCCTGTATTAATAAGATCATTACCGCATCAACACCTTGATTATGACAAAATGAAGAACATAATGTGAAAGTGGCAAACAAATTCATAAATCATGGAGAAACACCTTAAAATCCGCTAAAAAACTAAGCTTAAATACAATTTAATGCACAATCTGTCATGCAAAGTGATTACAATTTTACTGTTGACAGAACAGTGACAAAATAAAACAGTTGATTTTCCTATCTAATTGATAGTATTTGGCTTTATTTGTCGCTAATGAAAAAGCACATTTTAAGTCCAATCCTTACTCAGCAAGGGTTAGCAGCGTATTTACAGCAGAAGTCCACATGTTTATCCACAGATTTAGTGGATAAGTCACTAAAGCCCAATACGAATGCGGGGTCGAGCACATCCTCAATTCATAAAACCGTAAGAATTTGTTGATGTAATTTAATTACATTTGTCGGTAAATACGCAGTTACAAGACAATTGGATCAAGCGAGTAACTTAATTAGTATTAGATATTATAGATTTACCTTTAATAGGCAATAAACCAAAGTGATAAGATTATGATCAAAATACTGCGTGAGTTAAGCATAAAGGCTTATTTAGCAGCGAATAAGCGAATAGGATTTAATTGATACTTTATACGTCGTGCCAATCGACCTTGACAAGATCTACTGACCCAACACTCACTGAAATTAGTGTGCTAAAACGCGACACGACTTTTTGTCTGCTGACTCAACTGCTTTTATTGACTGACTGTTATTAACTGAAAGTGATTAACGACTATCAATTATCAACGACAACAAACTAACACACTATTTTACGGTTCATCTCTAATGGTTTTTGCTTAATGCTACCCTGTAATGCATTTACTCTATGTAATGCCTATACGCTAAAGACCGTTCAGTCACTAATACATACAAACATTATGGGTAAGGAGCAGATTCTTTAATCAGTGTTTACTCAGCAGTCCTTGAAAATTTGAATCATATTTATCCGCCTCACATCTGAACACAGATTGACATTTCACTGTCGAAACCGTTATTTCATTAATAGGCCGCAAGACTATCACCCCATAGCAAGACAACATCATTGAAAACGCTTTTGCTGTTGCCGTTAAATTGATATTTATACTCACGAAGCGAAATCACACTGCGAGTAGATAAGTGATTCATTTTATATTCATTGTTCAAAAATCGGCATAAATGCCCAAAAGTCGTGCACGATGTGTAATTGGTAACCAATTAGTCACATAATTGCGTTTTTTTTTATAACTCGAGTTGACTCAGTTACCAGAGCGTTTTACTATGCGCTCCGTTCTCAGCAATACATTGCTAAAAACGTTTCCCCAGTAGTTCAGTTGGTAGAACGCCGGACTGTTAATCCGTATGTCACTGGTTCGAGTCCAGTCTGGGGAGCCAATTTAGTCAGTAAGTGAGAACACAAACGTAATTCCCCAATAGTTCAGTTGGTAGAACGGCGGACTGTTAATCCGTATGTCACTGGTTCGAGTCCAGTTTGGGGAGCCAACGTTTACTGTTATCTAGATAATTCCCCAATAGTTCAGTTGGTAGAACGGCGGACTGTTAATCCGTATGTCACTGGTTCGAGTCCAGTTTGGGGAGCCATCGAGATAACAAATTTGAAATGACCCATTCCCCAATAGTTCAGTTGGTAGAACGGCGGACTGTTAATCCGTATGTCACTGGTTCGAGTCCAGTTTGGGGAGCCATTTCAAAGCAATACTACATAATTTTCAATTCCCCAATAGTTCAGTTGGTAGAACGGCGGACTGTTAATCCGTATGTCACTGGTTCGAGTCCAGTTTGGGGAGCCATCATTCAATAATCCCCTTCCTGTTTATATGTAACCTTCACTTTTCTCACAATCTTAACTTACATTTTCTACTTCATTGTTTGTTTTCGTTTTCTCTCATAAAAATAGTGCTTTAGGTTAATCATATATTAATCTAAAATCTGCTATGATACCCCTGTTCAAAAATAAAACACATTGATCGAATAGCAAGCAATTCAGACATCAACACTGTGCCAATACCAAATGGGAACGTACAATGCCATGCTGAGTCTTTTGTTAAAGGCAGTTAACGGCGCAAGGTTCAATAACCATAAATATAAACTATCATTACATCATAACCTTAAGCAGAACATCATCAGCAACCATTCATGCTGATAGTGAATCAAAATCAAACTGACTTATTATTGTAAACTCGTAGGGAACGGAAGTTTTATGGGCTTATCAAAATCCTTTCAGATGGTGTTGTTTATTGTTTTCGGCTTATTGATCTTCAGGATCTATACCGTCGAAAATAATGAAGTGCTAGAGCAAGGACAAATTGCTCAAGAGCATTATCAGCAATATGTACAAACTTACCGTCACTGGGCAGGTAGCGGTGAAGCGTTATATAAAAAAATGGCTGAAGATTTCACCTTTCAGTTTTTTCAATTCATACACAATACAGACAGTAACCTTAACTACACACACGGTAGTTTAAAGCGCCCAATAGATGATTTTCCAAGTAAAATATTTAACATCCAATTAGGCCATATCCAAACAGTTGGTGATGCGCGTTTACAAGTTCGTTTAGACACCGCAAGTGTACTCTCCTCAAGTTTTGCTGACTTAGAGCAAACCGCCATACTTTTAATTGGTGCATATCTATTATTAATGGTGTTATTCGCCTTGTTAGTGAAATTACACCGCTCTCGTATTAAATACGCTGCAGAATACATTAATCATATTCCGGAACTGTCATTTTTAGCATTAGAGCGCTCTCGATTTCCTGGGGTGTTACGCCCATTAGGGAATGAATTAGAAGTATGCCGTAGCCAGTTAAAGCTGAGTTTAGATAGAGTTAGAAAAGAAAATGAACAGCTAACAAAAGCCGCTTATCAAGATCCTGTCAGTGGTTTTTCGACTCGACAACGTTTTACCCAACACTTAGAAACCTTAAACAAATCAGAAAAACAGCAGTATGGCGTGCTAATAATGATTAAAGCGGCAGAACTTGCCAGTATCAACCAATTACACGGCCGTGCAGCCGGGGATGATTATCTCGCTAAATTGGCTACCTGCATTCGCAAATCAGTTGCAAGTTTTGGTGTTACGGAGTGCTTTAGGGTTTCCAGTGGTGATTTTGCAGTATTCATAGACAGTATTACCTTAAAAGAAGGTGAGAAATGTTTAGAGCAACTCAAAGTTCAACTAGATGAATATGCTCAAAGCGCTCGCAGTGACTCGATTGCCCACGCTGGTATGGTGCCTTATAAAGAAGGCAGTGAACCATTGGCATTAATGGCATTAGCTGACACTGCTGTCAGTGTGGCACAAACCTTAGGCCCTAACCGTTATTATCAACTCGAAAAACTCTCTGGCGATGAGCAACACGGCGATGATCATTGGAAACTGACTATTAATGATTTAATTAAACACCGCAGTATTCATTTTTATCAGCAACCGATCCAACCCTGCAACAATCAAACTGATGTTTACCGCGAATTACTCGCACGTTTTACTAATGCTGATGGCAAGTATTTGCCTACGACAACGGTGATTGCCATGGCTGAGCGCTATGGGCTTAATGTTGAATTAGACCAAATGATCGTAATTCAAACAATCAAAGTACTGAGTCAAAATCCCAACTTAACAGGCAATATGGGGGTTAATATTAGCGCCTCATCTGCATTGCAGGATAATTTTATCAGTTGGCTTAAAGATTTATTGTCAAAGCATCGCCAAATAGCTTCACGTTTGGTGTTTGAACTCAACGAAGCCGGCATGCAAGCGAATCTTTTATCTAGCCGTCAATTTGTGAGTCAAATGCACAAGGTCGGTGCTAAAGTCGCCATTGAACGCTTTGGTTTAGGTTTTACGTCGTTTAAGTTTTTCCGCGAAGTCCGTCCAGACTTTATTAAATTAGACAGTAGCTACAGTGATAATATTGAACAAGATAACAACAATAAGTTCTTTGTACGGATGATTGTTGATATCGCCAAGCGGATTAGTATTCGGGTTATCGCCACTGGGGTTGAAAAACAAGATGAAAAATTAACCTTAGAAAAATTATTAGTTGACGGTCTGCAAGGATATTATATTGCTAAACCTGAAGTTTTGGTCAAAAAACAGTAATTTTGGTGTTAACAAACCGTAAAAAACACGATTTTATTCTAAGGTTAAGCATTTTATGTTTAACCTTATTTTTTATCCGTTGTTTCTCAGCGCTAAACCTTAGATAATACCAAGATCTATTGGTCAAAAAAATGTAGCAATGACAGAGTATCTTCTCTTATTAATCGGCACAGTACTAGTTAATAACTTCGTCCTAGTTAAATTCTTAGGTCTATGCCCTTTTATGGGGGTGTCGAGCAAGTTGGCGTCTGCTATTGGCATGTCAATGGCAACAACCTTTGTATTAACCCTTGCATCTATTCTTAGCTATCTCACCAATGAGTTTTTGTTACAACCCTTTGACTTGAGCTATTTACGTACCATGAGCTTTATTTTGGTCATTGCAGTAGTGGTTCAGTTCACTGAAATGGTTGTACAAAAAACCAGTGCATCTTTGCATCGCGCCTTAGGTATTTATCTACCGTTAATCACCACTAATTGTGCAGTCTTAGGCGTAGCATTATTAAACGTTAACGAAGACCACAATTTTATTCAGTCGGCCATTTACGGTTTTGGTGCCGCGGTGGGGTTTTCATTAGTATTAATTTTATTTTCGGCAATGCGTGAACGTTTAGCGGCGGCGGATGTGCCAGTCCCCTTTAAAGGCGGCGCCATCGCCATGATCACCGCCGGATTAATGTCATTAGCATTTATGGGATTTGCGGGGCTGGTTAATTAGCATGACGAGTATTTTTATTGCCGTTGCGGTATTAAGTATATTGGCATTAGTGTTTGGGGTAATTTTAGGCTTTGCTTCTAAAAAGTTTAAGGTCGAAGGTAACCCTATCATCGACCAAGTTGAAGCCTTATTACCACAAACTCAATGTGGCCAGTGTGGTTACCCAGGTTGTAGACCGTACGCTGAAGCGATTGCCAATGGCGATCATATCAATAAGTGCCCGCCGGGCGGCACAGCTACCATGGAAAAAATAGCTGAGCTAATGGGCGTTGAACAAGAACCATTAAATGCCGAAGCTCAATCTAGTGTAAAAAAAGTGGCTTACATTCGTGAAGATGAATGCATTGGTTGCACTAAGTGTATTCAAGCCTGCCCTGTCGATGCCATTATAGGTGCAGGTAAGCTCATGCATACCGTCATAGCCAATGACTGCACCGGCTGTGACTTGTGTGTGGAGCCTTGTCCTGTTGACTGTATCGATATGATACCCGTAGAAACGACGCTGCAAAACTGGGATTGGAAACTCAATACTATTCCAGTCAAAGTGATCCATTCTGAGCAAGAGGAGCCAGCGTGCTAACGTTATTAGAACAACTCGATAAAGGAACTTTGTGGCAATCTCCTGGCGGGATCCACCCTCCCCAATTAAAGACATTATCGAATCAATCAACCATTGCTCGTTTACCGCTAGCACATCGCTTTGTGGTTCCCGTCCCTTTGGTTGGTGAGCAAGCCGTGTTAACCGTTGCAGTAGGCGATCAGGTACTCAAAGGCCAAATGCTGACAGAAGGTACAGGTTTTACCTATTTACCAGTACATGCACCTACCTCTGGCCGAGTGGTGGCCATTGAACAACACGCAACTAATCATCCTTCTTCATTGCCGACATTAAGCTGCGTTATTGAGGCCGATGGCCAAAACGCTTGGTGCGAGCTGATACCGCACTCACTCGAACAATTATCCAAAAATCAAATATTAGACAAGATAAAAAACGCAGGCATTGCAGGAATGGGTGGAGCGGCCTTTCCAACCCATGTAAAACTAAACCCAGCTAGCGAAATCAATTTAGTGATTATTAATGGGGTTGAATGCGAACCTTACATCAGCTCTGATGATCGGTTAATGCGCGATTACAGTGATGAAATCTTAAAAGGGATTGCAGTAATACATCACTTACTAAATCCACAGCGCATCATCATTGCCATCGAAGACAATAAACCTGAAGCAGCAAAGGCCATGCAAGATGCTGTGCAGCGCAGTACATTACCTGCGGGTATCATACGAGTTACAGTCATCCCGACCAAATACCCATCAGGTGGTGAAAAACAGCTTATTCAAATAATTACCGGGAAAGAAGTACCCAGCGGCCATATCCCGGCACAACTGGGTATAGTGGTTCACAACGTGGGCACAGCTTATGCCATTCAAGAAGCGGTATATCAAGGTAAACCACTCATTGAACGAGTTGTCACCTTAACCGGTGAGCAAATTGGTCAGCCGGGCAACTATTGGTTGCCTATCGGTACCACCATTAACGATGCCTTACAAGCTGTAAGCTTTAATCCATCTGCTGCACAAAAGGTTATCGTAGGCGGCCCTATGATGGGTTACGCTTTGGCGGATTTAGATGTGCCAATATTGAAAGGGACTAACTGTTTATTAGCACCTAGTGCTCATGAGATTGCCCCTGATGTTGATGAAAAAGCCTGTATCCGTTGTGGTGAATGTGCCGTCGCCTGTCCTGCATTATTACTGCCACAACAGCTATTTTGGCATGCAAAAGCTGAAGAATATGACAAAGCGGCCAGCTTTAATTTAAAAGATTGCATTGAATGTGGTTGTTGCAGCTATGTTTGTCCCAGCGATATACCTCTTGTTGAATACTATCGTGTTGCAAAGTCGGCATTAAAAATAGAAGCCGAAGAAAAGCGCCAAGCTGAACAAGCTAAAGTTCGATTTGAAGCGCGTATACAACGCTTAGAAGATGAAAAAAATGCACGAGAAGCTAAAGCCAAAGAAGCCGCAGCTAAGCGTCAATCCAACATGAAATCAACGGATAAAGATGCCGTAGCGGCCGCCATGGCGCGCATAGCAGCTAAAAAAGCCCAAGCGACATCAAGTACTGTGTCACCTGAAGCACCTCAAACGACAGTAGACCCGAAAAAGGCCGCGGTTAATGCAGCCATTGAACGTGCTAAGGCCAAAAAAGCGGCTAAGGCGAATACCGTGAGTCGCGCAAATGAACTCGACACCAGTTCAGCTGAGGTGAGTGTCGACGACAAGCAAGCTAAAATTGCCGCCGCAGTTGCACGCGCCAAAGCGAAGAAAGCCGCACAAGCAAATACTGAATCAACGGTTCAAACACCCAATCCGGCTGAAACTGAAGTCGCAGGAACTGAACCTACTGCAGATGCAGTTGACGACAAAAAAGCCCGTGTTGCCGCAGCCGTCGCTAAAGCTAAGGCAAAAAAATTGGCTCAAGCTGGCCAAACTGATGACTCGGCTGTTGAAGCAGAACCGACAACAGATGCAGTTGACGACAAAAAAGCCCGCGTTGCCGCAGCAGTCGCTAAAGCCAAGGCAAAAAAACTGGCTCAAGTTGGCCAAACTGATAACACGGCAGTTGAAGCAGAACCGACAACAGATGCAGTTGACGACAAAAAAGCCCGCGTTGCCGCAGCAGTCGCTAAAGCCAAGGCAAAAAAACTGGCTCAAGTTGGCCAAACTGATAACACGGCTGTTGAAGCAGAACCGACAACAGATGCAGTTGACGACAAAAAAGCTCGTATTGCCGCAGCAGTCGCTAAAGCCAAGGCAAAAAAAATGGTTCAAGCCAGTCAAATCGATATCGGCGAAGCTGCGTCTCAACCTACAGTTAGTGTCGAGTCTACCGCCGATATAGCGCCAGACGCAGCATTGACAGTCACGGCGGACTCAGCAGATTTATCCCCTGAGCAAATAAAAAAAGCCAAAGTCGCAGCGGCGGTAGCCAAAGCAAAAGCGAAACAGCTCGCCAAACGTGCTGAGCAAGAGGAACAATAATCATGGCATTTAAAATTGCCTCATCACCCCATGTGAGCACCAGTTTACACACTAATACCGTGATGAAACGGGTGGCTTTTTGTCTTATTCCGGGTATTGCTGTTCAAAGTTATTACTTTGGTTTTGGCACACTGGTGCAAATTTTGTTAGCCGTCAGCGTGGCATATCTTGCTGAAGCAGCGGTAATGAAACTGCGTAACAAAAACATCAAAGCGACTTTAAGTGACAATAGTGCATTAGTTACCGCATGTTTATTGGCTGTTGCCATTCCATCATTAGCACCTTGGTGGTTGATTGTCATAGGGACGTTATTTGCCATCGTTATCGTTAAGCAACTTTATGGTGGTCTTGGTAATAACGTATTTAACCCGGCAATGGCTGCTTATGTATTACTGCTTATTTCATTTCCGGTTCAAATGACCTCGTGGGTTGCACCGCAAACCATTGCGATGAATCACGCGTCTTTGCTTACCAGTGTGCAAACTATTTTTGAAATAAATCAATCTTTTGCGGCTGAGTATTTTCGTTTAGGTATTGACGGCATAGCAATGGCAACCCCGCTTGATACGTTGAAAACCGATTTATCAATGGGCTTAACCACCACCGAAAGCCTGGCCAAGCCCATTTTCTCCGGCTTGGCCGCTGAAGGCTGGTTTGGGGTCAACTTAGCGTATCTTGTCGGCGGTTTAGTCATGCTTAAGCTTAAGGTGATCCGTTGGCACATCAGTGTTGCAATCATTGCAAGTTTATTCGTGTGCGCCAGTTTTGGTTTTTTAGTCAGTCCAGATACCTTTGTTAGCCCGTTAATGCATTTGTTTAGCGGTGGCACAATGTTAGCGGCATTTTTTATTGCAACCGATCCGGTTACTGCAGCCACGAGCCCTAGGGGCAGGTTAATATTTGGTGCCATGATAGGCGTGCTGATTTATCTAATTCGAACCTTCGGTGGTTATCCTGATGCGGTGGCCTTTGCGGTATTACTCGCCAACATGTGCGCGCCTTTTATTGATTATTATGTGCGTCCACGCAGTTACGGTCATCGTACAGGAAAATAACTATGTCTATTACTGATAACCCAATGATTAAAAATGGCTTATTACTCGGCTTATTTGCATTATGCTGCACCGGTTTAGTGGCGTTAGTCAATGCCCTTACCTACGACACAATAGCCATGCAAGAACAAAAGCAATTAACTGAAACACTCACCCAAGTTATCCCTCATGAACTGCATGATAATGCCCTATTTGAACAATGTATCTTAGTGCATTCACCTGAGTTACTAGGCAGTAAAAAAGCCTTGCCAGCGTATTTGGCATACAAAAATCAACAACCCGTAGCGATTGCCATTGAAGCGATTGCACCTGATGGATATAACGGCGAAATCAAGCTTATTATTGGTGTGGATAATAGCAGTCAGGTTTTAGGTGTACGAACGCTGTCTCATCAAGAAACTCCAGGACTGGGTGACAAAATTGATTTACGTAAATCTGACTGGGTAACACACTTTAGTGGATTGTTTTTTAAAGACAATACTGACTTATGGAAAGTGAAAAAAGATGGCGGACAGTTTGACCAATTTACCGGTGCAACCATTACGCCACGGGCTTATGTTAACGCTGTGAGTAAGGCGCTTACCTTTGTTAAACAAAACCGCAAAGTACTGTACCAAAGTCATGTGAAATGTGAGGATAATCATGAGTAATTATCGCGATATTGCCAGCCAAGGCTTATGGAAAAACAATCCAGGCTTAGTACAGTTACTCGGCTTATGTCCGCTATTAGCAGTAACGGCTACCATTACCAATGCTTTAGGGCTTGGCGTAGCAACCCTATTGGTATTAGTTGGTTCAAACATTTTAGTGTCACTGGTGCGTGATTACGTACCCAAAGAAATCCGCATACCAGTATTTGTGATGATCATTGCCGCACTAGTGACCTGCGTGCAGTTATTGATTAACGCTTATGCCTACAATTTGTACCTTTCATTAGGGATCTTCTTGCCGCTGATTGTCACCAACTGTGTCATTATCGGCCGTGCAGAAGCCTTTGCATCACGAAATTCATTGGCACACTCTGCCTTCGATGGATTGATGATGGGTCTAGGATTTACTGCAGTATTAGTGGTATTAGGCGCGACACGAGAACTGTTAGGTCAAGGCACGTTATTTGATGGCGCCGATTTGTTATTAGGTGAATGGGCAAGTGTGCTGACGATTCATGTGTGGCAAGTCGATACCCCATTTTTATTAGCCATGCTGCCACCAGGGGCGTTTATTGGCATGGGGCTATTAATTGCCTTAAAAAATGTTATCGACAGCAACGTAAAAGCCAGACAACCCAAAGCGGAATCAGTCGGCGTTACCCGCGCACGGATCACTAAGGTAAGTTAATACAAATATTATGAATAAAGAAAAACGCATTCAGATCTTAACGCGGTTACGAGATAACAATCCAAAGCCTGAAACTGAGTTGAATTTTTCCAGTCCATTTGAATTGTTAGTGGCAGTGACCCTATCCGCGCAAGCAACCGATGTCAGCGTAAACAAAGCCACTGACAAGTTATTTCCGGTGGCCAATACCGCTCAAGCCATTTATGACTTAGGTATCGATGGATTAAAGCAATATATCAAAACCATTGGATTATATAACAATAAAGCCATTAACGTGATTAACGCGTGTAAAATGTTAATTGATTTACATGGCGGCGAAGTCCCTGAAAACCGTGAAGCGTTAGAAGCATTACCGGGCGTGGGACGTAAAACCGCTAATGTGGTGCTCAACACTGCCTTTGGCTGGCCCACGATTGCAGTTGATACACATATTTTTCGTATGGCAAACCGAACTAAATTTGCACCGGGCAAAAATGTCGACCAGGTAGAACAAAAAATGCTAAAAGTCGTGCCTGCAGAATTTAAAGTGGATGTACATCATTGGTTTATCTTGCATGGCCGCTACACTTGCTTAGCACGAAAACCACGTTGTGGCAGCTGCATGATCGAAGATTTATGCGAATTTAAAGAAAAAGTCTATCCTGAGGATTAACTGAAATAATAAAGACCAAAACACGTATGATGCTTTGGTCTTTATTAAGTAATTTATTGTAGGTTAACTCATCAACTAACGTGCAATAAACTAATATTTTATGCTACATCTAACAACATGTAGCGCTAGCATAGGATCTTATTGTTGCTTAATACATTGCAACAAAAAATGCACTAAAACAAATTGCGATTACAACGGTAGTGCCTAAGGCCATTTTTAATTCTGTAGTCATTGTGCTGCCTCCATGTGGGTATGAAAGAAGAATAACGCCTTTTGCTTATGAACCCAAAAAATATCATCACAAATGTGAGCTAATGCAAAAAAAATATGTATTTACTGCAGAACGTATTTGTCTGTGATGTATTCATGTGGTCGCACTAATCTTTTCATTGTCATCAGAGCTTGTTAAAGTCAGCTTTATTTTAAATAAGAGAGTAAAATATGTCGCAATTACTACACACGATGATCCGCGTTGGCGATTTAGATCGCAGTATTCGTTTTTATACAGACATAATGGGTATGAAGTTACTGCGAAAGTCAGAAAATGCTGACTATAAATATACCCTTGCCTTCGTAGGTTTTGGAGAAGAAACCACTGGTCAAGCCGTAATCGAATTAACTTATAACTGGGGCGTAGAGAGCTACGACCTAGGCAATGGTTTTGGCCACTTAGCCATTGGCGAAGATGACATTTACGCCCGTTGTGATGCCATTACTACAGCAGGCGGTAAAGTCACGCGTGCTCCAGGACCTGTTGCTGGCGGCACAACAGAAATTGCCTTTGTTGAAGATCCTGATGGATATAAAATTGAATTGATCCAGAAGAAGTCAGCGACTGCTGCTCTAGGTTAATCACAACATGAACCTAAAACAAAGCCAGCTAATCGCTGGCTTTGTTATTTAATCTGAAGTTAGGTTATTTATTCTGGCTTGACCAAACTAAAATGGTCATAGGCACGTTGGGTTGCAATCCGCCCTCTTGGGGTACGTTGAATAAAACCTTGTTGAATTAAAAATGGCTCAAGCACATCTTCAATAGTTTCTCTGTCTTCCCCAATGGCTGCTGCTAAATTGTCTAACCCTACAGGGCCGCCCATAAATTTATCAATAATCGCTAATAAGAGCTTACGGTCCAAATAGTCAAAGCCTTGCATATCAACATCAAGCAAATCCAGCGCATACTCCGCCACTTCTTGAGTCACAATGCCATCATGTTTAACTTCAGCATAATCGCGAACACGGCGTAATAAGCGATTAGCTATCCGCGGCGTGCCGCGTGAACGAGTGGCAATTTCAATTGCACCTTGCTGATCAATTTCTAACTCCATCACTTTGGCTGAGCGCGTTACAATCGTAGTAAGATCTTTGATGTTATAAAACTCTAATCGCAAAGGAATACCAAAACGTGCTCGCAGTGGTGAGGTTAACGCCCCAGCTCTGGTCGTGGCACCCACTAAGGTAAAAGGCGGTAAATCGAGTTTAATTGAACGTGCAGCAGGACCTTCACCAATCATAATATCGAGTTGATAATCTTCCATCGCTGGATAAAGGATTTCTTCAACAACTGGGCTTAATCGGTGGATTTCATCAATAAACAGCACGTCACCTTGTTCAAGGTTTGTCAGTAATGCTGCTAAATCTCCGGCCTTTTCAAGTACTGGGCCTGAGGTTGATTTAATATTAACGCCCATTTCATTCGCCACAATCATCGCGAGGGTGGTTTTACCTAAGCCTGGAGGGCCAAAAATCAGCATATGATCTAATGCTTCACCGCGATTGATTGCCGCTTGAATAAACACTTTAAGTTGGGCACGAGTATCGTCCTGCCCGGTATATTCATCCAACATTTTCGGGCGCATAGCACGGTCAATTTGCTCATCTTGACCTTGTACTTGCGGTTGGATCAGGCGATCAGCTTCAATCATTATGTAGATACCCTAGTCTGTATTTTCAATGTGTTATAACATCGATTTTAATGCCGCTTTAATCAGCGTTTCTGAGCTCATGCCCTCTGCATATGCCGCAGAAACCGCTTTACTCGCCTGTGCTGGTTTATAACCTAATGACAATAATGCTGATATGGCATCTTCTTCTGCACTATCAACAATTGGCGCTGGTTTATAATTACTTTGCAGCATAAACTCGCGCTCAGAGCCAACAGAAGCTTCAAGTAAACTTTTGAGTTTGTCTCGCATTTCAATGACTAAGCGCTCAGCCGTTTTCTTGCCCACACCCGGTAATTTGACCAAAGTGACGATATCATCACGTTCAACACAAGAGACAAACTCAGCGGCGGTCATTCCTGACAAAATCGTTAACGCCAATTTAGGGCCAACACCATTGGTTTTAATCAATAACCGAAACAATGCACGTTCTTGTTTAGTGATAAAACCATATAACAATTGTGCGTCTTCACGTACCACAAAATGGGTGAACAAACTGGCATGTTGGTTGAGTTCAGGTAACTCATAAAAACTGGTCATCGGTACTTGTAATTCATAACCGACACCGTTAACGTCTAACACGACTTCAGGTGCTTGCTTTTCTATTAATATCCCACTGAGACGACCAATCATTTGTATCTTCCGTAAGTTCTGCTACTCGCTTTACCGCCCATAGCAATAAGACTTTGATAAGTATGAAAATGACATACTGCGACCCCTAAAGCATCCGCGGCATCGGCTTGTGGCGCGGCGGGTAACTTTAACAGTTGTTTTATCATGTGTTGTACTTGTGTTTTTTGAGCACGACCAGTGCCCACAACGGCACTTTTAATCTGAGTCGCACTGTATTCTGCTACAGGTAAGTTCGCGCAGGTTGCCGCCACAATGGCTGCGCCACGAGCCTGACCAAGTTTCAATGCCGAGTCGGCATTTTTTGCCATAAAAACCCGCTCGATGGCAAATTCATTAGGTTGATACTGAGTGATAATTTCAGTTAATCCTGCATAGATTTGTTGCAAACGCTGGGGTAAATCATCGGCTGAGGTGCGAATACAACCACTGCCTAAATAAATTTGTTGTCTGCCTTGGCATTGGATCACACCATAGCCAGTAATGCGCGAGCCGGGATCGACCCCTAATATGATCATAGATTATCTAATGCTTCCATGACGTCATCAGAAATGTCAGCGTTATGATATACCTCTTGTACATCATCGTGATCTTCTAAATTGTCAATTAACCGTAAAAATTTTTCAGCGGTATCAGCATCTAATTCGGCTTTAGTTGAGGCCACCATCGTCACCTCTGCGTTAACAGACTCAAGCTTACCGCTATCAAGTGCATCTTTAACTTGGCCAAATGCATCTGGACTAGTGAACACATCCATTGAACCATCATCATGTGTCAGCACATCATCGGCACCTGCTTCTAGCGCTATCTCCATTAAGGTGTCTTCGTCAGTGTCATTGTCGTAAGAAATCACCCCAGATTTGGTAAAAAGGTATGCCACAGAGCCGTCGGTGCCTAAATTACCACCTGATTTATTAAACGCATTACGTACACCTGATACTGTGCGATTGCGGTTATCAGTCATAGTTTCGACCATGACTGCAGTGCCGCCAGGACCGTAGCCTTCATAGATAATGGTTTCAAGTTGCTGACCATCAAGTTCACCGGCGCCACGTTTGATTGCACGCTCAACGGTGTCACGAGTCATGTTATTTGATAGGGCTTTATCTATTGCTGCGCGAAGACGGGGATTGGAATCAGGATCGGATCCGCCTTCTCTTGCGGCGACGGTAAGTTCACGAATGAATTTAGTAAACAATTTACCGCGTTTGGCGTCTTGTGCCGCTTTACGGTGTTTAATATTTGCCCATTTACTGTGTCCTGCCACATTAAGCTCCTTTTTCCATTCAAGTATAAAATGCTACTTGTAAAAAAACAGACCGAGGCAGCAGCCTCGGTATGTGTTGCTCATTTAGAGCGAGTTATGCTGAACGCTTGAAATTACTCTTCAGTTTTTGGCTTTTCAATAACCGCAATGCCGAGTTCAGTTAATTGAACTGGGTTAGCAAAACCTGGCGCGTTCGTTAATGGACACGCTGCGGTTGTTGTTTTAGGGAATGCCATTACATCACGAATTGACGTTGCCCCCGTCATTAACATGATAATACGGTCTAAACCAAACGCTAAACCAGCATGTGGTGGTGTACCATAGCGTAATGCTTCAAGTAAGAAGCCAAACTTCTCTTTGGCTTCTTCGGCTTCAATACCTAAAATGTTAAATACCGTGCTTTGCATTTCGGCATTATGGATACGCACAGAACCGCCGCCCAACTCACAACCGTTCAGTACCATGTCATACGCATCTGAAATTGCAGCGCCCGGATCGGTAGCTAATTCTTCAGGGGTGATGCCGCGCGGTGCGGTAAACGGATGGTGAACAGCATGGAAACTGCCATTGATTTTCTCAAACATTGGGAAATCAACAACCCACATTGGGCGCCATTCACCTTCAAGTAAATCAAAGTCTTCACCCGCTTTTAAGCGCAAAGCCCCCATGGCTTCTGCTACCACGTTGGCTTTGTCTGCACCAAATAAAATGATGTCGCCTGTTTGTGCACCTGTGCGGCTAATAATGTTTTTAGCAATGTCTTCAGATAAAAACTTAAGCACAGGAGACTGAATACCGTCTATACCCGCCTCTAAATCGTTAATCTTCATCCATGCTAAGCCTTTAGCACCATAAATGCCGGCATACTTGGTGTAGTCGTCTATTTGCTTACGAGACAAAGATGCACCTGTTGGAATACGAAGTGCGGCAACGCGGCCTTCTGCATCATTTGCTGGGCCATTAAATACGGCAAACTCGACGTCTTTAACTAAGTCGGCAATATCGACTAATTCAAGTGGGTTACGTAAGTCTGGTTTATCAGAACCGTAACGTTGCATGGCTTCAGCGTATGACATACGTGGAAACTCACCTAAATCAACATTGAGTAAGTCTTGGAACAAACCACGCATCATCTGCTCAGTTTTCTCCATCACTTGCTCGGCGCTCATGAATGAGGTTTCGATATCGATTTGAGTAAATTCAGGTTGACGATCAGCACGTAAATCTTCATCACGGAAACATTTCACTATTTGATAGTAACGGTCAAAGCCCGACATCATCAGTAATTGTTTAAATAATTGTGGTGATTGTGGTAACGCAAAGAATTGACCTTTATAAGTCCGGCTAGGCACTAAATAGTCACGTGCGCCTTCTGGCGTCGCTTTGGTTAAAATGGGTGTTTCGATATCTAGGAAACCATTGCTATCTAAGAAACGACGTACAGCACTGGTCACTTTTGCGCGGAAGATTAAACGCTCGGCCATTTCTGGACGACGTAAATCTAAGTAGCGGTATTTAAGACGTTGCTCTTCGCTGTTGTTTTGGTAATTGTCCATGCTCAACGGCAAAGGTGCTGACGCATTGATAATATTCAGTTGCTTACCAAGAATTTCAACTTCACCGGATTTCATTTGTGAATTAACTTGGCTGTCAGGGCGTGCACGGACGACACCGGTCACTTGAACACAAAATTCACTGCGCAATGTGCTAGCAACGTCAAAGACTTCTTTTAAGTCTGGATCATAAACAACCTGTACTAGCCCTTCTCTGTCGCGTAAGTCTAAAAATACAACTCCGCCTAAATCACGACTACGGTTAACCCAACCGACTAAAGTAACTTCTTGACCAAGATGAGACTTATTAATGTCTCCACAATATTGACTGCGCATTGAACCCTATCCTTTATCCACAAAGCGGTATTTTTGGAAATTGAAAACGATAAAAACGGCATTATATACCGTGACTCGCACTTATGCATTGCAGTATCAGTTAGTTTGCATCAATTAACCATAGTTGCAGTTGATAAACATGGTTGATTGACGGAAAAATCTACAAGCATTAATTCATTTTAAATTGATGACCGCCAATCTTTTTGGCTTGATACATTAATTGATCAGCTGTTTTAAGTAATGTTGCTGGGGTATCGGCATCTTCAATAAACAAGGCAATACCGATACTGGCTGAAATATTCACCTGGTGACCGTCAATCACGGTAATTCTTTTTAATGCCAGTAATATATTATCGGCAACTTGACGAGTATTTTCTTTGCTGTCGATATGTTGAAGTAATAATACAAACTCATCACCGCCAAATCGGGCTACCGTGTCTGATTCACGCACACTCTTTGACAGCATTAACCCCACCCGATGTAATAATCTATCACCAATATGATGCCCGTACATATCATTAACTGCTTTAAAGCCATCAAGGTCGACAAACAATACCGCAAAACGAGATTTGTCTCGTTGATGAGTCATGACAGCTTGATTTAATCTGTCGTCAAGTAAACTGCGGTTGGGTAAGCCAGTCACATTGTCGTGATTTGCCATAAATTTGAGGTTTTCTTCAGCTTTAATTCGCTTTTGTATTTCAACATTCAAACGACGATTTGACATATATATCATCAATGCGATAAATGACAGTACAAGCAAACTAACAATCAATATTTGTAACCAGCGTTGGTACCGCAAAGTATCACTGTTAATGTCTAATGAAACCCACTTTTGGTACATGTTTTGTTGCTCGGTTTCATCGATTGTCGCTATGACTCTGTCGATTAACGGCACTAAGTCTTTCACTCCTGGGAACAGTCCTATACGGCTATGCTGCTCGGTTAACTCAGCCACCAGCGACATTTTTAGACTCGGATATTGGCCACTTTTTAGCGTTGTCGCTAATGTTGCAACTTGATCAACAAACATATCCGCCCGACCATTAATCACAGCGTTGATACCCTGTTCAGTATCAGCAACTATCACCAAATCAATACCGGGGTATTGCTGCCTTAATTGGTCAATAATGTGGTAACCATCTACCACCGCCAGTCGCTTACCGACAACCTGTGAAATATTAAAGATGGGGGGTTGAGTTAACGAGGTCACAATTGCCCATGGTGAGGGCCAATAAGCCGCCGAAAAAGCCAAGGAGTTTTCGCGTTCATTGCTTTGCGCCATACTGGCCACCAGATGAATCTCCCCTTTAATAAGATCATTGACCATTTTACCAAAATCATCATAAGCCACAGGAATAATCGTCAGGTTTAACTGCTTAACGAGTAGATTTTTAATATCAGCATTAACCCCTAAAAACTGGCCATTTTTACCTTGAAACTCCATCGGCGCCCAATTTTTAAGGTAGCCCATCTTAATTGCACCTAAACTACTGATATATTGCTTTTGCTGGGTGGTTAATTTTATTTTACTGTCACTGCCCGTAAAGAAGCGATCGTCAGGGTTAATCAACCATTTACGTTCAATTTGAATTTGCTCTTCTACCGAAATCAAGTTAAAACCTGCTTGAATACGGTCCGCAAGGCCACTGTCGTCGATACGCGTTAATGCATACATATCAGTCGTAAACTCAATATCGGAATATTGTCGAAATTCAGCCCAAAGTTTATTGGCCAATAGATAATGCGATGTCATTGCAGCAGAAGAAATAAAACCACTAATTTCGTCATTATGTGCCGCTTTAACCATCTCACCTAACGTGTGGTAAAAACGCAATTGTGCTTGGGGAAACGCAGATTGAACTTGGGTGATATAAGGGGCAGTAGGAAATACCCCAACCCGAATTGCACTGCTCTGAAGATCTTTAGTATTTTCTTTAGCACTAAAGTAACGGCTTTTCACCGATGTGATATGCCAAGCCTGTGTTAACCCGCTGCGCATTTCTTGGCTTTCAGGATAGCCAATATGCACATCGGCAACACCACGTTTTACATCATCAATCGTGCTGTTCATGTCTCCGGTGGCAAAGTCGATATTAATGCCGGTTTTTTTCGACCACAATCGCCATAAATCAACCAGCATCCCTGTAGGTAAACCGTCGACACCGAGATCGGCAAAGGGTTCAACACCGGCCTGCATTGCTATAATGATCCCAGATGTTTGTTTGTGATATCCCAACCAATGGCGCTCGATATGTTTAATGGTTTGCGGCGAAATTAATCCAAAACCATGGTTAATTTTATCAACCAAGGCTTGATTACCTTTTACCACGGCAGGAACTAACTGGACTTTTTTGATGAGAATACGCGAAGAACTGTAAAAATTAGCGGCAATATCTTGCTCTAATGCAAGGTTACGTTGATATCCTTCAATCCCAGCAAACACAAGCAGCTCGTCTTTCGCCGCCGCTTGCAGTAATTGCTCTCTGTTTGTAAAGCGTTTAAAACTTAAGCGAGGTTCTATTGCACTCAGCATTGCTTCATGAGAAGAACCATCAACAATGCCTATCTGATACGGAATTAAATCGTGGATCTGTTTTTTACTATTCAGTGATTTGTGAACGTAGAGGTAAGTATTTAATGACGTAAATGGCATAGCAAAATCGAATTTTTTAGCACGAGCTTCAGTTATCGCCATACCAATATGAACATCGGCATTATGTTGCTCGAGTTGATCTAATGATTGCTGCCAATGACGAGTTACAAAGCGAATTTTAGTGTCGCTGACGGTTGACCACTCACGCCATAAATCCACTAAAATACCCGCTGGATTTCCTTTATCATCCAAATATTCAAACGGATATGTATCTTCACCCATAACGATGATTAATGGCGTCGGCTGTTCTGAGGTATTATCATCGTGATGAAAGCCGTATGCGGGCAAAATTAGCATCCACATAAACAATGCCAGCGCCCAAGGTATCAATTTCAAGTTTTTTCCCTAATACTTTTATTTTGATGGTTACATCACTTTATATCGTTATTGCGTTTTACCGCATGTTAACTTGCTATTTTGACTTGTTTTAACCGTATTTTAAAGTGGTGAATGCCCGTTTTACGCTACTGTATAAGCAATTTGTTATTAGTTTGTAGCATTGTCGCAAATAATATCATTATTTAGACAAAGTGAATGCACATTTTATTAATTTTTTAACTTTTCACGGTTGTTTTTTAAACGAAAAAATCGCTCATCATTCACCTTATTTACGGCTAATTAACGCTAAAACATACAACAATGATTAATTATTGTTAATGTTAATGTTAACTACAATAAAACCCATGCTGAACCAATAGTATTAACACTATGGCGAACTATTTTAAAAAAAACACACAAATTACCAGTAGGATACTTGCTGCACTTCACCATGATTAGCTAAAATACATGCTGAATTTTTCCCACATTACAGCTCATGAACTCTCAACAAGATAAGATTTACGCACACGCCGCAGATCAAATAACGGATTTTCAATTTGATCAACGTGTTGCGGGCGTATTTAATGACATGATCCGTCGTTCTGTCCCAGGTTACGCGCAAATTATCAATACACTGGGTGATTTTGCTCACCGCTTTGTCACTCCCAACAGTAATGTTTATGACCTTGGCAGCTCTTTAGGTTCAGCAACATTAAGTATTCGACGTCAAATAGAAGGACGCGATTGCCAAATTTTTGCTATTGATAATAGTCAATCAATGATTGACCGCTGCAAAGAGAATTTGACGGCTTATGTTAGTGATACCCAAGTAAACTTATTGTGTGCCGATATAAGAGACATCAACATTGAGAACGCCTCAATGGTTGTACTTAATTTTACCTTACAATTTTTGCCGGTAAACGATCGTAATGCGTTAATTAAACGTATTTACGAAGGTTTGTTGCCTGGCGGTGTATTGGTCATTTCTGAAAAGCTTTTTTTTGAAGACACTCAAATTCAAACCCTATTAGATGAGCAGCATTTAGATTTTAAACGCGCCAATGGTTACAGTGAACTCGAAATCAGCCAAAAACGCAGTGCACTTGAAAACGTGATGCGTCCAGACAGCCTAACGATTCACCAACAACGTTTGAATGATAATGGTTTTTCACACTTCTCGGTGTGGTTCCAATGCTTTAATTTTGCATCTATGGTAGCGATTAAATGATAAGTTTTAGTTCTTTTTATAAAGACATTGCCGACTCTAACCTGCAACACTGGTTAGAAACATTACCTTCTATTTTAGGTCAATGGCAACGAGACCATAAACACGGCAACTTACCAAAATGGGAAAAGGTCCTCAATAAGTTCAATTACCCCCAACCCGATACTATAGAGTTGACTTCAAGTGTCGATATTGGCAGTGGTGATCAATTAACACCCGGTCAGGTAGAAAAGCTCACTAATTTGCTCGGCATGTTTCAACCCTGGCGTAAAGGCCCATTTACTGTCCATGGTATTGAAATTGATACCGAATGGCGCAGCGACTGGAAATGGGATAGAGTAAAAGGCCATATTTCTGCATTACAAAACCGCACTGTATTGGATGTGGGTTGTGGTAGTGGCTACCATATGTGGCGAATGTTAGGTGAAGGCGCTTCTCGCGTTGTGGGAGTTGACCCATCGCCATTATTCTTATGCCAGTTTGAAGCAATAAAACGACTCGCGGGCAATCAACACCCAATACATTTGTTGCCTTTAGGTATTCAAGAGTTACCCCCTCTTGATGCATTTGATACGGTTTTTTCGATGGGGGTGTTGTACCACCGTCGTTCACCGATAGACCATTTGCTGCAATTACGCGATCAACTGCGTATGGGCGGTGAGTTGGTGCTTGAAACCTTAGTGATAGATGGTGACGAAAACGCAGTGTTAGTGCCACAAGATCGTTACGGAAAAATGAACAATGTGTGGTTTATACCGTCTGTGGCCGCACTGATGTTATGGTTAAAAAAATGTGAGTTTACCGATATACGCTGTGTTGATATCGATACTACTTCACTTGCAGAGCAACGTAGTACAAACTGGATGAAAAATGAATCACTAGTCGATTATCTCGATCCAAATGATGCAACCTTAACGGTAGAAGGTTACCCCGCACCTAAACGGGCCATCATCATTGCTACCAAGAACCAACCGAATCACGATTTAGTTTAACGAATACTATTCAACAGGAATTGACATGTTAAAGCAGGTAATTGCTCTATCCATTGCGACGGCTTTATTAGTAGGTTGTACCACTACAGAAAAACCAACCACACCTCCGCTAACGAATGCTGACTTGAATAGCAGTTTGCTTAATACACAAACAGCAGTAATTGACGCGATAAATAGTAGCTGTATTGATCAGACTGCCGAAATTAGCGCATTATCGGCTGAAATGAGAAAATTAAAAAACCAAGTCAGCACTGCCATGGCTGAAAGACCTAAAACCATTGTAATGCCGCCTCCTCCAATGCCAAAACCTGTCGCCGTACCGGAGCAATGCCCAGAAGCGATGATAGGTGAAAAGTTTTTATTAGGCGAAGTGGAAAGTGTCTTTGTTGATGAAGTCAAAGCTATGTTTGCAACCCGTATTGATACCGGTGCAGAATCATCATCACTTGATGCACGTAATATTGTATTATTTGAACGTGACGGTGTGCAATGGGTGCGCTATGACGTGATGTCTAATGGCATTGATCAACCCGCAAACACCTTTGAAACAAAAGTCGTTAAATTTGTGAGAATTAAACAAGACGTCGACTCAGATGATGATCGTCGCCCTGTTATTCATGCACATTTAAAAATAGGTAAATATTCAGCCGAAACCGATTTAAACCTCGTAGACCGTAGTCACCTAGATTATCCGTTACTACTTGGCCGCAAGTTTATGAAAGATATTGCAATTGTTGATGTAGGCCAAATCTATATCCACGGTAAAGCAAAAAAACAAATCACAACCTTAAATAAGTAGGATCAGTAATGCATTCTCGTAAACCGTTTTACATTTTTGTTGCACTGCTCTTTATCATCGGCATCAGCACGAGTATTTATCGTGGGATTGAACACAATGTTCCCTTTCTACCGGGTGAGCAAGTTCAAAGCTGGGCTGTAGATGCAAAAGTGAGTTTTGTGGGCAGTAATCAACCTGCTGAAGTGAACTTTTCTTTACCTAATGACCCTGCATTTGACGTGCTTGTCGAAAACGCCACATCACCAGGTTACGGGTTAAGCATTTCAAACGATGTCTCAAACCGCCGGGCAATATGGTCAATTCGTGAAGCTTCTGGTCCACAAGCGTTATATTACCGCGTGACCTTAGTACCTACCGGTAAGCTTGATATCCAGGCTACTGGAACACCGATGGTACCTGAGCCATATTTGTGGCCAGCGACCGAAAAATCAGCAGCAGATCAAGTTATTGAAGATGTTTGGGGTCGTAGTGCGACTAATTTATCATTTGCACAGCAATTGATGAACCTTATCAACGACAGTGAACAAAGCCAGAATATGGCATTATTACTGTCGGCCAATACCTCAACAAACTTGTTTGTGCAAATGCTGCACTCTAAAGGTGTTCCAGCTCGTATCGTCAATGGTTTACAGCTAGAGGATCAACGTCGCCGCCAACAATTAACCTCGTATGTGCAGGTTTATAACAACGGCGAATGGGTATTATTTGATATACCAAACAACAAAAAAGGTCGTGATAACACCTTAGTATTATGGGAATACTCTGGCCATTCTGTATTAGATGTAATGGGCGGAATTAATTCTCAAGTCAATTTTTCAATGTTGCAAGATACCCGTTCAGCATTGGCCACCTCAATTGACATGATGATGAATGACGATGCATTAGACTTCTCGCTTTATCAATTACCGCTTGAAGAGCAAAGTTTGTTTAAAGGTATTTTGCTGATCCCTATTGGGGTTTTAGTGGTGGTATTTTTGCGCGTCATCGTCGGCATTAAAACCTCTGGTACCTTTATGCCTGTGTTAATCGCCTTAGCCTTTATTCAAACAACCTTGCTGACTGGCTTAATTGGTTTCTTGTTAATCGTGGCATTTGGCTTAATGATCCGTTCCTATCTGTCCACCCTTAATCTACTGCTCATATCCCGAATATCCGCGGTCATTATTGTGGTGATATTTATCATTGGTTTATTCACGCTGATTTCATTCAAGTTAGGCTTAAGTGAAGGATTAACCATTACATTCTTCCCGATGATCATTCTTGCCTGGACCATCGAGCGTATGTCTATCCTGTGGGAAGAAGAAGGCCCTAAAAAGGTATTCGTTTCAGGCGGTGGCAGTTTATTTGTCGCCACCCTTGCCTACTTAGCAATGGATAACCAATTAGTACAACATTGGGTGTTTAACTTTTTAGGTATTCACTTAGTGATTTTGGCGCTGGTATTAGTGATGGGTCAATACACAGGCTATCGCCTAACTGAGTTAAAGCGCTTTAAACCATTGGTTGGAGATAAATAATGAAGTACGCCTGGCCTTGGGAATTGAGCCGTAGCGGTGTACTGAATATGAACAGGCGCAATATTAGCTATATTGGTCGTTATAATCAGCGTAAATTTTATAAACGCGTTGATGATAAGTTGATCACTAAGCAGCTTGCACTTGCTAATAACATTGCGGTTCCTGACCTGATTGGTGTTGTCCACGAACAACATAAAATTCAAGAAATTCCAGCCATGGTCAGTGACCGTACTGGTTTTGTTATCAAGCCAGCCAAAGGTTCTGGCGGTAAAGGTATCATGGTGATCACTAAAGTGAACAATGGCTGTTATTACAAGCCAAATGGTCATGAAGTCACTCAGAATGAAATTTACCGACATGTATCGAACATACTCAGTGGATTATTTTCTCTGGGGGGCAAGCCTGACGTAGCGATTGTTGAAGGGTTAATTGAGTTCGACCCAGTATTTGAAGGCTTCAGCTATGAAGGCGTTCCAGACATTCGCTTAATTGTATTTAAGGGCTTCCCTGTCATGGGGATGTTGCGTTTATCAACGGCGGCGTCTGACGGTAAAGCCAACTTGCACCAGGGTGCTGTGGGCGTAGGTCTAGACATTGCTACCGGTAAAAGTTTACATGCGGTGCAGTTTGACTTGCCAGTTGATAAACACCCAGACACTCATTTTCCATTGAATAATATGACAGTGCCACATTGGGAAACCTTATTACATACAGCATCTAGTGCGTATGAGATGTGTGAACTGGGATACCTTGGAACCGACATGGTATTGGACAAAAACAAAGGACCATTATTGCTTGAATTGAACGCCCGCCCAGGGTTAACCATTCAAATAGCTAACGGTAGAGGCATTTTACCTCGACTCAAACACGTTGAAGCTATGAAAGGCCCTGCGATGTCAGTTGAAGAACGTGTGGCTTATGCTAAAAAGCATTTCTCTAGTAATCCTAAGTTTTAGTTTGTTTGCCACAGCAAATGCTGTGGCAAATCCGTTGGCACTGTTTGTAGAGCAGTGCCTTCAATATCAACCAAAACTCACGCCTTTGTCGCAGAATGCTAGCTTATCTCCTGCTCACCAAGCTGTTGAGTTTGAAAAAAACACGCTCGCATTAAACAACATCAATGATCGGATACAATACTACCGTCCTTTTGCCACTGACAGCCTAAGTAAACAAGGCTTACTGTGGTGTCAATTGCACCTTGCTGATGAGCTATATATGCTCACTCAAGCAACACAAACCCTAGCACTTATCGATGTATTACAGACCGAACCAGCTCCTTACAAACAATTAAGTGAACGGCTGTTAACCGTCAAACAAAACCAATGGGATATCGAGCAAAAATCCAAACTGCATAGTGCTCAGGCTTCGGTAAACCAAGCATTGTCACAGCGTCAGTTACAAATGCAATTCAATGATGAACAATGTGTATTGCCGCAAGCCACACCGCAAACAGATACAAACAATATCGATATTCACATTGCTCAATACCTAATTAAGCAAAGTAATGAAAACTGCCGTAAACAAGCTTGGTTTGCTTATCAAACGCGTGCCAAACATAAAATAAAATCTGCGATTTCCTATATTCAGCAATTACAGCAACAACGAGCATTAACCCTAGGTTACCAAAATACTGCTGAATATGTATTGGCAACACATGGACTTAATGCTGACTTACTTTCTCAGTTTTTAAACGACCAAACCGAACAACTTGATATTGCCCCTTGGAATATTGCGCGCGCCCTATCGCAAACAGCAAAACCAGAAGCAATAGAGGCGGTTTCTGCCCAAGCCTATTTACTGCAATTACTCAGTAAACTTGCCCCACTTGGGCTACGTTTTGAACTGCTAGCAGACAAGACTACAGCGGAACAACAAACTAATAAACAATCAGCCGATGACGCGCCTACCATTAATATTATTCGACTTTGGCATAAACAAAGGTTACTTGGAGAACTGTATACATATCCACTTGCACAAGATGCATTGTCTAAGAGGATCAATGCCCAGCTGATAAAACAATCGGTTATCGGCCATCAGTTTGGCCAATATTCAATCACATACCCTAAAACCTTAAATAGCCAAAAACAACAACAAAAATTGATTGAAGCGTTAAGCCAGGCCATCGTCTCGCTAGCACAAGGCAGTCAATATTACTTACTTGCCAATAAGACCCAAAACCGTCAACAGCATGCCATAGCCAACTTGTGGTTAAGTCATTTTTTACGCTCCACTCAACACTTTGCACCTATGTCTACTCGTGAACAATTAGCATTGCAATATCAAACGCAAATGCATGCCTTTAGAGCAAAAGTGGCGTTAAGTTTTTACCAATTTACAGGCGAAATTGATGATGCAGAATGGCTAAATCTGAATGCTAGATTATCTGCCGAATTTGCCAACAGTTTTGGTCAACCTTGGCCGCAGGCAACAGATGTAATATATAGTTATCAAGCTATTGCTAATCAAGGGATTAGCGATTATCTTCCATTGTGGCAACAGGCATTAATGCAACTGATTACCCAACAAGGCAATGACCGACTGTCAAACCTAGCAGTTTTTGATTTGTTAGTGATTAATGAAGCCTATTTACCCATACACGATCAACTTGAGCAGCTTATTGGCGCGCCAATTGACCCACATTCACTTATTTGGAGATTTAAACATGCTGGAACGTTGCAAGAGTAAAACACTCTCGTACTTATTTTTATCAGCTAGTTTATTAAGTAGTGTGGCGCTGGCAAAACAGCCAACAGAAGACATTGCTCATCAGTTAACCGCTGAACAAGTTTACCAGGGTATCAAAACCACATTAGAAACTAACCTGTATTCACTGCCACCTCGGGTTCAAGGGCACTATGCCATCCGTCAATATCGTATGACAGGTGAAAACAAGTACGCCAACGGCTCGTTAATTGACTTACTCACCATTGCAGAGCGCCAAGCTTACTATGCATGTAATTTAGACAGGCCCGGTTTTATCAAAACAGAATCGCAAATTGAAGTGAATAAACTCAAACCTGGGATCCGTGGTGATGCACGCAAATTAGCCATCGCGCCCTACCCTGAGTTTATGTTGTACAGCAACGTATTATTGCGTTATGCCAGCCGTATTGATGAGTTTGGTTTTACCGGACCGTGCCATGATTTATTGATCACTACGTTAAAGAAGGCTGATTTAACCCCAGCGTTAACAGACAAGCAGATGATCAAAGCGTGGGCGGCACAATTAATTAACTATGTGTTTTGGGCTAAGCAAATTGGCGTGGGCGACTATTATGACGTCTATAAAGAAGCTTTTATAGCGACTTACCCAAATGATCAAGACGCTCAACTGAGCAAAAGCCAATACAAAAATAAAATATATGGCATGACACATTTTATTTTTGCTGCCAGTGAATACTACCAGTATCCTGTTGACCCCAAAGAATACCAATGGATTTTGGATTATTTTGAAAAAAACATCGATCGTATTTTAACTGACACCACAGAAGACATTATTACCGAAGTGGGCATTGGCTTTTTAATTACAGGCAACCCAAACAACCCTGTTGTAAACAAGGTAAAACAACATGTCATCGCAGCGTACGACCCGAAAGTGAACATGATCCCATCACCACATGGCGATGCAATCTTATCTTCGGGAGAGCACAGAAACGTACTGGCGATGATGCTATTAGATTGGCCTGAAACCTTACATCAAGGGCCCTACCTTAATAATATTTCAAGCACCAAAAAACATTTGCCCAAGTTAGTGACACCCAAACCGACACAAGGTAAATCAATAACGCACTAAAATAATCTTGTTCTCATAAGCGATGATTGGTCACTACAGTTATTGGCTTATCCACATTGGTGAACCGTATTAGTCACAGTGACTGAGCAAAGGCAAATGCACTGCATTTGCCTTTTTTATATGCCAAAATAAGCATTTTAAACATTAGATTTGGAACTAAGCATGAGCCGAGCAAAATCAACGTTAGAACAATGGCGTATAGTGCAAGCGGTGGTTGATTTTGGCGGTTACGCCCAAGCCGCTGAAAAGCTCAGTAAGAGCCAATCTTCACTTAATCATGCAGTGGCTAAATTACAGCATCAACTTGGCATTAATTTACTTGAAGTGAAAGGTCGTAAAGCATATTTAACCGAACAAGGTGAAGTCTTATTACGTCGATCTCGTCACTTAACCCAATCCGTGGATGAACTAGAGCAACTTGCCAGTAATTTAGGTCAAGGATGGGAGCCCAACTTAACCATTGCCCGTGAACTTATCTACCCAATGGAAACGCTGGTACAAGCTCTTAAAGCATTTTTGCCGCAAAGTCGTGGCACACGAGTTACTATTATTGATTCGGTGATCACCGGAACCCATGAGTTAATTAATAACAAACAAGCCGATATCGCTATTTGTACCACCCCTCCTAAAGGCCATATAAGCGAGCCGCTCTGTGAAGCCAAATTTGAACTAGTGTGTCATCCCGATCATCCGCTTGCACAAGTAGGTTACATAGAGGATGACAAGCAATTGGCTCAACACTTGCAAATTGTGATTAAAGATACAGCAACCAATACAGCAAACGATATTGGCTGGCTAAAAGCAGAGCAACGATGGACAGTGTCTAATTTTTACGAAGCAAAAACCATTTTAGCCAGTAATATTGGCTTTTGTTGGATCCCCAACTTTGTTGTACAACAAGAACTAGCCAGCAAACAATTAATCCGCCTACGTTTACGTGGCAGCTCACAGCGAAAAATCATCATGAACTTACTGGTTCCTGATCGGGATAATCAAGGACCGGCATCTAAGCTATTAGAGAGTTTGATTTTACAGCAACACAATGAAAGTAAAATCTAGGTTTATAGTGACTAGATCATAGCGCTATTAACATGAGATAACATGGATGTAATGATGAGAACTAAAAAACCTAGACGTAGAAAGCAATGTTAGTGTAAGAAGTGTGCTGATCATTGACGGCTATCGTATTTTGATAACTACTATGCTGGCGAGCCTTATTAGACTGCGCAGCTAATTCAGAATGACGAGTGTCCGATAAATCTGTTTGTGAAGGACTTACAACATCTGCTTGAGCATTGGCCGTAAGGGTTGACTGCGACGAGGTCACTTGAGTTAACTCAATTGCCGTTTCATTGGTTATATTGCTGGTAAGGTTATCTATTACACTTGACGTTTCAGTGGTTTTATTCATGAACGGGGCTAAAGGGTCCACCGCATCGGGGTCGGCAAAAACATCACCTAGTTCGATTATTTTTTGGCTTTCTTCCGAAGTCATGACCGACTGCTGACGCTCGACAACTAATGCTTGTTTGGCTTCGCTAATATTTTGTAACGCCTGCGCCGCGACCCTAATATCTGCCATTGATGGCTGAACGGGTGCCATTGCCGCAGCATAAACTTTTTGCATTTTATTTAATGTCGCTTGTGGATCGCCTGCAATCGTTGACACATCAATACTGACTTCACCATCAACAGCATATCGACGACCATCTGGCCCCTTTTCATATTCGTAAGTTGGACTTTGTGCCAAACTCCCCCCCACCGCGGCATGGGCTTGTTCGTGGGTTTTAACCTCAACATCACGCTTAGCAAGCTCTGCTATCTGTGCAGCTTCTGCGAGTTCTATTTGTTGCTGCTTTTGTTCAATCTGTTTATTGATTTCTTGCTGTTGTGCATGTTGTTCAGCAACGTCATCTTCACCTTGCGTGATGGTATCTGCTGATGAAGTTTGTGAATTTGATGTTGTCACAACAGTATCAGTTTGAGCTTGCGAGGTGGCATTGGCTTTATCTGCCGTTGCTGGATTATCGGTTTCAGCGGCAAAGATATTAACCGGTGTTTGAACGGTATTACTGGCTGTGTGAGTTTGCTGTGTAAGGCTGGATGGATAAGGCACGGTCTGGGTATTAACATTGCTTGCTTGAGCGTTCGAGCTAACAGACCTTGCTGTTTCAGGCTCTGTTGACGCACTTGAAATGGGTTGCTGTAATACTGCAGCAACTGTTTTAGGGCCACTTTTAAGACTGTAACTCGCGCTCAATGGTTGTACTACTTCACGGTTTATTGATGGCGGTAACGCTGTAGCGGCTGCATTGGTATGGGTAGCTGCTTTTGCTGTGGCATCATGATGAGTTGATGAAGATAACACCGCAGAAACTGATGAGTGACTAGATTGAGCAGATGAAGTTTGAACGCTTGTTGATACCGATGCTGTAGATAAAGTGGCAGTAGATAAAGAGGCTGTAGATTGTGTGAGGGCAGCGGAAGAATGCTTGCTTGTATCAAGCTTATAGGGAGCGACACTCGCTCCCCCCACCGAAACAGCACTCATGGCTGAAGACATATTTACACTTCGATATCAATCAAGCTACCGACGGTTTCTGAAGCAGCTTCAATGACTTTAGTTGAAGCTTGAGCTTGATTAACCGACTGCGTAGCATCAATGAGTGCTGAAGTTTGATCGCTTTGACTTACCGCTTGTGAGCTCAATGTAACCGTATCTTGAGTTGACGCTGATACTGCTGGTTTTTGCTGATCAGGTGTGGCAACTGCGGTGGTAGCTTGCGCTAAACCTTGTTGTGCACTTTGCAATCCCTGCATTCCTGATGCATACGCTGATTGAACTTGCATATTTTTGCTCCTGATAGCGTTTATAAACTTGATATTGATATTTGAGGCTAGCACTTTAACTACGAGCGTTAAATTAACGCTCTATCTACGCACTCTCCTAGCCAAAATGACAATTTAGTATGGCTTAAATCGACATAAATGTACAGTTTTTAGGCGCTGCGCGACGCTGATATTAGTCACTTATCCAACCCATCTCCCAATCTTTCCATAAAGGGTTGAAGCCACGATGTTTTAGTTGTGTCACAACTTGCTCGACCGAGCGCTCATCGCTAATGTCAAATTGGTCTAACTCACTGCTTGGGTTTTGATAACCGCCAGGTTGGGTTGAACTCCCCGCGCTTAAATGAGTGATCCCCAAGGGCAGTAAATTATCGCGCAAACTGGGAGATTCACGGGTCGACAAACTGATTTCTAACTGGGGATTAAATAATCTAAAGGCACAAATCAATTGCACAAGACCCGCATCCGTCAAAGTCACTTTTGGGATTATCCCGCCAGTACAAGGCCGTAAACGGGGTAAAGAAATGCTGTAACGAGTGCGCCAGTAAGTGTTTTCTAAATAGGCTAAATGGTGGCCCATTAATAACGCATCTACTCGCCAATCATCTAAACCTAATAATACCCCTAAACCTATTTTATCAACCCCTGCTTGTGCCACTCTATCGGGTGTGGTTAGCCGATAAGCGAAGTCTTGCTTATTGCCTCGAGTGTGGTGTTTTGCATAAGTCTGCGGATGGTATGTTTCTTGATATATCATCACAGCATCAAGCCCTAATTGTCTTAAACGCTGATACTCAGATATGTTAAGCGGTTGCACCTCCATCGCAACCTGACTGAATGCCGCTTTGACTTGAGGCAACATTGACTCAAAATATTTCATGCCGACTTTGGTTTCATGTTCACCAGAAACCAGCAATACCGAATTAAAGCCACGTTGTTTGATAATGGCGATTTCTTGCTCAAGTTCTAATGATGACAAGGTTTTACGCTTAAGTTTATTTCTCATGCTAAAACCACAATAATCACACTCATTAGCACATAAGTTAGACAAATAAAGGGGTAAATATAAGCCGATATTGGCGCCAAAACGTTGTCGCGTTATAGCTGCAGCTTGTTGAGCCATGGGTTCTAAATATGCCATCGCAGCTGGCGATAATAATGTCATTAAGCTGTTTAAGTTAGCGGTAGGATTTTGTAACGCCCACTCGACATCACTGGCAGTACAGCTTTTCATTGTTAATGACATATCACTTATTGATATCTGCTTAAATTGCTCAGCAAACGTGGTCATAGTCCACCGCCTAAAAATCCGGTTAATGGGCTGGTTGCATAAGCCTGTCGATTAATCTGTCCAAGCCCAGCTTCATAGGCTAACCTTCCGGTTTCAACGGCTTGAGCAAAGCATCGTGCCATTTTGATAGGCTCGGCGCTACTGGCAATGGCAGTATTAACCAATACGGCATCGGCCCCCATCTCCATGGCCCGACAGGCTTGAGAAGGTGCCCCAATACCTGCATCGATAATCACAGGCACCGTTGCTTGCTCAATAATAATCTTTAAAAAAGCTTCACTGGCCAGGCCTTGATTACTACCAATGGGGCTGCCTAATGGCATCACTGCGGCACAACCTACCTCTGCTAAGCGTCTACATAACACGGGGTCGGCGTGTACATAAGGCAGTACAATAAACCCTTGCTCGCACAGTTGCTTAGCAGCCAATAAGGTTTCAACAGGATCGGGCATCAGATATTTAGGATCCGGGTGTATTTCTAATTTAATCCAGTTTGTGGCTAACATTTCACGGCCAAGATGTGCGGCAAATATTGCCTCTTTGGCGTTGCGAGCCCCTGCAGTATTAGGCAATAACTGAACGCCCATTGATTGCAGTGGCGCTAATAAATCATCATGTTTACTGTGTAAATTGATGCGCTTCATTGCCAAGGTCACCAGCTGTGATTGAGACGCAGCGATGGCTGCCAGCATGGTTTGCTGATCGCTAAACTTACCGGTACCGGTGAACAGGCGAGAACTAAATTGATGGTTGGCTATCGTCAACATGGTTTAACCTCCCGCCACGGCTGAAAATACGTTAATGCGATCATTTGCCTGACATTGAATGTGTTGCCAACCACTGCGGGGGATCACAGTGTCATTAACCACAATGGCCACACTCGCGACATCAATATTGTTAACAACCAATAGCCCCGACAAACTTAAGTCTGACTCAAGCATCACGGTTGTGCCATTGAGCTCTAGACGAATCAAATCTGTTGTAACGGTGATAGACGGTGTTGCGTTAATTAGTGACATATTCTGCTCCCTGATCTTGCGCGCTAATGTGCATTGGCTTACAAACATGGCATTGATGATCTCGACTCATTTGAGCTTGTTGCCATAAAAAAGATTTCGCATTAAAGCAATGCAATACACCATATTGGTTGAGCGTAGAGCTAATATGCTGTAATCCCATCAAGGCTTGCATACTCGCTATCACACCCACAGCAGGACCAAGCACGCCTTGCTGTGTGCAGTTTTGTTCAATATGAGTATGACTGGGGTATAAACAGTGATAACAACCAGACAATATCACTGAAGTCTGGTCTGCAAAGTTGAGGCAAAACACTTGCCCCTGGTAACCGCTAATGGCGCCGCTGATTAAAATCAACTGGTGTTGTACACATAATTGATTAATCACATGCCGACTGGGCAAGTTATCGGTGCAATCAAATACCACATCAACATCTGCGAGTTTGCTAGTGATTAGCTGTAGGTTGGCTTTAATCGTGTCATCGGTGAGTTTAATATTCATTGCATCAATGTGAATATCACTGTGTATACGACTGAATGTGCGCTTTGCCACCGTCACCTTTGGCTTGCCAATATCAGTTGGTGTATAAAGTAATTGCCTCGGTAGATTTGAAATCTCCACAACATCATTATCAATAAATAGCAGATGCTTAACACCCGCCGCAGCAAGATACTGGGCCACTAGCAGACCTAAACCGCCCATTCCAATAATAGCGACCTGACTATTCATTATTGCTATTTGTCCTGCTTCACCAATGTCGTTGAGTAACATTGTCCGAGAGTATTGCTGGTACTCTCTGTCAGTTAAGCTTTTCATATTGCCTCCTGACCGTCGTTGTTGCGCTGATGAACAGTGAGATATTTACGAGTCCTTGTGAGATGAAGCCATGCTTGGTGTAATTGGCGATAGGCCTCTGCCACATCGCTAGCGTGTGATATCGCCCTAACGACGGCAACCTCTGCCACGCCTGAGTTAGCAACATCTGCAAGGCGCGATAGATTTATGCCGCCTATTGCCACGGTTGGGTAATGCTTAGCCATTAAACTGACATAACGACGTAGCTTGGCTAACCCTTGCGGCGCGGAGGGCATTTGTTTGGTGGTGGTTGGGTATATATGCCCAAGAGCAATGTAAGTCGGTGAACATTGATGCGCGATTAAGGCTTCAAAATAACTGTGACTTGAAATGCCAAGAGCCAGTCCAGCTTGTTGTATGGCTTCTATATTGGCACAAGCTAAATCTTCTTGGCCTAAATGCACGCCAAAAGCATGATGCTTGATCGCGAGTTGCCAATGGTCATTAATAAATATCTGGGCATTAAATGCTTTACCAATCTTAATCACTTCACAAATATCGGCCTCTAACTGTTGCTCTTGTATTGGATCATCTTCATCAATGAGTTTCGCTCTAAATTGCACGGTTTTACAGCCTGCAGCCAGTACCTGTGTTAATTGACTTAAGCAATCTAGCACGGGGTAAACCCCTAACGGTGCAACTCGAGGCGCTTTTATGGGATTAACATTGTTGTGGCTATGCTGAGCATTAACGCCACTGATTTGCGGCATTAACAGTAAATTATCTGGCCAGCCTGTGCGCGCTAATACACCCGGTCCGTTGCCTACAGCACGGCTATGGATTAATCCATTAGTGACATAAGCCTTAGCCAACACGATGGCATCATGCACCACGTAATCATGGGCGACAAAGCTTGCAATGGCAGACGATAATGTACAACCACTGCCATGATGATGAGTGGTATCGACTCGGGCGCTGCTTAATAAAAACACCTGATTATCATAAAGCGTACTTGCCCCCTGCACTTGCTTGCTGACATATACATCAATCGCACGCTGTTGCTGCCAACTGGCATCTCCACCTTTGGCAACCACATGACAATGAAAATGTTCAGCTAAACTTTGCGCCGCTAATATCATGTTGTGTTGTTGACTGTGATTCTGCGTTGGCGGCTCACACGCTGGCAGTAAACTCGCACTTAGGTGGTACAGCTCGTGATAATTAGGTGTTATTACGCTAATTAACCCCGCAAGCGGGCTAAAGTCGATACGACTATCACTTAAATAATCGCCACTACTGGCCACTAACACCGGATCGAGTACCACAAAAGGCAATTGTGATTGTTGTTTCAATCGCCTTAACCACTCAGCAATTAACCCTAACTGCTGTTGGTTGGCGATAAGGCCAATTTTAATCACTTTAGCGGGCAAATCTGACCATAAGGTATCAAGCTGCGCTAATAACATACTGGCAGATACGGGTTCGACCAGATTAACGCACAGTGAGTTTTGTGCTGTAATCGCACTCATCACACTGCAGCCGTGACATTCTAAGTCATTCATGGTCAGTAAATCGGCTTGTATTCCCGCGCCGCCGCCACTATCAGAACCCGCAATGGTCCATACAATTGGGCGGGAACTGACATTAGTGCTGGTAGGATTTTTAGGCTGATTCATTATGATTCAACCTCTTCATTGGTTGCATTAACTTCATGATAAAGCGCTGAACCAGAAGCTTTAAATTCGGCTGACTTTTGCGCCATGGCTAATGTTTGATAAGCATTCGCCTCGGTGAGTTCAATAGCTTGTCCTGAGGAATGTTTGTCTGAATGACTTAAAGTTTGTGCGTAATCACGTACTTCTTGGCTGATTTTCATAGAGCAAAACTTAGGGCCACACATAGAACAAAAATGGGCCACTTTTGCAGACTCTTGTGGTAAAGACTCATCATGATAAGCACGAGCGGTGTCGGGATCTAACCCCAGGTTATATTGGTCTTCCCAACGAAACTCAAAACGGGCTTTAGACAATGCATTGTCGCGAACCTGTGCTCCTGGGTGCCCTTTTGCAACATCGGCAGCATGAGCGGCAATCTTATAAGCAATTAGACCTTGTTTAACATCTTCTTTATTGGGTAAACCAAGGTGTTCCTTAGGTGTGACATAGCACAGCATTGCGACGCCATACCAGGCCATCATTGCGGCGCCAATGCCTGAGGTAAAATGATCATACCCTGGCGCGATATCCGTGGTTTGTGGACCTAATGTATAAAATGGTGCTTCATCACAATGAGCAAGTTGCTTTTCCATGTTAATTTTAATCAACTGCATTGGCACATGCCCAGGGCCTTCTATGATTGTTTGTACATCATACCGCCACGCCACTTTGACTAATTCGCCTAAGGTGGCCAGCTCTGCAAACTGCGCTTCATCGTTAGCATCGGCAATCGAGCCCGGACGCATGCCATCACCTAACGACAGTGACACATCATACTGAGCACAAATCTGGCAAATTTCTTCAAAGTGTTGGTATAAAAAGCTCTCTTTGTGATGGCTTAAACACCACTTTGCCATGATTGAACCACCGCGAGAAACAATACCAGTTACACGCTTGGCCGTCATCGGCACATAACGTAATAACACGCCTGCATGGATGGTAAAGTAATCAACGCCTTGCTCAGCTTGCTCAATTAACGTGTCTTTAAACACTTCCCAGCTTAGGTCTTCAGCTACGCCATTAACCTTCTCAAGCGCTTGGTATATGGGCACTGTGCCAATTGGCACCGGTGAGTTACGAATAATCCACTCACGGGTTTCATGGATATAACGCCCAGTGGATAAATCCATGACGGTATCGGCGCCCCACCGGGTTGACCACACTAATTTTTCAACCTCTTCTTCAATTGATGACGTGACTGCCGAATTACCAATATTGGCATTCACTTTAACCAAAAAATTACGGCCAATAATCATCGGCTCGGCTTCAGGGTGGTTGATATTAAGCGGGATAATCGCGCGGCCACGTGCTACTTCATCGCGAACAAATTCAGGCGTGATTAACTGACCTATTTGAGCGCCAAATGCTTCGCCAGCGGCTTGCTGAGTAAGAACCGCATCCGTTACCTGTTCTCGAGCCATATTTTCACGTATCGCAATGTATTCCATTTCTGGAGTAATGATGCCCTGGCGGGCATAGTGCATTTGCGTGACTCTTCGACCCGGTTTTGCCCGCCTTGGGGCATTAACCGCATCAAAGCGCAAATGATCTAATCCATCATCGGCTAGCCGTTGTTGGGTAAAACCTGAACTGACGTGGGTGAGTTGTTCACTGTCTTTTCGCTCTTCAATCCAGGCTTGGCGAAATTTATTTAGGCCGCGGCGCACATCAATGTCAGCGCTAGGATCAGAGTAAGCACCGGCGCAGTCATATACCATCACTGGTGGATTAACTTGGGTTATGGCGTCAGTATTGCTGCCACCAATAAGAGTATCGCTTTGGCGGATTTGACGCATAGCAACACGGATGTCGGGGCGACTGCCAACTAAATAGACTTTTTCAGAATTTGGGTGTTGTAAAGGCGTTAAGGTATCAATAAATTGTTGCGCATTCGCGCGAGTTTGACGACGGTGTTGTGTTGACATTAGCAACCTCATTTATAAGAGTTAAGTTGCTTGTCAGGAGAGGTGTTGAGTAACGCTGCGGCGCAAATATAGGCTATTTGCGACATCAATAATGGCTCTTTTACAATGGAGTAATTTTGATTGAATCAACAGTTAGAGAAGACTGTTATGATTAAATAATCAGCCTAGCTCGATCAATAATACAACTAAATTAACACCGTAAAATATACATTACTACGCTTGTTTCCTTCGCAGGTTCTAGCCTGATCAGGTTCAACGGATCCCGAATAAACGGTCTCAGCCATAATGGCACTCCGACAAGATGTCACGCAGTATAAGCAAGCTTGATGGCAAATAACAAGCCCTTAAAAAATGAATGTTAGGTTTAAAGTCAGAAAGAAAAGCGTGGCTAGCATCTTTATCATACGGTAAGTCATTGTGGCTGCGACATTATGTCGCATACCGAGCGTTCATTAGCAGGATATAATTTATCTGATAACAAAATTCAGTGAAATTAATTCACTATAAAAACACTATCAGGTGACAACATTGACAACACATAACACTCAACCTTCTATTTTAAATAGTAACTTCTCATATCCACTCACATCATTATCACTTGCCATTATACTTGCAATGTCACCACAAGTGGCTGCGACCCCCATCAATACAGTAAACACTGAAACCATTGAACGGCTTGAAGTACACGGTCAACAATCCAATAACAAGGATTTATTAGGGTCTGCTGAAGCATTATTGACGCGACAAGGAGTTGATTTTTCGCAAGCTGGTGGCGTGTCAGCATTACCCATTTTAAATGGCATGATGGGAGACAGAATTAAAGTACTGATTGATGGTAGCGATATAACCGCCTCTTGCGCCAACCAAATGAATCCACCACTTTCATACATATCAGCAAATCAAATTGTTTCTACACAAGTGGTTGCAGGCGTATCACCTGTCAGTGCTGGCGGTGATAACATTGCGGGTGTTATTAAGGTGAACGGTTTACAGCCTATATTTAATAACAGTGACGATGTTATTTGGCAAAGTGGCAATGTGTCTGGCGGATACAAAAGTGTTAGCGACACCACACTCGCCGCAGTCAATGCTACCGTGGCGAGCCAAACATTGAGCTTTAGTTATCAAGGTTCATACGAAGATGCTAATAGCTATGTTGATGGCCATGGCGATAAAGTACTCGATACCTTATATCAATCACAAAACCATGCCTTAATGGCCGCCTGGCAAGACGAGACACAGCAACTGGCAGTAAAACTCACTCACCAACATATTCCCTTTCAAGGCTTTGCTAACCAATATATGGATATGACCAATAATGATAGCTTTGGTGCGATCGTGCGCTATCAATTGGACCTCGAAAATGACGGTTTATTTAGTGCCCAAATGAATTGGCACAGAGTTGAACATGAAATGGGGTTCTTTAGTGAAGAAAAAACCGGCAAAATGCCAATGGAAACCACGGGCAAAGATTTAAGTTATCAACTTCATTGGCAATTACCCATCAATAAAGATGCCATGCTTTTACTTGGTCAGGAGTACTATTTATATCAACTTGACGATAGCTGGCCAGCGGTGACAGGCTCAACTATGATGAGTCCAAATGACTATATCAATATCAACAATGGTGAGCGAAAACGTGCTGCAGTATTTGCTGAATGGCAACAAACGCTCAACAGTCGCTGGTGGTTGTCAGCAGGTTTACGCTATGAATATGTCTCCACCGATGCTGATGAAGTACAACCCTATAACACCATGAGCATGATGGGGATGACCAATGTTAATGCTGCTGCGGCCGAGGCATTTAATGCCCTTGAGCGTCAACGCGATGACCATATTATTGATGCCACCCTATTGGCGCGTTACCAACTCAGTGATACCGAAACCTTTGAGCTTGGATTAGCACGTAAAGGCCGAGCTCCGAATTTGTACGAGCGTTATAGCTGGGGGCAAAGCACCATGGCAACCACCATGATTGGTTGGTATGGTGACGGTAATGGCTACATTGGCAACCCCGATCTTAATCAAGAAACCGTCCACACATTGAGTGCAGCATATAAGCAAATCAATGATGACTTCTCACTGACTACCACTGCTTGGTATAGCGATATTAATGATTACATTGACGCCAATGTGGTGGGTAGTTTCAATAGTAGTGGACTCGAAGGTAACAGCCGCAATATTTTACAATTTACTAATGTAGACGCCACGCTATACGGCGCAAAAATTGATGCGGAGTATCAATTTGCACAACAAACGAGTGGTATGTGGTCAATTACCGCCAATGTGAGTGCCACACACGGTGAACGAGATGATACTCACCAGCCCCTTTATCAAATCAAACCATTACAAACAGAGTTTGGCTTACACCATCAACGTGGCGATTGGCAAAACAGCGTGACCTGGCAATGGGTGGCAGAAAAGGATCGTGTGGACAACACACGCCTCGAAAACACCACAGACAGTTATTCATTGTTAAATTTAAGCAGTAGTATCACTTGGAAACAAGCCACTATGACGGTCGCGGTAAAGAACCTACTTGATGAATATTATCAACTCCCTCTGGGGGGGGTCAGTATTGCGGAATATAAAGCAGATAATAGTCATGGTTTTGAGCAAATAGCGGGAGCTGGGCGTTCACTCGAACTGAGCGTTAATTATTCTTTTTAATCTTGTTGCGATAAACATTCACCGTAAAGCCCTTTCTTAGTAGTCAGGGCTTTATTATTTAATAGAGCGACCGCTCAGATTGAATGAGTGAACCCGCACCGGTGTCGAGGTCAAATGTTGAAGTTATTTAAGTTGTTGGAAATTAAAACCAATAAAAAGCCCTTACATTGCTGTAAGGGCTTGTTTATTTGGCGGAGCGGATGCTGATCTTGAATGAGTGAACCCGCGACGGGTGTCGAGGGCAAATGTTGAAGTTGTTGGAGATTAAAACTAATAAAAAGCCCTATATAGCTGTAAGTGCTTGTTTATTTAACGGAACGGATGCTGATCTTGAATGAGTGAACCCGCGACGGGTGTCGAGGGCAAATGTTGAAGTTGTTGGAAATTAAAACCAATAAAAAAGCCCTTACATTACTGTAAGGGCTTGTTTATTTGGCGGAACGGATGCTGATCTTGAATGAGTGAACCCGCGACGGGTGTCGAGGGCAAATGTTGAAGTTGTTGGAGATTAAAACCAATAAAAAAGCCCTTACATTGCTGTAAGGGCTTGTTTATTTGGCGGAGCGGACGGGACTCGAACCCGCGACCCCCGGCGTGACAGGCCGGTATTCTAACCAACTGAACTACCGCTCCAAAACGGTTTGTTTACACTTAATAAAATAACAACATGATAAAATATAAGCATGGTAAATATTTTATTAAGTACAAACAAGCACTTGATTGGCGGAGCGGACGGGACTCGAACCCGCGACCCCCGGCGTGACAGGCCGGTATTCTAACCAACTGAACTACCGCTCCACTCAAGTGCGATGAATAATAAAGTTGTGATAATTAATCGTCAACTGTTTTTTAACTGTTTTAACGCGTTTAGCTAAAAAATGTGCAATTATTCATTTTAAGTACAAAATTCAAGCAGTAATCTTACCAATAAGCACATTTAAGGTAGCAGCTATTTTTCGTCTGGCATGGTCAAATCGATGTCATCCAAATCGATACTCTCAGGTTGTTGCTCTGTTGCGCTTTCTTCTACTGCCGGGTTTTCTTTTAACCTTTTTTCAGCTGCGGCCATCGCTTTAGCTAATGTTTGTCTTTTGCGCCATACCACTAACCCAACAATTCCGAGCAATAATAACGTCACATTCACGGTAACAATCCAAAATATGGCATCATCTTTTGCTTTTTGCTCTTCTACCTTTGCTTGTTCAGCCGCTTGTAAAGCTAACTCTTCAGCTGTTGGCCCTGGTGTTGGTGGCTCAATTAAGTTAAAAAACATCTCCGGTAGATTTAATACAATCTCTCGGCCATCAATGGTGGTCGATACCGCGGTTCCTTTCACCCTGTAGCTGCCGAAATCACTGACTTTAGGTAAATACAAAATTTGATCAACACTGGTGAGATCTTGCAGTGTGATAGGCATTTGTAAACCGGCAGGCCCAACTAACTCAAACAAAAAATGGGTTTGATCAAGTAACACTTGCGTGTCGTCTATTGACGTCTGAATTTGCCAAATGCCTTTTAATGGGTCGTTATTGGGTACCATTTCAGCCGTGATTGGCTGCTCTGATAATACAAACGGCATGACATATTCGCGTTCAAACAGGTTATTGCGCGCCGTGACGTTTAACGTATAGTGACCTGTCGGTTGATCAAGATTTTGCGCACCGGTAAATACCCCATCGTCAGGCACTTCATCTAAATCTTCACCATTGTCTTTGTATGCCCCAACAATAATAGTTCCGGTAACAAAGTTATCCTCGCCAATAATATGTTGACTTGAAAATTTCGCTGTCCATTCCACCATAAAATCAAGGCCTGGCATTCTCATGGTTAAGTTATCACCAAGCAGCCTGGCAGTAACTTTAAGTCTTTCTCCTTGAAATAACGGTTGAGGAAAAGGCTCAACATCAATATCAAGTTCAGAGATTTTTTGAATCGTTGAACCTTCGGTAATGTCACCTAATAGCTGCCAAGGACCAGGCATAGGTTTTTCGATATAAATCATATCAGCAGCAAGACCATCTACCCATTTGACTGTTTGAGGATGACGATTTGAATACCACTTACTGCCATCAGGCAATACGACAACCACAGGTGCAGAACCATAATTACGTTGGATAACGAGGGTTAGCTTGTCGACCATATAATCGATTCTAAAGCGGTTTTTAAGTTCGGCTGCCTGTGATGCTTTTATTGTTTCAGCGTGAACGAAAGGCTGCCAAGTCCCAATAGGACTGAACAGAAGAAGGCAAATAATGATCAAACGGCGCAAGCGGCTAGCAGTCATAAAGGTAAAATTACCCTCTCCAAAGACATTTTCCAGACTTGGCAACTAAGTCAAGTCGTTGTTCGTGTAGTAATATTTCATCGGCCGATGCGCCCACGACTTTAAGATTAAACGCTGATGTGTCTATTTTTTTTATCCCACCGCCCTCTTGGCCGGCTTTTTCATTAGACAAATTAAACTTAATTTGTCCGCCGGTCATAATTAAGTAAACGTCAGCTAGGATTTCAGCATCGAGTAACGCGCCATGGTAGGTCCGACGGCCGTTATCAATCCCATAACGACGGCATAAGGCATCAAGGTTATTCTTTTGCCCTGGATGTAATCGTTTGGCGATGGCTAAACTGTCTAAAATACTGCAAATATCTTTCGTTTTCGGCCCTAAAGGATTGAGTTTTGAAAACTCATGGTCCATAAAGCTCACGTCAAAGTTTGCGTTATGTGCAACAATCTCTGCGCCATCAATAAAATCGATAAATTCTTGTGCTATTTGATGAAAACGTGGCTCATTTGCAACACGTTCATTGGTAATGCCGTGAACCTCGATGGCCTCGGGATCAATAGCTTGACCAGGATTAATGTATTGGTGATAAGTCCGGCCAGTTAAACGGCGGTTAATCACTTCTACACAACCGATTTCAATAATCCTGTGGCCAATATATACCGGTCCACCTGCTTGATTCATACCAGTAGTTTCGGTATCAAGAATAACTTGACGACTCGCACTTGAAATAATGTTCATAATTTTTACTCTTTAAGCCCTCGCCACTACCTAAATTGAGTATACTGGCGCGAATATTTTGTTATGGTAACAACTTGATGGCCGAACTCAAACAGCTGTATATTTTTACTGATGGATCTTGTTTAGGTAACCCTGGTCCTGGCGGCTATGGTGTCGTGATGAAATACAAAAATCAAACCCATGAAATTGCCGATGGATTTGCTCTCACTACTAATAATCGCATGGAGCTTCTCGCCCCTATCATTGCCCTCGAAGCACTGTATGATCCCTGTAATATTATTTTAACCAGCGACAGCCAGTATATGCGCCAAGGGATAACATCTTGGATCCATGGCTGGAAAAAAAAAGGTTGGCTCACATCCACTAAGCAACCCGTTAAAAACGTCGATTTGTGGAAACGTTTAGATACAGTAAGTCAAAAACATAAAATTGATTGGCGCTGGGTTAAAGGTCATGCTGGCCACATTGAAAACGAACGTTGTGACACCCTAGCGAGACAAGCTGCTGAGGCTAAACCTAAACAAGCCGATGTGGGGTATCAGGCAGAATAATGCTATCAGCTTAATGTCATATAGCATGAAATGCATGCACGTTAACCCTTGTATACTATTTGGTTTTAGATAAACCTGCACGTCCAGCACTTGGCGCAGTAGACCAATTGCGGGCGCTCACTTTAGCTTTATCTTTTATTGGGGTTAATGGAACGGTCATTTTACGCGCCACAATCACATAAACACTGCCGGTGCTTGGTAACCAGTTAGCTAAGGTTTTTTGCCACCAGGGCGTTTGATTATTACGACCCACTGGCCCTAGCAAAGAGTGATGCATTAAGCGTTCATCGGCTAATACCTGATAACCTAATAAACCCAACCAATCTTTAACTCTAGAAGGCATAAAAAATTGTCCACTCCAAGGGAGCTTATCTTGGTACTTGGGTAAGATTTTGCCCACAAAAGCCGGACTGACCGGATTAAAGCCTACAATAAACACATAACCACTGTTGATCAGTACGCGGTCAAATTCACGTAATATTTGGTATGGGTCTTGCTCAAAATCTAATAAAAAACAGCTAACAACGGCATCAATACTATTTTGTTGCAACGGTAAGTAATGAGGGTCAGCTTGTATATTGCCTCCCTCGCCATCAAATAACGAAAAATGGCGATTAATACTACATTGTAAACTATTAATATGACTGCTTAAGCTACCCACTTTCAGTAAGTGATAGCCAAATATACGCGGCCACCATGGAGCTAACGTGGTTTCTATTTCAGCTTGTAACACTTCACCAAATGGTAAGTCATCCCAGTGCTGTGGTGTTAACCTCGAGCTTGCCACGTTTTACTCCTCAAACTGTTAAAATAAACCACTTTGCTTGATGTCATTTAGTCTTATCGTTACCCTAACAGATTATCAATCATCACTCGAGCCAGATTATGCTTAACGTTCATACCATTCCAGCATTTAATGATAATTATCTGTGGTTAGTCCACCAATCGACAAGCCAAGACGCTTATATTGTCGACCCTGGTTGTGCTCAGACTGTGATTGATTATTTGGCGACAACAGACTTAAATTTGGTCGGCATACTGATCACTCACCATCATGCTGATCACACTGGTGGCATTGAGCAATTACAACAGCACTTTAATCACACCTTAGCGGTATACGGCCCAAGTAATGAACACATTAAAGGCATTACACAACCGTTAACCATTGCCACCCAAGACACGATTGCCATCCCGTCATTAGGCCAGGTACAAGTCATGGCGGTGCCCGGCCATACATTAGGTCATATTGCTTATTATATTGATAATAAACTGTTTTGCGGCGACACATTATTTAGTGGTGGATGTGGACGTTTATTTGAAGGCACCCCAGAGCAAATGTTGCAATCATTAAAGATGCTAGCCCGTTTACCTGACGACACTTTAGTCTATTGCGCACATGAATACACCCGAGCCAATCTTGACTTTGCCTTGCACCTAGATTCAACCAACCCTGAACTGATTGAATATTCGACAAAAGTGGACCATTTACGCGCAAAAAACATCCCGTCTATACCTAGCACAATCGCCATAGAAAAAGCCATAAACCCTTTTTTACGTTGTCATAAAAATGCGATTCAGGTCGCAATATCAGCACAATTCAACATAGCTAATATTGATGAAATTCATACCTTTACACTACTTAGGCAATGGAAGAATAGTTTTTAAATCAACATGAAAACAGTTTAATAAGACAAGGTAAAAATTTTAATCTACAATGCCAAACTGAACTAAAGCATGACCAAAAGAGTCTCATAGGCATTTGGTATGTTCTACCCTTTTTTAGCCCTAGAGAACTTGAGGAAGTGTATCTTCAAATGAAAGCAAATTTATTCATTATTGCCGGCAGTATCCTGGCAGTGACGGGGTGCCAAACGCTCCAAACCACTGTGCCGCAAGCAGATGGCGAGCAACAAGCTGTTGCGGTAAGTGCCAAATCGAAAAAATCTTCCACTGTCACCATTGAAGAAATAGAAGAGCAAGTCGCAGAGATTAATAACTTGTGGTTGCGGATCAGCAATAAAATGGCATTCCCAATCCCTGATAACGCCTTAGTTGCTCAATATCGTCAATGGTATATAGACAACCCTATGCATTTAGAAATCGTCACTCAGCGTGCTACCCCATTTTTATATTATATTGTCGAGCAACTTGAGCAACGTAACATGCCAATTGAGCTGGCATTATTACCCATCGTAGAAAGTGGCTTTGATCCCCTAGCCTATTCAGGAAGTCATGCTTCTGGTTTATGGCAATTAACACCACCAACAGCATTATCTTTTGGGGTTAAAACTAACTGGTGGTTTGATGGTCGTCAAGATGTGGCCTCCTCAACCAAAGCAGCCTTAGATTTACTCGAGTATTTGTACCCTAAAATGGATCAAAATTGGAATTACACCATAGCGGCGTACAATTCTGGTGAAGGCCGGGTTTTAAATGCAGTTAAAAATAATCAGGCAAAAGGAAAACCAACCGATTTTTGGTCACTAAAATTACCAAGAGAAACAGCGCATTATGTACCACAATTATTGGCCTTAGCAGATGTGATAAAACATGCCGATAAATATGGCATCACATTAACGCCAATCGATAACGCTGCTCAAATTGAAGTCGTGAACATTGAGAGTCAACTAGATATCACATTAGCGGCAGACTTAGCGCAAGTTAATATTGATGATTTAAAAGCGATTAATCCAGGTTTAAAGCGATGGGCAACGGCCCCACAAGGACCACATCAATTGGTGGTACCTAGCGACAAAGCTGCAAACTTTAAACGTGCATTAGCCGCTATTGAACCAAACTCTCGCATAAACTGGGTACGCTATAAAATTAAGTCTGGTGACAGTATCAGTGAAATAGCAGACCAATTTGAAACCACGGCGACGTTAATTCGTAGCAGTAACGGGATCAAGGGCAATAATATTATTGCGGGAAAATTCTTAATTATCCCTGTTGCAGCTAAAGATCCTGATTTAGCCACCATGACAGCCGATCAAGTATTAGCGCGTCAGAAAGTCATTAAGTCTAGTCCAAACAAGCAAACATATACGGTTAAGTCCGGTGATTCTTTATGGAAGATAGCGCAAACTCAACAGGTCACTGTTGCTCAATTAATGCGTTGGAATAACCTTAAACAACAATCAACACTGTCTGTTGGCAAAAACCTAGTAATTTACCCTAACGAAGTGACTGCAAGTAACAGCAGCAAAGAGAAAACGGTAAACTATCGTGTGCAATCTGGCGATTCTTTAGCGCGAATTGCCACTAAGTATAACGTCACCGTTGATGAGTTAATCGAATGGAACAGTTTACAAAAAAGTAAGTACATTCAACCTGGTCAAATATTAAAGTTAATCGTGACCAACAGTTAACATAACCGCTTCGCTCATATAAAAACGGACAAGCTATGCTTGTCCGTTTTTGTTTGTATTACGCTTTGTTGATTAAATGCCTAACTTTTTAAACAAACCATCTTTAAGCTTTTCTTTGGCTTTATCGGCTTCTTCTTTAAACTGTCCTTCGAGTAACGCTTTAGTATCTATACCAAACTTAGGCTCTTGGAAAGTACCTTTAATGGTTAACGGCACATCAATGCCTTTTAACGACTCATCAGTAGCATCACTCTGACCTGAAAGCGACCCTACAACACTGGTCGTTAAGTTATAATCTAACGCTTCTGAAGCAATATTGGCTGTACCTTCGCCTTTGATCCGCAGTAAAGGCGAAGCCATTGCAAGATCAGGGTTGGTCACAACCGCATCTTTCACCGTAAAGCTGCCCGTTAAACTGGTAAAGTCGGTTTTCAACTCTTCTTTATCGGCTGAAGATAAATCACCTTTTAATTTTTGCTGTGCACTGCGGATCATTTGCGGGATATTCACTCCGTATAATGAACCATCAGCTACTTCAAACTGACCTACAGCATCAAGATTCTTTTTCAGTTTCTCAGGAATTAAACTTGAGCCACTGCCCTTAACTTGAAAACTAGCTTGGCCTGAAAGTAAATCAACCTCAGCAGCATCAGTTAATAGAGGACGAATATTCACGCCAGTCAGTGTTTTATCAAACTGGTAAGTTGGTACGGCTTTGCGTCCATCAAGTTTGGCACTGAGCGTTAATTTACCTTCATATAAGTCTGCAGTTAATGAAGATAACGTTAATATGCCATTTTTGATCGCCATGTTCATTTGCCAATTTTGAGTGAGCATATTGCTAACTTTAATTGACTTAGCGCTCAGCTTAACCGTTAAGTCAACGGTCTTAAATGCTGATAAATCGGGTTCACTACTTGTCGATGTAGACTCGGTCACGTCTTCTGTTACAGATTCTTCAGTTGCACTCTCTTGAGGTAACAACGCATCTACATCAATATCACCAACATCTAAAGTCATGGCTATTTTAGGCACTGAATTGCCATAATTAACATCCACTTTACCCGTAGCGGCTATGTCCATAGCTGACAATTTTGTCAATTGCAGTTCAATTGTTTGCGCATCTAAGGCCATTTGCAACTGGGTGGTCATATCTACCGTGACTGACTTTTTAGGTAGGCTGTCACCTTGAGCATTGTGGCTCATGGTAAAGTCATTAATGGTGATATGCTTTAGGGCTTGGTCAACTTGTATTTTACCTTGTCCTGACGATGCCAATTGCATATCCGGTAAAGTCGCTGCAAACTCGTAAGCAAAATCAGCAAACTTACCTAAGCTAAATTGGCCTAGCGTAAAGCTTTTTAAGCTAAAGGTTTGGCTGGTATCCGTTGCCATATCAATTAAGTTAATATTGGTATTGGTGAGTTCAATCCCGCCAATATCTAACGTTTGCAGTGACATTTTGCTATCACCACTGTTAGATTCTGTTGCCGTATCGCCAGCAGGCTCTGAAACACCCTCACCCGATAAGCCATCAAAACTGGTTTTACCATCTTTTTGTGTGACTAAATTAAGAGTTAATCCATCGAGTTTTAATAAATCGACTTCAATTTGTTGACTAAACAGTGGCATTAACGCCACATTGGCCACGGCTTCATTAATATCTAACATTGATGCCGGTGAAAAGTTTTCAGGGTTAGACAGCGAAATCCCGCCGAGCTTAATGCCGATAGAAGGGAAAACGCTCCAGCTCAAATCATCTTTAATTTGTAAATCGCGCCCGGTTTGCTTTTTGACAGCATCGACAATTTGCGGTTTAAAATTATTTAAATCGAAAAACATCGTTAAATAGACAGTAATGCCTACTATGAGGATGAGCACAATTGCTAAGAACCACTTTACTGCTTTCATTGTTGCTTCCTTGTCTGTATTTTTTCTATTGTAAAATAGACAGGTCTAAGGGGTGTTTACTGACTGCAATCCCATTTAAATCAGCATAAATCATCATGCCGGGAGCAATATTAACCCCTGCGATGTCGATATTTATGTTCACTTCACCTACGTCTTTTTTTTCTGTCTTTATCGGGTTGCTGCCCAGAGCCTGCACACCGATTTGTATTTCATTAATGGTGCCAACATCGCGAACACAACCATTGATAATGATGCCTTCCCAACCATTTTCATAAGCATTGAGTGCTATCATATCGCCCAATAAAGCTCGACGGTTTGAGCCACCACCATCGACAACTAATACTTTGCCTTGTCCCGGTTTGGCTAACTCAGATTTCACCATCGAATTATCTTCAAAACATTTTACGGTGACGACCTCGCCAAAAAATATCGATTTTGCACCAAAGCTGCGCCATGGATTAACCAACAAAGTCAATTTTTCGGGATAATGATCAAATAAGTCTGGTAATAAATCTAACATAAGCCCTCCTTGGGAATCAAAATATTAGATTACTAATAATGAATCAATTCAACAAGTTTTGTTAACGATAGATCATCTATTTCTATGTTCGACACCCAAACAACTCAATTTGTTTACATTAATAATCATCAACACGTTAAATGGTGACTTAATCATTAATTTTGAATATAATTTTAGAAAATAATCTAGAACACTACACTTATGAGCAACGATTTAAATTTACAGCAAATGATGAATGCGTTTGATGAGTTAGACTTTGAGCAACGCACCACAACAAACCTTGAAAACGCCCGTAATAAGCAACAGATGACGGCTTATATTACGTCGTTGGATTTCAGTTTACGTCGCTTACAAATCTTACAAGATTCGATTAATAGCATAGTAGAAGAAAAGCAACTTGACCTTCTGAAACAAGAACATATTCAAACTTACAAAACCAAAATTATTAATTTATCTCGCCAGTATAATATCGCATACCAAGATGTTATTAATATTATGGTGCAACTACGTAAATAAGTTTGGCTAATCATTTATTTTCAATCGTACAGTTAACTTATTATTAACGGTGTTATTCACGTTGCTAATCAATCTTAAATAAGCAAGCATCACGTCACCTTACCTTAACCAATACATCACTGTTATAGGGAAAGGATCCCCCTACAACTGTTGTTGTGAATACACTACAACACGATTTTTGCCGTCACTTTTTGCTTGATATAAAGCCTCATCAGCTTGTTCAATTAATTTAAAATCACCCGATTTATGTAAGGTATTTGTCGAGACACCAATCGATACGGTAACGATGAGTTGTTTAATTGGCCATGTTATTTGAGTTATTGCATGGCAAATCGTTTCAGCTAATTCTGCTGTGTGCTCTGCAGTTTCATCAACCATTAAACATAAAAACTCTTCTCCACCGTAGCGCACACCAATTTTATTACGGCCATGACAATATTGGCCAATTGTGTCAGCAACTCTTAAAATGACTTCGTCACCGAATGGATGCCCATAGGTATCATTAATCTGTTTAAAATTATCAATGTCGATCATTAAAACGGTTAAGGTGTTGGCTGATGAAGATATCCGCTCTAAGTTTGCTGATAAAAATAACCGGTTTTTAAGGCCCGTTAGCGGATCAGGGCGACCGCATGAATGCTTAAATTTCAATCAAGCTAGCAAAACCAGCTCTTAATACATCT
>NZ_BMQI01000004.1 GCF_014648035.1 Shewanella algicola | reverse complement strand
TAGTTCCGCACGTCCGGATCTGTGTGGGGTCGGGTCAGTAATGGCCCGCTCTACCACGATTATTAATCTTGCTCAGCATCAAGCTGATGACGTTAATCCCAATTATGTATTAGCTTATGAGTTTGTTTCTCCGCCGATCCCAAGCTTGGAAATTGGCTATCAAATTAACTTCAGTCCGCAATTAGACTGGGTGTTATCTACGGCATCTGGTCCTTCTCGAATGTCCGCATGGAAAGAATCGAATCAACTCTTCGTGCTCGCTCATACCTGCTAGAACCTCCTTTCTTTGACTACAAATTTTATTAGCTAGGCTAATGGATTTCATTGCGAACAGATAATAGCCTTATGCTATATATCGTTTGCTATGCATTTTTTATCGTGACGATTTGTCACGATGTAGTGAGAGCAAGTGTTATGACATCAATATCAAACAATAAACCGTTAAATAAGCAACTCAACAAATACGCTCAGTGGAAATACTGGGTGTTAATCGTTACGTTAATCATCCTGTTTTTAAGTGCTTTACCATCTTGGTATGGCGAAGATGCAGCAGTGCAGCTATCGACCAAATCCCCTAATACTATTTCGTCTGAACAGGTGTATCAGGTATTAAGTCACGCTGGGATCAGCAGTAAACGAATAGATCAACAGCAGCAAAATGTGTTGGTTGTGTTACAACAAGCTGATCAGCAAACCCAGGTTAAAAATATCTTGTCAGAAGTATTTGCCGATCGCGCGCAAATCACATTGGCACTCGCGCCCGCGGCACCTAATTGGTTATTAAACATGGGCTTTGAACCTATCAAATTAGGTTTGGATTTACGTGGAGGTGTGCAATTTTTACTTGATGTCGATCTGGATTTAGTATTTAAAAATCATGCGACTATGGTGAGTGACTCGGTAAAGCAATTTGTACGTCAAGAGCACATTAGTGGGGTACTGGTACGTCAAGCTGGTGGCGCTGAAGTGTCGATTGAGTCAACGCAAACAGATGAGCGAGGACTGATAAGGCAGTTTATTGCCGAGCAGTATCCCTTATGGCAAGTCTCAGGGCACCAAGACACGCTTGTCGTGTCGTTAAGTGAAAGTGAGCTAGTAAAGCTGACGAATCTTACCGTGCAACAAAACTTACAAATTATGCGCAGCCGAATTGAAGAACTCGGTATTACCGAAGCTTTGGTGCAACGCCAGGGCAAAAATCGTATACGCATCGAGTTACCTGGAGTGCAAGACCCTGCAACAGCTAAAAATGTCATTGGCGCGACAGCAAGCTTAGCATTCTACCCGGTAGCAGAAACCGGGGTTGTAAATGCCATCGTGCTGAAAGATAAAAGCGGTCAACCGGTTTATGTTGCTCGCAAGCCCGTATTAGGTGGCGATCATATTGTTGATGCTCGTGCCGCTGTGGGTGACTTTGGGATGTCAAAAGTGAATATCAGTTTAGATTCCGCCGGTGGCAAGCTCATGTCGGACTTTTCCCGTGACAATATCGGTAAACCGATGGCGACAGCGTATAGCGAATATAGCCGAAATGATAAAGGCCAAGCACAGCAAACCACCAAAATTATTAGTGTTGCGACCATTCAAAGCCAGCTAGGCAGTAAATTTGAAATCACTGGTGCAGGAACGCATCAAGAGGCACAACAATTGGCGCTATTGCTTCGAGCGGGTTCAATGACGGCGCCAGTTACCATAGTGGAAGAACGTACCATTGGCCCAAGCTTAGGGGCTGAAAACATTGCTAATGGTTTTGCTGCATTAGCATTAGGCCTGGCGGTCACTTTATTATTTATGGCGTGTTGGTATCGCCGCTTAGGTTGGGTGGCTAACGTGGCACTGATTGCCAACATGGTCATGTTGTTTGGCTTATTGGCACTCATTCCTGGTGCTGTACTGACTCTGCCAGGCATTGCTGGGTTAGTGCTTACTGTCGGTATGGCTGTTGATACTAACGTGCTTATTTTTGAACGCATTAAAGATAAGTTAGCTGACGGGCGCAGTTTTGCTAGCGCTATTGATGTTGGTTTTGACAGCGCTTTTTCAACCATTATCGACGCTAACTTCACCACAATGATTACCGCTTTGGTGTTGTTTTCAATTGGTAATGGACCGATTCAAGGCTTTGCATTAACCCTTGGTTTAGGGTTATTAACCAGTATGTTTACCGGCATTTTTGCGTCTAGGGCAATCATTAATTTAGTGTATGGCCGTGACACTCGTCGCGCGATTAAGGTGTAATCACATGACAAACAATCAACAGAGAAAATCAGCAAGCAAATTACCATATTTAACTCAATGGCGTTATGCATCGAGTATTATTTCAATTGTGTTGATGCTGTTGTCATTAACCGTTATAGGTGTAAAGGGGTTTAATTGGGGATTGGATTTTACCGGTGGTGTAGTGACCGAGATTCAAATAGATCAACGTATTACTGTTAGCGAAATTGAACCGTTAATGACCGCAGCCTACCAGCAAGATGTGAGTGTGATTTCTGCCAGTGAGCCAGGACGCTGGGTATTACGTTATGCCGATATCCCTGATGAAAATCAACGTCCTGAATTACAGCAAGTCTTAGCGCCTTTAGCGTCAGAGCTGACGGTACTGAATAGCAGCATAGTGGGTCCGCAAGTTGGCCAAGAACTCATTGAGCAAGGTAGTTTAGCGTTGTTAGTGGCAATGCTCTGTATTATGGGGTACTTAAGTTACCGATTTGAATGGCGTCTTGCATCTGGTGCCTTATTTGCTTTAGTGCACGATGTGGTATTTGTATTAGCCTTTTTTGCCTTAAGCCAAATGGAATTTAACTTAACGATATTAGCGGCAATTTTAGCCATTTTGGGTTATTCGCTGAATGATTCAATCATTATTGCCGATAGAATACGCGAACAGCTTATCGCAAAACCGCAATGGGGAACGTCAGAGATTAATAATTTGGCCGTTGGGTCTACATTTTCACGCACTATGGTGACATCGGGGACCACATTGTTAACAGTGGTTGCATTATGGGTGATGGGCGGTGCACCACTTGAAGGGTTTTCGATTGCGATGTTTATTGGCATTTTAACAGGGACTTGGTCATCGATTTCTGTAGGGGCAACGCTACCGGAATTTTTAGGGCTTAAAGCTGAGCATTATATCGTCGAACCGTTACCAGATACCCCTTAGGGATATTGAGTAAAATTTATTTTTTATAAAAAAGCCGCTGAAATCAGCGGCTTTTTCATCGAACATTGTGTTACTTTGCTTTTGGCAAGGCAATCTTCATTTCTGGGGAGTGACGGAAGATAACTAATACATGACCAATAAGTTGCACTTTCGCAGACTGGGTTTCACGTACAATGGCGTCAACGATGGCATTTTTAAGCTCTCTGTCTGCAGAGGCTACTTTCACTTTAATCAATTCATGATGAGTAAGAGCGCTATCAATTTCAGCCAGAACACCTTCAGTTAGTCCGTTGCCACCAAGCAGCACCACTGGCTTTAGACTGTGCGCCAGACCTTTTAAATGCTGTTTTTGTTTGGTTGTTAAGTTCATTTGTACCAACTTTTTCTGAGTTACTGTTGAAAAACCGGTATTCTACCCTTATATAAAGCTTATGTAACTCTGAATCGTTGCGGAATTTAAATGGTAACCAAAAAACGTACGGCGAGTTCTGCTCGTTGGATGCAAGAACACTTTGATGATCACTATGTGAAATTGGCGCAAAAGCGCGGACTTCGTTCACGTGCGGCATTTAAGTTAGAAGAACTCCAACAAAAAGATAATTTAATTAAAACCGGTATGACGGTTGTTGATTTAGGTGCAGCTCCTGGAGGATGGTCACAAGTCGCTGTTAAATTAGCGGGTGAAAAAGGTAAAGTTATCGCGTGTGATATTTTACCCATGGATCCAATTGTGGGTGTTGATTTTCTTCAGGGTGATTTTAGAGAAGACAAAGTATTACAAGCATTGCTTGACCGAGTAGGGCAAGATAAAGTGGATGTGGTACTATCAGATATGGCACCGAATATGAGTGGTTCGGATGCTGTAGACCAACCTAGGGCTATGTATTTAGTGGAATTAGCACTAGATATGTGTCATCAAGTGTTGGCGCCTAATGGCTGTTTTGCTGTTAAGGTCTTTCAGGGGGAGGGCTTTGACGAGTACATGAAAACAGTCAAAGAGGCATTCAAAGTAGTAAAAACCCGTAAACCAGACTCCTCTAGAGCTCGCTCTCGAGAAGTCTATCTAGTGGCGACTGGTTACAAGTTGTAGTAGTCTAACGTTAATAATCGCAGGACTGTTAAGAGGTCTAGTAATTTGAGTGACATGGCAAAAAATTTAATACTCTGGGTTGTCATCGCTGTTGTGTTGATGTCAGTGTTTCAGGGTTATTCCCCCTCTTCTTCGAATTCGCAGAAGATGGATTACTCCGCCTTTTTGGACAATGTTCGAAATGGTCAAATCAACACGGTCGAAGTTAAAAGCGACCAACGAACGATTGAAGGTACTAAACGTACTGGCGAGAAGTTCACCACTATCATGCCGATGTATGATCAAGACTTAATTAACGATCTTGACCGCAAAGGCATCACCATGAAAGGTCAGGAAGCTGAAGAGTCTAGCTTCTTAACTCAAATCTTTATTTCATGGTTCCCTATGTTACTGCTGATTGGTGTATGGATTTTCTTCATGCGACAAATGCAAGGCGGTGGCGGTAAAGGCGCAATGTCGTTTGGTAAGAGTAAAGCCAAGCTGATGAGCGAAGATCAAATTAAAACCACCTTTGCTGATGTTGCGGGTTGTGATGAAGCAAAAGAAGAAGTAAAAGAACTGGTTGATTACTTACGTGATCCAACAAAGTTCCAAAAGTTAGGCGGTCGTATTCCTACGGGCGTGTTAATGGTGGGACCACCTGGTACCGGTAAAACATTACTTGCTAAAGCGATTGCTGGCGAGTCTAAGGTGCCTTTCTTTACTATTTCTGGTTCTGATTTCGTAGAAATGTTTGTGGGTGTTGGTGCATCTCGTGTGCGTGACATGTTTGAACAAGCTAAAAAATCTGCGCCTTGTATTATCTTTATTGACGAAATTGACGCAGTAGGTCGCCAGCGTGGCGCGGGTGTCGGTGGTGGTCATGATGAGCGCGAACAAACATTAAACCAAATGTTGGTTGAAATGGATGGCTTTGAAGGTAATGAAGGTATTATCGTTATTGCTGCGACTAACCGTCCAGACGTATTAGACTCTGCATTACTTCGTCCTGGTCGTTTTGACCGTCAAGTGGTTGTAGGCTTACCGGATGTACGTGGTCGTGAGCAGATTTTAAAAGTGCACATGCGTAAAGTGCCACTATCTGACGATGTTAAAGCCAGTGTGATTGCCCGTGGTACTCCTGGGTTTTCTGGTGCTGATTTAGCCAACTTGGTTAACGAAGCCGCACTTTTTGCTGCACGTGGCAACCGCCGTGTTGTTGGCATGGAAGAGTTTGAGCGCGCTAAAGATAAAATCATGATGGGTGCTGAGCGCCGCTCGATGGTGATGTCTGAGTCTGAAAAAGAAATGACCGCTTACCATGAAGCTGGCCACGCAATTGTAGGCTGTTTAGTTCCTGAGCATGATCCTGTGCATAAGGTGACGATTATCCCTCGCGGCCGTGCGTTGGGTGTGACCTTCTTCTTACCTGAAGCTGATGCCATTAGCCAAAGTCGTCGCAAGTTAGAGTCACAAATTTCGGTTGCTTATGGCGGACGTTTAGCAGAAGAGCTTATTTATGGTAGTGACAAAGTGTCTACCGGTGCTTCCCAAGACATCAAATACGCGACATCAATTGCGCGTAATATGGTCACTCAATGGGGTTTTTCAGACAAATTAGGTCCATTATTGTACGCCGAAGAAGACAACGAAGTGTTCTTAGGTCGCAGTATGGGTAAATCTAAAGCCATGTCAGGTGATACTGCATCGCTTATTGATTCTGAAATCAAAGTCTTTATCGATAAAAACTATCAACGCGCGCAAACTATGTTGACTGACAACATGGATATTTTACACGCGATGAAAGATGCTTTGATGAAATACGAAACGATTGATTCATTGCAAATTGATGATTTGATGAATCGCCGTGAAGTACGGATGCCAGCCGAATGGCAAAAGGATGAATCGTCTGACGACAAAGATGGCGGAAATAGCGCCCCAAAAGTTGAAGACGAAAAGCCTGAAGAAGCACCAAAGGCTGATATTAATGATGCAGATGAATCACCTGCTAAATAAATATACTCGCTAATAAAGAAAACCCCGAAAGGGGTTTTCTTGTTTTTAATCTTATTGTAGGACATCCCAGTGTTTCAATTTACTCATGCCAATAAAACCCTCGATTTATCAGCGCCTGTTGTTATGGGTATCGTCAATGTCACACCGGATTCATTTTCTGATGGGGGTGCTTATACTGGTTTTGAACAGGCTTGTCGTCATGTTGACCATATGGTTGAACAAGGTGCATTAGTGATTGATGTTGGCGGTGAATCGACTCGCCCAGGGGCTGCTGAAGTTTCTGTGGCAGAAGAGCTCGCACGAGTGCTGCCCATTATTGAATATACCGCTAAAAAACATGATGTGTGGATTTCAATTGATACCAGCAAACCCGAAGTGATGGAAGCCGCAGTGAATGCAGGTGCCAACTTAATTAATGATGTAAGAGCGTTGCAAGCGCCGGGCGCGTTAGCCATGGCAGCATCGCTTGATGTGCCTATTTGCTTAATGCACATGCAAGGCGAACCACAGACAATGCAAGATGCACCAGTATATGATGATGTAGTAGACGAGGTTGCCGCATTTTTCGAATTGCGTATCGCGTATTGTGAAGCCGCGGGTATTGAGCGTGAACGCCTAATCCTTGATCCGGGCTTTGGCTTTGGTAAAACTTTAGCGCATAATTATCGACTATTAGCCATGTTGCCGGCATTACATGAATTTCATTTACCCGTACTTGTCGGTTTATCTCGTAAAAGCATGATAGGTCATTTACTGGGGCGCGATACCGACCAGCGCCTAGCGGGTAGTCTTGCATGTGCGCTTATTGCGGCACAACAAGGCGCGCAGATTATTCGTGTTCATGATGTAGCAGAAACAGTTGATGTACTAAAGGTCATGTCTGCCACCATGGAACAACTATAAATGAAAGTTTGAGTGCATAGCATTCACAAAAAACATAATAATATTAATCACAAAGTGAATCACTTAAGTGGGGACATGTGAAACAAAGACAATTTTTTGGAACCGACGGTATTCGCGGTAAAGTTGGGGCAGGCAAGATGACCCCAGAGCTTGCATTAAAATTAGGCTGGGCGGCAGGTCGAGTATTATCTCGCAGTGGCACTCAAAAAGTCATTATTGGTAAAGATACTCGCATTTCGGGATATTTATTTGAATCAGCGTTAGAAGCTGGGTTATCGGCTGCAGGTTTAAATGTATTACTACTTGGACCAATGCCAACGCCAGCTGTAGCGTATTTGACACGAACCTTTAGAGCCGAAGCTGGGGTTGTTATCAGTGCGTCACACAATCCATATTACGATAATGGCATTAAATTCTTCTCAACCGACGGCAGTAAACTCGATGATGCCATTGAGCTTGAAATAGAAGCCGAGCTTGAAAAACCATTAGTGTGTGTGGAATCGCACTTACTAGGCAAAGCAAGACGAATTGAAGATGCCGCTGGGCGTTACATTGAATACTGTAAGGGTAACTTCCCAGCAGATCAGACCCTCGAGGGATTAAAAATTGTGGTTGATTGTGCCCATGGCGCAACCTACCATATTGCCCCCAATGTATTTCGCGAATTAGGTGCTGATGTTGTCGCAATTGGCGATAAACCAGATGGTTTAAACATTAATGACAAAGTTGGCGCTACCTCAATGGCAAAAATTTGCGAAACCGTCTTAGCGGAAAAAGCTGATTTAGGCATTGCCCTCGATGGTGACGGCGATCGCATTATGATGGTAAATAATCGTGGTGAAGTCATAGATGGCGATCAAATACTGTATATTTTAGCGGTAGATGCACAAAAACGTGGTATTTTAAAAGGCGGTGTAGTGGGTACCTTAATGTCAAATTTAGGGTTACACTTAGCACTGCAAGCACTTGATATTCCATTTGTTCGTTCAAAAGTGGGTGATCGATATGTCATGGAGATGCTTAAACAGCATGATTGGCGTATAGGTGGTGAAAACTCTGGTCACATACTCAATCTCGATCATGGTACAACCGGTGACGGTATCGTTGCGGGTATTTTGGTGCTTGCCGCTATGCAAAGACAGCAAGCATCCCTTGAGCAATTGACTGATGCCATGAAAATGTTACCGCAAGTGTTGGTCAATGTTCGCTTTGAAGGAACGACTAATCCACTCGATACTGATGCGGTTAAATCTGCACAAGCTGATGTCGAAAAGCAATTAGGTGTCCGTGGCCGAGTATTACTGCGTAAATCGGGTACTGAACCGTTGATTCGTGTAATGGTTGAAGGTGATGATCATTCACTCGTGCTTGCTCATGCAAATCGTATCGCAGAGGCTGTAAAAGCAGCATGTTAATTATTTGAATATTCAGTAACGTAGTTGCGCGCTTAAAAAGTAGACGCTTCGACCATTAAACTGAAATATTCCCCTTTTAGCTATTGTAACTTGATAAGTGGTTCGCTATTATTCACGCCGCTTTCAAAGGAGACAGTGATGGCACTCAGACGTCCTATGGTAGCTGGCAACTGGAAAATGAATGGTAATTCAGCATTAGCTGAAGAGCTTTTCAAGAAGTTTGCCTCGAAGCTCCAAAATGATTCCGCTGAAGTGGTTTTATGCCCACCTTCAATTTATCTTGAAAGTGTTAGGCAACTGCTTGAAGCCAATAAGCAAACCTTAGATGGAGCGCTTGTTAGAATGGGCGCGCAAAATCTTAGTCAACATGATTTTGGTGCGTACACCGGTGAAATTTCCGGGCAGATGCTAAAAGATTCAGGATGTCGATATGTCATTATCGGCCATTCCGAACGTCGCCGTATGTACGGAGAGACGAGTAATATAGTGGCAGAAAAATTTGCTGCTGCACAAAAAAATGGTCTTACACCCATACTGTGTGTTGGTGAATCTGGACCTGCTCGTGAAGCAAGACGCACCTTTGAGGTGATTGCTGAAGAGTTAGATATAGTAATTGAAAAAAACGGTACCATGGCTTTTGATAACGCAATTATCGCCTACGAACCTTTATGGGCAGTAGGAACCGGTAAAAGCGCTACACCAGAGCAGGCACAAGAAGTTCATGCGTTTATTCGCAGCCGCCTCTCTGAAGTGTCTCCATTTATTGGAGAGAACATTAGGATTCTTTACGGTGGTAGTGTTACCCCCAATAATGCGGCAGATATCTTTGCCCAACCTGATGTTGATGGTGGTCTGATTGGCGGTGCAAGTCTGAACTCAACTGAGTTTTTAAGTTTATGTACCATAGCGATGAGCGCGTAATAATATGTACGAAGTTCTTATAGTTGTATACTTGGTGGTTGCGTTAGGTCTAGTAGGCTTAATTTTAATTCAACAAGGAAAGGGTGCCGACATGGGCGCATCTTTTGGAGCCGGTGCTTCAGGCACATTATTTGGCTCAAGCGGTTCAGGTAATTTTCTGACCCGTTCAACTGCTGTCTTAGCGATTGGTTTTTTCGCGTTAAGTTTAGTGATTGGTAACTTAAGTGCCAACCACACACAGCAGAATGATCAATGGAACGATTTAGGTACTGCAGCAGAGCAAATCATTGATGAAGCGCCTGTGCAAACCGAACAGTCAGAAACTAAAATTCCTGACTAGTAAACCAGGTGACGCCGAGGTGGTGGAATTGGTAGACGCGCAGCCTTGAGGTGGCTGTGTCTTAACGGACGTGCGGGTTCAAGTCCCGCTCTCGGCACCAAATTTTAACTAACAAACCAAGGATTGTGTTTGATTAGTTATTGCAAGATATGACGTAAATCAATATACTTGCATGCAGTTGACGCGGGGTGGAGCAGTTGGTAGCTCGTCGGGCTCATAACCCGAAGGTCGTCGGTTCAAGTCCGGCCCCCGCAACCAGCTCCTTGTGATTTATTTTCTGTTGAAATTAAATCGCAATTTACAGGTTCTATAATAAAATGACCTCGTGATTACGGGGTTTTTTGTTATATGGACTTTTAAATCCCCGTGGTTTTTGCGGGTTGCTCTGGGGCTTTTAGCCCTTTTTTTGTTTTTTTTGGGGGTCATTTTTGGCAACAATAGAATCCAAGCTAGTTGAAATATTAACGGTTCCAGTTGAGGCGTCAGGCTTTCAGCTTTGGGGCATTGAATATGTTCAAGCTGGTCGTCATTCAATTCTACGTGTGTTTATTGATCACGAGAATGGCATCAACATTGAAGATTGTGCTGAGGCCAGTCGTCAAGTTAGCGCAGTTATGGATGTTGAAGACCCAATTTCTACAGAATACACATTAGAAGTATCTTCGCCTGGAGTAGATAGACCGTTATTTACAGCAGCGCAATATGCCGCTTACATTGGTGAAGATGCGAAAGTACAGTTGACTATGCCTGTTGCGGGTAGTCGAAATTTAAAAGGCGTCATCACTAGTGTTGATGGGCAAATGCTCACCATCAAAGTTGATGGTAAAGACTTGATTGTTGCTTTGGATAACATCCGTAAAGGCAACATTATCGCTAAGTTTTGATAGTTTCAGGTGAAGAACGAGGCAAGACCAAATGAATAAAGAGATCCTGCTAGTCGCAGAAGCGGTTTCCAATGAGAAAGGCGTTCCGCGCGAGAAAATTTTTGAAGCGCTAGAAATTGCTTTAGCAACTGCTACCAAGAAAAAATACGAAGGTGATATTGAAGTTCGTGTTGCGATTGATCGTAAAACCGGTCACTACGATACTTTCCGTCGTTGGATGGTGGTTGATGATAAGGGTGAAGCCTTAGAAAATCCATACAGCGAAATCACGCTTGAAGCAGCGCAGTTTGAAGAGCCTGGTATTCAAGTGGGTGAGTTTATTGAAGATCAAATTGACTCAGTTGCTTTCGACCGTATTACCACGCAAACCGCTAAGCAAGTTATCGTACAAAAAGTACGTGAAGCTGAACGCGCACAAATTGTTGAACAATTTATTGAGCGTGAAGGCGAAATCGTTACTGGTGTCGTTAAGAAAAGTACCCGTGAAAGCGTGGTTGTCGATTTAGGTAATAACGCTGATGGCGTATTATTTAAAGAAGATTTAATTAGCCGTGAATCGTTCCGCCCTGGTGACCGTGTTCGTGCATTATTGTACGCAGTACGTCCTGAGGCTCGTGGCGCTCAGTTATTTTTAACACGCAGTAAGCCTGATATGTTAATCGAGCTTTTCCGTGTAGAAGTACCTGAAATTTACGACGAAATGATTGAGGTTATGGGGGCTGCTCGTGATCCAGGCGCGCGCGCTAAAATCGCAGTCAAATCAAATGACCGTCGTATTGACCCAATTGGTGCTTGTGTTGGTATGCGTGGTGCACGTGTACAAGCCGTATCAAACGAATTAGGTGGCGAGCGTGTTGATATTGTGATGTGGGATGATAATCCTGCTCAATATGTGATCAATGCCATGGCGCCAGCCGATGTTGCGTCTATTATTGTGGACGAAGACAACCACTCTATGGACATCGCTGTTGAAGCAGACAGCTTAGCACAGGCTATTGGTCGTAATGGCCAAAACGTACGTTTAGCGACTCAACTGACAGGTTGGGAATTAAACGTAATGACAGTAGAAGACATGAACAAGAAACACCAAGCAGAAAGTGCGAAAGTGATTGATTTGTTTGTAGCTTCGTTAGATGTAGATACAGATTTTGCGGGTGTATTAGCTGATGAAGGGTTTACTTCACTTGAAGAAATCGCTTATGTCCCAGAATCTGAACTACTCGCTATAGAAGGCTTTGACGAAGGAATCGTCGCGGCATTACGTGAACGTGCAAAAGCAGCTATCTCTACAAGAGCTCTAGCTACTGAAGAAGCGTTAGATGGTGCAGAGCCAAGTGATGATTTATTAGCATTGGAAGGATTAGAAAGACATTTAGCTTATGTTCTAGCGAGCAAAGGCGTAGTGACTTTAGAAGACTTGGCCGAGCAAGGTATTGACGATTTAATTGATATTGAAGAATTAACAGAAGAAAAAGCAGGTGAGCTTATTATGGCTGCCCGCAACATCTGTTGGTTTGGCGAAGAAGCATAAGTCGATCAACAGGGGGATTTAATTGATGGCAGATACAAGTGTAGAAAAATTAGCAGCAGAAGTGGGAAAATCGGTTGAGCGTTTAATCGAACAATTCTCAGATGCTGGTATTAAGAAGCAACAAAAAGACAGCGTTTCAGAACAAGAAAAGCAGCAGCTTTTAGATTTTCTGAAAAAACAGCACGGCGCAGATTCTGCACCGACTAAAATGACGCTTCAGCGTAAAACTGTATCAACGTTAAGCGTTGCGAGTACGGGTGGCCAGTCTAAAGACGTGAAAGTGGAAGTTCGTAAGAAACGTACTTTTGTTAAACGTGATGACGCTGATTTAGCGAAACAAGCTGAATTAGAAGCGCAAGAAAAAGCCAAAGCCGAAGCAGAAGCAGAAGCTAAAGCAAAGGCCGAAGCAGAAGCAAAAGCAAAGGCAGCAGCAGAAGCTAAAGCTGATGCAGAAGCCAAGAAAAAAGCAGAAGCAGAAGCCAAAGTGAAATCAGAAAAAACGAAAGCAGAGCCAAAAGCGCCTAAAGTAACCGATCCGGAAACGGCAGCAGCAAAAGCTGAAGCTGAGCGCTTAAAAGCAACTCAAGAAGCGGTATTAACCGAAAAGCAGAAAGAAGAAGCAGCACAGGCGGCAGAAAAAGCCCGCAAATTAGCTGAAGAAAACTCGAAGCGTTGGGCCGAAGAAGAGCGCTTGCGTTTAGAAGCCGAGAAGAACAGCGATCACCACATTACGACGTCTAAAGTTGCTCGTGCAGCTGAAGATAGCTCAGATGCAGATGATGAAAAACGTGGTCGTCGTGCACGCAACAAAAACACCAACAAAAAACGTGGTGGTAAAGATGCGCGTGACGGTCGTGAAAAACACATGCGTAACCGCAGTACAGCACCGCAGTCTATGGCTCATGGTTTTAACAAACCAGCCGCAGCGGTAACACGTGATGTGCGTATTGGTGAAACTGTTACCGTTTCTGAACTTGCTCACTTAATGGCAATTAAAGCCACTGAGATCATCAAGCAAATGATGAAAATGGGTTCAATGGTAACCATTAACCAAGTACTTGACCAAGAAACTGCCCAAATGGTAGCAGAAGAAATGGGTCATAAAGTGGTTCTAATCCGTGAAAACGAATTAGAACATCAAGTACTGCAAGACCGTGATGATAACGTTATTTTAGAATCACGTGCGCCAGTTGTAACTATCATGGGTCACGTTGACCATGGTAAAACATCACTACTTGATTACATTCGTCGAGCTAAAGTCGCCGATGGCGAAGCCGGTGGTATTACTCAGCACATCGGTGCATACCATGTTGAAACTGACAATGGCATGATCACTTTCCTTGATACTCCTGGTCACGCAGCGTTTACCTCGATGCGTGCTCGTGGTGCTAAGGCAACCGATATTGTTATTCTGGTTGTTGCTGCCGATGACGGCGTAATGCCGCAGACGATTGAAGCTATTCAACATGCTAAAGCTGGTAACGTGCCGTTAATCGTAGCAGTTAACAAAATGGATAAGCCTGAAGCTGATCCTGACCGCGTTAAGAGCGAACTTTCTCAACATGGTGTTATGTCTGATGATTGGGGTGGAGACAACATGTTCGTCCACTTGTCAGCCAAAACAGGCGACGGTGTTGATGAGTTGTTAGAAGGTATCTTGTTACAAGCTGAAGTGTTAGAGCTTAAAGCTGTACGCGATACAATGGCTGCTGGTGTGGTTATTGAATCACAACTTGATAAAGGTCGTGGCCCTGTGGCAACTATCTTGGTTCAAGAAGGTACATTACGCCAAGGTGATATCGTTTTGTGTGGTTTAGAGTACGGTAAAATCCGTGCGATGAAAGACGAAAACGGTAAAGCAATCACTGAAGCCGGTCCTTCTATTCCTGTTGAGATTTTAGGTCTTTCAGGTGTGCCATCAGCAGGTGATGAAGCAACAGTTGTTCGTGATGAGCGTAAAGCACGTGAAGTTGCACTTTATCGTCAAGGTAAATTCCGTGACGTTAAGTTAGCTCGTCAGCAGAAGTCTAAGCTAGAAAACATGTTTGCAAACATGGAAGAAGGTGAAGTACAAGAGCTGAACATCGTCCTTAAAGCGGATGTACAAGGCTCACTAGAAGCAATTTGTGATTCATTAACTAAACTGTCTACAGACGAAGTTAAAGTGAACATTATTGCTCGTGGCGTAGGCGCATTAACTGAAACTGATGCAACACTTGCTGCAGCTTCTAATGCAATCCTTGTTGGCTTTAACGTTCGTGCTGATGCACAGGCTCGTAAAACGATTGAAGCTGAAAGTGTTGATTTACGTTATTACAGCATCATCTATAACCTAATTGATGAAGTTCGCGCTGCAATGACTGGTATGCTTGCACCAGAATTTAAACAAGAAATTATTGGTCTTGCTGAAGTTCGTGATGTGTTTAAGTCGCCTAAACTGGGTGCTATTGCCGGTTGTATGGTTACTGAAGGTTTGGTTAAGCGCAGCGCGCCAATCCGTGTACTACGTGAAAACGTGGTTATCTTCGAAGGTGAACTTGAATCATTACGTCGCTTTAAAGACGATGCACAAGAAGTCCGGAATGGCATGGAATGTGGTATCGGCGTGAAGAACTACAACGACGTTCGAGTAGGAGACCAAATTGAGGTCTTCGAAACAGTCGAAATAGCTCGCACCTTATAAGCACCATTGGAAGGGCGGCATTAGCCGCCCTTTTTGATTGTATACCTAACGTTATGGCACATCATCATGGCAAAAGAATTTAGTCGTACTCGACGTATCGCCCAACAGCTCCAGCAAGAACTTGCAATGGTGTTACAACGCGATATGAAAGATCCCCGCATAGGCTTTGTTACCGTAAACGACGTAGACGTTTCACGTGATTTAAGCTATGCAAAAGTGTTTGTGACTTTTTTTGAAGAAGACATTGAGCTTGTACAACAAAAAGTAGACGCACTTAGTGCTGCAGCCCCATATATTCGTACATTAGTGGCAGGGCGTATGAAATTACGTGTTATGCCTGAATTACGTTTTGTTTATGACAGCTCATTGGTAGAAGGCATGCGTATGTCTAACCTAGTAACTCAGGTCATCAACAAAGATAAAGCTAAACAGCAGCAATATGACCCACAAGCATCAGAAAGCAGTGATTCTATTGATGGTGACAAGGAGCAAGATTAATGGCTCGTCGCCCTAAAGGTCGCTTCATCGACGGAATCGTATTACTCGATAAAGATACTGGCATGAGCTCTAACTTTGCTTTGCAAAGGGTTAAGCGCATCTTTAATGCTAATAAAGCCGGCCATACCGGGGCATTAGATCCATTAGCCACTGGTATGTTACCGATTTGCTTAGGTGAGGCAACTAAGTTTTCTCAGCATTTACTCGATGCTGATAAACGTTACCTTGTCACAGCAAAGCTTGGTCAACGTACTGACACCAGTGATTCAGACGGCGAAGTTGTGCAAACGCGTCCAGTGGATTTTACTCAAGCTCTTTTAGATGAAAAGCTCGAGTTCTTTCGTGGAACCACCCAACAAATTCCGTCGATGTATTCAGCGTTAAAATACCAAGGTCAACCCTTGTATAAATATGCGCGCGAAGGCATTGAAGTGCCGCGTGAATCGCGTCCTATAACGGTATTTGAGCTTAACTTTATTAAGCTTGAAGGTGATGAGTTAACCCTAGACATTCACTGCTCTAAAGGGACTTACATTCGCACTATTATCGATGACTTAGGTGAGATGTTAGGTTGTGGTGCGCATGTGATTATGTTGCGCCGCACTCAAGTTGCAGACTATCCATATGAAAAGATGGTCAGTTTGGCTGAGCTAGAAGCATTATTGGCTCAGGCTCAAGAGCAAGAGATCGCGCCTAAAACCTTACTTGATCCTTTGTTGTTGCCTATGGATACTGCGGTGGCTAATTTCCCTGAAATTAACCTACCTGATGCCATGCTTTATTACGTCATGCAAGGACAAGCGATTCAAGCAGCGGGTTTAAAACCTGATTGTTTAGTTCGAATAACAATAGGTGATGAACGCAAGTTTGTTGGCATTGGTATGATGAATGACGATGGTTTATTAGCACCTAAACGCCTTATTGTTATGCATGAAGATACACAGCAGTCATAACGGTACAAATAGATCGGTTTTTTGTGTTTTTTTATTGCGGTTACAGGTTAATCTCGTTATTATACCGCGCTCGCTCTGGCTGAGTTAGTGATCGGCTAGAGATACATTTACTTTTTTTGGAGATACACATGTCACTAAGTGCTGAAGCAAAAGCAAAAATTTTGGCTGAGTTTGGTCGCGGCGAAAACGATTCTGGTTCAACTGAAGTTCAAGTAGCTTTGTTAACTGCTCAAATTAACCACCTTCAAGGTCACTTTAAAGAGCACATCCATGATCACCACTCACGTCGTGGTTTATTACGCATGGTTAGCGCTCGTCGTAAGCTTACAGCTTATCTAAAGCGTACTGATGCAGCTCGTTATGCTGATCTAATCAAGAAGTTAGGTTTACGTCGTTAATTCGATGTGTTGCTTAGTGTAACTAAGCGGCAAACCGTAAAAAAGGAGGCTTATGGCCTCCTTTTTTATTGTCTACAATTTAATGTCAGGTATTTCCCATCATTACATTTCTGGTAGTTGCAATCATGATGCAGCAATCATAATGTTCAGAGTACGCAACACACTCGATTCGATGAGATTATACGTGCAGAATTTTGGCTGTATTTGCTGCAATATACTGTTGTTCAAATTCTTCTAATGGCAATGGTTCGCTAAAAAAGAACCCTTGGCCGATCTCACAGTTATTATCTTTAAGCCACTGTAGTTGCTCATCGTTTTCAATGCCCTCAGCGACAATCGAGAAATCTAATTGTTGCCCAAGCATCAAGATTGTTGACGCAATTGCACTGTCTTTTGGCAAGTCGCTCACAAAGGCTCTGTCGATTTTCATAGTCGTAATGGGGAGATGGCGTAAATATGATAAGGAGGAATAACCCGTACCAAAATCATCAACGGCGATACCAAAACCAGCTGTTTTAAGTTGTTCTAGCTTAATGATGGCTTGTTCGACATCATTCATTAATGACGTTTCTGTAATTTCAACCTCGAGTAATTCTGGATTAATTTGATAACGAATGGCCAATTGCTTTATATCTGAAATTAAACTGGCATCAGCAAACTGTTGTGATGCGACATTCACCGCAATAGGGATGGCATAATTGTACTTTCGCTGCCATTCACGGATAACTTTACAACTTTGCTCAATGACCCAGCGTCCAATAGGGATGATAATGCCAGTTTCTTCGGCTACAGGGATAAATGACATTGGGCTTATCAAGCGCCCATCTTTTTGCCAACGTATCAGCGCTTCACAATCAACCACTTTATGAGTATTTAAATCAAACTTAGGTTGAAAATACAGCAAAAACTCATTGTTTTTCAATGCATCATGCAATGAGGCTTCTGTGCGAAGTCTGACAGCAGCGCGTTCGGTCATTTGTTGCTTAAAGAAGGACCATTGGTTGGACCCCGCGGCTTTTGCACTGTACATGGCAATGTCAGCGTGGCGGATTAGATCTTCTGCGGTATCACCATCTTCTGGGTATATTGAGATCCCAATTGACGCAGCTGGGTGAATTGCATGTTCATTTAATTGCACTGGTGTATTTAATTGAATTAATAATTTATCAACAAAGTCGGCGGCTTGAGCAGGGGTTTGGATTTCGTCTGCCAAAATAACAAACTCATCACCACCAAGGCGCGCCACACTGCCTCTGTCGCCAACCACACGCTCTAATATGCGTGCAATACGTGCCAAAAACTGATCACCAAGCGCATGACCAAGCGAGTCATTGACGTTTTTAAAGCGGTCCAAATCGATAAATAATAGGCTAAAGTGTCGTTTGTGTACCCGTGAGCGTTGAATAGTGACATTTAAGGTTTCTAGCAATAAGGTGCGATTAGGTAAGCCGGTAAGTGGGTCACGAGTCGCCATTTTGCGTAATTTGTTTTGGGTTTGGCTAAACTGCAATAATATTTGATTGAACTTGCTGGTGACCAAGCCTAATTCATCATCTTTATGGGCTGGCGACATGGGTAATAAGTTTTCATCGGGAGAGTCAGGATCAATTTTATCAATAGCCTCACTGATCTGAGCTATCGGTTGAGTTAAAAATCGATGAAATACTACAGTCAATACTAATGTTAGCAACAATGCTCTGGCTAAGGTGGCGATTAACCCTAGTTGAAGTTGACCAAACAGTTTGTTAGTCAATTTTTGTGTATCGTAAAAAACGGTTAAAGTACCGATAAGCTGCTGCTGTCGCTGATTACCTTCAAAGTAAGATGGACGATACAAAGGACGCGATATTTCTTTTAAATCACCAAACAGTCGTTGACTTAAACTCGCATAGGCTCCTAATGAATTACTGGCACGATTGGCTGTCGATACAAACATCGAACCATCATCAAGTTCAATAACAGCGGAACCCACATTATCGACTTTTATGATCCCTTGGAGCGTTTGGCTGGCGAGTTTGTCATCGAGTGACCAGACAGCATTGGTGGTGGTTTGCTCTACAGAATTGAGTAACTCCTGTTGTGCATCGGCTAATTGGTTTTTAGTTGAGATGACTTGAATGGCAATTTCGACAACAAAAATAGCAATAGCAAAAAACAAAGCAGTAAATACCACTAGGTTAGTCTGTTTCCATGTTAGAGACTTAAATCTGGGGGGCATCTAGTATTCCATGTCTTATAAGTGACTAATTTTACGTTATTTGGTTGTGTTGTAGATGCGATAAACACAAATGATCGCTGAGTTTTAATAAAACCCATTTTATGATTGGTTATATCCTTTTGGCCTTCAATCATAGATGCTTATCACTGCGTTAACTTTAGTCAAATTCAACACTTTTGTCATTAACAATGTCGGTAAAACCTGTCCTTGGATAACTTATTTGTAACAAATGTCGAACTCGCTATAACAAATTGATGATTTATGGCATGTTCTACTGTAGTAAAATGATTATTTTAAATATTTATCAATCTGTATATCGCGCCTATTTAACTATTCAAAGTATTTGAAGTATACTTGAGCGCGTAATTAAAGGTCATTAAATTAAGGAATGGGTCAAGTGAATCCAATTGTAAAGAGTTTTGAGTATGGTCAACATACCGTCACCTTAGAAACAGGTGTCATTGCACGTCAGGCAAATGCTGCAGTTTTAGCAAGCATGGGCGATACCACGGTATTAGTTACCGTAGTGGGTAAAAAAGAAGCCGATTTAAGCCGCGACTTTTTCCCGTTAACCGTTAACTATCAAGAAAAAACATATGCAGCAGGTAAAATTCCTGGTGGTTTTTTCAAGCGTGAAGGTCGTCCATCAGAAGATGAAACTCTGATTGCCCGTCTTATCGACCGTCCAATTCGTCCTTTATTCCCTAACGGTTTTAAAAACGAAGTTCAAGTTATCATCACTGTGGTATCTGTTGATCCACAAATTGAGCCAGATATTATTTCAATGATTGGTACCTCAGCTGCTTTAGCAATTTCAGGTATTCCTTTCAATGGTCCTCTTGGTGCTGCTCGTGTTGGTTATATCAATAACGAATACGTGCTTAACCCAAGTGTAGAGCAACTGGTTACTAGTGACTTAAACCTAGTTGTCGCGGGTACTCAAGCTGCTGTATTGATGGTTGAATCAGAAGCTAAATCGCTAGCTGAAGAAATCATGTTAGGCGCTGTGACTTATGGTCACGACCAACAACAAGTTGTGGTTAACGCTATTGGCGAATTTAAAGCTGAAGCGGGTAAGCCTACTTGGGATTGGACTGCACCAGTTCAAGACCAAGACTTAGTTGCTAAAATCAAAGATCTTGCTGAAGCAGAATTAACTGAAGCTTATCAAATTGAAGTTAAACAAGACCGTTATGTTCAAGTCGGTGTTGTTAAAGCTGCGGCAAAAGCTGCACTAGTTGCTGAGAATGCTGATGTTGATTTACGTGAAGTAGACAACTTATTAGGTAGCTTAGAGAAAAAAGTTGTTCGTGGTCGTATTATCAGTGGCAAGCCACGTATCGACGGTCGTGAACCAGACATGATCCGTGCGCTTAACGTACTTGCAGGTGTGTTACCTCGCACACACGGTAGTGCATTATTTACCCGTGGTGAAACTCAGGCATTAGTTACTTGTACATTAGGTACAGAACGTGATGCTCAGAAGATTGATAGCATTATGGGCGAGCGCACTAACCGCTTTATGCTTCACTATAACTTCCCTCCGTATTCTGTTGGTGAAACAGGTATGGTTGGCTCACCTAAGCGCCGCGAAATCGGTCATGGTAAGTTAGCATGGCGTGGTATGAATGCTGTTATGCCTTCAGCTGAAGAATTTCCATACAGCGTTCGCGTAGTATCTGAAATCACTGAGTCAAACGGTTCAAGCTCTATGGCTTCTGTTTGTGGTACATCATTAGCATTAATGGATGCGGGTGTTCCTATTAAGTCTTCTGTTGCTGGTATTGCAATGGGTCTTGTGAAAGAAGGCGACGATTTCGTTGTACTTTCTGACATCTTAGGTGATGAAGATCACTTAGGTGATATGGACTTTAAAGTAGCCGGTACTCGTGATGGTATTACTGCTTTGCAGATGGATATCAAAATTGAAGGTATTACAAAAGAAATCATGGATATCGCACTGCAACAAGCATACGGTGCACGTGTTCATATCTTAAACGTGATGGACCAAGCAATTGGATCGCACCGTGATGATATTTCTGATCATGCTCCACGTATTACGACTATCAAGATTAATCCTGAAAAAATTCGTGATGTTATTGGTAAAGGTGGTGCGGTTATTCGTGCTCTTACTGAAGAAACTGGCACTACGATTGAACTTGATGACAACGGCACAGTCAAAATTGCATCGTCTAACGGTGAAGCAACTAAAGAAGCGATTCGTCGTATTGAAGAAATCACTGCTGAAGTTGAAGTGGGCCGTATCTACAATGGTAAAGTTATCCGTATCGTTGATTTTGGTGCGTTTGTTAACATCCTTCCAGGTAAAGACGGTTTAGTACACATCTCGCAAATTAGCGATGAGCGTGTAGCTAATGTGTCGGATCACCTACAAATGAACCAAGAAGTTGCTGTTAAGGTAATGGAAGTGGATCGTCAAGGTCGCGTAAGATTGTCAATTAAAGAAGCTCAGACTAAGGATACTGCTGAGTAATTTAATCTAACATGTTAAGCGACTTAAAAAGGAGATCATATGATCTCCTTTTTTTATGTTTATTAAAATAATCTGTGTGAGTCCATAGCTCTTAGATAAGCAGATTGCTATGATATTGAATATAAATAAAACCTGATAAGGTAATACGAATGGAATGTAAACTACGCACCACAGTCATTGCCGTTGCTGTCGGTGTAAGTATGTTGTTGTCAGGCTGTGCTGCAACGCAAGGTTCAAGTGAAGATGTTGCAGGGCAAATGATTGTCGCGCCTGTCATGCCTGATTATAAAATGGAAGTGACCCTCGCTAAGCTAAATGAAGTATTAGCAACAATGGAGCTCACTGATGAACAACGTGCACGTTTTCATTACGACCGCGGGGTCATTTACGACAGCGTTGGTTTACGTTTATTAGGTCGAATTGATTTTCACCAAGCCATTAAGCTTCAGCCTGATTTAGCCGATGCGTATAATTTTTTAGGTATTTATTACACCCAAGAAGGCGAGTTTGAAAGTGCCTATGAGGCCTTTGACGGTGTATTGGAATTATCACCAGGTTACGATTATGCCTACCTTAATCGTGGCATCGCCTTGTACTATGGTGAGCGTTATCAATTAGCGATAGAAGATATGCAAGCATTCTTTGAGCGAGACCCTACTGATGGCTATCGGGTGCTATGGCTTTATTTAATGTCATCTGCGGTTGATAACACACAGGCATTAGCGGATTTAGCATTACAACGTCAACAGTTAAAGAATCAAGATTGGGCGAGTGTTTTGGTTGATTTTTATTTAGGTAAAATTAATCAAGAGCAAGTGTTTGCCGCGGCAAAAGTGGGTTTGTCACAGCCTAAAGAATATGCTGAGCGTTTATGTGAAGCGTATTTCTATTTAGCAAAACACGCTGCAGCACAAGGGCAATACCAACAAGCCGCTAATTTTTATCGATTAACATTAGCGACAAATATTTACGATTTTGTTGAACATCGCTACGCCAGAATTGAATTAGCAAAAATGAAAAACATGATCCAAAAGTCAGTGGCATTATCTGCCGAAGGTTAAACTTTACTTTGCCTAGCCAATTCTATCGATAGGCGCTATAATTTGCGCCTTTTTTAGCGGCTAGTGCAAGGTTAACATGTCAGGCAACAACGTTGAGGTCGACAAGCGTCGTACCTTCGCCATCATTTCGCACCCCGATGCGGGTAAAACCACCATCACCGAAAAAGTACTATTATTCGGCCAGGCTTTACAAAAAGCCGGTACGGTTAAAGGTAAAAAGTCTGGACAACATGCTAAGTCAGACTGGATGGAAATGGAAAAAGATCGTGGTATCTCTATCACAACTTCTGTTATGCAATTTCCTTACGGTGGCGCACTCGTCAATTTACTTGATACGCCTGGTCACGAAGACTTTTCGGAAGACACATACCGCACACTGACCGCAGTAGACTCTTGTTTGATGGTAATCGACTCTGCCAAAGGTGTAGAAGATCGTACTATTAAGCTGATGGAAGTGACACGATTACGCGACACTCCGATTGTGACGTTCATGAACAAATGTGACCGTGACATTCGTGATCCAATAGAACTAATGGACGAGGTTGAAGACATTTTAAAAATGGCTTGTGCACCGATTACTTGGCCTATTGGCTCAGGTAAAGAATTTAAAGGTGTTTACCATATTCTGCGTGACGAAGTGATTCTGTACCAAAGTGGTATGGGTCATACCATCCAAGAAAAACGTATTATTAAAGGGTTAAACAACCCAGAGCTTGATAAAGAACTGGGTGCTTACGCGGCAGAAATCCGTGATGAAATGGAACTGGTTGCAGGTGCATCACATGAGTTTGATCAAGCAGCATTTTTAAAGGGTGAATTGACACCTGTCTACTTTGGTACTGCATTAGGTAACTTTGGTGTTGACCATATTCTAGATGGCATCGTTGAATGGGCGCCTAAGCCACTGCCGCGTGAAACAGATGCTCGTGAAGTGCTACCGAATGAAGAGAAGTTCTCTGGATTTATTTTTAAAATTCAAGCCAACATGGATCCTAAGCATCGTGACCGTGTGGCCTTTATGCGTATTTGTTCGGGTAGATATGAACAAGGCATGAAAATGCACCATGTGCGTATTGGTAAAGATGTCAATGTGAGCGATGCATTGACCTTTATGGCGGGTGACCGTAATCGTGCTGAAGCTGCATACCCAGGTGATATTATCGGTTTACATAACCACGGTACCATGCGCATTGGGGATACATTTACTCAAGGTGAAAAGATACGTTTCACTGGGGTGCCTAACTTTGCGCCTGAAATGTTCCGTCGTATTCGTTTAAAAGACCCCTTAAAGCAAAAGCAATTACTCAAAGGCTTAGTGCAACTATCAGAAGAGGGCGCGGTCCAGGTGTTTAGGCCGATTGACTCTAATGATTTGATTGTTGGTGCTGTAGGTGTACTGCAGTTTGAAGTGGTTGTTGGACGCTTAAAAAGCGAATATAACGTTGAAGCTATTTACGAAGGTATTAGTGTGAGTACTGCTCGTTGGGTTTACTGCAAAGATGAGCGTAAACTTGAAGAGTTTCGTCGAAAGTGCAGCCCTAACCTTGCACTAGATGGTGGTGATAATTTAACTTATATTGCGCCAACTATGGTTAATTTAAACTTGTCGATGGAGCGTTATCCAGACATTGAGTTTGCTAAGACCCGCGAACACTAATTGTTAATCGATATGTTGTTTTAATGTTAAAAAGGTGGCTTTGGCCACCTTTTTTTATTGTTTTTTAAGCGGCTCGTCACAGTATCAATGGTATCTTTCTGTATCTAAATGACGTGTTTGTGTAGAGGTTCGTAGCAAAGAGCGTGTGCTTGATACTATATTGATTCCAATTGTTGGCGAAATAGGTGCCATTTGCTAAGTAGGTGATTAATGATCGATACCCATGCTCATCTTGATATGCCAGAGTTTGATGCTGATAGAACTGAGTTGGTCGCAGCGATGGCTGCCCATGGCATTACCTCTGCCATTATCCCTGGAGTGACTGTGGACGCTTGGGATAAACAACTGGACATTGCTGTAAAGTATCAATGGTACTTTTCGCTAGGGATCCATCCTTGGTATGTACCAGATGATATTGATGATGCCATTTGTAAGCTAGATGCCAAGTTGAAGCAATATAGAAAAAATAAGCATTTAGTTGCCGTGGGCGAATGTGGTTTAGATAAATTGCATAATTGGTCTGATAAGCAACTGTTAATATTAGAGAAGCAATTAGAGCTTGCACAAAAATATCAATTGCCAGTGATTTTACATGCGGTTAAAGCGCATCAAGAATTATTAGGGTTACTACGTAAAGCCAAGTTAAGCCGAGGAGGTGTGGTACATGGCTTTTACGGAAACAGTATTGTGGCTCAACAATATATCGATCTCGGCTTTAAATTAGGAATTGGTGGTTTATTGCTCAACCCTAGTGCCAAAAAGCTTCGACAGGCGGTGACTGACTTACCGTTAAATCACTTTTTATTAGAAACGGATTCACCCAGTATGAGTCCTTTCGATGAAGTGAATCAACGTAATACCCCTTTAACATTAACCAGAATTGTGTCCGAAATCTCATTTTTAAAGAAAACTGAAACTGTCTGTATATTAGAACAGTTGAATAAAAATGCAGTGCAACTGTTTGAGCTTTAATTGTTTTTTTTGAAACGGATTGCGTAAATTTTGGTTTTATTGCCTAAGAGATTGAAATTAAACTCTAAAAAGTTGATCAAAACGACGCTTTTCGTTTCACGCTCAGTTATAATCATCAACGGAAATTAGGTGAGTTAACAACATTCAAAAAAACTGTTAACAAAAGGGTGATGATTAATGGATATTTTAATGAGTTTAGTAGGGGTGGTCACCCTACTTGCGATAGGTTTCTTACTATCAAACAATAAAAAAGCAATTAGTATACGTACTGTTGGTGGTGCTTTAGCAATTCAAGCATTCTTCGCCGGCTTCGTATTATATGTTCCAATCGGTAAAGATATTCTGAAAGGTGTTTCTGACGCTGTATCAAGTGTAATTAGTTATGCACAAAGTGGTATTAGCTTCTTATTTGGTGATTTAGCTAACTTTAAAGTTGGTTTTATTTTTGCCATTAACGTATTACCCGTCATTGTATTCTTCTCTTCTTTAATTGCAGTGCTTTACTACTTAGGCATTATGCAGTGGATCATTCGTATTATTGGTGGTGGTTTACAAAAAGCATTAGGCACAAGCCGTACAGAGTCTATGTCTGCTACAGCCAACATCTTTGTTGGTCAAACTGAAGCGCCTTTAGTTGTTCGTCCGTTCATTGCCACAATGACTCAGTCTGAATTATTCGCCATCATGGTGGGTGGTTTAGCCTCAATCGCTGGTTCTGTACTAGCGGGTTACGCGCAAATGGGTGTACCTATTCAATACTTAGTTGCAGCGTCATTCATGGCAGCACCAGGTGGTCTATTAATGGCCAAACTGATGCACCCTGAAACAGAAACTGCTATTAACGAAATGGATGAGTTACCAGAAGATCCTGATAAGCCAGCTAACGTATTAGACGCTGCTGCTGGTGGTGCTTCATCTGGTATGAGCCTAGCGTTAAATGTTGGTGCAATGTTGATTGCATTCGTTGGCTTAATTGCCATGATCAACGGCATCATTGGTGGTGTAACAGGTTGGTTTGGTCTAGAGGGTATTACTCTAGAACTTATCCTTGGTTATATCTTCATGCCTTTAGCATTCTTAATCGGTGTACCTTGGAACGAAGCATTAGTTGCAGGTTCTTTCATCGGTCAAAAGATTGTTGTAAACGAATTCGTTGCTTACTTAAACTTTGCTCCATACCTAAAAGATGTTGCTGATGGCGGTATCTTAGTTGAAGCAACACAAGCAGTGATGACTGATCGTACTAAAGCGATTATCTCATTTGCACTGTGTGGATTCGCTAACTTATCTTCTATTGCAATCTTACTTGGTGGTTTAGGTGCTATGGCTCCTTCACGTCGCCATGACCTTGCAAAATTAGGTATCCGTGCTGTTATCGCTGGTTCATTAGCTAACTTAATGAGCGCGACATTAGCAGGTTTATTCTTAGCTATCTAAGTTAAGAGTATTGATAGGAGGTTATCTCCTATCACACTGGGTCTTTACACTTATAACGATAGAGACCCAGTGTAATAAGAACATTGTTATTGATTTTTGTGTTAATCCACCATTTCCGATGTGACACGACAACTGATTGATTACTGCGAAAGAGGATGCTTTAAAACCGCTAGTTAGTATCAATGAGTGTTGTTATCAATATGTAGGCATTATGTCGCGATATTGTTCACAAAATAGAATTTTGTATTCGTTTTTTATCGATTAATTGTTGTGATTTGTACTATTAGCGGTAAAATACGATTGATTAGAAAAGAAGTGCTATCCAAAAAGATAGTTTAATAATATATGGGGTTGATGATGATAAATTTAAAAACTGTTGCATTAGCAAGTACTCTTGCTCTAGCTGGAACATCTTTTACTGCTTCTGCTACTGACTTTAGTGATGGCGACATCCATAAGAATGATTACAAATGGATGCAGTTCAACTTGATGTATGCGTATGAAGAGGTTCCTCGTTCTCCTGCTGCTCATACTGGTCATGACTACTTAGAGATGGAATTTGGCGGTCGTTCAGGTCTTTGGGACCTATACGGTTACGTTGATGTGTTTAACTTAACTGAACATGATGCATCTGACAAAGATGGTTCTCCTAAAATGTTCATGAAGTTCGCTCCTCGTCTTTCTTTAGATGCATTAACTGGCAAAGACCTTTCTTTTGGTCCAGTTAAAGAGCTTTACATAGCAACATTATTTGAATGGGGCGGTGGTGCGAACAATATTTATAGCGCTGATGGATCAAACGGTCGTGGTGACGGTGATGTAAACAACGCTAAGATCGGTCTTGGTTCTGATGTTGAAATCCCATGGTTAGGTAAAATTGGCCTAAACGTAATGGGTTACTACAACATTGAAGCTAAAGATTGGAATGGTATCCATATTGCCACCAACTGGTTCAAACCTTTCTACTTCTTTGAAAACGGTAGCTTCCTATCTTACCAAGGTTACATCGATTGGCAGATTGCTGATGATGAATTCCAAGGTCGCTCTCAAGCAGAACAAAGCATTATCTCTTACCAGGGGATTCACTGGCATTCAGATCGCTTTGCACTTGGTTATGGCTTGAAAGGCTATAAAGATGCGTACTTGATTGAAGATTCTAAGTACTTCGAATCTACAGGTTTCACGCATTACTTTACAGCGACATACAAGTTCTAAGATTGGTATAGTGAATATGTTGGAGCCGCAGATTGCGGCTCCAAATTTTAAAAATAAAAAGAAAAAACAACCCAATTATTGAAATCTTTATCTAAAATTATTGTCTAAGTATCGTAGTTTTATATAAAGGTTTGTACTCTACAAAGTTTTATTTTCGCGCGCTAAAATGGATTTTTCGCGGAATGGTTGAAACAACTGTCTTTGTTTTATCTTTTCCGGTCTTCAAGGATTCAAGTCGTGGTACTCGTTATCAGATTGAATACTTAGGTTAGTAAATATCACCTAGATTTACTGGCAATACTGAAGGCCCGGCCATAATAATAATCATATGCCTGTTACCTAGTGTTGCCTGAATAAAAATTTATCTACTTTGATTTTTCGTTTGGAGAGCAATAATGACTGATTTAAAAAAAGCGGCGCAACTTGGCATTTCTTTAATGGATTTAACCACATTAAATGACGATGATACCGATCAAAAAGTGATCGACTTGTGCCACAAAGCTAAATCACCTGCTGGCAATACTGCCGCTATCTGTATTTACCCACGTTTTATTCCTATTGCGCGTAAAACGCTAAATGAGCTTGACTGTGAAGATATCAAAATCGCCACAGTAACTAACTTCCCACACGGTAACGATGATATTGCGATTGCGGTATTAGAAACTCGTGCAGCTGTTGCTTACGGTGCTGATGAAGTGGATGTGGTATTCCCATATCGTGCATTAATGGACGGCAATGAAACGGTTGGTTTTGAGCTTGTTAAAGCCTGTAAAGAAGAATGTGGCGATGCGGCCATTCTTAAGGTCATCATTGAGTCTGGTGAGTTAAAAGACCCTGCGCTAATCCGTAAAGCATCTGAAATATCAATTGATGCTGGTGCCGACTTTATCAAAACATCAACCGGTAAAGTACCGGTTAATGCCACATTAGAAGCCGCTGAAATTATGTTAACCGTTATCAGCGAAAAAAACCGTAACGTTGGCTTTAAGCCAGCCGGTGGCGTACGTGATGCAGCACAAACCGCCGAGTTTTTAGGTCTAGCAGCACGCATTTTAGGCGATGATTGGGTGACTCCCCAAACATTCCGTTTTGGCGCATCAAGCCTATTAAATAGCTTATTGCACACATTAGAGTTGTCAGACGCGCCTAAACCGACTTCAGGTTACTAATGACAATAGTCTAGTGGAGTTCTGCTAGGTTTTATCTTCACTTTAGATGACGCATCAATGCGTTATCTAAAGACACTATCATACGATAGTATTCCTATATTAATGGCGATCCTAAAGGTGATGGGTTGCCTAAAGGGGGATGTATTATGTTTCTTGCTCAAGAGATTATCCGTAAAAAACGCAACGGCGAAGCGCTAAGCACAGCCGAAATCCAATTCTTTGTTAATGGCATTACTCACAATACCGTATCTGAAGGTCAGATTGCGGCATTTGGTATGGCAGTTTATTTCCAGGACATGAATATGGATGAACGTATCGCACTAACAAGTGCCATGCGTGATTCTGGTACTGTATTAAATTGGGATGCATTACGAGTAGACGGCCCTATTATTGATAAGCACAGTACTGGTGGCGTAGGAGATGTTATTAGCCTGATGCTTGGCCCTATGGCAGCAGCTTGTGGTGGTTATGTACCCATGATTTCTGGACGTGGTTTAGGCCATACCGGTGGTACACTCGACAAATTTGATGCCATTCCTGGTTACCAAACTGAGCCATCTAGTGAGTTATTTCGCAAAGTGGTAAAAGAGGCTGGTGTGGCTATTATCGGCCAAACTGGCGATCTCGTGCCTGCTGATAAACGCTTTTATTCTATTCGTGATAACACTGCTACTGTTGAGTCTATCCCGCTTATTACCGCTTCTATTTTATCGAAAAAATTGGCAGCAGGTCTTGATGCGCTAGCCATGGATGTCAAAGTCGGTAGCGGTGCATTTATGCCTACTTACGAAGCGTCTGAAGAATTAGCTCGCAGTATTACCGCCGTTGCTAATGGCGCGGGTACTAAAACTACTGCATTACTGACAGACATGAACCAAGTATTGGCTTCTTGTGCGGGTAATGCGGTTGAAGTGCGCGAAGCTATTCAGTTTTTAACTGGTCAATACCGTAACCCACGTTTATATGCTGTCACTATGGGCTTATGTGCTGAAATGCTTGTTTTGGGCGGTATTGCACAAAACGAAGCCGATGCTCGTAATAAACTAAATACTGTATTAGATAATGGTAAAGCAGCTGAAGCATTTGCTAAAATGGTCTCTGGTTTAGGCGGTCCAACTGATTTTGTTGAGGCTTATGACAAGTATCTGCCTCATGCGAAGATTATTCGTCCAGTTTATGCCAATACTTCCGGCTTTGCTTACCAAATGGATACCCGCGAGCTTGGTTTAGCCGTTGTCACGTTAGGTGGTGGACGTCGCAAACCGGGTGACGCGCTTGATTATAGTGTCGGATTAACTCAAGTTTGTGCATTGGGTCAAGAAGTTAACAAAGATGTCCCGTTAGCGATGATCCATGCTCAATCTGAAGACGCCTTTGCAGAAGCTGCTGCGGCAGTTCAACAAGCAATCGTGGTGAGTGATAACGCGCCTGAAAAGACGCCTGAAATTTATCGCTACATTCGCGCTTCAGATTTATAAAGGAAAACACAATGAAACGTACTTTTATTTTAATGCTAGATTCTTTTGGCCTGGGGGCTGCTACCGATGCTGAAAAATTTGGTGATGTCGGTTCTGATACTTTTGGCCACATTGCTCAGGCGTGTGCAGAAGGCAAGGCTGATGTAGGCCGTCAAGGACCTTTAAAGCTGCCTAACTTAGCTAAGTTAGGTTTGGGTCATGCAGGCTTTGAGAGCACGGGTAAATTTGCTGATGGCTTTAATGCTGATGTAGAAGTGATTGGTGCTTACGGCCATGCAGACGAGCTCAGTTCTGGTAAAGATACTCCAAGTGGTCACTGGGAGATGGCGGGTGTACCTGTTCTGTATGAATGGGGTTACTTCAGTGACTTAACCAACTCTTTCCCGAAAGAGCTGACAGATAAAATTCTTAAACGTGCTGGCTTAGACGGGTTTTTAGGTAACTGTCATGCATCTGGTACCCAAATTCTTGAAGAGCTTGGCGAAGAGCACATGAAAACAGGTAAGCCTATTTTCTACACCTCTGCTGACTCGGTATTTCAAGTGGCATGCCATGAAGAAACATTCGGTATAGAAAACCTGTACAACTTATGCAAAATTGCTCGCGAAGAACTTGAGCCTTATAACATCGGCCGTGTTATTGCGCGTCCTTTTGTTGGTACTGGCCCTGCAGATTTTGCTCGTACTGGTAATCGACATGACTATGCGGTATTACCCCCAGCACCTACTATTTTAGATAAAATGAAAGACGCCGGCGGTGAAGTGGTTAGTATTGGTAAAATTGCTGACATTTATGCCCACAGCGGTATTACGCAAAAGTTTAAAGCGACAGGATTAGAAGAGTTATTTGACGAAACATTAGCGCAAATCAAACGCGCAGGTGATAACACCATCGTGTTTACTAACTTTGTTGATTTCGACTCTCATTATGGCCACCGTCGTGACACTGCCGGTTATGCTAAAGCATTAGAGTACTTTGATTCTCGTTTACCTGAACTTTTTGCGATTTTACAGCCAGACGATTTGGTTGTGTTTACCGCAGATCACGGCTGCGATCCGACTTGGGTAGGGACAGAACACACTCGTGAACGTGTACCAGTATTAGCTTATGGAGCAGGTTTACCTGCAGGTTCATTAGGCCGTCGTCAGTCATTTGCTGATATCGGCCAGTCTATTGCGAGCTACTTTAAGCTAGAACCAATGAATTATGGTGAATCTTTTATTAATTAGTCACATTTTCAAACGACGGTTCTATATATAGTTCAATGTGTTTGCTAAACTGTCGATATTATTAAAGCAAGATCAAATAAAATAGAAACATAGGGGTTATAACATGGCTACACCACATATTAATGCTGTAGAAGGTGCTTTTGCTGAAACTGTACTGTTTCCAGGCGATCCATTACGTGCAAAATACATTGCTGAAACATTTTTAGAAAATGTTGAGCAAGTAACAGATGTTCGTAACATGCTAGGTTTTACGGGTACCTATAAAGGTAAGCGTATTTCTGTAATGGGCAGCGGCATGGGTATTCCATCTTGTTCAATCTATGCTCATGAGCTTATCAAAGACTACGGTGTTAAAAACTTAATCCGTGTTGGTACTTGTGGCGCTATTAGCACTGACGTAAAAGTACGTGACGTGATCATTGGTATGGGTGCTTGCACTGACTCTAAAGTAAACCGTTTACGTTTTAAAGATAATGATTTTGCAGCAATTGCAGACTTTAGCTTAATGAGCGCAGTGGTCGATTCTGCTAAAACTCACGGCACTAAAATCCGTGTAGGTAACGTTTTCTCAGCTGACCTATTTTACACTCCAGATCCACAGATGTTTGACGTGATGGAAAAAATGGGTGTATTAGGCGTTGAAATGGAAGCGGCAGGTTTATACGGCGTAGCACATGAATTAGGTGCTAAAGCATTATGTGTTGTGACTGTATCTGACCACATCCGTACTGGTGAAAAAACCACTTCTGATGAGCGTCAAACTACCTTCAACGACATGATCGTGATGACTTTAGATGCAGCATTAACACTGTAATCTATAACGTTATATTAAAAAGGGGTGCTCATTGAGCGCCCCTTTTTTTATCTCCAGCGTGCAGCACCTCAGGTGAGGGGCTTTTTATCTACAGTATCATTTTCTGTTTGCGTAGACTCCGCAACCAAGGCAACTCTCTTTGGTTTTTTGCGCAGTTTAGCCCGTGTTTTGCGGCGGTCGAAATCAGCTCGCTTAAATGATAGCGAACGAGATAACAACAAGCCAATAAAGCCAGCAACGATTAACATCATTTGCTGAAGCTCCATGTTTTGTTCGTGCAAAATTTTAATCTCGTCAAAAAAGATATCCAAGTTTAGGCGTACCTCAACATAACCGAGATTGTTGTCATCTTGGATCACATTTTCGATTAATGGTGGGTAAGGTTTCAATAAACCTTTTAATGCTTCTGAGTCTGCTTCTAGCTGCTCAAATGACACACTTTGAGCAAAGGCTAGCCTAACGCCTTGCGAATTATAAATATTCACTGACATAACTTTAGGATCAGCGGCTAATGCAGACGCTAACCATTGAAGTTGTTCGTCATTTTGTAAATACATAGCGGGTGCTGCGCCATTAGCAGCCTGTTGTGCGAGTAAGCGAGCCATCACTTTAGTTTGCGAGTTAAGTAAGTTTTGACCATTTCGCAAACTGGCTTGCCATAAATGTATCAGACCAAAAATCAGTGATATAGCGATAATAATTTGTATTATCCGGCTGAATTTTTGTCTTTTCTTTAGACCTTTAACAAAAATCACTTTAATCCTCAGTGTTTTTTCTATTTAATTGAAGGCTGTTTTGGGTTGTCTAGTGGTGAATAAAAGGTACAGCGACAATTCAATTTTAAGAAAATCATCAAAAAGCTATACTAATCGAAATTTTTGTCAGTAGATAGTCGTAACATACCAAGAGGCCGGGTTGATGCAACAAACGCATGATAATGTTTTACTTAATTGGTTATTTTCAGAGACTTGTGAGACTTATCAACATCAAGGTCGTATTTTATACCGCTATGAAGAGTCTGAATATGTATTGGAGTTGCAATCTCATTTGCCTTACCGATGTCGTGTTATTTTTAGTGTTGAAGCAACTGCGGAAATTGAATCCTGGCTAGCGTTGATACCAACGGGGGCTCATATTGCTGAGCTTAAGAGGCAAAACGATTTACGCGGGTTTGAGGTTGCCACTCAAAGTGTGAGTGACGAGTGGATAATGTCTTTTCCGCAACAGGTCAGCGCTGAAATCGTGCTTGTACAACAACCTTTGGCGCAGCTTAATGTGCCGGGGTTATTAGTGATGGACATGGATTCCACAGCAATAACAATTGAGTGTATTGATGAATTGGCAGCCATGGCAGGCGTTGGTAAAGATGTTGCGGCGGTAACCGCCCGTGCGATGCGTGGCGAGCTAGATTTTGAGGCATCACTTAGAGAACGTGTTGCCAAATTAGCGGGCGCAGATGAGGGGATCATTCAATCGCTATGTGACTCTTTACCGTTAATGCCAGGGATTGAGTCTATGATTGCTGAGCTTAAGTCGCATCAGTGGAAATTAGTGGTGGCCTCTGGTGGTTTTACGCCTTTTGTTGGTCATCTAAAACACTTGCTCGATTTAGATGCAGCTTATGCCAATGAGTTAGTGATTAAAGAGGGTAAGCTGATTGGTGAAGTCACGGGTGAGGTCGTAGATGCACAGTATAAAGCTAATGTGATTGCAAAAAGTGCAAAGCGATGGTCAATAGCGGCTGGGCAGTGTGTTGCCATTGGTGATGGCGCAAATGACATTCCAATGATCCAAGCGGCCGACCTTGGTTTGGCATTTCATGCAAAGCCTAAACTTATTGCGGCGGCTGATGCGGCGATTCAACGCTTAGATTTACGTGCTTTAGTGTTTTGTTTACAAGCTTAAAATTTATTATTTACGTTAATTTTTAACGTTTTTACTCTAGATAAGTTGTATTTCATGGTAGTAATGATAGCTTAACCCCACAATTGATTTGAATATTGCCTATTTTGACAACTGCCATTTTACAACATTCATTGTTTATTCCTTATCGTGAAGGTCATCTTCACGTAAGGCATATTCACCCTCAAGCTCCCCATGGGGCGACGATTCCTATTTTGATGCTGCATGGTGCCATGTCCAATGGTCGTGTTTTTTACAGCGAGTCGGGGCGTGGGTTAGCGTGCTATTTAGCTAATGCAGGTTTTGACGTATATATCATGGATACAGCTGGGCGAGGCTTAAGCGAGCCCAAAATTCACCGAGATTTTAAGCTGGGTCAAGGTGAGGTCATTCGTGAGCAATTGCCATTAGTGCAGCAATTTATATTGCAACGTCACCCACTCGTTAACCAGGTACATTGGTGTGCTCATTCATGGGGTGGAGTATTAATGGCCAGCTGCTTAGTACGTTATGTTGCTTTGCAAACGAGTGTTGCATCTTTGCTAACATTTGGCTCTAAACGAACCATTAGGGTTAAGTCACTCAAAAAGTGGTTAATGGTCGACTTTTTTTGGAATCGCTTGGCGCCTTTTTTTGTTCAAAGACAAGGCTATCTAGATGCCAACCGTTTACGTGTTGGTATGGACAACGAAAGTCGTGCCTCATTATTGCAAACCATCGATTGGGTAAAGGGCGAGTGGGTCGATCACGACGATGACTTTGATTATGCAAGTGCAGCAAGGCAAACCCAATGGCCAACAAGCTGGTTTATTGCCGGTAAAAACGATCGAGTATTGGGTAACCCATCTGATGTGCGTGATATGATTGCTGAATGTGGCTTTAAGCAAGTGAAATACACTTTATTGTCTAAAGCGCAGGGAAACTTATTTGATTATGACCACGCAGGAATGTTAACTAATAAGCAAGCAGAACAAGATCATTTTATCGCAATTAAGCAGTGGTATTTAGCCTTATAAGGCAAGTGGCTATTTAGGTTTGCTGACCATGACTAGGCTGGGGTAACGTATTTCGACTTCGGCAGTAATATCGAGTAACTCACCAGAACCGATGACTTTCCATAGCTGCTCTTCAAGTTGTTTTGCACGATGATTAGCATGAATATGGATATACTCTAATTCGCGGCGAATATAACTCATATCAGGTTTGTCTGTGGCGCCGCGATACACTCGCAGTGCCATAAAACGACCCACTTTTTTACTTTGCTGAATAAATTGTATTTGATTGTCTCTGCCGCCTAATTCCGATTTGAGTATGCATTTGATTTGCACTGCTCCCCTTGCTTGGCGGATGAGCTGAATAAACACCTCAAAAAAGTCCATATCGTGGCTAGGTTTCATTGATTTGATTGGATCGATTATTTGTTGTTTTAATACGTTGTTATCAAGTAACGGTCGTAAATTATATTGCAGTACTTGGTCCGAGTCTTGGGCAAACAAATGGCTTATTTCATCTGTGGTCGTGCCAATGCCAATGTAGGCCATCTGTGCTGATTTAACTGTTTTTTCAATAAAATAAGGTACACCCGGCAGCTGACGCATAAACAAGTTTTTAAGTCCGTCGGCTAACTCTTTAAGTTGCCCCTCATTATCTGATAACTGTTCTAGTTTTTGTTTATTATGTGCAATCAGTTTATTTAAAAACTCAACGCCATCATGTGGTGTATGCCCTATCAATGCACTTAAATGCAATGTTTGACCGTTCATACGGCTGCGAATGAGTTGATAAGGTAAATGAGTTAAATTGGCTTTGCCGGAAGCGGCTTGTAAGCGAGGAAAAGACAACATAACTTGAGCGGGTTCGGTAAAGTCGACGCTTTCTTCTAAAATAAGCTGTAAGCCTCGGCTTGAAATATCATGGGTGACACCATTGGTTTTCTTCTCACCTTGTTCAATCGTTACAAGGGTTTTAAATGCAAAACGTGCTTCGTGACGACGCTCACTAAATGGCATCGATACTTTTTTAATACTGTGCCGCTTAACCTTGGCTTGCGCAAAAATCTTTAGCCCATTCACGTCAGCTTTATTAAACCAGCTTTGGTAGTCCTTACGGACATTTTCGTTGGTTAAGTCGATTAGTTGCAGAGTATGGCTAAATTGCGCTAATTGTTGCTCTGTTAGGGCACTATATCGTGCATCGTCACCTGGTAGAGTCGATGTTTTGTAGTTTTTGCCGTGATCAATGGTTTGCGCAACAACTTTAAATACTCGCCAACTGGCTTTGGTTGAAGCAAAACCTAAAAATAAATGAAGGTTTTTAGTCGCTTTTAACTCTGCTAATGATGCTGAGTAAAAGTGCAATTTCCCTTGTGCGTGGTGAGTAAATGAAAACAGCAAACAGTGGTCAATGTCATTGGTGCTTTTTAAGATTTGAGTTAATCGTCGGTTATTTAAAAAATTAGGTAACTGACTGATCTCATTCTCATCTTGAAAATAGTGTTGTATGGGCTGGTTACCACGCCCTAATAATTCATAAGCAATATGTGGTATGTCGTCTTTGACACTGATATACAAAGGGAGGTGGGTTAATAGGGGTAAGTAATGCCGCTCATAACCTAGCCCTGTTGCAGTCACAATGACATCATTAACATCCACTTTGTAACGAAACTTAAAGCTTCGAATAACCTTGCTAATCACTTTGTCGAGTGCTTCACCACCGCCAAGACGTTTAAGTCGTAAAACCGCGTTGCCGTCTTTATTTTGGATATCAACAATTTGATAATCAACGCCATGCTGAAGTTCATCGACAAAAAATTCTTCGCTCAGTTCGAGTAATTTGAGCTTAAGCGGCTTGTCTTGATCTAAGTGATGCTTTAAAGGGAGTTTTATCCGAGCGCCGCCAACAGAAAGATCTAAGGTCACGCCATTGACTTCAGGTACGCCTTGTTGAGTCACCGCAATACGAATGCTGTAATTCATTCGTTCTTCACAGCGGTTAAAGTAACTACCCAGTACCACGCCTGGGACTAAATAAGGGTTGTCTTCTGAGATAAGCTCTTCGGGTTCAATATTACGAAGTTTTAAACGGCGTAATTTATGTGCTTTAACCACTTGTTCGTAAACACCAAGTGTATATTTATTACGATATAAGGGAAGAGCATTAATGAGCGACTCTTTAGCTGGCTCATCAAGAAAGTGCCTTTGATTGGCTATGACGACTTCTTCACACGGTAATTCTGTTTTGTCGCGTAAATCAATAATACGAGTACATTGCGATGAAATTCTATTTAATTCCATTTTGAGTAGGAATCGGGTGGAGTTTGATTCATCCACAGTCAACTGCTCGAAGATTTCCTGAAAATCAGGTTCCATCAACAAGGGCTTCAGTTGTTCAATTAATGCACTGTGATTATCTAAACTCATTTATATTATCGTTTTATCGTAAGTCGGGTTGATATTTATCGGCAAGAACATACTGTTCTTTATGATATTTTTATAATTATGCATGACCAATCTACAATTGATAAGCTAATATGATGCAAAAGTAAATGAATAAAAGTCATCAAAAAGTGTGAGTGCGAAATTAATATCTATTTCATCGCCTCTGCCACATTATACTAAGTGGTTGTTTTTGCTTTTATCGCTTAACCGTATGTCAGTGTGAACAAGATTGTTATTTTTGGCAAGGTTCAAACAATATATCTTCGCTATAAACTTCATTTAATTGATTATTTATATACGTTATCTCAGTTTTTGTTTCGGTAGTGCAGTGATAGGATAATAGTCTGGATCTTATTACTGGCTTATCGTGCCACGGTTAATCGCGACGCAAAATCAACCTTAGGTTAAATTTTTAAAATACTAAACATTAGAGTAAATGATAGGAAGTAACATGGCTAAAGCTCCAAAAATGGCATTTGTGTGTGACGATTGTGGTATGGATTATCCGCGTTGGCAGGGACAATGTCGTTGTGGTGCCTGGAATACCTTAGTTGAGGTGCGCCTATCTGCCGCTAAAACGTCAGCATCTCGTCCTGCAGTATTAGGTTATGCCGGTGCGGCGGGTGGCGGGGCCAAAAAACTTAATGAAGTCGAGTCCGTTGAAGCGGAAAAAAGGTTGACGGGTATAGGCGAGTTAGACCGGGTACTCAGTGGCGGCTTGACGACAGGTTCTGTGAATATCATTTCTGGCGATCCAGGTGCGGGTAAAACCACTTTACTGTCGGATCTTGTTGCGCGGATGTCGCAGTCGACAGCATCGTTATACTGTACTGCAGAAGAATCTTTATCTCAGTTTAAAAACCGGGTAAATCGCTTAAAACTGAATTATAACGAAGACAATTTATACCTGTTATCGGAAACCAGTGTTGAGTCAATTATCGAAGAGTTAGAAGCCAAACAAATTAAGTTTGCGGTGATTGACTCAATTCAAGCAGTGGTAACCGACAATGCTAATGGTAGCCCCGGTTCGCCTTCGCAAGTTAAAACAGCGGCGCAAGCTTTTACCCAATATTGTAAGAAAAACAACGTCACTATGTTTATCATTGCCCATGTGAATAAAAATAATGAAATCGCAGGGCCGCAAACCCTAGTGCACATTGTCGATTCGTTGTTGCATATTGATACCAATGACGGCCAAATCCGTACCTTAAGGGCCAATAAAAACCGTTTTGGTGATGTAGATACCGTGGGAATTTTCCGCATGAGCGAGCGTGGTATGGTGAGTGTTGATAACCCTAGCGAGATATTTTTGTCTGGCTCTACAACGGACTCACCTGGCTCTACCATTACTTGTATCCGTAAAGGTAACCGCAACTTATTATTGGAGATCCAATGTTTAACCACTGAAACCGAGTCAGAATTTCCGCAACGTGTTTGCGTGGGTTTGAATATGAATCGGATTAAAATGTTAACCGGTATTTTACGTAAACACACCAAGACTAAAATTTTCCATGATACGTTTTTTAATATTGTCGGAGGTTTAAAGATTGATGAGTCTGAAACTTGTATCGATCTAGCATTAGTGACGGCATTATTGAGCAGTTTAAATGACTTTGTGGTGCCAAGAACGACCTGCATTATGGGAGAACTGAGCTTAAATGGTGATGTGAGGCCTATCGACAGCGGCGTGCCGAGAGTGAAAGAGGCGGCGCAACATGGTTTTACTGAGATATTTATTCCGTTTCGTAATTACCATAAATCAATGGAAGGGTTAGGCGCTAAAATTACTCCAGTTAAAACGATTCATGAGTTACTTGAGCTGATAAATTAGTTTTTGTCCTGATCTGAAAAGGCAAACCACTAGGTTTGCCTTTTTCGTTTAACAACATGTAAAAACGACGGTAATCATCATTAACAATAACGACTCATTATCCTTAGGGGGCAGGTGTAATCAACGAGGATAGTTCACGATCGAGTAATTCAGCATCGCCCATGTTCAATTCAATAATTCGGCGTAAATGGGTAATGCTATCAACATCGATATGGGTACATTTTAACCCCAAGTGTTCTTGAGTTTTGTGCACGATAGCGGCTTCCATTTGCAGTTCAATATCAGACTCTGGCAGTACAAATGCCAGCGTTAAAATGGTATTTAGTTGTCCTGTGTAACCTTCAGGTAATTCAACCAGTGCGCCATTAAGGCTTAAATCTAAAATTTTGGTACGCCAAGCTTGCTCCGTTTGTGCTAAATGTGCGCTGGCAGCAAAAAAGATACGAGAAAATTTGCGTCTGTCATCCATTGGGTACCCTTAATGCGTTTAATGATAACGAGTTATTGCTTGCAACCATTGAGTATGTTGTTGCTTAAGCATACTCGAAATTTATTTTTTTCGCTGAGTTTTTAAGCTAAAAAAAGGAGCGCATTGCGCTCCTTATGGGGTAAGTCACAAATATAGCCAGTATTTATTTATACGAGCAAATGTCCCATGAGTGCAATAACAGGTAGCGTGACCAATGTGCGCAAGATAAAGATGACAAACAGTTCAAAAAAGTTAACTGGAATTTTACTGCCAATCAATAAAGCACCCACTTCACTCATGTAAATTAACTGCGTTACAGATAACGCGGCAATCACAAAACGGGTTAAGTCAGACTCAATCGAACTGGCGAGAATAGAAGGGATAAACATATCCGCAAAACCAACCACAATGGTTTTAGAGGCTTCACTCGCTTCCGGAATTTGCAGTAACTCTAGTAAAGGAATAAATGGCATACCAAGGTAGTTAAACAATGGTGTGTGCTCTGCCAACACTAATGCCACGGTACCAATGGCCATGACAACCGGTATCACTCCAAATATCATGTCAACAACGTTTTTAACGCCTTCAACTAATACTTGCTTAACACCACCCACGGCCGATGCACGTTGCATTGCTTGTTCAAATCCCCAAGACATAACACCGTGATTTCCAGGTACGCTTTCGTCATCTTCATGACGTGGCGTGTTATCAATATAGGTGTCTTTTTTCCATGACAGTGGTGGTAATTTGGGCACAATGATCGCCGCGACAATACCAGCTAAACAAACGGTTAAGTAAAACGGCACAAATAAGTGTTCAAGTTTGACTTGCGAAATAACCACTAAACTAAATGTAATCGATACCGCTGAGAATGTGGTACCAATAACCGCCGCTTCTCTTTCAGTATAAAAGCGGGTTTCATACTGTTTATTGGTCATTAAAATACCAACGCTACCATCACCTAACCATGAAGCCATACAGTCAATGGCACTGCGGCCGGGTAAATTAAAAATGGGTCGCATGATTTTGGTCAATAAGGTGCCAAAAAACTCAAGTAATCCAAAGTTAAGTAATAATGGTAAAAGCATCCCAGCAAAAATAAACACTGAAAATAATACCGGTACTAAGTCGTTTAATACTAAGCCACCCGTAGCTGAAGAGGTGATAGCCTCTGGGCCTATTTGCAAATAAACCATGACAATAAATATCGCCCCAAGTACCCGAGTGGTTAGCCAAAACAGATTGACTTTTAATAGAGTACGCAAGAAGTGATTTTTGCGAATAAATTGCGGGTTAAGCAGTTTTGTCAGTACAGACGCGATAGCCATTAACACTACGATGGCTGTTACGATTAACTGAATCGTACTGCCCATTTGAGATTGCAATGCTTTTGAAACGATAGCTATCGGAATGGTGATAGCACCGTCAATGCTGATAGGGGTCATAAATAGCAGTAGACCAATCAGGGACGGAATAATAAAAGTCAGTATTGTTTTAAGATTATATTTTTTTTGTGTCACGTTAACTACACCTTACGTATGTGCTTTTTGAGTATGCAAGTCGCACTTGCCAACTGCCGAATATGAACATCACAGTGAATGTCCATTCAGTTGTATATTTTTGGAAGGCAAGGTTACCCCCTTATCCGCCTTATGTAAAATGATAACTGTGACGAATAGTTATTAGATAAATGTGGGTAGATATACGCGGTGTGCTTTTGTGTTGCACATCAAATAAAACATAAAATAATCATAGTGTTGATTAATTGTTTTGTATTTGTGTGTTAAGTGTTTAGGCACTAAGGTCAGAACCATTTGATAGGCGGTACGTTGTCATCCTAGCCGAAAGGGGCAAGGCTAACTACGCGATAACAAAATAACCGCGCAGTAAGCTTTGGCGAAGGCGTTTAATTCATCTCAGTTTGATTGGACGATTAAGGTGCTAATTGAGCTGATTCAGTATACTGCATGCCAGGTAGCCCTAACCAATAGCCGTTGCAATGGCGCTGATGATCTGTCGCAGAGGTAAACGGTAACAGTTTTGTCGGTAACTCATTCGTTTGGCTAACATCACCTGCGGTTAAGTTAGCTAATAGCGAAGCCAGTTCATGGCCTAAATCAACATCTGCAAATTTGCTGGGTGAAATTCGCCAATAATTTACACCCATAGTGATCATATCGGGGATTTGGTTAATCAAATTAACTTGTGCCGCAGATTGGGTTTGAATGCCATTTAATCTTAATAACGGTTGTGACTCCTGGGTTTGGGCCAGTAAACCTTTGCTATGACGCTGGCAAATGGTTTGACACTTATCTTTGGGGAGTTGGTAGTGTTTTGCGGTAAAGCAGCGAGCTGAATGTGCTAATGGCATATACCCGTGGCCTAATACTTCAATTTCGAATGGCGGTTTTTTATCGGTGTCGATAACCGCTTGCAGCCAATCTTTTGATAACTCGCAAGGCATCACAAAGCGGTACATGCCTTTTTGATGCAATAAGTCCAAACTAGCTCGGTTGTAATTATTTATGGTTGGCCCACAAACAAAAGGCACTTTAGCTTGATGAGCGTAAAATACCGCCGCCATATCGTTAGCTTCAATGCTAAAGTCACCGTTATCAATGGCGCGCTTTAATTCATTAAGTTCCGATTGAGCTTCAATCAACGCCATTGTCGATAAAACCACGTGTTTACCATGAGTCTTCAACATATTGGCGAGGTCTAAATAATCGGTAAATTTAAGCTCTCGGCGGCGGCTACAAACCGTTTCCCCAAGGTAAACCGTGTCGATGTTACTGTTGGCCACCTGTTGGTAAAATTGTTCAACATCAGCTTTAGACCAGCAATAGCTGATGGGGGCGAGTGAGATTTTCATAGTAACCCTTATTGCCATTGGCGCTCGTAAGCACCTAATGTGGTGATTTGTCCTTCAGATACTTTGGCTAAAGCTTGTGACCATTGCGGTTGTTCGGCAAATGAATCTGGTGCAGCAAAGTAAGTGTCTATTGCTTTACGCCATACTTGAGTTACCTGGCTTACGTATGCTGGACTGCGTTGGCGACCTTCAATTTTAAGTGATGTCACACCTGCTTTGGCTAAATCGGGTAACAGGCTTAAGGTATTCAAACTGGTGGGGGATTCTAATAGATATTTAGCATCTTGATCGTATTCAGCCACATAGCGACCTTTACAGACCACCGGGTACCCTAATTGTTGGCTGGCGTCTGCTTTATCGATCAATACATTGTTTAAGCGAGTGAGTTTGTCGGCGCCACTGTCTTGCCAGCGCACGTGGTTGGCCGGTGAGCATGAACCGCCAGTATTAGGCGATTGTCCTGTAACATAAGATGATAAGTGACAACGGCCTTCAGCCATAATGCACAAGCTGCCAAAGGCAAATACTTCTAAATCTACTGGGCTGGCTTTGGCTAAATCTCTAACTTGCTTGATTGACAGCACTCTTGGCAGTACAGCACGCTCTATATTAAATGCTTCTTTATAAAACGATAGTGCCCCTAAGTTGGTTGCACTGGCCTGAACTGATAAATGTAACGGTAGATGAGGGTAATGCTGGTGGGCGTAACTTAATAATGATAAATCGGCCACGATAAGTGCATCCATACCCAGCTGTGCAGCAATATCGACAGCCAGATACCAACGGTGTTCTTGTCCCGGTTTTGGGAAGGTGTTTAAGGTTAAAAACACTTTACGCCCTTGACTGTGGGCGAGTTTGGTTGCTTGGGTGAGTTGTTCTACAGAAAAGTTTAACCCGGCAAAAGACCTGGCATTTGTGTCATCTTTTAACCCCAAATAGACCGCATCGGCGCCAGCATTTAAGGCAGCTTTTAAAGAGGCGAGGTTGCCAGCTGGGCATAAGAGTTCCATGTCACTGTTCTCATTTTTTTTAAAGAACAGGAGTGTAAATGTGATTGAGTTAACATGAATTGATTTAAAACAGGTTTCGTTGCATAAATTGCCAGTAAACTCACTTGATTAAATGCTCTGTTTGCAAGTAGGAACCCTTCATGGCTCAAGTATTACAACAACGTATGTCTGAACATATTTTACAATTTGCACCTCAATTTAGTCGCCGTTCATTAGCGATAATGCCTGAGAAGCTTAAAATAACTCTTATTAATCAGATGTTAAACTTAGTGTTAGCTGAGCAAGTTAACTCTGGCGAATTAGCTTTTTTAGCCAATAAGTGGGTGGGAATTTGCGTTGATGATATTGATTTACAATTTCAAGTGAGTGTTGATACCAAGTTACGTGTTATGCCGATGACTAAACCGAATGTGATTTTTAGCGCCAATGTGCCTGAACTCTTGTTAGTTGCCGCAGCTAAAGAAGATCCAGATACGTTGTTTTTTCAACGTAAACTGCGAATTGAAGGTGATACCGAATTAGGCCTTGAAGTAAAAAACATGCTGTTATCGATAGAGCTTGATGCGCTGCCTAAGCCAATAAGGTTAACCGTAGACAAGCTAGCGAGTATGTTACAAACATTAACCCAAGGTTCAGACACTCAATAATGAGCAATCAGGCCAATAAAAAAACGGCGCTTTAAGCGCCGTTTTTAATTGGATTAATTCAGTTATCGCCCTGTAATTATGGCGTATTTAACTAATAATTCATCATGTGATTCAATATGTTGCGGGTCAGGGTCAATACAGTCAATTGGACAAACCGACACGCAGGTGGGTTTGTCATAATGACCGACGCATTCTGTGCATAGCGCAGGATCGATTTCGTAAATCTCGTCACCCATGGTGATGGCCTCATTGGGGCACTCGGGTTCGCACATATCGCAGTTGATACAACTGTCATCGATGATTAATGCCATAAATTATTAACCTGGTTGATGAGGGTTTCGTGTATCCACTCCCTCGGGTAAATTGCGCATTAGCATGGCTCGTTCAACATTGATATTTTGCGGAATATCCATAAACACAAAATGACCAGAACCTAAAGCCGCTTCTATCTGTTCACCTTTGCGATTGACTAATGATGCAATAGAGATAACAAAGTTGCCTTCGGTTGTCATCACTTCAACACTGTCACCCACAGAGAATTTATTTTTAACATCAATCTCAGCTTGGCCTTCAGCGTTACGTTTACCGGTAAACTCACCCACAAATTGTTGATTGTTACTCACAGAGTGGCCATATTCGTAATTTTGATATTCGTCATGCACATGGCGACGCAAAAAGCCTTCGGTATAGCCACGATGAGCTAAACCTTCAAGGTTATTCATTAAGGTGCGGTCAAAGTCTTTACCTGCAACAGCATCTTCAATGGCTTGACGATACAGCTGAGCGGTGCGAGCGACATAATAAAAAGACTTGGTGCGCCCTTCAATTTTTAATGAATCAACGCCCATACGGGTTAAACGGTCGACATGTTGAATCGCCCGTAAATCTTTTGAGTTCATAATATAAGTGCCGTGCTCATCTTCAAATGCTGGCATGTATTCGCCAGGACGGCCAGCTTCTTGTAATAATACAATCTCGCTACTAGGCTTGCCTGCCCCTAATGTTGGTGTCTCAATTTGTACGTCTGGGGGAAGGGCGATCACATCACCGGTTTCGGTTTGCTGTGCCTGGTGTACATCATACTTCCAACGACAGGCATTAGTGCAAGTGCCTTGGTTAGGGTCACGTTTATTGATGTATCCCGATAATAAGCAGCGGCCAGAATACGCCATGCAAAGTGCACCGTGAACAAACACTTCAAGTTCAATGTCTGGACAACGTTGGCGGATTTCTTCAATTTCATCTAATGATAATTCACGCGATAAAATGACGCGTTTAATCCCTTGTTGTTGCCAAAACTTTACCGACGCCCAGTTAATGGCATTGGCTTGTACAGACAAATGCACCACTTGTTCAGGAAACGCCTCACGTACCATCATAATTAACCCAGGGTCAGACATAATGATCGCGTCTGGCTTCATGGCAATCACGGGTTCCATATCTTTAATATAGGTTTTTAGTTTGGCATTATGCGGCGCAATATTACTGACAACATACAGCTTTTTGCCTAGTGCATGGGCTTCTTCTATCCCTGTGGCGAGGTTTTCCATTTTAAAATCATTATTTCTCACCCGTAAGCTGTAGCGAGGTTGGCCGGCATAAACAGCGTCGGCACCATAAGCAAAGGCATAACGCATATTTTTAAGCGTGCCAGCAGGCGATAATAATTCAGGTTTAAACATAGTTTTCTCGGCCTTGAACAAGGTTGACATCTTCAGGGGGCGCAAGCTTACTTAAGGACATTAGTGAGAACAAATATAGCCGCAGGAATTGTGAGATGGGTTGTACTTTTGGTGGTCGATTGAGATTCAATGCGCTGCAATCATTGAAAATGCACAATTAATTGAGCTTGCTGTTTTTGAGTCATCGCAAACTGAATGTGTTTGGGTATATAATCTTGGTACTAGTGTATTTATTTTATGGAGAGCGCATGTCTACCGAACATCAACTCTTGGTTGGATTATTAAAAAAGCTTAAAGACGATGCGTTGGTGTTACCAACCTTGCCAGAAGTGGCTATGCGAGTTCAAGAGGTGGTGGCGCGTAAAGATTCAAGTCTTAAGCAGGTTGGTGATGTTATCGGCCAGGATGCGGCAATTTCAGCGCGAATCATTAAAGTGGCTAACAGCGCATTATACTCTCGCGGCAATAAAGCCGAGAGCATTAGTGCCGCCGTTAACCGCATTGGTTTAGTGCAAATTAAATCTATTACTACCTCAGTGGCAATGGAACAATTGTTTATTTCGACCAACGAAATGGTATGGGAAGTGATGGATGAAGTATGGAAAACATCAATTGAAGTGACGGCTTCATCTTGTGCGATGCTTGAAATATACAACAAGCGTAACCCCACCAAACGCCTAGACCGTGACACCTTAACGCTGGCCGGATTAGTGCATAATATTGGTGCGCTCCCTGTATTAACCGAAGCGGAGATCCACCCTGAGCTTTGCAGTAAAATTGAACAATTACGTAGTCTTGTGCGTAAAATGCAAGGGCCAATCGGCCGCGCTGTATTAAAAACATGGGATTTTGCCCCGGAGGTGATGGAAGTGGTCGAACGTTGGGCTGACTTACATTACATGCCAGAAAAAGTCACTTATTTAGACTTTATTCGCTCGGCAGCATTTTATACCGGAGAGTTACGTGCAGGTGAAGAATTAGATGAACGTTTAGGGGTATTTGCTCAACGCGGGTTACCTGTAACGCCAGAAGACTTAGCCAGTGATGAGTTCATTGATATGTATCATTCTATTAAGCAAAGCTACGAATAATGCTACTTGGCGTGGCGTATGGACGGTGTGCTGTTGGCTTGCCGTCGATACCACTTTAGTCGATAATTTATATTCGTTTCTAGGTTGATGTTAAATGATGGTATACCCTGAATGCTGAATAATAGGACTCTTTATTAATGATGATATGTTAATGGACAATTTTGTGCTCATTTTGTTGTGTTTGACCGGCGTTATAGCGGTTATTATTGGAGGAATGTATTTTCGTCAATATCGCGCCTTGCAGCAATTAACCCATGCACTGCAATTACAAATGCTCAACCAAGATTCATTTACCTTTGATACATCATCTTCCTCGTTAAAACCCCTGACTTCTGTCCTTAATCAGATATACCAATCTAACCTATTTAGCACCGAACGAGATAAATTAACCGGGTTAACTAATCGGGTCGGCTTTAAGCGTAAAATGCTCGCTAAAATGCCTGTGTCAGACGGCATGCTAGTGCTAGTTGATATTAAGCAGTTTCGATTTGTGAATGACTTATTTGGTTTTATATTTGGCGACAAACTCCTTAAAGCGTTTGCCAAGCGAATCGAAAACGTAACCCATAAACCACAATTTATTGCCAGAATGAATGGCAATGAGTTTCTATTGTTTTTCCCTAATGAGTTAACCTTAACTGAACTGTTAACCATTAAAAACGATTTGCAACAGCCTTTTGAAATAGAACAACAACCCATCAGTATTAAAATTCAGTTAGGGGTATTATCACTCAGTGAGCACCATGCTGATGTGAGCTTAATGCTTAGGCGCCTCGATTTGGCACTGAAAAAAGCCAAGCAATTAAAACAGCCTCTTGCTTTTTATTATCAAGGTGACGACAAAGCTCAGTACCGTGAATTATTGATCATTAATGGGCTCCCTAACGGCTTAAAATACAATCAATTGTATATGGTATTCCAACCAAAACTTGATATTGAAAGTGGTCAGTGCCAACAAGTAGAAGCGTTAATTCGCTGGCACCACGAAGGGCTAGGGCCTATTTCACCCAATGAGTTTATTCCACTGGCAGAACAAACAGGCATGATTGATTTATTAAGTGCTTGGGTATTAGATGCCGTTGTCGCCCAACAAGCTAAATGGCGAGAGAAGGGGATTTACGTCAAGGTGGCGTTAAACTTGTCATCAACCGACCTCGATAATCCTAACTTAGCCAATGATGTTGCCAGTAAGCTTGCTAAATACTTGGTACCTGCTGAATGTATCATGATTGAAATTACCGAAAGTGCGTTAATGGTGTCGCTAGAACAAACCATAGTGACATTAAATCAGCTGCGCGACATAGGGGTTAAAATTGCCATTGATGACTTTGGTACCGGCCATTCATCGTTAGCATACTTACGCTTTTTACCGGTTGATGAAGTTAAAATCGACAAAGCTTTTTTAGATGAGTTTGAAACAACCCTCGCCGCCAAACAAATTGTTAAAACCAGTATTGAGCTAGCTAAAAGCTTAGGTTTTGAAGTGACGGTAGAAGGGGTAGAGTCTAAGTCGGTGTTAGACACATTACGGACTTATGGCGTTGATACGATTCAAGGCGACTATTTTGCCAAGCCCGCCACAGCACAAGAGTTTGAACACATTTACCCACAGCTTAATCATTTATCTGCTTAAGCTGTTTACTGCGCTCGATTATTTTACGCCATGCCTGCCGATAGCTGGGTAATTAACGATGGTGGCATGGGGGCTAATTGACGCTTTTGGTTCATGCATACCATTTCTATTGTGGCTGTGACCGCGGCTTTCGTGGCGTTAGGTCGCCAAATAGATTGCTTCCATACGGTTCGGAATTTACTTTCAAAGTAAAACTGCGTTCGCACGTCAACGATATCTGCAAATTCAACCCCGTCATGGCACACCATATCGGTACGATACACTGCAAAGCCTAATTGTTGCTGCTGCCATAAGTTATGCAATATTTCTGCGCCGATGACATGCTCGCGCGCGCGCTCAAAGTATTTTAAAAAATTGGGGTGATACACCACGCCTGAAAAATCAGTATCTTCATAATAAATTTGCACATTAAAGCGATATTCTGGGCTGTAATGCGGTGTGGTAGGTAAAGTTGTTGCGCTCATTGTGAGTTAACCTTGGTAAATAATTAGTCTAGCGGAACCAATAATTGCTGATAGTGACCTTGTTGCTTTAATGTTTGTAACCCTTTGTCGAGTAATTTACTCCATTGCTCAGCTTGAGGATCTTTCTTTGAGAAGGCGACAAATATTTCACTGATGTGGTTATTAAATTTAGCACTAATGTCTTTGTTTACACCCATTTGATCAATATACACATCGGCTACCATGTCATACATAATGGCTGTGTTAATGCGGCCAACCAGTAATAAATTAATCAATTGGCGCTGGCTGTTAACTTTGGTAATGCGTAACTGGCGCTTTTCAATCAGTTGAATAAATTCATCACCATATTCATAGCCATCAATAATCCCCACCACACTGCCTATCGGTAAGTGCCATTTATCATCGACACTGGAGGGGTGATCTTTGGCAAAGAAAAAAGAGGCATTGACGGTAAATAAGGGCTCCTGGCCAAATACAAAGCGTTTGAGTGTGCTTTGTTCTTTAGTGACATTAAAGACGCCATTTACAGAGCCGCGATCGGTCATCACCAATCCGCGAGTATAAGGTACTACGATCGTTGAAACAGCCACATCAACTTGTTTAAAGGCTTGCTGAATTAAATGATGAGAAATACCGCGGCCAAATTCATCGGCAAAAGGAGGCCAGCCGTCTTCTGCGGCTAAGGTGACTTTGAGTGGTTCAGAATAGGCCATAGTGGGCAACGTCAACATGCAACAAAGCATCACCGTGGCCGCTATTTTTTTGGGCCGTGTGTGAGAGAAGTTGTACGCTGAAAATAGAGCCAATAGGACGTTTTTAAAAGCGGTGGCCAGCATATATTCCTTTATTGAATAATCCATTCGTTTCACCGAGATCATAGCATTATTATTGAGAAAGGGATATTTCAATGCTATCGACAACCCCCCGCCAGGCTTAGCCCGTTGGGTTTGCTAGTTCTAACTTATCGTTCATAATATAACTTTGTTTGAGTAAGCTTTGTGTCGCCAGCGCATTAAGCGCAGGGCCGAATAAAAAACCTTGCACAATTTTGCATTGGTAATGCCTAAGCTTAACCAATTGAGCGTGTGTTTCTACCCCTTCGGCAATGACATCTAACTGCAACTCGTTACCTAATTTAATAATATTTTTCAGTACAATATTACTGGTTTCTATCGGCAACATAGAGTGAATAAAAGCTTTATCTATTTTTAAGGTATCGAGAGGAAACTGAGTTAAATAGTTTAATGAAGAGTAGCCTTTACCAAAATCATCAAGTGCGATGCGTACTTTAAGCTGCTTCAGTTGGAATAGCACAGCCTTTGCCGCTTTTATATCGGTAATTAATAATGACTCTGTGATTTCAAGCTCTAACATGTGAGCAGGAAATTGACTTTGCTGTAATATCAGCGCGATGTCTTCAACGATAGTAGGCTGTGATAATTGCAGTGGCGATATATTGACCGAAATATTGCCCTTAAGAATACCTTGCTGCTGCCATTGATACCCTTGATGACAAGCTTGAGCCAGTACCCACAATCCGATGTCGATAATTAATCCGCTGTCTTCTGCCTGGTCAATAAAGCGCGTAGGAGAAATTAATCCATCGGTAGGATGTTGCCAACGAATAAGGGCTTCGAGCCCCAATATGCTTTGAGTGTGGGCACAACATTTTGGCTGGTAATACACCACTAACTGGTTTTCGGGAAGGGCATTATTAAGCTGGTTTTTAATTAATAACCGCTCTAATAGCGCTGCAGACAGTTTCTCGTTGAAAAAATAACTGCCATTACGGCCATTTTGTTTAGCGGCGTACATTGCCGTATCGGCATGCTTTAATAATGTTTTTGCGTCTTTACCGTCATTTGGATAACAGGCAACACCAATACTGGCTGAACTGTTTAACCAAAACTCATTGATTTGATAACCCGCGTTTAGTGAGCTTAGGATCCGTTCGATAATATTGACTAAATCTTGGTTAAGTCTATTTTCATCTGGTTCATATTGAATAATTAACGCAAACTCATCGCCACCTAAGCGGGCTAGTACATCTTGATGTTTTAAGCAGTGTTGTAAGCGTTTAGCCACTTGGATAATGAGTTCATCACCAATGTCGTGCCCCATAGAATCATTTACTTCTTTAAAATGATCTAAATCGATAAACACGACCGCTGCGGTTTGGGTGGGGGTGTTAATTAACCTTGATAATTGCTGATTAAAATAAAAGCGATTGGCTAAGCCAGTTAAGCTGTCGTAATTGGCACGGTTGCTTAACTCTTTAATTTGTTTAAATCGAGACAACGCAAATAACATCGACATTAAACAAACGGTAATGGCTAAGGCTATTAACGCATAAAACCACCAGGCTTGATTGATACTGAAAGCAAACTCTGCTTGTTGTGGGCTCCAGATCCCATCGCTATTCGTGCTTTGTACTTTAAAGGTGTAATCACCGGCGGGGAGGTTAGTGTACATCGCATTGTGTTGTTGGGTGGTAATCCAGTCGTCATCAAAGCCTTCCAGCATAAAGCGATATTTATTGCGCTCTGGTGCGGTGAAATCTAATGACGCAAATGAAAACTGAATCATATTGTTATCATAATCGACTGTAACAGCATCAACGTTGTTGTTGATATTGACGTAAGATTTATTGGCGGTATTGGCCGCGGTAATATGCACTGGCGGAATAAAATGATTTTGACTAATCGCGGTAATATCAATCTGAATGACACCTTTATTAGAACCTATCACAAGTTGATTGCCAATCAGATCTATCGCCGCTTCGTTAAAAATTAAATTACTATGATTAATCGCACTTGGGTAATGGGTAATGGGTGATGGTGCCTGTGCGGCTTGCGTACTGCGTTAACATTTGGCGGCTGGTAATCCATAAATTACCTTGTTCATCTCCGGTAACGGCCTTCAAGCGATTATCCGTTAGGCCGTCTTTGCGGGTAATATATTCAATATTGTATGGGGTTTCATCTTTTGTTGTTGGGGTGATTTTGGCTAAACCAAGCCCTTGAGTCGTGGCCCAAATAACACCTTGTTCGTCTTGATAAATACCACTTGTTCGAATATTTTCGCGGTCATTGCCTAGGCTTAAATGTGTGGTTTTGTCGCTATTTGAGTCGATAATAAAAATGCCATTAGTGGTGGCAAGCCATAATTCTCCAGTATCAATAATAATCGCATCAAAGGTGAAATTGCCGCCAGAGGTGTAGAGGTTTTCATTATCATTAAAATAATGTTTTAGTATGCCTTCTGATGGACTAAATAACATTACCCCAGCATTTAAATAACCGGTTATCCAAACGTTGCCTTTATTGTCTGGGGTGACTGTGTAAAAGTCGGTTTGAGGAAAACCATATGGGTTACCAGGGGCATTACTATAGTGAGTAACGTGTTGGCTTTTAGCATCGAAATAACTTAACCCTTTATCATGTGAAGCCCAAACGTTATTCGCTGCGTCAACTTGTACATTCCAAATACTGCTTATTAATGTATTATCGGACTCGTTGGTCAAAGGGGATAATGTGGCTGTTTTTCTCTCTAAGTCGATAGTATCTAAACCATTATTAGATGCCACCCAAACATGATGCTGTTTGTTTACTGAAAGAGCAAAGACATTTTCTCCTGATAGCTCAGAGTCATTTGCTAGCGGTTTATACATACGACTGGCTTGTTTTAAAGGGCTGTAATACCCCACACCTTGAGTTGATGCAAACCACACGAGACCAGATGAATCAATAAACACATCATCAATAAAGTCGCTTGGCAGAGAGTGATCATTAAATGCTTGAGATGTAATCCAATCAAATTGACCTGAAGCTATCGAAAGCACCCCGACACCTTTATTGGTGCTTACCCAGATGGTTTGTGGATTTTCAATGGCAATACTAGTGACATAATTACTGATTATGTCACCTTGTTGTGGGTGAGCTTGAGCATAATAGTGCTGGTAGCTTTTATTGTTAGGGTTAAAACGAATTAAGCCATAATTTTGTGTACCAAACCAAATTAAGCCATTGTCGGCCACTTCACTGCTGAGTATGTAGTCGTTAAATAACGTCTTGGCAGTAATAGGCGTAGATACTTTATTACTGTTATTGTCAGCCATATTAGGCTCAAATAAATGCAATGCTTGAGTGTTTGGTTCTAACACGGCTAAGCCAAAGTCAGTGCCTACCCATAACCGCTGTTGTTGGTCAGCGACAATACTATAAATTGAGGTTTCTACGGCAGTCTTTTGTTGGTTGAGATATAAGGGGATCGAAATGAATTGAGCCGAACTGGCCGATTTAAATTGTAACCCGCTGCCGGTACCCACCCATAAATTATTACTTGGGTCTTGGTAGAGTTTCGTTATCCAATTGGTATTTTGAGCAAATGGTTCAAGGTTTAACGGGTAAATGCTTAATTGATCATCGAGGGTTAATTGGTTTAAACCATCTTCGGTAGCAAACCAAATATTTCCTTGGCTATCTTCTATTATATCGGTAACAAAGTTATTGGAAATATGTCTTTTAGAGCCAGGCGAAAATTGAAAGTGAATAAACGCTTGGCCATCATATCGGCTTACTCCTGAATCAGTCGCAAACCATAAAAAACCATTTTTTTGCTGGTAGATCATTGTCACTAATGTTGAGGGTAAACCATCGGAAATATTTAAGCGTTCAATTTGATATTGATTTGCAGCGACACTGAATACAATGGAAAGTGAGATTAATACCCCACTTATTATTACACATAGGTAACGTACTAATTTGTGAAAAGAGAAAACCATTAAAAACCTTATCTTCAGCAACGATGCTTTGTCGTGTTAATTCAACTTTTCATACAATATGAAGTATTGTAAAAAGCTGTCGATAAGTTGTATCTCAAATAAGGCTTACGCGCAAATCATTACAACAATAAAGTGCTGTCTATTGGTGTAAATTGTTGACATTGATCACTGAGCGACTTGGCGGTCAACCGTTCAACGCTAATAACATGGGTGTAGCATTGGCTGCTTTGGTTTATTTTTTTCAATAATAAATCAAAGTCACCGTCGCCAGACAACAATATCACTTCATCAACCGTTGGGGCTATCTCGAGCATGTCGATGGTAATCCCCACATCCCAATCCCCTTTGGCTGAGCCATCGCTTCGTTGAATATACGGCTTAGTTTTTACCGTAAAGCCAATGTGTTTTAAGGCATCTTGAAACTTAACTTGGCCATCATCGGCAGGCGCTATCGCATAAGCGATAGCGTGGCTAATGTGACCGCGCTTTGCTAGTTGTTGATACAGTGCGCGGTAATTAAATGAGCGGCCAAAACCTTGTTTACAGGTGTAATAAATGTTTTGTACGTCTACAAATACTGCAATGTTAGTCATTCTTACACCTGTGTTGATTAAGGCTGCGTTGCCGCTTGTGCGGCAATGGCATCATTTAGTTGGGCTTCAACATACCCGGGTGAGTGCGTTGAGGCCGAGATTATGCGATACATGGCAGGGATGACTAATAAGGTCACGAAAGTAGCAAATGCCATGCCGGAGAATATCACAGTTCCCACTGCGATGCGGCTTTCGCTGCCAGCACCTGTTGACATAATCAATGGAATTGCGCCAATTAAGGTAGTAAAGGCGGTCATTAAAATGGGGCGTAAGCGGCGTGCAGATGCATCAATAATGGCGGTGTTGAGTGCGAAGCCGCGATCCCGTAACTGATTGGCAAATTCAACAATTAAAATGCCGTTCTTAGTCACCATGCCGATTAACATGATCATACCAATTTGACTGTAAATGTTCATACCTTGATTGGTGAGTGCTAGGCCAATAAAGCCACCAAAAATCCCCATCGGTACTGTAAACATTACCACTGCGGGGTTAATAAAGCTTTCAAATTGGGCCGCTAATACCAAGTAAGCAATTAATAAGGCAAGGGCAAATACGACCAATACCCCGCTTTGGTTTTCTTTAAAGTCTTTTGACTCACCAGTATAAGTAATTGAAATATCGGTAGGTAATATTTCAATTGCGCGTTGCTCTAAATAGTCTAGGGCTTCACCAAGTGTATAGCCATCACCTAAGTTTGCTTTGATGGTGATCGATTTTTGCTTATTGGTGTGGCTTAATCGTTGTGGTGAGGCAATTTCTTCTACATGGGTGACTGTGTCTAGGGTGATGAGCTCGCCCCTTGCGCTTCTAAAGTAAATTTTACTGAGATCGCTAACACTATTAAAGCTGTTTTCGTCACCACGAAGGTACACATCGTATTCTTCGCCTCGCTCTACAAAGGTGGTTTCGCTACGACCGCCTAACATGATTTCAAGAGTGGTTGATATTTCGGATACGCTAATGCCTAATTCGGCGGCGCGCTGTTTATCCACTGTAACCACAAGCTCGGGCGTGGTTTCAGCATAATCTAAATCGGCACCTTCTAGCATGGGGCTAGCATCGGCTTCTTGCTGTAAAATTTGCGCCCATTTGAACAATTCGGCGTAGTCAGAGCCGCCAAGCACGAATTCAACGGGTTCACTTGATCTACCTCTAAACCCTGGCAACATAGGGCGAACCATTACATCAGGGATATCTTTTAAGGTCTGGCTAATTAACCCTAATGCTTGTTTAACATCGATGTCGCGATCGGCCCAATCTTCTAGCTGAATAATCGCAAAGCCAGTTTGATCGCCAGCGCGGCCACCAAAGGCGGGCGCTTCAACACTGAATGACTTCACTACCCCTTGGCCAAGCAGAGGTAATAAGCGGCTTTCCACAATGTCCATGTTAGCAACCATACGGTTATAACTGGTGCCTTCAGCGCCTTTGATAAAGGCAAAAAGTACCCCTCGGTCTTCTTGCGGTGACAATTGGGATGGCACTTGTTGCATTAAAAAGTAACTGCCAGCAATACACGATAAAATAACGACAGGCGCGGCGACACGCCATGCCAGCGCCCAGCTAACCATACGACGATAATTGTGTTCTAATTGAGAAAATCGACGGTCTACCCACTGGTTAAAGCGGTTTTTATTCACATTAGCTTTGAGTAATTTACTGCCCATTACTGGGGTTAGTGTCAATGCGATAAGCGATGAAAAAATAACTGACATGGCTAGCATGGCCGAAAACTCGGTAAACAATAAGCCGACCATACCATCCATAAACGATATAGGTAAAAAGACCATTACCAGTACTAACGTGGTTGAAATTACCGCAAAGCCGACTTCTCGTGTCCCTTTGTAAGCGGCAAGTATGGGTTGCTCGCCCTTTTCGATATGATGGAAAATATTCTCAACCACCACAATTGCATCATCAACCACTAAACCAATGGCCAAGATTAATGCCATAAGTGTTAATAGGTTAATGGTGTAGCCTAGGCTGTATGCTGCCATAAAGGCTGCAATTAGAGACACAGGAACGGTAACTGCAGGGATTAACGTTGCTCGCACTTGTCCGATAAAAATATATAGCACTAATACAACCAGTACCCCAGTAATCAACAGCGTGTTGTATACCTCACTGATTGAACGGTCGATAAATACATTGGCATCGTAGTCGACCACTAAATGGGTTCCTTTGGGTAAGAAACCTTGTACCTTGTCGACCTCTTGTTGTACCCGTCTTGAAATATCTAATGGATTAGCATCCGACTGCGGCACAATCCCTAAGCTGAGATTTACGATACCGTTACTTTTAAAGGTGGAGTCTTCGTTTTTGGCACCAATGAACACATTGGCGACATCTTTAAGGTATATGGCGGTGCCATCTGATGCTGTGTGCACCACTAAGTAATTAAAATCTTCAGGGCTGAAGTAGAGGCGTTTGGTTCTAACGGACATCACCGTAGTATCGTTACGGACTTCACCACCGGGTGTTTCAAGGTTTTCGGTGTTTAATGCACTAATAATATCGTTGGTGGTCACATTTCTGCCAGCCATTAGCTGTGGCTTTAATTGCACATACATGACCTTATACAGGCCACCAGAAATATTGACTGAGCTGACGCCGGTGATCAGGCTAAATCGATCTTCTAAAACACGTTGAGCGTAGTCGGTCAATTGAGTGCGGTCCATGTTTTCAGAGCTTAAATTAACATAAATCGACGGTTCTCCAGTGCCGTTATCTTTAGACACAATTGGATCGTCGGCTTCATCGGGTAAGCGGCGCTGTGCTTTGGCCACAGCATCACGAACGTCACTGACCCCTTCGGTTAAATTCCAACCGAGCTCAAACTCAATCGAAATACGCGACATACCATTACGTGTGGTTGAGGTGATTTCATCAATGCCACTAATCCCGGTCAGTTCATCCTCGAGCGTTTTGGTGATTTTACTTTCCATAATCGTGGCAGAAGCGCCACTGTATGTTGTCATTACAGTGACAACAGGATTTTGCACATCTGGCATCTCCCGAACAGCCAGTTTAGAAAACGACACTATGCCAAATACGCAAAGGAGCAAGCTGAGTACAATAGCGACAACCGGGCGCTTAACGGCAGTATCACTTAGCCACATTATTTATGCTCCTGAGCAGACAATACTTGCGTGTCGTTTTGTGCCGTTTTTATCGATTTACTCAGGTCGTTCACTTTCACCCCGTCGCGCATATTCACGAGCCCTTGCACTACGATGTTGTCACCAATATTGACGCCAGACTCAATCAATACTTCATCTTTGATCCTTGCGCCTAGTACGACTTCTTTACGCTGGGCGACATTGTCTTGGTTTATGACGTAAACAAATCGTTTAGTGCCTGAGTATTCAAGTGCTTGTACTGGGACGATTGGGGCTGAAACGCTGGGGAAAATTAATGTTGCAGACATCATCATGCCGGGTTTTAGTTGGCCTTTTTTATTATAAAATTGGCTACGGATGTTGAGGTTAAGCGTTTGCGAATTCACTCTTGGGTCAATTGCAATGATGTTGCCGGTAAAGGTGGTGTTTGCCCATGCTCTGCTGCTGGCATTCACTGGCATACCTGTGCTCAGTAACGACAGGTAATGTTCGGGCACTTGTAAATCTAATTGCAGTACCGATAAATCATCCAATGACAGTAATTCCTCATTTATACTGACCATTTTGCCTCGGCTAAAATTGACCAAGCCGGTATTGCCGCTAAAAGGGGCTGTTACGGTGTGATAGGCCAAATCGGTTTGTGCTGATTGAAGGCGGGCGAGGGCAATGTCGACACTGGCCTTTTGTGCTTCAATTTCGGTTTGGGTGATGGCGTTAACATTGATAAGTTTTAAAAACTCGTTGAGTTTACGGACTTCATCTTTGTGATAAGCCTGCGCCTCTAATACATTGGCTTTGGCTTTGCTGTTATCAAGAGTGAGTAATGTTTGTCCTTTTCTGACATGTTGGTTTGAGCTCACTTCAATTGAATCGATTTTACCGCCTACTTGCGGTGCAATCATCACTGAATCGGTGGCGACGAGTTTACCAATAAGCGTGACAGATTGAGATAACTCATGTTGTTCTACATTTGCAGTCATAACCGGAATAATTTTTTCAACCCGTTGAGGTTTTGTCGCTGCAAAAACATTGATACTTAATACGCAGCAGGTGGCGATCGCAAAAGCTGCTGAAAACGTCTTTAAGCCGAGTTTCTTTATCATGTTGGATGTCTCTATAAACCAGGCGTAGGGTACGCAAGTTGTGAATTAGCTAATGGTTATATTGTAAATATGTTTTGTAAAACTTATCGTAAAGTAATGTAAAGCTTTTGGTTTTGTTTGTAACAAGGCACTTTGTTTTATTTAGCGCAACAAAAAAGCCATATCGAATGATATGGCTTTAAGGTTGAGCAAAGTGTTAAGGCTTACTTTTCGATAGGCTCGTTGGTAAACTCAATATTTTGCTTTTTAGTCGCAGGTGAAACACCCATAAAGTATTCGTAGCCTTTATCTGAAGACGTCTTTTTAGCATCTTCATCACTGAGCTTAATACTGGTTTGGTCTGAAAACAGCGTGTACTTCGCTTTAGGTTTGTCAGCCGATTTGGGTGTTGCTTTTGCGGTTGGCTTGAGGATCCCTTTAGGAAGCTCTGCCACTACTGATGGCGTTTGGCTGCTTGGTTTTTTTGCTGTCTTAACATTGTTGAACTTGTAATTAAATACGCCGTTACCTTCAATGTTTTCAACACTTGATTGGTCTTGGTCTTGGTAAGAAGCCAAAATGCCATGCTTGCCTAATGGAATTTCGTGGAACAGCTTTTTACCGGTACCGACTTTTACACCGTTAACAAACCAATCTGCAGGCACGTTACTGACTAATGTCACCATGGCCGATTTTAAACCTAGCTTGTCATTAAGCATTTCATCGATTTTGTTGTTATAAGATGGCTTGAACTTCATGGCCACTTTATATTGTAAACCGCCTTTCATGTTCATGTTAGCGTCGATGACTTCGTAAGAAAGCAGCACGCTTTTATCATTTAAAAAAGGTGATTCATTACGGGTGCTGCTCAAAATACTGCTTTTTGATTCTTTTAAACAATCAGCAATAGTTTGGTATTTAGAGCATTCAGTCGAACCATTAATATTAATTGGCAAAGTGCTACTTGATTTTGATAAGTCAGCAATTAAGCGGTTAGTTATATCAGTTTTAAGCTTGAACAACTGCTGGCTTTTAGTCGCACGCTGTTTATTGATAGATTCGTATTCTGACAGGATTTCTTCTTTTTCAGCTTCAAGACGCTTGCTGTCTTGTTCTGCTTTTAGCGTTAACTCATCAACCAAAGTGACAGATTCTTCAATTTGCTTGTAAGTGTTTGGCAAGGTTATTTTTGTGCGGATAGCCTCAGGTAACCCTTCGATTAATTCATCATAACGTTGCTGTTCTGATGCGATGGTTTTTTTTAGACCTTCAACGTCGTAGGCTTTCTTGTTAAGTTGAGAGAATTTGTCATTCACATTGATCAACAGACTGTCGATATCATATTCGGTTTCGATTTGGTTTAGTGTCTGTTTTTCTGTATTGGTAATGACTTCGAGTGCCGCAAATGAATTACTTGCGTATAAGCACAATAAAGCAAGGCTAATTGAACCGTATCTCACTGATTTCTCCATTATATTTCTATACAAGCTGGAACCATCGACACTCTGTAATGCGCTGAGTGTAATCAGCAAAGAGCAAAATAATCCGTTAATAATTTATAATACTGAAGTTATTTTGCCTTTACAAACAGATTGTGATGCTTAGCTCACAATAAATTGACAAAATTTTGACACTTCTAGATGCTGAGCTGAGTTTATAGTGAAAACAAGCAAATATAAACGAAAATCAGTCTGATAAAGCAAAACAGAGACCGAAGTCTCTGTTTTAGTCTCAAATGTTACTGATAAAGAATCAAACGTTACTTACTTATGCGCTTGTATTTTAAACGGTGTGGTTCAACCACATCGGTACCCAGCGTTTCTTTTAGCCACGTCGAATACTCAGTGTAGTTACCTTCATAGAAGTTCACTTTACCTTCATCACGGTAGTCTAAAATATGGGTCGCAATACGGTCGAGGAACCAACGGTCATGCGAAATAACCATGGCGCATCCAGGAAATTCAAGTAACGCTTCTTCTAATGCTCGTAACGTTTCAACATCTAAGTCGTTGGTCGGTTCGTCGAGTAATAATACGTTACCGCCGGCTTGCAGTAGTTTCGCTAAATGAACACGGTTACGCTCACCACCGGATAAGGTGCCAATGATTTTTTGCTGATCGCCACCACGGAAGTTAAAGCGGCCAACGTAGGCTCGGCTTGGAATTTCTGTGTTATTGATGCGCATGATGTCTAAACCGCCAGAAATCTCCTGCCACACGGTATTTTTATCATTCATAGAGTCACGGAACTGCTCTACCGATGCAATTTGGACAGAGTCACCCACAGAAATCGAACCGCTATCTGGTTGTTCTGCACCCGATATCATTCTAAATAACGTTGATTTACCGGCACCGTTAGCACCAATAATGCCGACAATTGCCCCTTTAGGCACGGTGAATGTTAAGTCATCTATTAATACTCGGTCACCATATGACTTGGTTAAATTAGTCACTTCGATGACTTTGTCGCCTAGGCGAGGTCCTGGTGGAATAAACAGTTCGTTAGTTTCGTTACGCTTTTGGTAATCGTTGGTGTTCAACTCTTCAAAACGCGCCATACGGGCTTTGCCTTTTGATTGACGGCCTTTAGCACCCTGGCGAACCCATTCTAATTCTTTAGCAATGGTTTTCTGGCGTGCGCTTTCTGTTGATGACTCTTGCTGTAAACGAGCATCTTTTTGTTCAAGCCACGATGAATAGTTACCTTCCCATGGAATACCTTCGCCGCGGTCAAGTTCTAAAATCCAGCCAGCCGCATTATCTAAGAAGTAACGGTCGTGGGTAATGGCCACAACGGTGCCGTTATATTCTTGTAAAAAGTGCTCTAACCATGCCACTGACTCAGCATCTAAGTGGTTGGTTGGTTCGTCAAGTAATAGCATTTCTGGCTTTTCAAGCAGTAACCGACAAATCGCCACACGGCGACGTTCACCACCTGAAAGCACTTCAATTTTGGCATCCCATTCAGGTAAACGAAGCGCATTGGCGGCACGTTCAAGAATCCGCTCAAGGTTATGAGCATCTTGTGACTGAATAATCGCTTCTAATTCACCTTGTTCTTTTGCCAGCGCATCAAAGTCAGCGTCTGGTTCAGCATAGGCGGCATACACTTCATCTAAACGGGTTAAGGCATTTTTGGCTTCGCTTACCGCTTCTTCAATGGCTTCGCGCACAGTTTGTTGTTCATTTAAGCGCGGCTCTTGCGGTAAATAACCAATCTTAAGCCCCGGCATTGGGCGAGCTTCACCTTCAATTTCGGTGTCAAGACCAGCCATAATACGCAATAAAGTTGATTTACCTGAGCCATTTAAGCCAAGTACACCAATTTTTGCGCCAGGGAAAAAGCTTAACGAAATGTCTTTTAAAATTTGCTTTTTAGGTGGAACAATCTTGCCCACTCGAAGCATGCTATATACAAATTGAGCCATGTTTATTCAGTCTAATTGTCAACAATGATGCTGATAATTCTACTGTATTCTTTGCGTAACTCAACAGTCGTTTGCAGGTTTTCAGTTGTGGCTTTATTTATGTGCAGATGACAGAGGGGATTGGTAGTGTATTAGCGATTTAACATGAATCGTTTTGTATTGAGAACACAGTGAATTTCATGTTGTTTATACTGTGAATAATTATCGTTGCAGAGTAGAATACCGCGCAACCTTACTATATAGATAATGATGTTGGAGCTACCATGTTGAAAAAAGCGATGAATATTGCGGATTACGATCCAGAATTATTTAAAGCCATTGAAGATGAAACTTGTCGTCAAGAAGAGCACATAGAATTGATTGCGTCTGAAAACTATACCAGTCCACGTGTGATGGAAGCGCAAGGTTCTCAGTTAACAAACAAGTATGCTGAAGGTTATCCAGGTAAGCGTTACTATGGTGGGTGTGAGTATGTTGATGTTGTTGAAACATTAGCAATCGAACGTGCAAAAGAATTATTTGGTGCCACTTACGCTAACGTGCAACCACACTCTGGTTCACAAGCAAACAGTGCCGTATTCATGGCATTATTACAGCCAGGTGACACAGTGTTAGGCATGAACTTAGCGCACGGTGGTCATTTAACGCACGGTTCTCCAGTTAACTTTTCTGGCAAACTTTACAACATCATCCCTTATGGTATCGACGAGTCAGGTAAAATTGACTATGACGAAATGGAACGCTTAGCGGTTGAACATAAGCCTAAGATGATGATTGGCGGTTTCTCTGCTTACTCTGGTATTGTTGACTGGGCTAAAATGCGTGAAATTGCAGACAAAATTGGTGCTTACCTATTTGTTGATATGGCACACGTTGCAGGTTTAATTGCTGCTGGTGTGTATCCTACGCCAGTCCCACATGCTCATGTTGTTACCTCTACTACGCATAAAACATTAGCTGGCCCTCGTGGCGGCATTATTATTTCTGCAGCTGATGATGAAGACTTATACAAAAAGTTAAACTCTGCGGTATTCCCTGGCGGCCAGGGTGGTCCTTTAATGCATGTTATCGCCGGTAAAGCGGTCGCATTTAAAGAAGCATTAGAACCAGAATTTAAAGTATACCAGCAGCAAGTAGTTAAAAACGCTAAAGCCATGGTTGAAGTGTTTTTAGCCCGTGGTTATAAAATCGTTTCTGGCGGTACTGAAAACCACCTAATGTTGGTTGACTTAATCGGTCGTGACTTAACTGGTAAAGAAGCTGACGCGGCTTTAGGCAGTGCCAACATTACCGTTAACAAAAACTCTGTGCCTAACGATCCACGTTCACCATTTGTGACATCTGGTATTCGTATAGGTTCGCCAGCTATTACGCGCCGCGGCTTTAAAGAAGCTGAAGCCAAAGAGCTGACAACTTGGATATGTGACATTTTAGATGATGCATCTAACACTGATGTCATTGAGCGCGTTAAAGGCCAAGTATTGGCATTGTGTGCTAAGTTCCCTGTATACGGTTAATCTTGATTGTTTTTGGCGTTGAGGTTTAGGTTAACCTTGCGCCACAAATAGGATAAACTTTAATGGCCGCTAATTTTAGCGGCCATTTTGTTTTCTGCAGGAGGTTCAATGCATTGCCCTTTTTGTAGCGCGACCGATACCAAAGTCATCGATTCTCGTTTAGTGGCCGACGGTCACCAAGTTCGTCGTCGCCGGGAATGTACCGAATGTCATGAACGTTTTACGACCTTTGAAGGCGCTGAGTTAGTGATGCCTCGGGTGATAAAACGCGATGGCACCAGACAACCCTTTGATGAAGAAAAACTGCGCGGTGGCATGCTGCGTGCTGTTGAAAAACGTCCGGTATCAATTGATGAAATCGAACAGGCGCTGAGTAAAATTAAATCCACTTTACGTGCCACTGGCGAGCGTGAAGTCGACTCTGAAATGATTGGTAATTTGATGATGGAGCAATTAATGAGCCTAGATAAAGTGGCTTATATTCGCTTTGCTTCGGTTTATCGTGCATTTGAAGATGTGTCTCAATTTGGCGAGGCTATCGCTAAATTACAAAAATAAGCATTACATCAGGCCACGATTATCCATCGTTATAAATGTGAATAATGCTTTATGGCATTCAAAGAGAGTTCAACCATGTCTAATTGGTCTAGCGTCGATATTGAAATGATGAGCCGAGCCATTATGTTGGCAGAACAAGGCCGCTATACCACAAGGCCTAATCCTTGTGTGGGTTGCGTTATTGTCAAGCAGGGGCAGATTATCGGTGAAGGGTATCATCAACGTGCTGGGCAAGGACACGCTGAGGTTAACGCGCTTAAGATGGTCCAAGAGCAAGGGTTATCCGCCCAAGGTGCAACGGCGTATGTCACATTAGAGCCATGCAGTCATTATGGCCGAACCCCGCCGTGTGCATTAGGGCTTATTAATGCCAAAGTGGCTCGAGTGGTTGTGGCTGTAACCGATGCCAACCCGGAAGTCTCTGGTCGTGGTATTGCCATGCTTAAAGAGGCGGGAGTTGAGGTAGATGTCGGCTTATTAACCGAGCAAGCTTATGGATTAAACCTTGGGTTTATGAAGCGGATGAAAACCGGTTTACCCTGGGTGACGGTAAAAGTCGCGGCCAGTTTAGACGGAAAAACCGCGTTATCTAATGGTGTGTCAAAATGGATAACGGGCATTGCGGCGCGCGCAGATGTGCAAAAATACCGCGCAAGTCACTGTGCATTAATCACTGGTGTTGAAACGGTTTTGGTCGATGACCCAAGTTTAAATGTGCGTTTTGAATCATTGGAGGAGTTAACTACTCGTCATACCCCTTATGAGATTTTTCAGCCACTTAGAGTGGTGTTAGATAGCCGAGCAAGATTAACCGCAAATCAGCAACTTTTTACCATTGAAAGCCCGATCTTATTGGTGTCAGGGTGCGATTATCCACCAGAGATTAAAGCGGCTTTTCCTGAGCATGTGTCATTTTTAGTTATAGAGTGTGATTCGTCGGGTAGAATCCCATTACTGCCCTTGCTAACGTATTTAGGTAACACGGCCAACTCAGTATTAGTTGAGGCGGGGGCAACGTTAGCGGGCGCATTTGTTGCACAAAACTTAGCGGACGACATTGTGCTTTATCAAGCGCCTAAAATCCTCGGCAGTCATGGCCGCAATATGTTGCAATTGCCAGATTATACCTCTATGGAACAAACGCCAACGTTGCAACTCATTGATGAGCGCAGTATTGGCAATGATAAGCGTTATATCCTCAGATATAATCAATCCTATTAATTGCTGGTTGCTAAGGCTAAAAGTCTGAGCGACAGCAAAGTATCAATGTTAAAAGTGAGTCATTATGTTTACTGGGATAATCGAAGCCCTTGGCACATTACGTAAAATTGATCGTAAAGGTAATGATATACGCCTAACGGTTGCGAGTGGAAAGTTAGATTTAGCCGACGTTAAACTGGGCGATAGCATTGCAACCAATGGTGTTTGCTTAACTGTAGTTGAGAGCTTAGCAGATGGTTATGTTGCTGATATTTCGGCTGAAACGGTAGCACTAACGGGTTTTAACCGTTACCAAGTGGGTCAAAAAGTCAACCTTGAAAAAGCCGTTACGGCAACCACCAGGTTAGGTGGCCATATGGTTAGTGGTCATGTTGATGGTATTGCTAAAGTGGAGCAGTGTGCTTATAGAGGCAAGGCGTTAGAGTTTTGGTTGTCTGCGCCGGCGTCGCTGAGCCGTTATATCGCCCATAAAGGGTCGATTACCATTGATGGTGTGAGTTTAACCGTCAACGAAGTCGATGGAACGCGTTTTCGGTTAACGATTGTGCCTCATACTGCTGGTGAAACCACCTTGGTGACGTTAAAAGTGGGCGATAGCGTGAATATTGAAGTGGATTTAATCGCCCGTTATTTAGAGCGGTTAATGCAACCAGAAGCAAACCCTGAACCGACTTCCGGAGTGACAATGGAGTTGCTCGCTAAGTCTGGTTTTTTACGCTAATGACGTATAAAAAGTTGTACCCAACATATTCAAATACTATAAATCGATAAATAAAGGTCTGACAATGGCGCTACATAGCATAGAAGAAATCATTGAAGATATTCGTCAAGGTAAAATGGTTATTTTGATGGATGATGAAGACAGAGAGAATGAAGGCGATTTAATCATAGCCGCTGACAAAATCACACCAGCAGCAATTAATTTTATGGCAACTTATGGACGTGGACTCATTTGCCAAACGATGACCAAAGAACGTTGTATTCAATTAAATCTACCGTTAATGGTCACCAATAATAACGCTCAGTTTTCAACTAACTTTACTGTGTCGATTGAAGCGGCTACAGGAGTAACAACCGGTATTTCAGCCCATGACCGTGCGGTAACAGTGCAAGCCGCGGTGGCAAAAAAAGCTAAAGCGTCTGACTTAGTGCAGCCAGGACACATCTTTCCGTTAATGGCTCAAGAAGGTGGGGTGTTAACGCGCGCGGGTCACACTGAAGCAGGATGCGATTTAGCACGCTTAGCAGGTTGTGAACCATCGGGCGTGATTGTTGAGATTTTAAATGAAGACGGTACCATGGCGCGTCGCCCAGATTTAGAGATTTTCAGCGAAAAACACGGTATTAAGATGGGCACCATTGCAGATCTTATTGAATACCGTAATACCAATGAAACTACGGTTGTGCGTGAAGCTACGTGTAAATTACCAACTCGTTTTGGTGAATTTACTATGGTTACTTTTAGAGACACGATTGATAATCAACTTCACTACGCGATGGTTAAAGGTGAAGTAAAGCCAAACTGTTTGGTGCGGGTTCATTTACAAAACACCTTTAACGATTTATTGCATTCTGAGCGCGATCAAAAACGCAGTTGGCCGCTAGAGCAAGCTATGGAACGAATTGCTGCCGATGGCGGTGTATTGGTGTTATTAGGTAATAATGAACACCCAAGTGAGTTAATTGCAAAAGTAAAAGCGTTTGAAGCTGAAGATAATGGTGAGTCGCCAGCTTCAGCAATGTGGCAAGGTACGTCTCGCCAGGTTGGTGTTGGCTCACAAATCTTAGCTAGTTTAGGTGTCACAACCATGCGCCTATTAAGTTCGCCAAAGCGTTATCATTCGCTGTCAGGCTTTGGCTTGGAAGTCACTGACTATATCGGTGAATAAATCGAGTAGTCGGTAAATTTAACAATTTCATTAATTGCATAGCGCTCAGGGCTAATGGCTGTGATATCATAGCGCCTCTTTTTGCCCCGAGCCGGGTGCTTTAGCTAATTTAGGTAAGATAGAATGAACGTAGTTCAAGGTAATATCGAAGCGAAAAATGCCAAAGTGGCGATCGTAATATCGCGATTCAATAGTTTTTTAGTTGAAAGTCTGCTTGACGGTGCAATAGACACATTAAAGCGTTTCGGTCAGGTAAGCGATGACAACATTACTGTTGTACGTGTTCCTGGCGCAGTTGAATTGCCACTTGCAGCAAAACGTGTTGCAGCAAGCGGAAAATTCGACGGAATCATTGCACTTGGTGCTGTGATCCGTGGCGGAACTCCTCATTTTGATTTTGTTGCCGGTGAATGTAACAAAGGTCTAGCTCAAGTTGCTTTAGACTATGACCTACCCGTTTCATTTGGTGTATTAACAACCGATACCATCGAACAAGCTATTGAGCGTTCAGGTACTAAAGCAGGTAACAAAGGTGGCGAAGCTGCCCTTGGTTTACTTGAAATGGTTAATGTACTGCAACAACTAGAACAACAGCTGTAATAGTAGGAAAAGTATGAAACCTTCAGAGCGCCGTAAGGCCCGCCGTCTAGCCGTTCAAGCCATTTATTCGTGGCAGTTGAGTAAAAATAATGTTGCTGACGTAGAACATGAGTTTTTAACTGAGCAGAACACAGACGGTGTAGATGTTGCTTATTTTCGTGAATTATTATCAGGTGTGGCGTCTAAAACCTCACAGATTGATGATTTACTAAAGCCACATTTAGATCGTGATTTTGAAGATGTTTCACCAGTAGAGAAAGCCATTGTACGTTTGGCAACTTACGAGTTGACCTTCCGTAAAGATGTGCCGTTTAAAGTGGCCATTAACGAAGGTATCGAATTAGCAAAAGCATTCGGTGCAGACGACAGTCACAAATTTGTAAACGGCTTGCTTGATAAATTAGTGAAACACAAGTAACACCAGAACGGTATCTTCGGATGCCGTTTTTCATATCTATTAATTGTTTCTAAATTAAGGTGGTCGGTTTTCCGTACCAAACTGAATGTGAAAGAATTTCAACTCATCGAACATTACTTCCGTAATAAAGGCCAAAAAAGACGCGATGTTGAACTTAGCATTGGCGACGATTGTGCCTTAGTGAATCCGGCAGAAAATAAATCGATTGCAATATCTTGTGACACGTTAGTCGAAAACGTTCACTTTTTAGCTGACATACCAGCCCATGCTTTAGGTTATAAATCACTGGCTGTGAATCTATCAGACCTAGCTGCAATGGGGGCAGAGCCTGCGTGGTTTACCTTAGCAATCACTTTACCCAGTGTTGAGCCTGAATGGCTCGAACGTTTTAGTGATGGCCTCTTTGAAATTGCTGAATATTACGGTATTGCATTAATTGGTGGCGACACTACGCGTGGGCCTCGCTGTATTAGCATTACCATTAATGGCCAGGTAATAAAAGGCAGTGCACTGACTCGCGGCGGAGCATGCAATGGTGATTGGATTTATGTCACCGGCACGTTAGGGGATTCAGCTCTGGGTTTAGATATTTTGCGCGGTGCTAAAATCGTCAACACCGAAGATAAAGAATACCTGATTAACCGTCACTACTATCCCACGCCACGTGTGTTAGCAGGGCAAGCTTTACGAAACTTAGCCACCAGTGCTATCGATTTGTCCGATGGATTAGTATCCGATATTCAGCATGTGCTTAAGGCTTCAAAAGTGGGTGCGATTATCGATGTTAGCCAAATCCCGTTATCAGCATCCATTAAAGCAAACTTAAGCCGTGAAGAGGCGCTGAGTTATGCATTAACGGGCGGTGAAGATTACGAGTTATTATTTACTGTGCCTGAATCTCAGCGCGGGGCGATTGATACAGCATTGATCCATGCTGGGGTTAAATTTGTTAAAATCGGTCAAATTTGTGCCGGTGATAAACTCAAATTAGTCGACGATGGTGAACCGTTTGTTCCGGTATCGCGTGGTTTTGAACACTTTTAAATGACGGCTTATGAAACTACTGACCCAAGATAAATTCGTGCACAAACTGTCGCTTGCTAACCCAATTCATTTTTTAGCATTAGGTTTTGGCAGTGGTAAAGTCGCCAAAGCACCAGGCACCTTTGGCACTCTAGCTGCCGTACCTTTAGTGCTACTAATGCAACAGTTAAGTTTAACTCCCTACTTGCTGATCACTGTGCTTTGTATGCTTGCTGGTTTTTACATTTGTGGCAAAGCAGCAAAAGACATGGGCGTTCATGATCACGGTGCCATAGTGTGGGATGAAGTGGTTGGCTTAATGATCACCATGACCGCAGCGCCTTCAGGTTTTGTCTGGTTAGTGCTTGGTTTTGTATTGTTTCGCTTTTTTGACATCATTAAACCTTGGCCTATTCGTTGGCTTGATGCCAAAGTCCATGGTGGTTTTGGGATAATGATAGACGATGTCTTAGCAGGTATATTTGCATTAATTGGTGTGCAGCTAGCGGTTTATTATTTAACCTGAGCTTGGGTTGAGCGCTGAATTTATACTATTTAAAATCAGCACGTTAACCAAACTCACTTTCAGATTTGTCATTTGTTATGCTTGAAAGGCGTTTATTATTTCGAGTTGAGGTTACTTAATCTAACTCAGACTTCAGGTTATTGGTAATTACACAATAAAAAAGAGCACCAAGTGCTCTTTTATATTATTAGTTTTTTTTGCTATTGAGTCATTATTAACTTGCTGCGTAGCTGTTCTATTTCATTATTCATATTGACAATGCGCAACTTAAGATCTGTTTCATAAAAAGTGCAGCTTAATACTTTACCAATTGGGTTGTACCGTAATTGCCATAACTGCAGCAAATTATTGTCGTTATCGCAATATTCTGGTTGTATAAGCGTAACCGATGAATCTGTTGAAACGGGCTCTTTAGCCATGTTAACGAAATACTCAGCCCGCAAGTTATCATCATCAATGGATTTAATAAACATTTTAGCTAACCATTGCTCGTAGAAAGGCACGCTCTCTTGTTGAGCATCTATTTCCATTTGTTGCATTATGTTTCGACCAAAAAGCCATTCACCTGCAGATATTCGCTTAAAGTCGCTTTGAGTTAATACGAAGGGAGATTGCCAGGTGCTAATTTTTATCGAAAATTCTTTGTTTTCAGGGGTAATCGATTTAGCTAAGTTATCTGTAGTTTGAGCATGTTATAGGCAATGCTATGGTTCATTAACGAGCGAGAAGAATGATACACATTATTCCAAAAGTGAGCGTCTCTCTCTAAAAATGCTGTTACGCTATCAATATCTATTTTATTTGCAGTTGCGTTAACGCCTTTTATCGCTGCCAGTATGCTTAAATCTCTAAGTTGAAAAAGCTTACTCCAATGGATTTGCTTCAGCAGTGTCAGAGATTGATCGCTTTCTTGCCAAAAAGGCATGTTTAATAATGTATTATATTGCTCAATCTGAGCGTGGTATGCGCCTATAACATCATTAATATCATTATCGTTAGCATTAACAAATTGATTACATGTGGTGATGTCAGTTTGATAGCAAGCGGTTTTAAAACCACGTGTTAACTCAAGCTCGTTAGCACTCAGGGCTAACAATGATTTTTGTTCAAGCGATGCATTATCTTCAGGAGTGCTAACAATAATTTTTGCATATTCAAACCCGTTTGCGTCCGATACAACGGGTTGTTGCTTTAGCCAGCTTTCAACTAATAGTGTATTTGGCGATTTTGTTCTGTCAGACGCGTTGATTGCCACTAAGCAAACAACAGCAAATACCAATAAGCTACTGATTATCCCAACCAGTACACCAATCGTTTTTAACACCGTCAACATCATTTTTTATTCGCAAAGTCCATTTAACACAATGGTAACATGTTGCTTAACTTTTGATAAGTGATGAGCTTTATTGTAATAACTCACGAGCGTTAGCTAGAGTGTTTTCAGTAATCACGTCACCACCTAATAATCTTGCCAGTTCTTTGACTCGCTGCTTTTTGTCTAATGCCTGCATGCTTGTTTCGGTACTGCCAGCTTTATTGAACTTATTCACAAACATGTGTTGATGGCCATTACCTGCCACTTGCGGTAAGTGAGTCACACACAAGACTTGAGTCGACTCACCGAGGCTACGGAGCATTCTGCCAACAACCGATGCGGTCGGGCCTGAAATACCCACATCTACTTCATCAAATATCAGTGTTGGAGTGGCGACTTTTTTAGCGGTTATCACTTGAATGCCTAAACCTATGCGCGATAATTCACCGCCTGAAGCGACTTTTGAGATGGGTTGCAATGGTTGGCCAGGGTTAGTTGTTACCATAAACTCAATATTGTCGCAGCCATTAACTGAAATATTGGCTGGGTCATGATTGACTTGGATACTAAATTTACCCTTAGGCATGTTGAGCTCATGAATCGATTGAGTCACCAATTTATCGAGCTCTTTGGCGTAGCGACTCCGACTTTGACTGAGCTTTTGTGCATTGGTTAAATAGGCCTTTTGGCTGGCCTCAAGCTGCATTCTTATTTCATCTAGTTTGCTTTCATCCCCAGCAAGCTCAGCCAACTCAGTTACCAACTCTTGATGGTGTAATGCGAGTTTATCTGGGCTAACATGATGCTTGCGAGCGAGTTGCATTGCGGTTGATAAGCGTTTTTCAAGAAAGGCAAAATGTTCCGGATCGAGTTCTAAGCGACTTAAATAGCTTTCGATTTCACTGGCACTTTCTTGTACCTGGATTAAAGCTTCATTTAACATGGTGCTAATGGGCGCAAGCGAGTCATCATATCCTTGTAACGTGTCTGCAATGCTGGTCACTTTATTGAGCAGTGATTCAATGTTGCCCTCATCGCTTTCGGTCAGTAAGTGCAAACCCGCCTGGCAACGCTCAATTAAATCAGTGCCATTAGCCAAACGTTTATGCTCTTGTTCTATTTCATCAAACTCTTCTAAGCCTAGGTTAAACTCGTTTAATTCTTCGACCTGATATTGCAGCAACTGTTGGCGAGAGATACGCTCATGCTGTGCTTGTTCAAGTTGTTTTAGTTGGTTTTCTACCTGTTTGCAACGCTGGTAACTGGCACTAACACTCTCAAGGAGTAATTTGTGGTTGGCGTAACTGTCGAGCAAATTTAATTGATGCTCGCTTTTGAGCATTGCATGATGGGCGTGCTGCCCGTGAATGCCAATGAGCAACTGGCCAATGGCTTTTAATTGTGTCACGGGTACAGGATTGCCATTGATATAGGCACGAGACCGGCCATCACTATTGATGGTGCGGCGCAGTATGCATTCATCTTCAGCGTCAAGATCATTGTCTTCAAGCCAGCGCTTAGCTAAAGGTACATCGTGCAGGGTAAAGCGAGCGCTGACTTCTGTTTTGCTGGCACCAGGCCTGACGGTATTAGCATCACTGCGGTTACCTAAACACAACCCCAGAGCGTCGATGGCAATCGACTTACCAGCACCGGTTTCACCGGTGATGCTTGTCATGCCGGCTTTAAAGTCGAGTTCTAAAAAACGTACGATAGCAAAATTGTTAATGCTGAGTTGGCAAAGCATAATTAATTCCTGTCAATGAGACTATCAAACTACTGTATTGATAAACAGTATATACTGTTTTTTTATACAGTAAAGTGGTTGGCTAAAAATCACCCTTGTTTAATTGTTGATCAGCAATTGACTAATGATTAACCATACGCTTTTAATAGGGTTTCTATTATCGGTAAACTTAGAAAGGTCATTAAGGTGCCGTAGAGGATCCCTTGAGCACTGACATTGGCATGTACCTGGTAACGCTCCGCCAGTAAGTAAACACTTGCTGCTGTGGGTAATGACGCTAATAACACTCCCATGGTTAACCATTGTGGCGTGACACCAAATGCCTTTAATAGGACGTATGCAATGAGTGGCTGAACCACAAGTTTTAACACATTGATGCCGTTTAACTCGACAATTAATCCGGCACTAAATACTTTACGACCACTTTGCTGACGTAAGGCTTTAACCAGTACCATGCCGATAGCAAACAGGGCGCAAGGACTTGAGGTATTGCCGATTTGGTGCAGCATTAAAGATATACTTGAAGGGAGGGTAATATGGCATGCCGACAACGTGATACCTATTGCGCTTCCTACAACAATGGGGTTTTTACCCAGTGCACTCGCCATAATTAATATAGCAGGTTCGGTTGATTGTTTACTGCGGCTCGCAAGCTCAATTGACACCAACGCGAAAGCAAACATGATTACCGATAGCAAGCTTGCTATGGCTGCGGCAACTAAGGCCATTTTATTCCCCGGAAACATTAAACTCATCAGTGGGATACCGATAAATGCGGTATTTCCAAATGTAGAGTTTAAGGCACGCATTGCTGCGACAGCTTGCTGTTTAGGTGCTTGCCACAATGACAGTAATATCACTACTGAGTATGTGATGACCATGGCTAAACTAAACCCTGCAATAAAGCCCCATTGGGCAATATCTTCAATGGGCGTTTCTGCTAAAACAATTAATAAAATAGCCGGGAATGCGACGTAATAAACAAATTGATTGAGAATGACATCAGTATCTGCGGGTAAGATTCTGACTTTTTGAAATATGCTGCCTAGCACCATGATGGCAAAAACAGCTATAAGCGGGGTAAGAATACTAGACATCCCTCGCGTTTCCTTCGCAAAATGATAGAGTTGTCACTGTACTGCTTTTACCTGTCGAGATGCAATTAGACTAATGATAAAGATGATATTTTTTTAAGGCGACCAGTGTCTAATTAGGTCTGGTAATCTGTTTATCGGCATCGGTATTTTACCTTGGGGGTTTACTGTTGTTTATTGTTTGTTGGATTATTTCGTGATTTTTGGTGGGGGTAAGATGCCAAGTTCTGTAAAAAAATGCACTTGTCTTCTTAATTCAAACAATGAACCAACACGAACTTGACGGCCAATCACTAAGGTCCAATTATCTGTTTTACCGTCAGGGTTGGTAAAGGTGTAACCTTGGTAAAAAATCTTTTTCATTGACGATTACTCTATAAAGCCTGAATAGCTTCAGGCTGTTTAGATGACAACAGATTGAGTGCTGTGGTTAGCCCAAATGTAGCCTAAAACGGATCATTGCATACTGATGCCAATATTAGATACACCCGCATCAATAATGTCTTTGCGTAAGCCTTTGACTAATTCGCTGTTGATGTCTGGGTTGGCCTCGATAATATCAAGTAGCATGCCTTGAAGTTCTTTCTCTTCTTCCATGACAGGATGTGAAAACACAAACTCATCGAGTTCTTCATCCATTAACGACTCATCGCTAATGGCTTCTATATAGTTAGCAACGGTACTTGATGACAATTTACTGATGTTGGTGATGTCTTCTTCAATTTTACTGCTAATCGCACTCATCAACGTTGCAATGGCAACGGCAGCGTCCATAGCTGGGTAAGCACCGTAGGCTTCAAAATCACTTGGGTCTGGGGTGTTTTCATCAAGACGTTGTAAGTGAACATCTATATTGAATTTAATTTTTTTGTCGTACTGGCTTTGCCATAATAATTCTAATGCTGTGCTTAATACTTGTGGCTCACCGAATTCGCAAACTTCTGAAAACAGTTGATAATTAGGTAGCATGCGTTGGCATAGGGCAAGTGCAAAAAGTTGCTTTTGTGGTAAAGAAAGTGCCTTAAGGCGTTTAAAAAAGCCGGTTTTACTGGTCATTAGGTATATCCACTGATAGCTGGTTTATCACTTGATTTGCCGCTGATTCTACCTTAGTTAACTCATCAAGTAACTCTAGTATTTCAGGTTCTAAATCATCGATGTCAATTTTGTGCTTTAACCCCGACTCAATGTCTTGGCAAAGCTTTTGGGTTGTTGGCACTCCGCAGTAACAGGTTGCACCATGTAGTTTATGCACTGCTTGTAATAACGTGCTGCTGTCGCGGTCATTTAATGTGTTGGTGATGGTCTCGATAGTTTCAGGTAAAGAGCTGACAAGCATTTTTAGCATATCTAAGGCTAAATCCGGTTTTTGGTTAGCTTGAGTTAGGCATAAATCCCAATTGAGTACTTGTGTGTCAAAGTGAGTAAATTGGGGGTTAGCAATCCAACGACTAATCACGCCTTTTAAAGACACTTCATCGATAGGTTTTGGTAAGAACCCGTCCATTCCGCTGGCTAAAATATTTTCTCGCTCTTCAGCTATAGCATGGGCGGTGACAGCAATAATAGGCGTATGGCGATTAAGCGACTTTGCGCGTATATGCTGGGTTGCCGTTATCCCGTCGGTGCCAGGCATTTGGATATCCATAAAGATCAGATCAAATGCGTGGGCTTTAGCTTGTGCGATGGCTTCTTTGCCATTATTAACAGTGACGACATTGGCCACAAGTTCTTTTAATAAAGTATCGATGAGTTTTAAGTTGGCGATGTTGTCATCAACAGCTAAAACAGAGGCATTAAGTTTTTTATTAGCATCAATTTTAGCGGGCTCCGGTAAGCTGATTAACGTTGCAGGTGTTGGCGGATAAATTAAGTGATGCGCGAGGGTAAAATCACTTACTGGAGTGTTGAGCAATACATCAGCATTGGCTTTAAGTACATTGATAATTACATCTTGGTTAAGGCAATCATGCAAGATGATCAGGCAGTCTGTATGCTGGCGTGCTTGTTGTAATAATTCAATAAAGGCGGCCTCGTCTGCAAAGCCATGACAGCTCATGATGATGTAATCAAATTTGCTGTTTTGACTTTTGAGCACTGACGTCAGGTTATCTGAGTTCGCCACATTGGTTAAAATAAGCTGCCATGAAACCAAACGGCGATTAAGCATGTCGCGGGTTAACTCTCTTGGCTCATACAGTAAAACTGATTTATGTCGGAGGACTTCAACAGGTATCACTTCGCCAATTTCAAATTGGCTGATCCCAAGAGGTAAAATAAACCAGAAATTAGAGCCTTTATTCGGCGCTGAAGTAAACCCAATTTGCCCACCCATTTGATTAATGAGGCGCTTGGTGATGACTAAACCTAGCCCTGTACCGCCAAAACGACGTGAAATGGATGAGTCTGCCTGGCCAAAAGCTTGGAACAAATATTCTTGTTGGCTTTCATCGATACCAATGCCAGTATCGATAACTTCGCAGCGCAGGGTGATGTTGTCTTCATCTTGACCCACAAGGTGAATTTTAAGGATCACGCTGCCAATATCGGTAAATTTGATTGCGTTTCCAACCAGGTTAGTAATGATTTGGCTCACGCGCATGGCATCGCCACTGACACTTTCTGGAACATTTTCATCAATATCGATAACCAGCTCTAGTCCTTTTTCCTGGGCACTACCGGCAATAATAGTTAAAGTTTCTGTTAGTGTTTCTCTGAGCGCAAAAGGCATTTTTTCGAGCACCATTTTGCCGGCTTCGAGTTTAGAAAAGTCGAGGATGTCGTTAATAATGCCTAGTAAGTTACTGGCACTTCGTTCAATGGTTTTAATGTAATCGAGTTGGCTGGTGTGCAGAGGCGTTTTAAGTAGCTGCCTTGCAAAACCAATGACTCCGTTAAGCGGTGTGCGTAATTCATGGGACATATTGGCCAAGAATTCAGATTTAATTCGGCTGGCTTCTAAAGCGCGCTTTTTGGCTAAATCTAACTCGACGTTTTGAATTTCGATTTGTTCTAAGGTTTCGCGTAAATCGGATGTGGCTTGGTCAATGTTTTGTTGCATTTCATCGTGGTATTCAGACAATGAACTCGCCATGGCGTTAATACCACGTTTTAGTAAATCCAACTCACCAATTAAGTTACCTTCAAGGCGGGTATCGAGTTTACCTTCACGAATTTTTGCCACCACCCGAACCATTTCAGTAATGGGGTGGTTAACATGTTTCACCAAACGGAAAGTGAAAAATAAGTTAAACTGTACACCAATTAACACAATAATAAAGGCGGCAATTGCGGCCCTATGTTGTTCAAGAAGGGCATTTTCTTTGTTCAACAGCACCGAGATATAACCTAAGACCTGTTCTTGTTGGTTGTTATAAATGGGCTTAATGAGGTGCTGATTAGTGGGCTGTGCGCCTGTATCTTTTGTGCGTTCGAGGCTACTCAGTAACGATGCTTCATAACCGGTATGTGAAATAATAGGCACTCTAATGACCATGGTATCACCAATGGTTTCGTGCTCAGCGCCAATCAATTGAGTCAGAGGCTGTTTATAACGCATGGTTTCAAAATCTTTATGATAATGCGAGGTGACAAACAGTTGGTTTTCGGCATCAAATACGGCAATAGAGTGGATGAGTGATGCGTTGTTTATTTGCGAGGCGGCCAACAAACGTTTGGTTGATTCTCGGTCTTGATTAATGATGCCGAATTCGCTAGCGATGGCCAAAGGCTCAACAATATTGCTGCCTTTGACGATTAAGGTATCTTCCAATTCATAAAAGCGGTTTATCGTGAAATAACTTCCAAGTAGAATACCCACTACAATTGTGGGCGCTAACGCCAATACCAGAACCCAAGAACGTAGGCTGTATTTGGTCATATTGTTGGCACTTTTCATGGCAGTTAGGTGTGTTCCTGATGCTAAATCGCTACTATGTGCGTCTAGACTGCCAGAAATAGCGCACTCTTGACTAGTTTTTTATTCGACATCTGAGGCCGAAATGGCACAATTTTTCAAAGAAAAACCGAACAAATCTAAACAATTATCTGCCAAGCTTTCATTAGACATTACCCAATTAGATCATTTAGGTGCCGGAATTGCCCAGCATCAAGGTAAAGTTGTGTTTGTCGCCGGGGCGTTGCCAGGCGAGCGTGCGACGGTACAGCTCGTTGAGCAAAAGAAAAGTTATGCCAAAGCTAAACTCATCAAGATTGATAGTCCAGCCTCTAGCCGTATTAAAGCCCATTGCCCGCATTATGTGCAATGTGGAGGGTGCGATTTACAACATATGGACACACAGGCGCAACGCGAACATAAACAAACTGCATTAGTTGACCTTATTACGAAGTTATCCAGTGCTGAGCCTGTCGCTGAAAACCTTGTAGCCACTCCCATTGTTGATGATGCCTGGCATTATCGGCGTAGAGCTAGGTTGGCAACCGTTTTTGACAAAAATACCCAACGTTTACAATTGGGTTTTCGCGCCGCAAACAGCAATAAAATTGTTGAAATTAACCAATGTCCAGTGCTTGCTGCGCCGTTGTCAGAGCTTATTACGCCGCTGGCGGTTAATTTAAATCAACTAAAAGCAAAAGCCAGTTTAGGGCATGTTGAATTAACCCAAGCTGACAATGGCCACTTTGCCGTATTAAGGGTCACTAAAACCTTACCTAATTCTGATTTACGTTGGTTAAGTGGTTTTGCCGAAAAGCATCAACTTAATTTATTGTTGCAAGATGAAGCCGGCCAACTAACTCAGATTTATCCCGCTCTGTCATCTGATGAAGATAAAGTGACATTACCGTTCTACCTTTTAGCGGATAATAGCGTTCGTTGCTCATTCACGCCGGGTAATTTTGTTCAGGTGAATGGCGTGATAAATCAAGCTATGGTTGAACAAGCGATTGACTGGCTCGAGCCTCAAGCCGGCGAGCGGATCCTTGATTTGTTTTGCGGCGTCGGTAATTTTAGTTTGCCGTTAGCCAAAAAAGCGGCGCAAGTGATTGCCGTTGAAGGTGTAGCAGAAATGGTTGAGCAGGCCAAACAGAATGCACTCGATAATCAATTAACTAATGTGAGCTTTTACCATGCTGACTTAAGTGCCGATTTATCTGAGCAAACCTGGCTGGGTAAAATTGATAAATTGTTACTTGACCCTGCTAGAGCCGGCGCCTATGAAAGTCTGCAATGGTTACAAAAAATGCAACCTAAAAAGGTGGTTTATGTGTCGTGTAATCCGGCAAGTTTAGCCCGCGACAGTAGTGTATTATTAGCCAATGGTTATCGAATTGCTAAAGTAGGTTTAGTTGATATGTTTCCTCAAACGCATCATATTGAGGCGATGGTCTTATTTGAACTAGGTAAATAAGTGTCAACTTTTTCAGTATTATCAACTGGTATGCTATAAAATTGTTCAACTAACCATGTTTGAATTGACAAACGGGCTTAGGGCTTCAAGATAACGTATTCAGTTGTAGTTTTTACCTCATTTCACCTTGAATCAGTGAAGTGGAGGTGGGTATCAGTCGGTCATGCGGCTAAGGAAGGGTTCATGGTATCTGTTCGCGAAGCACATTTTAATACGCAAGCATTCCAATTAGATGAGTGGGTCGCCCGTTATATTGACGACAAAGACGACGCTCAAATATTATTATCGTTGATCCAGCAAGTTGAGGCCTTACCGGTCAAAAACAAACTGGCGCACACCGAGTTGCTTGCGCGTGCTCGTGAAATGATCGAAATTTTAGCGCCACTGAACATGGACATTGAAACCCTGCAAGCGGCTGTGCTGTTTTTAATGCATGAAGCTGGCGTGTTAAGTGATGAGCAATTAGCTGAAAAGTACGGCGACAATTTAGCAAAGTTGGTGGCCAGCGTGGTCACCATGAATGCCATTGGCGCACTTAAAGTCAGCGATAACTCACGTGATGCCGAACCACAAATCGACAATATTCGTAAAATGTTATTGGCGATGGTTGAAGACGTGCGTGCGGTAGTGATTAAACTTGCCGAGCGCGTGTGTTTACTTCGTGCGGTGAAAAATGCCGACGAAGAAACGCGGGTATTATTGGCCCGTGAAATTGCCGACATATACGCCCCCTTAGCTAACCGTTTAGGTATTGGTCAGCTCAAATGGGAGCTTGAAGATATTTCGTTCCGTTACTTACACCCAACGGTATATAAAGACATCGCGAAACAGCTTGATGGCAAACGTGTTGATCGTGAAGTGTTTATCGACAAGTTTGTTACCCAGTTGCAGCAACGGTTAGACAACGATGATATCCGCGCCAAAGTCTATGGCCGCCCCAAACATATTTACAGCATTTGGCGTAAAATGAAGGGAAAAGATCTTAAGTTTGATGAATTATTTGACGTAAGAGCTGTGCGCATCGTGACTGAACGCTTACAAGATTGTTATGGCGCGTTAGGCGTTGTGCATGATTTATGGCACCACATTCCGCGCGAGTTTGACGATTACGTCGCCAACCCTAAACCGAACGGTTATCAATCCATTCATACCGTCGTAGTGGGCCCTGAAGGCAAAACCGTCGAAATTCAAATTCGTACTGAAGCCATGCATCAAGACTCTGAACTTGGTGTGGCTGCGCATTGGAAGTACAAAGAAGGTGCGGGTAACGCCAAACAAACCGGCTACGAAGAAAAAATTAACTGGCTACGTAAAATTTTACAGTGGCAAGAAGATGTGGCCGAAAGTGGTAATTTGGTGGATGAAGTACGTAGCCAGGTATTTGAAGACCGAGTCTATGTATTTACTCCGAATGGTGAAGTGGTTGACTTACCTTTAGGCTCGACTGTGCTCGATTTCGCTTATTACATTCACTCTCATGTGGGACATAAGTGTATCGGCGCCAAAGTGGATGGTCGTATTGTGCCGTTTACTTACCAGGTTGAAACCGGTGAACGCATTGAAATCATTACGTCAAAAACGCCTAACCCAAAACGTGACTGGTTAAATCCTAACTTGGGATACATTAAGTCGTCTCGTTCTCGCTCTAAAATTCAACATTGGTTTAAACAACAAGATCGCGACAAAAATATTGCCGCCGGTAAAGAAATGCTCGAGTCTGAGTTGTCGCGTGTTGGCTTAAAAATTAAAGATGCAGCTGTGGCGGTTGAACGTTTTAACCTTAATACCATGGACGATATGTTAGCGGCCATTGGTGGTGGAGATTTACGCCTAAACCAAGTGGTCAACTTTACCGAAACCAAAGTCCGAAAAATTGAAGATTCAGACGAAGACTTGGTTGAAGATATTATTAAAAAAGCGTCTAACAAACCGAAAAAATCAAGTAAAGGCCAAGTTGAAGTCAACGGTGTGGGCAACCTAATGAGCCACATTGCGCGTTGTTGTCAGCCAGTACCTGGTGATGAAATCTTTGGGTACATCACCATGGGCCGTGGTATTTCTGTGCATCGCAGTGATTGCGAACAAGTTAAAGAGTTAATGCGCGCACACCCTGAGCGCAGTGTCGATGTGATTTGGGGCGAAAACTACTCTGGCGGCTACCGTATTAGAGTGCGAGTATTATCCCATGACCGCAGTGGCTTATTACGCGACTTAACCACAGTGCTTGCCGCTGAAAAGTCGAACGTAATGGCCATGAGCTCATCATCGGATGTGAAAACCCAAACCGCGACCGTAGAGCTTGAACTTGAGCTCTATAACCTCGATGGTTTATCACGCATCATTGCTAAATTATCGCAAGTTGATGGTGTGATTGAGTCTCGTAGGCTGTAAAACATTAAACAACATACTCTGCGTAAAGGCACCTTAATCTAGGTGCCTTTTCAATTAAAGTACCGTTCAATTTAGAGGACAAACAAGGTGGCAAACATTCAATCGCTATTGGATATTATGACGCAATTACGCGATCCGCAAACGGGCTGCCCGTGGGATCTTGCCCAAGACTTTGCCACCATAGTGCCTTTTACTCTAGAAGAAGCCTATGAGGTGGTCGATACCATAGAGCGTCAAGCATGGCGTGAATTACCCGATGAATTAGGCGATCTGTTGTTTCAAGTGGTGTTTTATTGTCAACTTGGCCAAGAGCAAGGGATGTTTGATTTTGCGACGGTTGTAGAGCGCATTAGCGATAAATTAACTCGGCGTCATCCACATGTGTTTGCTCAGGCTGATGGTCAAATCAGTGGTCCTATTACCAACACCCAAGAGTTAAGCCAAGCCTGGGACACATTAAAAGCCAATGAGCGCCAGCAAAAGCAACTTCATTCCGCATTAGACGATATTCCGCAAGCGTTACCAGCATTATCTCGCGCACGTAAAATTCAACATCGGGTAGCCAAAGTCGGCTTTGACTGGGCGGAACTTGAACCTGTAGTCGCCAAAATACATGAAGAAATTGATGAAGTACTCATTGAGGTAAACAAAAGCCATGACGACCCAGCTTACTCGCAAGAGCATATTCAAGATGAAATGGGGGATTTATTTTTTGCCGTGGTCAATTTAGCCAGGCATTTAAAGGTTGACCCAGAACAAGCATTACGCCACGCCAATAACAAATTTGAGCGCAGATTTAGAGGCGTTGAGCATTATGTAGCCGACAGCGGAAAAGTCATCGAACAGCATACATTAACTGAGTTAGATGGTTACTGGGACAAGGTAAAGCAAGACGAAAAGGCAAATTAAGCTAAAATTAGCGTGTTTAAGTTTGTCGAATCGAAGTGGCTTTGATATACTATCGCCCCGTCCTAGTGCTTTCTTACAAGCACGTTTTTTCCAACACATTTTCTCAGGTTCAGCATGACTACAAGGTATATCTTCGTTACTGGTGGCGTTGTTTCATCACTAGGTAAAGGCATTGCAGCAGCTTCGCTAGCAGCAATTTTAGAGGCGCGTGGCCTCAATGTAACCATTATGAAACTGGACCCATACATTAACGTCGATCCAGGTACGATGAGCCCAACTCAACACGGTGAAGTATTCGTGACTGAAGATGGCGCAGAAACCGACCTCGACTTAGGTCACTATGAACGTTTCATTCGCACTAAAATGAACCGCCGTAATAACTTTACTACAGGCCGTATTTATGAAGAAGTACTTCGTAAAGAGCGTCGTGGTGATTATTTAGGTGCAACCATTCAGGTTATTCCGCATATTACCAATGCGATTAAAGAAAAAGTGCTTGAAGGTGGCGAAGGTCATGACGTAGCAATCGTAGAGATTGGCGGCACGGTAGGTGATATTGAATCATTGCCTTTCCTTGAGTCTATTCGTCAACTCGGTGCTGAGCTAGGACGCGATCGCACATTATTTATGCATTTAACCTTAGTGCCATTTTTGGGTGCCGCAGGTGAAATCAAAACCAAGCCTACGCAGCATTCTGTAAAAGAGTTGCGTTCAATTGGTATCGCGCCAGACGTATTGGTTTGTCGTGGCGACCGTGCAATTCCTGCCAACGAAAAATCTAAAATCTCGTTATTTTGTAACGTGGAAGAGCGCGCAGTTATTTCACTTAAAGACGTCGACAGCATCTACAAAATCCCTGCGTTATTACGCTCACAAGGATTAGATGAATTAGTGATCAAGCGTTTCCATTTAGATTGTAACGAAGCCGACTTATCTGAGTGGGAAAATGTTATTTACCAAGAAGCAAATCCAAACGGTGAGGTCACCATTGGTATGGTCGGTAAATACATTGAACTACCCGATGCTTATAAGTCTGTTAACGAAGCATTAAAACATGCGGGCTTAAAAAACCGTGTGACAGTGAATATCAAGTATATTGATTCACAAACAGTTGAAGCTAAAGGCGAAGAAGTGTTGCAAGGCCTAGACGGTATTTTAGTACCTGGCGGCTTTGGTGAGCGTGGCGTTGAAGGCAAAATTTTTGCCGCACAATTTGCCCGTGAAAACAACTTACCTTACTTTGGTATTTGTTTAGGTATGCAAGTGGCATTGATTGAGTTTGCTCGACATGTGGCCGGCTTAGAAGGTGCACATTCAACCGAGTTTAACCCTGACTCTCCATATCCTGTGGTTGGTTTAATCACAGAGTGGATTAACGAAGAAGGTGATGTTGAAAAACGTCATGAGTCTTCTGATTTAGGTGGCACAATGCGTTTAGGTGCACAATTATGTCACTTAAAAGAAGGCACTAAAGCAGCAACCGCTTATAACTCAACAAGCTGTGTTGAGCGCCATCGTCATCGCTATGAAGTGAACAACAACTTCATTGAACGTCTTGAAAAAGCCGGATTAGTGTTCAGTGGTTTATCTTCAGACCGTAAATTAATTGAAATGATCGAATTGCCAAATCACCCTTGGTTTGTTGCGGGTCAATTCCATCCAGAATTTACCTCAACCCCACGTGATGGTCATCCATTATTTGAAGGGTTTATTGCTGCTTCTTCAGCGTACCAAAAACGCGATATCAGCTAAATTTAAAATAGCCGTTAATGTTGATGCATTAACGGCTTTTTTGTCTATGATGTATGCGTAAGATCAAATAATCATCAATCTGATGCCTTACAGTGGTTAAAACTAAGTTGAAGCTAAATCCAATTCGATTTATCCTAAGCGCAGATAGAATAAAATTACTAAACTGAAAGTTACATACCAATAAATCGACGTTTTAAACAAATCTCGCGGTTATATTGGTATTGGCTTTTAACTTTTATATAAATTTTTTAATTTACTGACACAGTACGAGGAAATTATGGCTAACATTCTTAAAGTGATTGGTCGCGAGATTATGGATTCGCGTGGCAACCCAACCGTTGAAGCAGAAGTGCATTTAGAAGGCGGTTTTGTGGGTATGGCTGCTGCACCATCTGGCGCATCAACCGGTAGTCGTGAAGCATTAGAACTACGTGACGGCGACAAAGCACGTTACTTAGGTAAAGGCGTATTAAATGCCGTTGCTGCTGTTAACGGTCCTATTGCTGACGCGATTAAAGGTAAAGATGCATTGGCTCAAGCAGCACTTGACCAAATTATGATTGACTTAGACGGCACAGAAAATAAAGCTAAATTTGGCGCTAACGCCATTCTAGCTGTTTCACTGGCTATTGCTAAGGCGGCTGCAGCTGCGAAGCACGTGCCTTTATATGCACACATTGCTGATCTAAACGGAACTCCTGGCGTGTATTCAATGCCACTTCCGATGATGAATATCATCAATGGTGGTGAGCATGCAGACAACAGTGTTGATATCCAAGAATTTATGATCCAACCCGTTGGCGCTAAGACATTCCGCGAAGGTTTACGTATGGGCGCAGAAGTATTCCACAGCCTTGCAAAAGTGCTTAAAGCTGACGGTCACTCAACTGCGGTAGGTGATGAAGGCGGTTTTGCTCCAAACCTAGCGTCTAATGAAGCCGCTCTAGCCGCAATTAAAGTTGCCGTTGCAAACGCAGGTTATGAGTTAGGTAAAGACATCACTTTAGCGATGGATTGTGCAGCCTCTGAGTTTTACGACAAAGAAGCAAACATTTATGATCTTAAAGGTGAAGGCAAGAAGTTCACCTCTGAAGAGTTTAACTTCTTCTTACAAGGTCTTACTGAACGTTATCCAATTGTTTCTATCGAAGATGGTCTTGACGAGTCTGACTGGGATGGTTTTGCTCATCAGACTAAATTAATGGGTGATAAAATCCAATTAGTAGGTGACGATTTATTCGTTACCAACACTAAAATCCTTAAGCGTGGGATCGACAACGGCATTGCTAACTCTATCTTAATTAAATTCAACCAAATCGGTTCTTTAACTGAAACGTTGGCTGCAATTAAAATGGCGAAAGATGCTGGTTTTACCGTGGTTATTTCTCACCGTAGTGGTGAGACGGAAGATTCAACCATTGCTGATTTAGCTGTCGGTACCGCTGCTGGTCAAATCAAAACCGGTTCATTAAGTCGCAGTGATCGTGTTGCTAAATACAACCAACTACTTCGTATTGAAGAAGCGTTAGGTTCAAAAGCACCGTACAATGGTCTTAAAGAAGTGAAAGGCCAAGCATAAATTTTTGCTTTAGTTTAAAAAGGCCACCACTCGGTGGCCTTTTTTGTTGTACTATATCCAACAAACATTTTAGGGGTTAACACAGCGTAACTTGATATTATGAAACGACTAATATTATTAATGATAGGTTTGTTGGCAATTTTGCAATACCGGCTATGGCTGGGCGATAACAATTTATCAGAGTATGTCGTGCTGCAAGCCCAGATTGAAGCCCAACAACAAAGCAACGAAAAGCTGGTGGCCCGCAATCAAATCCTTAAAGAAGAAATCATCGATCTTCAAAGTGGCACCGAAGCCATTGAAGAGCGTGCGCGTAACGAACTAGGTATGGTCAAAGAAGGTGAAACTTTTTACCGAGTTGTGGGCAGTGAACTGCGCGAACAACAGCCGTTTAACCCATAAATATCATTCGCTTTAACTACGCCATAATAACGATAACAATGGTCTACTATGCAAAACAACTCTGATTCTATTATTGCAATTGTGCCTGCTGCAGGTATCGGTAGTCGTATGGCGGCTGATAAACCTAAGCAATATTTACAACTCGGCCAACAAACCATTTTAGCGCACACTCTCGATGTTTTAATATCGCACCCACTTATCTCCCAAGTGGTTATCGCACTTCATCCCCAAGACCAGTACTTTCAACATTTAGCTCAGGCTCAGCACCCTAAATTGGTCCAAGTTATCGGCGGGGGAGAACGAGCTGATTCAGTCTTAGCAGCCCTAAACATGGCCAAGACCATTAACCCATCTGCCTGGGCTTTGGTTCACGATGCTGCCAGACCCTGTTTGTGCCATAGTGATATTGATAAGCTGCTTAAATCTCAGTCACGCTTTCCTCAAGGGGCGATTTTAGCCGCACCGGTACGTGATACCATGAAGCGAAGTGACGCCAATGGCTTAATCACTGATACAGTTGAAAGAGCATTGTTATGGCATGCGTTAACGCCACAATATTTTCCTATCGACACGTTACAAGCTAACCTTACTAATGCCCTTAAGGCCAAAGTTAATATTACCGATGAAGCCAGTGCAATGGAGTGGGCAGGTGTTATGCCGGGCTTGGTAACAGGCCGTGTTGATAATATTAAAGTCACTCACCCTGATGATTTACAACTTGCTCAACTGTTTATGTCGCAAGCACAATAACCACATTGTAAAGATAACTTCGCCGCAAGGATTAACATGAATATACGTATAGGCCATGGTTTTGATGTACATAAATTTGGTGGCGATAAACCACTTATTTTAGGTGGTGTTATTGTCCCTTATGATACTGGATTAATTGCTCATTCTGATGGCGATGTGGTTTTACATGCTGTGAGCGACGCTATTCTAGGGGCGATGGCATTAGGCGATATTGGCAAACATTTTCCTGACACAGATGCTAATTTTGCAGGGGCTGATAGCCGGGCGCTTTTAAAGCATTGTTATCAATTGGCCGTAGAGAAACAGTTTGTCATTGGTAATCTTGATGTCACTGTGATTGCCCAGGCTCCTAAGATGGCGCCACATATTGAGGCAATACGTCAATGTTTAAGTGACGATTTACAAACCGAACTCGACAATATAAATGTTAAAGCGACCACCACTGAAAAGCTGGGTTTTACCGGACGTAAAGAAGGTATAGCTGTAGAAGCTGTCGTACTGATGGTAAGTCAATCGCGTTAATCACATAGAGAATGCTAGTTAGATGAATGAATTACATTACCTGTTAGGTAAACCTTCAAGCCAAGCCGATTTACGAACTCACAATAGTGATTTTATTGTCAAAGAAATTTTGCCTTTTACCCCTACGGGTGAAGGTGAACATCATATGCTGCATATCCAAAAAAATGGCTCGAACACCGTCTATGTCGCTGAAGTGATTGCCAAGTTTGCTAAAGTGCACCCCAAAGAAGTGACCTATGCAGGGCAAAAAGATAAAAATGCCGTTACTGAACAGTGGTTTGGTGTGCGTATTCCTGGCAAAGAAACGCCCGAGTGGACTCAATTAAATAACGATAAACTCACGGTGCTATCAAGTAGTCGTCACAGCAAAAAACTGCGAATTGGTGCACTGCTTGGTAATCGTTTTGTCCTTACCTTGCGCAATATTACTGATGTTGCTGACGTTGAATCTCGATTGCAGCAGATTGCCGCCGCCGGAGTGCCAAACTATTTTGGCGAACAACGCTTTGGTCATGATGGTAAAAACTTAGTGATGGGACGCCAGATGTTAAATGGTGGCCGTAATGTTAAAGATCGTAACAAGCGCAGCATGTATTTATCTGCTGTGCGCTCAAACATATTTAACCTCGTGGCATCACACCGTTTAGCCACACATCAAACACAAACGGTAGTGGGTGATTGTGTAATGCTTGCGGGCAGTAAAAGCTATTTTACCGTCGATGCCTGGGACGATGTGCTTAATAAACGCTTAGCTGAAAAAGACATCCAATTATCTGCACCACTTTGGGGCCGCGGCAACCCACTGGCAAAAGAGGCTGCTTTTGAGTTAGAAATGGCGCCATTAACAGATTATTCAGAAGATTTATCTGGGCTTGAAAATGCCGGTTTATCACAAGAAAGACGGCCTTTGTTGCTTGAGCCTCAAGGAATGAAATGGCACTTTGACGCAGATGTACTTACGCTTGAGTTTATGTTGCCCGCTGGCAGTTATGCTACCTCGGTACTGCGCGAACTTGCTGACTATCAAGATGTCCAAGAACAACAAAGAAAAATCATGGTCGCAGAGCAGCAAGCACATCGTTTAGCGCAATCTGAATCACCCTCTCAAAAAGAGTCATAAAAAATGATTAATATTTTGGTCAGTAATGACGATGGCGTACATGCTCCAGGCATTATTGCGTTAACTCAAGCATTGAGTGAGTTTGCTCAAGTGCTAACAGTAGCGCCTGACCGAAATTGTTCTGGTGCGAGCAACTCTTTAACCTTGACGAATCCATTAAGAATTAATAACTTAGATAATGGCTATATTTCAGTCAATGGTACACCTACCGATTGTGTCCATTTAGCCATTAGGCAATTATGCCAGCATGAGCCTGATATTGTGGTTTCTGGTATTAATGCGGGGGCAAATATGGGGGATGATACTTTATATTCTGGCACTGTGGCAGCGGCAATGGAAGGGCGCTTTTTAGGCTTACCTGCTATTGCGATTTCGCTAGTTGGTAAATCGTTAACTCATTATGACAGTGCAGCGATTTATGCTGCAAAAATAGTTAAGGGCTTGCTGGCTCACCCCGTTGATAGCGATCAAATTTTAAATGTAAATGTACCTGATTTGCCAGTTGAACAAATTAAAGGTATTAAAGTGACACGTTTAGGGGCAAGACATAAAGCCGAGGGAATGATTAAAACCCAAGACCCTGCTGGCAAAGATATCTACTGGCTTGGGCCGGTGGGTAGTGAGCAAGATGCTGGCGAAGGCACCGATTTTGGTGCTATAACAGCAGGTTATGTCTCAATCACGCCTTTAACCGTAGACTTAACTGCTTATAATCAATTAAACGGATTAGCTGAGTGGATAACAAAAATATGACCCACGTTGCGTCAACATCGGCAATGAATTTGGCAAAAAAGTTATCTGATGCAGGTATCCGCCACCCAGCAGTATTGCATGCGGTGGCCACCACACCGCGTGAGTTATTTCTCGACGGTGCCTTAGCGCATAAAGCCTATGAAAATACTGCATTACCGATAGGGCAAGGGCAAACGATTTCACAACCCTATATCGTAGCGCGTATGACCGAACTTCTATTGCAACACAATCCGCAAAAAGTACTCGAAATTGGTACTGGCTCGGGATACCAAGCAGCAGTACTGGCTTCATTAATTCCTGAGTTGTGTACTATAGAGCGAATTAAAGCGCTGCAAATTCAAGCCCGGCAACGCTTAAAACGCTTAGATTTGCACAATGTTTCGTTTAAATATGGCGACGGCTGGCAGGGCTGGCCTAATCGTGGCCCTTTTGATGGCATAATGGTGACCGCCGCGGCAGCATCCGTGCCTCAAGCTTTGCTTGAACAGTTGGCTGATCATGGCGTATTAATAATCCCAGTAGGTGAGGACACTCAGCAGCTACTAAAGATCACTCGTACGGGGAATGAGTATCACTCAGAAATTGTTGAAGGCGTTAAATTTGTGCCTTTAATCAATGGTGATTTAGCTTAAAATATCTTCATATGTTTTGTTAGGGCTAATTGCTCACGATTAATAAATGAGTTTTTATTATTTTATGCAAAGTAGAATGTGTACCTAGTATTCTAAATGAGCAGGTCATATCCTGATAAAAACAAACGACAAACCGTGCTTGTCGGGTTAGGCTAGAGCATTGCTTATGCCAGTATGAAACGTTTTATTGGATATTGCTTAGTGAGAGGCGTAGCCGCTCACATTTCACCTTATTATTATGTATTTCCTAAAGGACTTTGTTTGATGAAAACCGGTTGGCCAAATTGTTTGGTCTTAGCAATTATGCTGACAGGATGTAGTTTTCAAGCTGATCGTCCTGCGCCGGTTGATAGTTTATCGTCGAGTCATTATGGTCCTCGATACCACAAAGGTTCGTTAAAAAGCCATCAATACCAGGTAAAGAAGGGTGACACCTTGTATTCGATAGCGTGGGGGGCTGGTCGTAATTTTGTTGAGCTCGCACGTGAGAATAATTTGCACACCCCTTACACCATTTATCCAGGGCAAACGCTTAATTTGGTCGCGGTGAATAAAACAGTATCTTCGAACCAAAAATCTTCACAACCTTATGTGCCTTCAGTGCAAACAAATGCTGCAACCGTACCTTATTCTACAGCCCCTATTCGTTCTGAAAATAAAACAATCGTTTCAAACTCTTCGGCAAACTCAAGTGCCGCGCCTGTTTTAAACAGAACGAAAAAAGATCTTGATCACAATTTAAAGCCTGCGTATTCTGTAACAACTACCCAACAAAGTGTTAACCAGAGCGCAAGCGGAGCCACCGCCAACTTGCCAAAACAAGTTCAGCAATGGCACTGGCCAGTTAGAGGTCGAATTATTGGATATTTTTCGGCATCGGAACAAGGCAATCAAGGTATTAAGATTGCTGGTAATCGCGGTGATATTATTAAAGCCGCTGCAGATGGAAGGGTCGTGTACGCGGGTAATGCGTTACGGGGGTATGGCAACTTAGTGATTATTAAACATAATGATGATTATTTAAGTGCTTACGCTCATACAGACACGATAATGGTTAAAGAAAAGCAATATGTTAGCGCTGGGCAAACAGTTGCAAAAATGGGCAGTACCGGGACAAACCAAGTGATGCTTCACTTTGAAGTACGTTATCACGGTAAGTCAGTTAACCCATTACGATATCTACCTAAACAGTAATAGTTTAGCAACATAAATAACGGAGGATAGGCTAGTGCAGTAGATTACATACCACAATATTAGGTTTGGGAGAGCAATTATGAGCCGCAAAAAAAGTACTGCTTCAGCAGAACAACTTGTTGATCTAGCTAAACAACCACAAGAGGTTGCAACCAATAATGGCGATTTGGTGCAGCAACTCGATATCGAAGAAAAGGTCCAAGATGATCTTCAAAAAAACCTCGACGCCACTCAACTATATTTAGGTGAAATTGGTTTTTCTCCACTACTAACAGCTGAAGAAGAAGTCTATTTTTCACGTAAATCCCTCAAAGGCTGCGAAAAATCTCGCAACCGCATGATCGAAAGTAATTTGCGTCTCGTTGTTAAAATTTCTCGAAGATACAACAATCGTGGTTTGGCATTGCTCGATCTTATCGAAGAAGGCAATTTAGGCCTGATCAGAGCGGTAGAAAAATTTGATCCTGAACGCGGCTTTCGTTTTTCGACTTATGCAACCTGGTGGATCAGACAAACCATTGAACGTGCAATCATGAATCAAACTCGCACAATTCGACTTCCAATCCACGTGGTAAAAGAATTAAATGTGTACTTGCGTACAGCAAGACAACTGGCACAAAAACTGGATCACGAACCTACAGCAGAAGAAATCGCTGAAAAACTTGATGTATCAACCGGTGATGTTAGCCGTATGCTTAAACTGAATGAGAAAATCACTTCAGTTGACTCACCGCTTGGCGGCGACAACGAAAAAGCATTATTAGATGTTATTGCCGATGATGACTCTGTAGGGCCAGATCATCGAGTACAAAATGAAGATTTATCAAATTCTATTGTCGGTTGGTTAAACGAGCTCAACACCAAACAGCGTGAAGTATTGGCAAGACGCTTTGGTCTATTAGGTTATGAGCCATCAACACTTGAAAATGTCGGTGCTGAAATTGGTTTAACCCGTGAGCGAGTTCGTCAAATTCAGGTAGAAGCACTTAAACGATTAAAAGATCTACTTGGATCGCAAGGGTTATCAGTGGAAGCATTATTTAGAGATTAGAGATTAGAGACTAGCTAGCAAAAAGTGTGCGGCTAAGCTAAGCCGCACTATGATATGAACACTATAAGGACACATTGGCGTGTCCTTTTTTATTGCTTACAATTTTACGCTTAATTGGCTAGTTTTTTTAGCTCATACAATAAGTCCAATGCCTGCTTAGGTGTAAAATCATCAGGGTTAATTTGTGCCAGCTTATCCATCGCTGGAGAAGGTTCCGGCATCGGCGCAAGTAAATTCATGCTCACCTGACTTGGTGCTTGTTCTGATACCGCAATATCGCGACTTTCGAGTTGATGCAGTTTATGTTTGGCCGCTTTAATGACTTGATTTGGTACACCGGCTAACGCGGCTACTTGTAAACCATAACTCTTACTGGCAGCCCCCTCTTGAACCGCATGCATAAAGGCAATGGTATCGTCATGCTCAATTGCATCTAAGTGAACATTCACTACCGCAGGTAATATTTCAGGTAATTGGGTGAGCTCAAAATAATGGGTCGCAAATAAGGTCAAAGCACTGACTTGTTTGGCAAGATATTCTGCAGCAGACCATGCTAACGATAAACCATCGTAGGTTGAGGTTCCTCGGCCAATTTCATCCATTAACACTAAGCTATTGGCGGTAGCATTATGCAAAATATTGGCGGTTTCGGTCATCTCGACCATAAAGGTTGAGCGACCCGATGCCAAATCGTCAGATGCGCCAATACGAGTAAATATTCGATCGATTTCGCCAATTTGTGCAGCATCAGCAGGCACAAAACAACCAATGTGTGCCATTAAGGTGATAAGTGCTACTTGACGCATGTAAGTCGACTTACCACCCATATTGGGACCGGTCACAATTAACATTTTACGTTGTGGGGTTAGGCTTACAGGGTTGGCAATAAAGGCGGATTGACTGACCTGTTCAACGACAGGGTGACGACCTGCATCGATATGAATTCCGATATCGTTTGTCATCTCTGGGCATTGATAATTGAGCGTTTCTGCACGTTCAGCAAAATTGCTCAAAACATCTAACTGCGCGGCAGCGGTTGCAAAACTTTGTAACTCTTGCAGTTTAGGTAACAGTAAATCAAATAATTGTTCCCATAACTGTTTTTCTAACGCGAGCGCTTTACCTTGGCTCGAAAGCACTTTTTCTTCATACTCTTTAAGCTCTGGAGTGATGTAGCGCTCTGTGCCTTTTAATGTTTGGCGACGTTGGTAGCTTAAAGGCACTTTATCAGCTTGTAAGCGGCTGACTTCAATGTAATAACCATGCACGCGGTTATAGCCCACTTTTAGGGTACTGATACCAGTTTGCTGTTTTTCGCGGGCTTCTAGTTCAACCAAATAATCACTCGCGCCTTCGCTCAACTTACGCCACTCATCTAACTCGGCATGGTAACCGCTTTTAATTACACCGCCATCGCGAATTAACATCGGCGGGTTATCGACAATCGCGCGTTCGAGCAGGTCGTGCTGCTCAGGAAACTCGCCCAACTGAGTCGCTAATGTCATCATTTGTGGCTGTTGGCATTGAGACAATGTTTGCTGGACAGAGGGCAATAATGCTAACGCTTGCTTTAAGCGTGAAAAATCGCGTGGTCTGGCGCTGCGTAGGGCAAGACGAGCCATAATTCGTTCAATATCGCCCAAGCTTTTTAGTTGCTCATGCAGAGTATGGTAAAGGTCGTTTTCAATTAACTCATTGACCGCGCCGTGGCGTAATTGAACAGCTCGGCGGTCGCGAAGTGGTTCGTGGATCCAGCGCTGCAACATGCGGCTGCCCATAGGCGTTGCCGTATTATCGAGTACCCAAGCAAGGGTGTTGTCGCGTCCACCTGATAAATTTTGAGTTAACTCTAAATTACGACGCGTCGCAGCATCTAAAATAATTGATTCAGATTGATTAAAACACACAATTGAATTGATGTGCGGCAAGGCCATTTTTTGGGTGTCTTTAACATACTGCATTAAACAGCCTGCAGCTTGTAATGCTAATCGCGCATCGCTTATGCCAAAGCCATGTAAATCTTTAGTGCCAAATTGGTTGAGCAATAAATTGACGCAGGTGTCGTAATCAAACTCCCATTCAGGGCGGCGGCGAATACCTTTCATGTTATTGATTAGCAACATGTCAGTAAAATCTTCGCTGTAGAGTAACTCAGCCGGGTGGGTGCGTTGCAACTCGGCTTCTAATGCTTCGCGTGTCGGCAGCTCGGCAATGACAAAACGTCCAGATGAGATATCCAGTGTGGCATAGCCAAAACCACTTTTACCTTGATAAAGCGCGGCAAGTAGGTTGTCTTGTTTTTCTTGTAATAGTGCTTCATCAGTTAATGTGCCAGGGGTAACAATGCGCACAACTTGACGCTCAACCGGGCCTTTTGAAGTCGCTGGATCGCCAATTTGTTCACAAATAGCCACAGACTGACCGATTTGAACCAATTTAGCTAAATAGCCTTCAACGGCATGGTAAGGAATACCGGCCATTGGGATTGGGTCGCCACCACTTTTGCCTCGAGCGGTTAATGAAATGCCCAGCAGTTCAGAGGCTTTTTTGGCATCATCATAAAATAACTCGTAAAAATCACCCATTCGATAGAACAGCAACATCTCAGCATGAGCGGCTTTTAAGCTCAAATATTGTCGCATCATCGGGGTATGTTTTTCTAAATCGCTGGTATCAATTACAGTCATTATGGACTCTTCACTCTATCAATCTTGGGGCACGAAACTTTATGGCGCTAATCTTAACAATTTTTATCTTCAGGGTATAAATCAATTCATAATAAAAATTGCCGGTTGGGTAAAATGTTGATGTCAAAAGGCAAATTAACTTGAAATAAAAAAAATTACCATCAGCACTTGATACTGTATGACTATACAGTATACTGATGAACATATTGAGATGAGTTACAACATTTCACCTAAATACAAAACGCATTTTACTAAACGTATTGAATGCCTTAAGAGGGTTTTACAATGAAGGTTGATCCAAACAAAGAGAAAGCACTAGCCGCCGTTTTAGGCCAGATTGAAAAGCAATTTGGTAAAGGCTCAATTATGAAATTGGGCGAAGACCGCACAATGGATGTTGAAACTATCTCTACCGGTTCACTTTCATTAGACGTCGCGTTGGGTGCAGGTGGTTTACCAATGGGCCGTATCGTTGAAATTTACGGACCAGAATCGTCAGGTAAAACCACATTAACGCTTGAGGTTATTGCTGCGGCACAAAGAGCATGCACTAGACCCTATCTACGCTAAAAAACTTGGCGTTGATATTGATAACTTACTTTGTTCTCAGCCAGATACGGGTGAGCAAGCGCTTGAAATTTGTGATGCACTAACACGCTCAGGCGCGGTTGACGTCATCATTGTTGACTCGGTAGCAGCATTAACACCTAAAGCTGAAATCGAAGGTGAAATTGGTGATTCTCATATGGGCTTAATCAGTTCGTTTAGATATTCGCCGTACCGGTGCTGTGAAAGACGGTGATGAAGTGGTGGGTAACGAAACTCGCGTTAAAGTGGTTAAAAACAAAATTGCAGCACCATTTAAGCAAGCTGAATTCCAAATTCTTTATGGTCAAGGGATTAACCGCACCGGTGAATTAGTTGATTTAGGTGTACAGCACAAAATAGTGGATAAAGCTGGCGCATGGTACAGCTATAAAGGTGACAAAATTGGTCAAGGCCGTGCTAACGCCGGTAAATATCTAATTGAAAATCCAGCAATCGCTAATGAAATTGACACCACACTGCGCTCGCTATTATTAGCAAGTGGCAACAGTTTAGCAAATGCTGATGATGGTGATGAAAATATTGATTTAGAAACAGGCGAGGTTTTTTAATCTAGGCTTGCCTAGTATATAAACCCATCAGTTGAAAAGTCGTGGTTGCGTTTGTTACGCGCCGCGACTTTTTTGTTTTGAAACCAGGCAAAAGTTACATCATTTTGATGAGCAAGAGATAGAGCAAGCCCAGTTCTGGCAAAGCACACTGCTATTAAAACGACTAACATTATGCCGTTAGATTGACTAATAATCACATCAATAAAGGCCATGGGATTGCGCGAACCTAGCAAGCTTTGGCTCAAAGAGGTTTGGCCAAAGAGACAATTGAAACCGCCATTAATAACGCGATTGTGATTGGTTTGAGCTGTGTATATCAAAAGCCACGAAAAATACGGCCTATTAACTGTAGATAATAACAAAGAAAAATCCCTTGGTATTCGTCTTCTCATTGGGCAAAGTGTTAGTTTGAACATCTTGCTTATGTCTTTAGCTATGATCCCTACACGTTAGATTTAAAGCGCTAACGCCTTAAGATGACTCAAGTCATGTCCAATAATCCTTCTTAACACCATGGTCGATGCTAATAACCGCGTTATTGCGGCATTTATGCGATAAAACTATTGAGTAATTATCGTTTTTTGCTCAGATGATAATCGGTTTACTCGTCTCGCTTATTCCCTTAAATTCAGTATATAATGCCTTCATTTACTGGCTTGCGTGTCAAGCTGGGTATTTTTGTATTCTTCTATTTCAGGGCGATTTCATGTTTCAGACTACAGCAGAGTTAAGAAGTGCTTTTTTAAAGTATTTTGAAGATAACGGACATCAGGTTGTTGATAGCAGCTCACTCGTTCCCACTAACGACCCAACACTGTTATTTACCAATGCGGGTATGAACCAGTTTAAAGATGTGTTCCTAGGAATGGACAAGCGTAATTACACACGCGCAACCACATCTCAGCGTTGTGTACGTGCAGGTGGTAAGCACAATGACTTAGATAACGTGGGCTATACTGCACGTCACCACACTTTTTTTGAAATGCTAGGTAATTTCAGTTTTGGTGATTACTTTAAAGAAGACGCCATTCGTTTTGCATGGACCTTTTTAACTGAAACTCTAAAACTGCCAAAAGAGCGTCTATGCGTCACTATCTATGAAACAGACGATGAAGCGTATGATATCTGGACTCAAAAAATTGGTATTGCTCCTGAGAACATGATCCGAATTGGTGACAATAAAGGTGCTGCTTACGCATCAGATAACTTCTGGCAGATGGGTGATACCGGTCCTTGTGGTCCATGTAGTGAAATTTTCTATGATCATGGCGATCACATTTGGGGAGGCCGCCCTGGTACTCCTGAAGAAGATGGCGATCGTTTTATTGAAATTTGGAACATCGTATTTATGCAATATAACCGTCAAGCTGACGGAGAAATGTTGCCTTTACCTAAGCCTTCTGTGGATACCGGTATGGGGATTGAGCGTATTGCTGCCATTATGCAAGGTGTACATTCAAACTACGAGATCGATATCTTTAAGCAATTAATTGCTAAAGCTGCAGAGATTATTGGCGTATCTGATTTAGAAAATAAATCACTACGCGTTATTGCTGACCATATTCGTTCATGTGCTTTTTTGGTTGCAGATGGTGTTATGCCATCAAATGAAGGTCGCGGATATGTACTACGTCGTATTATTCGCCGCGCAGTACGTCATGGTAATAAGTTAGGTGCTAACGATGCATTTTTCTATAAGTTAGTGCCGACGCTCATTAGTGTGATGGGCGATGCTGCTAACGGCTTAAAAGCCATGCAAGCTATCGTTGAAAAAGCATTAAAAGCCGAAGAGGAGCAATTTGCCCGCACCCTTGAGCGTGGTTTGGTTATTCTAGATGGCGCGTTAAACGGTCTTAAAGGCGACACCTTAGACGGTGAAACCGTCTTTAAACTGTATGACACTTATGGTTTCCCTGTTGATTTAACCGCTGATGTTTGTCGTGAACGTGACATTAATGTTGATGAAGCAGGTTTTGAAGCCGCAATGGCCGAACAAAGAAGCCGTGCACAAGCTGCTGGTAACTTTGGTGCAGATTACAACAGCAATTTAATCATTGATGCTGAAACCCAATTTTGTGGATATAGCGAGTTAACAGGTGAGTCGACTGTGACTGGGTTATATGTTGATGGCAACGCGGTAGAAAGCGTCGACGCGGGTCAAAAAGCCATTGTTGTGTTAGCCAATACCCCATTTTATGCTGAGTCAGGCGGGCAGGTTGGTGACAAAGGTGTGTTAAGCACACAAGGTATTGAATTTACTGTTAACGACACTCAAAAATTTGGTCAAGCTACCGGTCATCAAGGCGAATTAGCTCAAGGAAAATTAGTTGTCGGCCAAAGCTTATCTGCGCAAGTGGATAAAAAATTACGTCACCGCACTCAATTAAACCATTCTGTGACTCACTTATTGCACGCTGCACTGCGTCAGGTATTAGGCTCTCACGTGACGCAAAAGGGCTCATTAGTGAATCCAGAGCGTTTACGATTTGACTTTTCACACTTTGAAGCCGTTAAGCCATCTGAGCTAAAAACGATTGAAGATCTTGTTAATACTCAAATTCGTCGTAACCATCAGTTGAAAACGGCTGAAATGGCCATTGATGAAGCCAAAGAAAAGGGTGCAATGGCGCTATTTGGTGAAAAGTACGATGATCAAGTCCGCGTAGTCACAATGGGCGATTTCTCTATCGAGCTGTGTGGTGGTACTCATGTTGGCCGCACAGGTGATATTGGATTATTTAAAATCACATCAGAAGGCGGTATTGCTGCCGGCGTTCGCCGTATTGAAGCGGTTACCGGTGCTGCGGCAATGAGTTATGTTGCCGAGCAACAAGCTATGCTAGATGAAGCTGCGCAGTTACTCAAATCTGACAACGCATCAGTGGTGGTTAAGTTAAAGGCTCAGCTTGATAAAGTGAAACAGCTTGAGAAAGACTTATCGCAACTTAAAGATAAGTTAGCCGCTGCAGCAAGTGCAGATATGGCCGGTGATGCTATTGATGTGAATGGCGTGAAAGTGCTAGTTAAAATGATGGAAGGTGTAGACCCTGGTTCACTTCGCGGTTTACAAGATGAGTTAAAGCAAAAGCTTAAATCAGCCATTATTGTGCTTGGCACCGCGAGAGACGGTAAAGTAAACCTGATTGCAGGTGTGAGCAATGACTTAACTAAGCAAGTTAAAGCGGGTGAGTTAGTTGCAATGGTTGCTCAGCAGGTGGGTGGTAAAGGTGGTGGACGTCCTGATATGGCGCAAGCTGGCGGTACTCAACCTGAAAATCTAGCCGCTGCATTAGCATCTGTTGAACCATGGGTTTCTGAGCGCTTGAGCTAATTTATTCATGATTTCATGATTTAGTCGACACTTAAGTTATAAAGTCTATGATATTCAACTTTATAACTTGAGTGCGAACAGTAGATTTGGCATAGTGAAGTGACTAGCTAGCGGTAGAAGAGTTTGTTGAGCTTTGCATTAGTGTTAATTTAGCGTCTTTAGACTCCAGTGTTATATCGGATGTTTTGCGTTTGATTTTACTGTTTAGATTGATTTAACGACGTGATGATAAATGCGGCCTATTTTAAGTCGTCATGTATGAATAAATGGTTTATCGCCAAGATTTTAAGTTTTCCGAATAGATAATGCCTTATAAACCGACGTATTTTGAAATAGATACTATGATTTTATTAAGTGCAGACATTATAATGAACGCATATTACGGACAAAGCGTGTTATGCAGATTGAACTAAAGGAGCAACCGAATGCTAATTTTGACTCGTCGTGTAGGCGAAACATTAATGATTGGTGATGAAGTCACCGTTACGGTTTTAGGTGTTAAAGGTAACCAGGTACGTATTGGTGTTAATGCACCAAAAGAAGTGTCTGTTCACCGTGAAGAGATCTACCAACGTATTCAGTCTGAGAAGTCAGGTTCACCTTCTGAAGGTGGAAACTACTAATTTCGGCATATTTGTCCGATATAAACTAAGTCAGCATTTGCTGGCTTTTTTGTTTTTGGGTAAAAGGCCGTTTTTAAAAAGTCTTTCAAAATCATTTTTTAAAATAATATTCGCGAAAAAGAATACAGTTTTCATGAGTATTTGAAGCTATTATCTCCAATGTGATTAAAAACAGTCCAAATGAAGTTAGGTTTCCTAAAAAGGGTTTGACTTATTTTCGTCAAACAGTAATATGTGCGCCAAGAAAACGGAGAGGTGGCCGAGTGGCCGAAGGCGCTCCCCTGCTAAGGGAGTATGGGCTTTAAATCCCATCGAGGGTTCGAATCCCTCCTTCTCCGCCATTTCTTACAATAGTTAAACGATGCGGATGTAGCTCAGCTGGATAGAGTACCTGGCTACGAACCAGGCGGTCGGAGGTTCGAATCCTCCCATCCGCACCATTTACTATTGATGTGATAAATATGAACGCGCGTGTAGCTCAGCTGGATAGAGTACCTGGCTACGAACCAGGCGGTCGGAGGTTCGAATCCTCCCACGCGCACCATTCATATTGCACCAAAACCCAAATTTCGCGCGTGTAGCTCAGCTGGATAGAGTACCTGGCTACGAACCAGGCGGTCGGAGGTTCGAATCCTCCCACGCGCACCAATTTTGCGGAGAGGTGGCCGAGTGGCCGAAGGCGCTCCCCTGCTAAGGGAGTATGGGCTTTAAATCCCATCGAGGGTTCGAATCCCTCCTTCTCCGCCATTCATTATTTTATTTATTAGCTATAATGGTTAACAATAAATATTGAATGGCATGTTGTACCGATTTTGCGCGTGTAGCTCAGCTGGATAGAGTACCTGGCTACGAACCAGGCGGTCGGAGGTTCGAATCCTCCCACGCGCACCATAATAAAAACGCCCTGTATGATAACAGGGCGTTTTTTTATGGACAAAATGTAGAACCGCATTAATTAATCTACAGCTGTTAACCCACTGTCGTAGCCTCACAGTCTTTGATTTACTTCCATTAATTCGCAAACGTTAATCCACAGACGCTAACTCACAGACTTTAATCCACAGACTTTAACCCACTGTCGTAGCCTCACAGCCTTTGATTTACTTTCATTAACCCTCTGTCGTTAACTCAGAACCGCAGCGCGGATATTAATATTCGCTATATTCCTCGCTATCAGTAGACCTAGCACCGTCAACGTGGTTAATTCTGCGTTAGCCATTAGCTGCATCTACTTAGCCACTTTAAACGTCTACAAGTTCAGCTGCTATTTGTCATGGCTTTTAGCCTGGCTGGTAAGCTTAATGGTCGATCATGGTAATTTTTATCACTAGAAAGTTAAAGAGTGAGATTGGTTATCGATATCTATGTCTAAAAAGGGGCAATATATGATTGGGGGTGTATTTATATTCATATAAAGTGAGTAAATAAACGTATTTTGTTTAGGGCGATGATTTATTTGCACTATTTTATCATGTTGCTTAATCGTTAATTTTAACGATTTTATTATATATCGTTAAAAAACGGCTTAAATATTATTGAATCTTCATTTTTTAGATGCTTATTTTGAACTTTACTAACTCGTGCTGAGGTTGAGCATTTTATTTGGTAAGACCAATTTACAAAGGGATAGTATTGTAACCATTTTTTGTTTATATTTTGTGACAAGATTTTGAGTTTAACGTGTTTAAATAAGCCGTTTTACACAGATAAACCACGATGTTGAATGACGTTTGATATGAATATTTATGCTTGCTTAATTAGCTTGCCGTTAATGTTTGAGTCAATGTGAGATTGCTTTTTGAGATTGAACTGTGGGGTAAGTCTCTATAGGGTATTGATTTTAAATATATTAATCAAATCAGCTGATTTTAATTGTTTGATAAAAAGTGAGGAAACATGACATCGATATCTGAGCAATTATCGGATGCGCTGGGCATCATGGTAATGGGCATGGGCTTAGTGTTTACTTTTTTAAGTATCTTAATCGTAGGTATTGGCATTGTCGCAAAGCTTTTTCCTGCACCGGTGGCGGATATTCCCGCACCGCAAGCACCTTCTAATACAGCGGAAGCTACTCGCTTAGATCCTAAGTTAGTTGCTGCAATCACCTCTGCGATACATCAATACCGCGCAAAATAATTTTGGAGTCATTATGAGCAAGCCATTAGCATTAACCGATGTCGTACTGCGTGACGCCCATCAATCATTACTCGCAACACGTTTACGTATTGACGATATGTTGCCGATTGCCCCTTTGTTAGACAAAGTGGGTTTCTGGTCTCTAGAGTCTTGGGGCGGAGCGACCTTTGACTCTTGTATTCGTTATCTTGGTGAAGATCCTTGGGATCGCATTCGTGAATTAAAGAAAGCCATGCCTAATACCCCACAGCAAATGTTATTGCGTGGGCAAAATCTTTTAGGTTACCGTCATTACGCTGATGATGTCGTGACTCGCTTTGTTGAGCGCGCTCATACCAATGGTGTGGACGTCTTCCGTATTTTTGATGCAATGAACGATGTGCGTAACCTTGAAACCGCTGTAAAAGCCGTTAAGGACGTTGGCGGCCATGCCCAAGGCACCATTTCATTTACCACAAGCCCCGTGCACACCATTGATACCTGGGTGGATATGGCTAAACGTTTAGAAGACATGGGCGCAGATTCTTTATGCATTAAAGACATGGCTGGCTTACTCAAGCCGATGCAAGCTTTTGAACTGATTAGCCGCCTTAAATCACAAACAGACTTAATGGTCTCAATGCATTGCCATGCTACAACAGGCTTAAGCACTGCAACCTATCAAAAAGCCATTGAGGCAGGAGTCGATGTTTTAGATACCGCGATATCATCAATGAGCCAAACCTATGGTCACAGCGCCACTGAAACGCTTGTTGCTATGGTTGAAGATACCGACAGAGCGACTGGCTATGACATGGTGTTGCTTGAAGAGATAGCCGCTTATTTCCGTGATGTTCGTAAAAAGTACGTGCGTTTTGAAGGGGCGTTAAAAGGGATTGATTCACGTATTTTACGTGCTCAAGTGCCTGGCGGCATGTTAACTAACATGGAAAACCAATTAAAAGAGCAGGGCGCTGCAGACAAAATGGATGCCGTGCTAGAAGAAATTCCACGGGTGCGTGAAGATCTCGGGTTCTTACCTTTAGTCACCCCAACATCACAAATTGTTGGCTCTCAGTCAGTGATTAACGTGTTAATGGGCGAGCGCTACAAGTCGATGACCAAAGAGACCGAAGGGGTATTAAAAGGTGAGTATGGCGCTACGCCAGCGCCTGTTAATGCCGAACTACAAGCCCGAGTATTAAAAGGCGAAGCGCCTATTACCTGTCGCCCAGCTGATTTAATTGCTCCTGAGCTTGATAAATTACGCACAGAATTAGCTGGAAAAGCCAATGAACAAGGTTTTACGTTAGCAAGCGAATCTGATGACGACGTCATGACCTACGCACTGTTTAACCAAATTGGTTTACAGTTCTTGAAAAATCGCGGTAATCCAGATGCATTTGAACCTGTGCCAAGTGCCGATGATCTCCAAGTAAAAGTGAGCGCCGACAAAGGGCCACAAACTTATACGGTCAATGTTGAAGGCCAAAGCTTTGTTGTTGAAGTCAGCGAAGGCGGCAATATCAGCCAAATTACTCCAGCCGCAGCACCTGTATCGGCAAGCCCAGCCCCGGTTTCAGCGGCTCCCTCTGCACCTACGGGTGAAGTTAAATGCACTATGGCTGCGCCTCTGTCGGGTAACATCTTTAAGGTGCTGGTTAACAATGGTCAAGCGGTTAAAGCCGGTGAAGTGTTGATGATTCTTGAAGCAATGAAAATGGAAACCGAAATTCGTGCTCAGCAAGACGGTGTTGTCGCAAACCTTGCCGTTAAGCAAGGTGACAGTGTCACTGTGGGTTCAGCATTACTTGCATTAGCATAAGAGGTCGAAATGGAAGGATTAATGGCCTTTTGGTCTGAAACTGGGGTTGCCAACTTTACTGGCGGCCAATTATTAATGATGGGCGTGGGCTGTTTATTGCTGTTTTTAGCCATTGCTAAAGGCTTTGAACCACTATTATTACTGCCAATCGGCTTTGGTGCTATTTTAGCTAACATTCCGAACGCGGGTTTTACTGACGAGGGCGGCTTACTCTATTACGCCTATCATGTGGGGATTGAAACCGGTATTTTCCCACTGCTTATCTTTATGGGCGTGGGTGCCTTAACCGATTTTGGAGCCCTGATCGCTAACCCTAAAACATTATTGTTAGGTGCAGCGGCGCAGTTTGGTATTTTTGCAACCTTACTGGGTGCCATTGGGCTTAACTTAGTGCCTGGGTTTGAGTTTAGTATGCAAGATGCTGCTGCAATTGCCATCATTGGTGGTGCAGATGGGCCAACCGCGATTTTCTTAGCCTCTAAGCTGGCGCCTGAGTTGCTGGGTGCCATTGCGGTTGCTGCTTATTCATACATGGCATTGGTGCCGTTAATTCAGCCGCCAATAATGAAACTACTGACTACCAAAGCTGAACGTGAAATTAAAATGGAGCAGCTGCGTGAAGTTAGCAAAACAGAGAAAATCATTTTCCCATTGATGGTATTGGGTATGACCATTCTGTTTTTACCTGCAGCCACACCGTTAGTGGGCATGTTTTGTCTCGGTAACTTAATGCGTGAGTCTGGTGTAGTTGATCGTTTGTCTAAAACGGCACAAAACGAATTAATCAACATTGTGACGATTTTCCTCGGGCTAGCTGTTGGCTCTAAATTATCTGCAGAGCAGTTTTTGCGTATCGAAACCCTCGGTATTCTAGTTTTGGGTGCTGTGGCATTTAGTATTGGTACTGCTACAGGTGTATTAATGGCTAAGCTAATGTGTAAGCTATCGGGTGGCAAGGTGAATCCATTGATTGGTGCTGCTGGTGTATCTGCAGTGCCAATGGCTGCAAGGGTGGTGAATAAAGTGGGTTTAGAGTCTAACGACCAAAACTTTTTACTGATGCATGCCATGGGGCCAAACGTTGCTGGTGTGCTCGGAAGTGCGGTTGCTGCTGGGGTATTGTTGGCTGTTTTAGGCTAATGTTTATCTTGTCGATACAGCCATAAATTGGTTGTATCAACATTATCAACGGAGTTAAAAGCCAACGTAATAGCGTTGGCTTTTTGTTTTTATCTTACCAGTGAAGTCGATATAGCTATCTGATTCATATTGCTGTTTTTGATTCTATAATCAAGAGTGTTTGTGACATTATCGCGGTGGCTATATTGTTTTATATTATTAGAATGAGTTTTATTGAATAGTATTAAAGGTACTAACAAAACTTGTATGCTTTATTCGTTATATTGATGTTCAATCGCATGAAAATTGATTTTTGAATTTGCTTGTTGGTTTAAAATTAAAAATTAACTTCGTTATTAAAATGTTAACCATGATGTGGTCTAATAAAATATTGAACCAGTGTAAAATATGCCAATAATTTGCTTGAATTATTGGTTTTATAGCTTATTTTTATGTCTATTATATGTAATGTTGTTAACCGAAAGATGACGTCTTCCGAAATCAGTTTTTTATAAATTACTCGCCAATATACCTCTTTGTAGGTATGTAAGTTGCCGTTTTTGTTGATAGTTTTATGGCGGTGTAATATCCCCCTAGATTTTGAGCCGTTCGAAAAGGCACTCATTTAAACGGTCAAAGTCGCATATTTTTAATTGTCTCCTCTATTTGGACGAACAAGTATATAAAATGCAAGATATGTCACGGAAACTGGACGATTAAGCCATTAAGGTGACGGTTAGTTAACGCGCTAAACATATATTTTACGTATTTTTAGCAGATTGATAACTTACCTTAAAATAATATTAGGAACGTGAGATGAATAATAAATTGCTTGCTAGTCAAGTTACGGATAAGGCTTGTCTAAATTCTGCTGTGACCAAAAAATGGGCTCTATCAGCATTAACTTGTTCGTTATTATTAACCATGGGCAGTGCTAATGCCGCAGACACAAATGTTAATTCAGTTGCAGATGCTATTACTCAGGGTACTGCACAAGTAAACTTAAATTTACGTTATGAATCTGTCGATCAAGATAATGCGTTAAAAGATGCTGATGCGTTGACTTTACGCACTCGCTTAACGTTTGCTACGGCAGAGTATTATGGATTAAGCGCGCTGGTTGAGTTTGAAGATTCTCGCAGTGTAGCAGGTGTAAATGATTACAATGATGCTATTGGTAATAATGCTGCTTACTCTGTGATTGCCGATCCGGAAACCACTGAGTTAGACCAAGCTTTCTTACAATATAAGCGCGATGGTTTTAAAGCTAAAGTCGGTCGTCAAGTTTTGGCTCTTGATAATATGCGCTTCATTGGGCATGTGGGCTGGCGTCAAGACCGTCAAACTTTTGATGCTGTAACCATGCAGTATGCTATTAACGATTTCACTGTTGATTATGGTTACATTTACAAACGTAACCGTATTTTTGCAGAAGTAAAAGACATTGATTCAAAAGATCACGTATTTAATGCATCTTACAATTTAGGATTAGGTAAACTTAGCGCATATGGCTATTTACTTGAAGAAGATACCAACGTAGAAAATGGTATTGACACTTATGGTATTCGCTTTGCAGGTGCTAAAGATTTTGATAACGTAAAACTACTTTATACAGTAGATTACGCCACACAAGATACTGATACTGCAACCACATCTTATTCTACAGATTATATGCTTGGCGAAGTGGGCGTAGGCTTTAGTGGTTTAACGGTTAAGCTTGGTTATGAACTATTGGGTTCTGACGATGGCGAATATGGATTTTCAACGCCATTAGCGACTTTGCATGCGTTTAATGGTTGGGCAGACCAATTCTTGGCAACACCAGCACAAGGCTTGGCAGATACTTATGTATCAATTGGCGGTAAAGTTGCTGGCGGTAAATGGGCGCTGGTTTACCATGATTTTGAAGCGGATGATTCAAGTGCTACTGTTAGCGATTTAGGTGACGAAATAGACGCGGTATTTAGTTTACCAATCGATAAGCATTACACCGTTGGCGTTAAATATGCTTCTTATTCTGCAGGCGATGCCGGTGCCGGTAAAGTTGATGCAGATAAAGTATGGTTATGGGCAAACGCTAAGTTCTAATTATTAGTGTGCTATAACAAAAAAAGCGAGCATCAATTGATGCTCGCTTTTCGTTTAAATTAGCAGATGATAAATGCTTTGAATAATAACCTTAATAAGTATTTATACTATTTTTCAATGAAATAGACTGTAATAACTAAGGTAATACTGGCTGTTTCGGCGTATCATTGGCGTAAAACTTGTCTACATCTAACTGACCTTCGCTTTTGCCAATCACTACGGCGGTCATCATGTCACCTGTGACGTTAGTGGCTGTGCGGATCATATCGATAATACGGTCAATAGCTGCAATAAAAGCAATACCTTCAAGCGGTAAACCAATCACACCTAATGTGACAGTTAACATGACCATTGCGCTACCAGGCACACCTGCAGTACCCACCGAAGCCACCGTTGCGGTGACCGCAATTAGCATGTAATCGGTCATATCTAATGGAATACCGTAAATTTGCGCAATAAATATTGCGGCAATAGCAGGGTAAATACCACCACAACCATCCATGTTCATGGTTGCGCCTAAAGGCAGTACAAACGCGCTGTAGCGTTTAGACACCCCCATCGCTTCAGTGCAGCGTGTGCTGGCTGGTAAAGTACCAAAACTGGATGCAGTACTAAATGCCACGACTTGCGCTGGCATGGCTTTGCGGAAAAACTGTAATGGGCTTAACCCCGCAGCAAATTTCACTAAGCCACCGTAAACAACAATAATATGAATAAGCGCAGCGATATAAATCGCCATAATAAACTTACCTAACGGTAAAAGTGTGCTTAAGCCATACTCGCCGACGACCCAAGCCATTAACCCAAATACACCGATAGGGGTTAATTTAAGCACCATACGCGTTAACTGGAACATGACTTCCGCGCCCGCTTCAATGGTATTTTTTAATGGCACGGCTTTTTCGCCTACAGCATTAATCGCAATGCCCACCAACGCAGCAAATACAATAATTTGCAGTACATTACCCTCAGCCAGTGAGGCAAATGGATTCACCGGGATCATGTTTAATAACACCTGTGCAAAGCCTGGGATATCGCGTTCGCGCACCTCAGATGTGGCCAGCGCAAGGTTACCGCCCATGTCGATAAGGCTGCCAATAGTTAAGCCAATAAATGATGCAACAGTCCCGGTAAACATAAACATGGCGAGGGTTTTAAAGCTCAGTCTTTTTAAATTTGATTGCGAACCTAAAGACGTAATACTGACCACAATGGCACAAAATACTAAAGGCGCGACCAGCATTTTTATGGCACTAATAAACAAATCGCCAAGCGGTTTTAATATTATGGCTGATTCACCCAGACCTATGCCAGTTAAGGTGCCTAAAACAAAACCCGCAATGACTTTTTGCCAAAACGGAATACGATTGAGCGTTTGCAGTATCATGTCAATTCCAAGTGTAAACCCACGGTGCAATGCCAAGTGGATGGCATGTTAATGGGCTAAATAGCGGGGCGTGGCGTTGTAAAACGTCCTGTACCCTACCTATAGGTTAATAAATATTAATCGCATTGTATGAACTGAACTCATAGCAGACAACGTTATTTTGTTATAACTTATAAGAATAAGTGGGTTTGTTATTATAACTTTAATTTTTTTACTGTTTTTTAACCTATTTCAATAACAAAACCGACTTTTGTTGGTCGAAGCTATAGCTCGTTAACTCAACCTTTATTACGAGACAATAAGATAAGTCATGACAAGTTTGTGGATGATGTTCTCCGGCGCCTTTTTAGCGGCAACTTTATTACCGGGCGGCTCAGAAGTGTTGCTGGTGGCGTTACTCAATGATGCTCCTTCTATGTGGTGGCAGCTGTTATTAATGGCCACGTTAGGTAATACCTTAGGCGCTATGACCAGTTATGGTTTAGGCCGTGCTGGTCGGCTGGCTAAAAATCCACAAGACATTCAAAGCAAATCTCATCAAACGGCCTTAGTGTGGGTTGAACGTTATGGTATTTGGGCGTTGTTATTATCCTGGTTGCCACTTATCGGTGATGTACTATGCCTACTTGCTGGCTGGTTAAAGTGGCCATTGATGGCATCAACATTACTGATATTTATCGGAAAAATATTACGTTACAGTGTGATTGTTTTCATCTTTATGTCGGTATGACAAGATAAAATGAATCTAGAATTAATCGGTTAGTGCATAACAAGTCTGTAGTGCGCTAGCCGCCTTGTTAACAGGAAGGACTCGATTTTGAAATTACATTTAAAAAAATGGTTGTTGGCCAGTGCCATCAGTGCTGCACTGATAGGCTGTGCCCACGAAGTACAGCCAGTTTCTACATTGCCTCAAGGTGTTAGCCTAATTGAAGCCGTCGCCCAAGCAGAAAATCAAGTCAGTATCCCCTATAAAAAGTATCAACTTGCTAATGGCCTGACGGTGATTTTACATCAAGATAAATCAGATCCATTAGTACATGTTGATGTGACCTACCATGTTGGCTCTGCCCGTGAACTTGCCGGACGCAGTGGTTTTGCGCATTTATTTGAACACATGATGTTCCAAGGCTCACAACATGTCGCAGACGAACAACACTTTAAAGTGATTACAGAGGCTGGTGGCACCTTAAACGGCACCACAAATACTGACCGCACCAATTACTTTGAAACCGTACCGAGCAATCAGCTAGAAAAAATGCTCTGGTTAGAGTCCGATCGCATGGGCTTTTTACTGCCTGCATTAACCGACAAAAAGTTTGAAGTGCAACGTGAAACCGTAAAAAACGAACGTGCACAGCGCATTGATAATCGCCCATATGGCCGTTTAAATGAACGTTTCAACCAAGCACTGTACCCAGCAGGACACCCTTATTCATGGCCGGTTATTGGCTGGCCAGAAGATTTAGACCGTGCAACCTCAAGCGATGTTAAACATTTTTTCCAACGCTGGTACGGACCAAACAATGCCACCTTGACCATTGGTGGTGACTTTGACGAAGTGCAAACGCTAGCATGGGTGAATAAGTACTTTGGCGAAATTCCGCGCGGCCCTGAAGTGAAGCCCGATGCTAAAACGGCAGTCACGTTAGACAAAACTCGTTATATTTCGATGGAAGACAAAGTCCATTTACCACTGCTTTATATCGGTTTTCCGACCGTATACGCACAACATAAAGATGAAGCCGCGCTCGACTTATTGGCTAATATCTTAGGCGGCGGTAAAACATCGCTTATTTATAAAAATCTAGTCAAAGAAGGTTTTGCAGTGCAAGCAGGTGTGAGTCATCCATGTCAGGAGCTTGCATGCCAAATGTCTTTGTATGCTGTTGCTAATCCGGCAAAAGGCGGCAACCTTGCTGACATTGAAACCAAAGTGAATCAAACCATTGCCGAGTTTGAGCAGCGCGGCGTGACTAATGATGATTTACAAAAAGTGAAAGTACAGTTTGAGGCAGATACCATTTTTGGCATGCAAAGTGTGCAAGGCAAAGTGTCGACTTTAGCTGCCAACCAAACCTTTTTTGGCCAACCAGATATGGTGGGCTCAGATCTTGCGCGTTATGCCAATGTTACCAAAGCTGACGTTATGCGGGTATTTAACACCTACATTAAAAACAAACCTATGGTGGTCATGAGTGTGGTACCTGAAGGGCAAACACAGTTAATTGCTCATCAAGACAACTTTACACCAAAGGTGATGCCAATAGCGCAAGAAGCCGTTACCGGATTAACGGGTACAGCATTTGCTAAGTCCTCTTTTGACCGCAGTAAAATGCCAGCATCATCTGCCGCGCCGTTACTTACTGTGCCACAACTGTGGCAAGCCAAGCTTGAAAATGGCATCAGCGTGATGGGCACAGAAAGCAACGAAACACCAACCGTAGAGCTATTAATATACCTTGATGGCGGTCATCGTTTAGCTTCGCTAGATAAAGCCGGTGTTGCCGACTTAACGGCGTCTATGCTTAATGAATCAAGCAGCAAACGCAGTAGTGAAGAGCTTGCGGGTGCATTAGATATGCTAGGTTCAAGTATTTCATTTGGCGCGAGCGGTTCTCAAAGCTACATTAAAGTATCGAGCTTAACTGAAAACCTCAATGCGACATTGGCCTTGGTTGAAGAGCGTTTATTCAGCCCTGGTTTTTTACAGGCAGACTTTGATCGCGTTAAACAACAAGCTATCCAAGGGTTACAACACCAATTATCAGACCCTAACTACATTGCCCGCGCGGGCTTTAAAGCATTGCTTTATGGCAACGATAACCCAATGGGAGTGAGCAGTAATGGTACGGTTAAGTCTTTGTCTGCGCTAACGTTAGATGACGTTAAACAATATTATCAGCAACAATATCGTGCGGGTAATGCGCAAATGGTGGTGGTGTCAGATCTTAATCAACAACAGTTAATGCCAAAGTTGTCGTTATTTTCACAATGGCAAGGAGAAGCGACTCAAGTTGCAGCATTAGGTACATCGCTTACGCACCCTAAAAGCACGGTTTATTTGATTGATAAACCAGGTGCGGCGCAGTCAGTTATTACCCTGGGTAAAACGTCGTTAGCTTATGATGCCACAGGCGATTACTTTAAAGCTTACCTGATGAACTACCCATTAGGTGGTGCATTTAATAGTCGTATTAACCTTAATCTGCGTGAAGACAAAGGCTACACCTACGGTGCGCGAACCATGTTTGTTGGCGCTGAAGACTCAGGGGAATTTATGGCTTACGCTAGCGTGCGTAGTGACGTAACCGCTGATGCTTTAACGGAGTTTGTTAATGAGCTAACCGCTTACCAGGCAAAGGGTATGACAGACGATGAGCTTAACTTTATGCGTAACTCAATTGCCCAAGGTCAAGCGCTTGAGTACGAAACACCTTATCAAAAAGCTGGCTTTTTACGGATGATTCAACGTTATCAACTCGACAATAACTTTACCGCAGAGCAAGATAACATCGTCAATAACATTTCAACTCAAGAGTTGAATCAACTTGCGAGTCAATTATTGAACATTGATGATATGGTTATTCTGGTCGTGGGTGATAAAACCAGCGTTGAACCTAGCATAAAAGCATTAGGGTATCAGGTTGAAACAGTAACACTTGCTGAGTAGTTGAACAATTGATACGCTTTGGTTAACACTGGCACTTGAAAAAGCCCAGTGTTAACCTCATATTGTAACTACTATTGTAAACATAAGTCAGCTCGCTAAGTTAGCTGGCTTTTTTAATGTAATTGACCAAACTGTATCGGTGCTCAATTTATCCTAAATGTGTAAATTGTGGTTAGGTAGTTTAGGCGTTACACAAGCAATTTTAATGACTTAGACCTTATAAACGGTAACCTTAGCGTGTTGCCGTTTTTGTTTTTTAACGTCGTTAGCGCGATGTCTCGCTGACGTAGAGATACATTTTTTGCGAAATTAGTAACAATATCCTTTATTATCAGGTCTAGCTGTTTACTCGCAATGCGAATCCATAAAAGAGAGTAGTAAATTGAAGTCTTTCAATGAAAAAGTCGAACACTTAAACGATACTCAAGGCCGCGAGGCATTATTGGGCATGTTACGTGGTATTGAACGTGAAGCATTGCGTATTGACGATAACGGTCATTTAGCTCAAGACGAACATCCAAAAGCATTAGGCTCAGCCCTGACTAACTCGCGTATTACTACCGATTACAGCGAAGCATTACTCGAATTTATCACCCCAGTAAATCACAATATCGACGATTTACTCGAAGGGTTAACCCAAACTCATGCCTACGCAGTACGCAATCTTAATGGCCAAAAGCTGTGGCCTGTGAGCATGCCGTGCTATGTCGGCGATGTTGCCAATATTCCGGTTGCGCGTTATGGCAATTCTAATACTGGTAAAATGAAAACCCTATACCGCAAAGGGTTAACCCACCGTTACGGCGCATTAATGCAAATTATTGCTGGGGTGCATTTTAACTTTTCGGTTTCAAATGAGTTATGGCAGCGTCTGTATGATGACAAAATTGCTAACGGTAATGGCAATGCTTGCTGTAGCAAAAGTATTAATTTTGAAGACTTTGTCTCTGAATCTTATTTTGGACTTATCCGTAACTATCGCCGTTTAGTGTGGGTGTTACCGTATTTTTTTGGTTCATCACCTGCGTTATGTGGATCGTTTATTAAAGATCAAAAAGTTGATTTCGAGTTTGAAAAGACCGGTAAAGGAACCTTGTATTTACCTTATGCAACCTCATTGCGTATGAGTGATTTAGGCTACACCAATAAAGAACAAGACACCTTAAACATCAGCTATAACTCATTACCTGAATACCTCGAAGGTGTGGGCGCCGCGATTAAAATGCCGTCGAAAAAATTTGCCCAAATTGGTGTGAATGTCGATGGTGACTACCGTCAGCTTAATAGCAATATTTTGCAAATCGAAAATGAGTTTTATGCGCCAATTCGGGCAAAACGAGTGGCAAAATCAGGCGAAAAACCGTCGCAAGCATTGGCTCGCGCAGGCGTGGAGTACATTGAGGTTCGCGCATTAGATGTTAACCCATTTAGCCCTGTGGGTATTGATGCTACTCAGGTGCGCTTCCTCGACTTGTTTTTATTACATTGCTTATTGTCACCGTCAGAAGACACTGACGAAGCCGGCGAAGCTGAAATCGCTGCTAACTTAAAAGCCGTCGTGCTTGAAGGCCGCAAACCGGGTTTAACTTTGCAACGCAATGGTCACGCCATTGGTATAAAAGAGTGGATGCACGAGTTATTTTCTGAGCTATCAACCCTTGCTGTATTACTCGACGGTGAAGACAGTCATGCATATCAAACCGCATTAAACACCTGGGCAGAAGCCATAGATGACCCAGATAAAACCTTGTCAGGGCGTGTTCTTCACGAAGTTGTTGTAAAGGGTACTGACCACAGTATCTGGGTTCATCAGTTGGCAAAGGGTTATCATGAATTTTTGAGCCACTACCCACTGAGCGATGAAACTGAGCAATTCTATGCAGATGAAGCCAAAGCGTCGTTAGCAGAACAGCAAAACATTGAACAACAACCCCAAGACACCTTTAGTGAGTTTTTAAAACAATATTTTAAAGATGTCGTGCCAGCAGGCACTTTTGAGGCTAAGTAAGTATGTCTGGCAGATTATCCTGGCGAGACAAAACGCAAACTACCGCAATGTGTTTGGCATTTGCCATTTTGCATGGTTGCGCGTCTTCGCCTGATGATACTGTCGTTTGTGGCACTGTTTCGAGTTATCTCGAGCCAGATAACAGTGCCCAGCTTTATCGAGTCGTCGTGACTCATCTTGACGGTGTACCGGTTATTTCGCGGCCCAATTACCGCTTAACCCCAGGTAAGCATGAATTTACCGTTGCTGAACTGATTAATGCACCAGAGCTCAAAGTGTCACTGGCAGCACGTAAAGTGAAGGTATTGACTGTCGATGTGAGTGCTGAGCAGCGATACCATATTGCGGCTCAGTTTAATACCGACCGGATTTATATCGGCCGAAACACAGGGTATTGGCAGCCCATTGTGTGGCAAACTGAATCTCATCAATGTGAGATGAAATCGGAACCTTAATTGCATTAGTGGTTCATTGATGTAAAACTCATCGTATCATCATAGGCTTAGGTGGCTAAATTACCTGTCACTTTGTCTCAAATGTTATTTCTGGGTTAGCGACAACCGTTAGCCTCACGTGAAAACCGAGGTGTTATGAAGCGTTTTTTAGCTGTTGTTAGCTCTTTGTTATTACTGCAACTGTCTGGTTGTGCCACCTCTCCTCCGAAAGATCCTGATAATATCTGTGCCATTTTTGAAGAACACAGCGATTGGTATGATGCCGCCGTCGACACGCGTGAAAAGTGGGGCGTGCCAGTTCATGTTCCATTAGCCATGATGTACCAAGAAAGTTCGTTTAAACACGATGCCGCCCCCCCTATGGAATACTTTCTATGGATTATTCCCACTGGGCGAGCCAGCGATGCTTACGGTTATGCACAAGCGAAAACCATGACCTGGGACGATTATGTGCGCGAAACGGGCAACAGTTGGTCAAGCCGCAGCGACTTTGATGATGCCATGGATTTTATGGGCTGGTTTATTTATAAAACCCATAAAATTAATGGCGTGTCTAAATGGGATGCTAAAAACCAATATTTAAATTATCACGAAGGCTGGGGCGGTTATAAGCGCGGCTCTTACAAAGCGAAAAAGTGGCTGACTCCAGTGGCCAATAAGGTCGACCAGCGCGCCAAACGCTACGCAGCCCAATACGGTAAATGTAAAGATGATTTAGACTCATCCTGGTGGTGGTAACCTCTTGCGTAAAGCCGCGGCGTGCGGCTTTATGCAAAGATGGGGTTGTTTGTAGGTTATTGAGTCTTTTTAAAACTTCGCTTAAGAAACTGCTCAACCAATACAGTTTGCGATTCAAGCTTTTCAACTACACCTTGGCTGAGCCCAACCATATCTTTACCTAAGTCACTACTTTCATTAACCAATTGTGAAACATTAACAACGTTTCGGTTAACTTCTGTTGATACTTGAGATTGCTGCTCGACAGCACTTGCGATATGGTGAGTCATGTCGGTCATCATGCCAACAGCACTGCGAATTTCATTTAAGGCACTTCCTGCGCTTTCGGCTTGCTCAACGCAAACTGCTGCAGAGGATAATCCAGATTCCATACTGGATACCGCAGATTTAGTCCCTTGCTGAAGACTATTAATCATAGTGTGGATCTCAGTGGTAGAGACATGTGTTCGTTGTGCTAATGAACGAACTTCATCAGCCACAACGGCAAACCCACGACCTTGCTCTCCAGCTCTTGCAGCCTCAATAGCGGCATTTAATGCAAGTAAATTAGTTTGATCTGCAATTCCTTGAATAACATCTAAAACTGAACCTATGCTGTTACTTTGGTTTTCTAACTCAGCAATTACAGATGAAATTTTATTCAATTGAATAGACATGTCTTGTATGGAACTGACCATTTGTTTAACGATATCGTCACCCAGATTGGTTTGAGATGATGCATTTTCAGCAGCCTGTGCTGCGTCAGTACAATTAGCGGCCATATCAGTTAGCGTAGCGGTCATTTCTTGCATAGCCGTTGCGACCTGTTCAACTTCAGCCATCTGAGACTGACTGTTCTTCTGAATCTCGGTACCTTTAACGGCCGATATTTTGGCGCTATTCGAGGTTTGCTCACTTGAGTCAAGAGTGCGGCCTAACACCGCTTTTAATTCTGAAGCTTGCATTTGTAATGCTAAATCAATTTTAGCAATATCATCATTCTTGCCTGTATAAATAGGTGAGGCAATCGGGTTGTCATATATTTCACTTGCTTTATTTACAAGAGCATTAAAGCGTGCAAACCCTAATTTTAGGCCGATTAAACCACAAACAAAACTAAGTCCAAACAGTCCATATCCAATTGTATTAGCTTGGCTAGCTACAAATAACATAGGTAGCATAGCTAAGATAAAAATACTGTAAATTTTCAGTGGAAGAGTGAGTTTACTAGGTGTTACTGCACGCGTATCCCCAGCATTTAATTTAGCATAAACCTTTTCAGCCCGATTGACTTGCTCTTGAGTTGGTTTTGTTCTAATTGATTGATATTCAATTATCTTTCCTTTGTAAGATATAGGCGTAACAAAAGCATCTACCCAATAAAAATCCCCATTTGCACACCTGTTTTTGACCAGGCCTTTCCAAGGTTCACCTTGTTGAATGTGTTGCCATAAATCTTTAAAAGCATCTGTAGGCATATCTGGATGGCGAACCATATTGTGTGGTTGATTTAATAATGTTTGTTGATCAAACCCAGCAACTTGGCAAAATGAGTTGTTTGCATACTTGATGTGGCTTTGAGGGTCTGTAATAGAAAGTAAAATTGAATCTGCGGGGTAGTCATACTCTTTATCGGTAGTGGGTTGATTATTCTTCATTTATGCTCCAATGTTTGACCACCATCATCCTTGAAACGGTACAGGTTTATTATTTTAATAATGAATAACTATTAATCGTGGATGATTTTAGGTTATAAAAAGGAGGTAACACGTCAACCTGTAAAAGTTGTTAACTAACAATACTTAACTGTAATCAATAACAGAATAAGATAATTAACATCAGGTACTAACCTTATGCTACACCAAATTATTTTTTTGATCAGTTGATTTTTGAATAAGTGAAAAAATATTGTATACCTATGTTTTATAATAACAAAAAGGGGCTTAATGCCCCTTTTGGTTAGTTAAGATAATATATTAAGCAAACTCTGCCAAAATCCAATCTAAAGGAGCCTGGTATTGCTGTGGCATCCAGCTTTTAAGTTGGTTAATGCTGTCATCTAACATGGCTTTATTGTGCACAGACAAGTTTAAGTGACCCACCTTACGGCCGACTCGCACTTCTTTGTTGTACCAAAACAGTTCAGCATTTGGCAGGCTTAACCAACGGTCGTCTTTATCGATACCAATCAAGTTCACCATCACACATTGAAAGTTCACCTGTGGTTGATGCATTGGCAAATTACACAGTGCGCGTAAATGCAGTTCAAACTGATTGATATGACAGCCAGCCTGGGTCCAATGGCCTGAGTTATGCACTCTAGGCGCAAGCTCGTTAACCATAAGATGTTCGCCAACTCTAAAGCACTCCATCGCCATCACACCCACATAATCAAGGCCATTCATGACCTTGCTTAACATGGTTTCAGCTTCCGCTTGTAGCGGTGCTAAACGGCTTAGTGGCGCAATTGATGCCATTAAAATGCCGTCTTGATGTAGGTTGAGTGTTAAAGGGTAAAACAAACAACGGCCATCTTGGGTGCGCACGCCGACTAACGACACTTCTTCGTCAAAGTTAATCGCTTGCTCGGCAATAGCTTCATTGCGCCAATCATCAGGGATCGTGGTTGCTTCGGCTTGCTTTAACCAATGTTGACCTTTACCGTCATAACCGCCTGTGCGGCGCTTTAGCAATACTCGGTCACCATAAGCATTGTGCAGAGTGTCAGTGCTGGTGTTGTCATCGACAAGTTGCCATGGCGAGGTTGCTACCGACAATTCATCTAACAGACTTTTTTGCGTAAAACGGTCTGCTAAACGGCCAAAAACGGGGCCATTAATAAAATGCGGATGCTGGCTTAATTGCAAACTCAGTTGCGATTCTGGCCATTGTTCACGTTCAGCGGTAATGATGTCGTCTGCCAGTAGCGGTAATTGCGCATCAGTTGGGGTCATAATATCAACCGGGCGTACATTAATACCCAGTGGTTGACCAGCATGGCTGAGCATGGCACCTAATTGACCATCGCCTAATACCCAAAGATTTTTTGGCAAAGTCATTAGTCTTCTCTCGGATCGGGATTATCAAGAATAGAGCGTGTTTGCTCATCGCGAAAAGCCTCTAAGCGTGCGGCTAAATCAGCGTCGGTTACGGCCAAAATTTGGCTCGCGAGTAAACCTGCGTTAAATGCGCCAGCAGTGCCAATGGCTAGAGTACCAACGGCAATCCCTTTAGGCATTTGAACAATTGATAATAAGCTGTCCATGCCCGATAACGCCTTACTTTGTATTGGCACACCCAGCACGGGTAAGCGGGTTTTAGAGGCGATCATGCCTGGTAAATGGGCTGCGCCGCCTGCGCCACCAATAATGACTTTATAGCCTTTATCTGCAGCAGAACTTGCAAATTCCATTAGCTTGTCTGGCGTTCTGTGAGCTGAAACAACTTCAACATGATAAGGCACTTGGAGCTTATCCATTATTTCTGCGGCGGCTTCCATTGTCGGCCAATCACTTTTCGAACCCATTACAACAGCAACTAGGGCTTGCATGTTAACTCCTTAACGTACTTATTCTATTAGTATATTTTGTTAATTTATCGGGTAAATATCCCGAGCAATTAACCTCAATATTAAGGCGATAAAAAAGGGGCTAGATAATAGCATAAGCCGTGCGTGATTGGCTGCACTTCAGTGTTTCTTGAGGCTAACACTCAGTTTCTAAAAACGAAAACTCTTTTACTGTGGTTGTAGGAGGGCAATAAATATCATTTAAATAACCCTTTTTATATTTGCGTTCGTTATTAGTCAGTAGCGACATAACAAACAATTAAAAAGGGCACGATTATGAAGGATTATCAGCAAGCATTTAAGCAGCGTCTTTTGGCTGTCATTATCAGTGGCATGATGGTTAGCGGCTGTGCGCAAGAGTCACACGATTCTGTTCAGCCAGAGCTAGCGCAGACTGACGCCACAACGAGTGCACCTGAGCTTATAGCTGCAAAAAAAGACTCACCCGTGAACGACTATCAATTAAAACCCCAACAGGCTGAAATGATGGTTTCAGCTCAGGGACAAGCTCATCGATTGGTTAAACAGCGCCAACAATTGAGTGAAGCGAAAGAGATGGCCAATATCATGCCAATGCATAGCAATATTCACCACCTTGTTTCTGCGCCTATCACTAATGATAAGTTTGCCACCTTAGTGCAAAACGGCAATATGGTAGTGAGTGAAACACCGGTATCGACCTTTTCTATTGATGTTGATACCGGCAGTTACAGCACCACTCGCAGACTAATTAACCAAGGCCAATTACCGGCTAAAAACAGTGTTCGAGTTGAGGAGCTGATTAACTACTTTAGCTACGATTACCCCGCGCCAATCGATGCAGATGTGCCCTTTAATGTCACCACAGAATTGGCGCCATCGCCTTACAATCAAGACACGCAATTATTACGCATTGGTATTAAAGGCTATGATATTGCCGCTGACCAACTCGGTGCCAGTAACCTAGTGTTGTTGTTAGATGTGTCTGGGTCAATGTCATCAAACGATAAACTACCTTTGCTTAAACAGGCGCTGTTGATGCTTAGCCAGCAATTGTCGGCGCAAGATAAGGTCTCGATAGTGGTTTATGCCGGTGCCAGTGGAGTGGTACTTGATGGGGTTGCAGGTAATGACTTTACTACCATCAGCCGTGCGCTTAATCAGCTCAACGCGCAAGGCGGCACTAATGGCAGTCAGGGCATCCAGTTAGCGTATCAATTAGCACAAAAGCATTTTATTGAAGGTGGCACTAATCGAGTTATTTTAGCCACCGATGGCGATTTCAATCTGGGAATGACCGACCATCAGCACCTGGTGGATTATGTGGCGGCTCACAGTAAAACAGGTATCGGTTTGTCGACATTAGGTTTTGGTTTAGGCAACTATAATGACCATCTATTGGAACAGTTATCAAATAAAGCCAATGGTCAATACTCCTATATTGACACCTTAAATGAGTCGCGAAAAGTGCTGGTAGATCAACTCAGCGCGACGTTATTAACCATTGCCCATGATGTCAAAATACAAATTGAATTTAACCCCGCTGTGGTATCTGAATACCGCTTAATTGGTTACGAAAACCGCTTATTAAACCGCAGCGACTTTAACAACGACGCTGTTGATGCTGGTGAGATTGGTGCGGGTCACAGTGTCACCGCGTTATACGAGTTACGCTATAACGACAGCCAAAACAAGCTGGCTGATCCGCTGCGTTACTCTGCATCAATGGCTACTGATGCTGATGTTTCGATAAATAGCGATGAAGTGGCTTTTTTAAAATTGCGTTATAAAGCCATTGGCGGTCAAGCAAGCCAATTATTAACTTACCCCATCACTAAACAGCAGCAATTAAGCCATTTGCACCAAGCCAGTGATGATTTACGCTTTGCCGCAGCGGTGGCCGGTTTTGGTCAATTGCTGAACCATAATAATTATGTCCACGACATTGATTATGCTAAGTTAATTACACTTGCCGAATCTGCAATGGGCCAAGACCGTTTTGGCTATCGCCATGAATTTGTACAGCTATTAAAAACCGCCAAGGTGCTGTCGATGCAGTCAGCAGAGGCGATGCCGCCAAGTCAGGTTGCTAAGCGGGTTAACCCACATTAAGGATAAAATGGTGCCAACACTCACTCAGTCAAAAGATGCACAGCCAAAGGATGACACTTTAGTGCCTCAAGTCGGTAGTGACGAGCAGCTTATGCTCGATTACCAGGCTGGCGATATCAGTGCATTCGAAACCCTATATCGCAAACACAAAGGCCCTTTGTATCGCTATTTTGTCCGCCAACTACATGATCAACAATTGGCCGAAGACTTATATCAAGACACCTGGAGCAAGGTGATGAATGCGGCGGCGCAATATCAAGTTAAAGCCAAATTTACTACCTGGTTGTATAAAATTGCCCATAACTTGCTGATTGATCATGTGCGAGTGGTTAAGCCACTCGATAACATCAGTCCACTTGCCGATGAGCAGCAAATGGATAGTCTTGAGGCTGACAATCTCAATGCGCCTGAGCCGCAATTACAGCAACAGCAGCAACTCAATATGATGAAAGCCTGCATTGCCCATTTGCCCGCAGTGCAAAAAGAAGCGTTTTTGCTCAACATTGAAATGGGCATGACCGCGGCGATGATCAGCGACATTGCCGATGTAACATTAGAAGCGACTAAAAGTCGGATTCGTTATGCTTATCAGAGTATTAAGCAATGTATTGCTCTTAAATTGCAGGAGACAAGGTAATGAGTCAGCAACAAGATGATGCAGAGTTCACTGCATTACAAACTGAAATCAAACAAGCCTATCATCAGCAATCGATGGAACAACCTTCAGCTGAGTTAGACGAGGCTATCCTGGCAAAAGCTAGAGCGGCGCGTCATGTGGTCGCTAAACAAAGCGGCGTGACTAAATCATTGTGGCAACGCAATGCTTGGTTATTTTCAACAGCGGCATCTGTGATATTGGTGGCAGGGTTGTTTATTTTAAACCCGAGTTTACAACAACAGGTTGGCATAAACCTTGAGCAAGGATTGCCTGAACAGCAAATGGACGCTCAACAGTTTGATGTTGAAAACGTGATGAGTAAATCATCAAGTGAAACGATTCGTAATGCAGCCGTTGAACAATCAATTGTCGTTGAAGGTATGTCAATGCGCACAGCGTCACCAAAGCTAGAGCAGGCTAGTCCAGCTTCTGTAAGTGATGAGGCTTTAATCGACAATACGCTCACGGGCAAAATGCAGATGCAAGAGGCTTCCCAGCAAGCGTTAGTGGAATCGCAAAAACAAGCCAAAGCGGCTAAACAGGCTACCGCCGCTGAAGCTGCGCAGCTTAAAGCCGCAGCGCTGCCCATACGCCAGCAAGAAAAAGAGTTTAAACTGATGAAGCAACAACTTGAAAGTAATCCAAAAGGTCATATTGAGCTTGATACCGCCGAAGTCGCGTTTGCGCGATTACAGGCGTTAATGGCAGACAATAAAATCAAGCAAGCTGAAGGTTATATGATAACCATGGAGCAGCGCTTTCCTGAGCTATTGAGTCCTGTTCATCCACTTTATGAGCAATATCAAAAGATTAAAGCACAGCTCACCTCGCAATAATGGATAAACTTCAGTGAACAAAAGCCAACGGCTAAGCAATAATTGCTTAGCCGTTTTTAGTTACATTTTTGTACTGCAAAAAATGACATAACTCTGATAACGTGAACAAATAATGAAAAGGCCATAGACCGATATAAAGGAAATACTTCACCATGAAACTTCGCCGATCTGTAACGCATTGTATGTTAGCTTTAGGCACATTAGCCTGCTCATCAATGATATTCGCCAATGCCTCTAATCAAGGCTATTACCGCGCGCCTGCGCTGCATGATCAAACGCTAGTCTTTACTGCAGAAGGCGACTTGTGGACCACACAACTTAATCAAACTAAAGCCAGTCGCTTAACTAGCCTTACAGCCGAAGAGCTCGATGCCACGATTTCTAAAGACGGCAAATGGGTGGCTTATACCGCCAATTATGAAGGCGCAAACGAAGTGTATGTGATGCCTATTACGGGCGGTGTGGCAAAACGCGTGAGCTTTGAAAACAGCCGAGTGCGCCTGCAAGGATGGACTGCTACAGGTGAGGTGTTGTATTCCACAGATAACGCTTTTGGCCCCGCTAACTTTTGGGTGCTCAAAACCGTTAACCCGCAAACATTAACTGTTACCGACCTACCATTAGCCGACGCTGTTGAAGGCGCCATCGATGATAAAGGCGAGTATGTATACTTTACTCAGTTTGGTTTACAGGTGAGTGGCGACAACGCCAAAGTGTATCGCGGCGGCGCCAAAGGTGAAATTTGGCGTTATAAAATGGGCAGCAAACAAGAAGCGCAACAGTTAACCACAGCTCATGAAGGCTCAGTAAAACAGCCGATGGTATGGCAACAACGAGTGTATTTTGTCAGCGACCAATCAGGTAATGATAATATTTGGTCAATGAGTATTGATGGGACAGACATCAAACAGCATACCCAATACACCCAATGGCAAGTGCGTGATGCCCAACTTGATAATGGTCGCATTGTATTTCAACAAGGCGCCGACATTAAGTTACTCAATTTAGACGACATGGCCGAAAGCATCCTGGATATTGAGCTCACCAGTGACTTTGCTCATCGCCGTGAACAATGGGTTAATGACCCAATGGATTACGCCACCTCGACCGTGTTTGCTCAGCAAGGTGATAATGTGGTGATTACCGCGCGCAGTCACGTAGCGGTTGCTAGCAACGACGGTCGCCGTTTGGTGCAAATAGACTCACCCGCAAATAGCCGTGTGCGCGATGCGCTTTTAAGCAGCGATGGCAAATGGGTTTATGGTATTAGTGATGCGTCTGGTGAGCAAGAAATTTGGCAATACCCAGCAGACGGCTCTGCAGGGGCAAAACAGCTGACTAAAGATGGCAATACCCTGCGCACCAGTTTAACGTTATCGCCCAATGGCCGTTATTTAGCGCACGACGATTACATGGGCAATGTGTGGTTATTGGATTTAACTCGCAGTAACAACCAAAAAATTATCGAAAATGGTGAAGGCCTTGGCCCTTATCAAGACATTAAATGGTCTGGCGACAGCCAATTTATTGCGTTAACCAAATTAGAAATCGGCAAGCAACGACCGCAAATTGTGTTGTATTCTGTTAATGAGTCTAAAGCCCAAACCTTAACCACAGATAAATATGAGTCGTTTTCGCCTAGTTTTAGCCATGACGGAAAATGGTTGTACTTTTTGTCTAACCGCGAATTTAAAGCCAATCCAGGCTCGCCTTGGGGCGACCGTAACATGGGGCCCATTTTTGACAAGCGTACCCAAATATTTGCCTTAGCGTTAGATGCTAAAGCGACGTTCCCATTTGCAAAACCCACTGAGCTTACCGTTAACAACGGCGCAAAAAAAGCCGATAAAGCCGGTCAAGATAGTCCAGCGAAAACAAAAGTCGACTGGGACGGATTAAATCAGCGTTTATGGCAGGTGCCAGTAGATGCCGGCAACTACAGCAGTTTAACGGCAACTAAAGATAAGCTGTATTTATTGGACGGTAGCCAGGATAAAAGCGAATTAAAGCTGGTTAAGTTTGATGCACAACAGCCAAAAGTTGACACCTTTAGCGACGATGTTGGCCAATATGCCTTGGCAAAAGATGGCAGCAAACTCATGCTGCGTAAAAAAACAGATCCTAAAAGCATCATGATTGTCGATGCGGGCGATAAGTTACCGAGTGACGTATCAAACGCTAAAGTCAGCACCGATCAATGGCAGTTAAGTATTGCACCACAACAAGAGTGGCAACAGATTTTTGAAGATGCCTGGCTTATGCATCGCGACTCGTTTTTTGACCCTAAAATGCGCGGTTTAGATTGGCAGGCTGCCAAAGCTAAATACCAACCACTGGTCGACAGGCTCACCGACCGAAATGAACTTAATGACATCTTTGTGCAAATGATGGGTGAGCTTAATTCACTGCACTCACAAGTGCGTGGTGGCGACATTGACAAAAATACCGATGCGGCCAAAGCCGCAGCGTTAGGCGCAAGGTTAACGCAAACCGATAAAGGGGTGGTGATCAGCCACATTTACCAAACCGACAACGAGTTGCCTTTGTCTGGTTCACCGCTTGCGCGCATTGAAGTCGATGCCCAAGAGGGCGATGTCATTCGTGCTATTAATGGCAAAAAGGTCGACACCGTTGCTGATGTGACTCGATTACTGCGTAATCAAGGCAATAAACAAGTGCTATTAGGGCTTCAACGTGGCAAAACGGCTCTTAATACCGTGGTGACACCACACGATATAGGTACCGATGCCAAGTTACGTTACCTTGATTGGGTTGAGCATAATGGGGTCAAAGTCGCTAAAGCTTCTAAAGGCAATATTGGTTATTTACATTTGTATGCCATGGGCTCAGGTGATATTGAAAGCTTTGCCCGTGAGTTTTATACCAATTACGACAAAGACGGCTTAATCATTGACGTGCGCCGTAATCGTGGCGGTAACATCGACAGCTGGATTATCGAAAAACTGCTGCGTCGTGCCTGGGCATTCTGGCAACCAACCCATGGCAGTACCAATGCAAACATGCAACAAACGTTCAGAGGCCATTTAGTGGTATTGGCCGATCAAATGACCTACTCAGACGGCGAAACCTTCTCAGCCGGTATTCGTGCGCTTAATATTGCCCCTATTATTGGTAAACAAACTGCCGGTGCAGGTGTGTGGCTGTCGGGGCGTAACTCTGTTACCGACAAAGGCATGGCGCGAGTGGCCGAATACCCACAGTATGCAATAGATGGTCGCTGGATTGTTGAAGGCCACGGTGTTGAGCCGGACATTGAAGTTGATAACCTCCCTTACGCGACATTTAGTGGCAAAGATGCTCAGCTTGAGGCGGCAATCAGTTATTTAAAAGATGAGTTGGTACAACAACCTATTGCGCCGTTACAAGGGGGGCCTATGCCAAAAGCAGGTAAAGCTGACGATATAAAAACCAAATAGGGTTAGTGTTAGCCATGCTTGCAAGCAAAGGGTAAGCACAGTTTGTAAGTACTAGTTTGTAAGTAACCTTATCCGCGAGTTCAGGTTAAGTAAAAATGTCCCTGCCAAATCCAATTTGGTAGGGGCATTTTTATCTATGATGAAACATGAGCTTGGTATTAAACCTAACGCGGGTTAATGCGTTGTTTAGTTGGTTTTAATCTCAACTTCACAGGCAACTGAGTTAGCAATAAAGCAGTTTGCATGTGCTTTTTCATGTATTTTATCTAAGGTTTCTTGGGTGACTTCAACACCTTCAGCAAAGGTCACGGTTGGCTCAAGTGTCATTTTAACCACCGCAATCTTACCTGCTTCATTTTTGCCTAAATCGGCAGTGGCATGGTCAACATAGCTCAACACGGGCAGTCGCTTTAAATGTGCTATCGCTAAAAAAGTCAGCATATGACAAGATGATAATGCAGCTAATAAGCTTTCTTCCGGGTTCACTTTGTCGCCATTGCCTTTATATTCAGGCGCCGATGATGCGTCGATGGTTTGTCCTGTGCCAAATTTGACCTGATGGTCGCGATTAAACTCACCTTCCTCACTGGGTGAAGACTGCCAATTTACCGTTGTTTTAAAACCCATTCTGTACTCCCAAAGCCACTAAAATAGTGGTTGTTTATAACGACTCAATGTACCGTTTAATATCAGAGCGAAGGTGAGTGAAACGATAACTTATCAGGCTAGATTCAACACCAAGTGCTAATGAAAGTCTTTGATGCTGATCGAAAAAAACACTTTTAATCCGCTGTTCGTCATTAGGCATAGGCTAATTTGAGTTATGCCGCGTCAGTAGTGAGCTTAGTGATTAACTCAGCAATTGTAGCGGGTTCTTGTGCGCCAGAGACTAGATACTGCTGATTAAACACGATGGCCGGCACAGCTTGAATACCGCGACTAATCCATAATTGCTCTTCTTCTTTGACCGCTTTTTCATAACGTTTGTCGGTCAATAGCGCTCGTGCTTCAATTGCATCTAAGCCTACGCGGTTGGCGGCTTCAACTAGCACTTCAATGTCATCTGGGTTCTTCTGCTCGGTAAAGTAACTGGTGAACAACGCCAGTTTTAGCTCTGTTTGTTTACCAGATTCAGCAGCCCAATACAGCAGCTGGTGGGCGAGTAGGGTGTTATAGATACGTGATGAGTCTGAAAAGTTAAATTCAAAACCTAAATCCGCCCCCATTTGAGTGAGCCGTTGTCTGTTTTGTTCACTCTGCTCCGGTGTTGAACCGTATTTTTCTGCAATGTGTTCACCTAAATGTTGACCCTCTGGCCCCATCGCTGGATTAAGTTCAAATGGGTGCCATTGCAGTGTCACATCAAGATCGTCAAATTGGCTTAAAGCTTGTTCAAGACGGCGATAACCGACAATGCACCACGGGCACATTACGTCTGAAACGATGTCAATTTGGAGTGATTTTGTTGCCATGGTAGTTCCTATTAATGATTAATTCGACTTAATTTAGCTAAACCTAAAAAAATAAAATTGTTATATTTGCTTATAAATTAACTGCTTTTAGCGGTTAATTGATGGGTTTATCACCATTTGCATAAACAACACAAAAGTTGCAACCAATGGGGCTAAAAATGTGTCTATACTTAAACAGTAATCTGATGTTTAATCAATGCAAGGGTTAGGTCTATTTGATATAGCCCATGCGAGTTGGTTTTAATCATATTGGTCTTGATGCTCGCGTCACATGATCAAATTAACCACTTGTGATATTGCCCACATGCCCCATATCTAATTATGTATGCATGCATTTGTACAACGATGTTATTTATGTCAGCATGCAATAGAACCACGCGATATATTTGGCAAGTAAAATTCTGTTAAGGACAATCTATGAAAATAAATCTTTCTGGTCACCATGTTGATGTTACTGATACTGTCAAACAACACGTAGAAGAAAAATTCGCAAAAATAGCTAGCCATTTCCCAACGCTTATTTCGCTAGATATCATCATCGCTAAAGAGCATGGCGAATATGATGTTGAAATTCGAACCAACTATGAAGGAACTCGAATTGCTGCAAAAGGTAACAACGCAGTAATGTATCCAGCCATTACTAGCGCTGCTAAAAAATTAGATGCCGCACTGAAACACCGTAAAGGCCAACTTAAAGCAGATTTACATGAAAAGCCGGACGTCACGGCGCCTGAAATTGCTTATGAGAAAGTACAAGAGATGGACTTACGTTAATCCACTGGCTCACTAACAAAAAACGCAGCTCAAGGGCTGCGTTTTTTATTTCAAAAATAATAGTTATTCTTCGTCGCTAAACTCTGCATTGTGGTAAACGTTTTGTACGTCGTCACAATCATCAAGAGCGGCTAAGAATTTTTCAAAGCTTTCCACATCTTCGCCAGTTAGCTCAGTCATCGTTTGTGGTACAAATGCTAAGTTTTCAACCTTAAAGTCAATTTCAGGGAAGGCTTCCGTTAAGGCTGTACGGGCATTGTTAAACTCAGATACAGGGGCAAAAACACTGATGATGCCATCTTCTAACTCTACGTCGGTAACATCAACATCAGCCATCATGAGTAATTCAAGAATCGCTTCATCGTCTTCGCCTTCAAACACAAATACAGCCTGGTGTTCAAACATATGGCCAACAGTACCAGGGCTACCTAATTTGGCGTCGTTTTTAACGAAGGCCTGACGAACCTGAGTAAAAGTGCGATTACCGTTGTCGGTTAGACAGTCAACAATCACCATACAGCCGCCAGGGCCAAAACCTTCATAACGGGCGGTATCATAATCTTCACCACCACCACCGCGTGCTTTTTCAATGGCTCGTTCAATGACGTGTGCTGGTACTTGATCTTTTTTCGCTCGGGCAATTAAGCTACGCAATGCTAGGTTGCCATCGGGGTCAACCCCTCCTTTAGCGCAAATGTAAATCTCTTTGCCGTAACGTGAGTAAATACGTGTCTTTTGGCCAGCGGTTTTCGCCATGGACTCTTTTCTATTTTGATATGCTCTGCCCATCTTAATCTCGTTTTATAAATGTTTAAGGCTAAAAATTGTCATCGATTCTAGCAGGAATATTGGGTGCTGTTTAGGTACAGGTTCTAAATTTTGCATAATATAGGCTTGATAATACGATAATTAACATTACTAAGGCCGTCGCGAAGAGTGTGAGCAATCTAGAAATACTCATCTTCACACATCTGATGTGTTAAGTTTATGTATCAAGTGAACGGATTCGATTATACAATTTACAGATGTGTTATCAATGATAACCAAGAACAACATAAAAGGAGAAAGGACTTCTCTGTGAGAGATACTCAAACTTTGATACCTGAGGATCGCTCCTTATTTTACCTTGAAATGTATTGATTATTTGCAACTATCAATATCATTTCTACACTTAGCATATAATGCTGGAAATGAGAGTCCTATTATGAAATCCGAATCTGCTGAAGCAGTTCAAGTACAAAATGCGACAGTCACCGTGTTATTTTACGATGCTCCTGCAGGTCTTGAAATGTACAACGCTGTATTGACTGATCTGCAAGTCAGTCAATCTGGGCGAGTCATGATCCCTGAGTCATTTCGTCGAGGTAAGTCAATTATTGCTGTACTCGAAGGTGAGTGCACAATATTGAATTCGTTAGGTGAGCGTGTTTATTCGCAGCGCACTGTTGGTTAATCACTCAACATGATTAATAATAAAAAAGACACGCAAGTGTCTTTTTTATTGTCTGATTAAATCCGCTAACAGTTTGTCTGCTAAGGGTTGTAATACTTCTACATCAGGTTGGGTGTTCGCTACCGTTCGTAATCCGTAAATCCCCATCACTAAATACTGAGCTAAAAACTGGCTATCGCTCTTTTGCGGGATAAGTTGTTGTGCTTTTGCAGTATCAAATACTTGCGCTATTGATTGATGCCATGACTGTAGAAATTGACAAGTGATTTGTTTAATCTGCTCATCTTGCTCACCCATTTCACTTAACGATTTAGTCAATAAACAGGCTTTGGTTGCATCACCACTTAAACACTCTTGTAATATTTGCGCGAGATAATCACTTAAGTTATCTACTGTAGAGTGGTCATTGGCAAACAGTTGCTTAAATTGATCAGTCCGATCTTGTTGATATTGTTCTATTGCGGCAATGAATAAACCTTTTTTATTGTCAAAGGCACAGTAAATCGACCCAGGATGTAATCCTGTTGCTTTAGTGAGATCTTGCATGCTGGTTTTCGTGTACCCATTCACCATAAAGGTACACATTGCCGCACGTAATACTCGTTCTCTATCAAATTCAGCGTGTCTCATATTCTGCCACTTAAAGTTAATAACAAAGTGCAATAGCTCATATTTTCTGAGTCTATCCAAATTTGACCGACTATTCAAAAAATACTTGAATGTATATTCAAATATCATTATTCTTGAATGTGTATTCAATTAAGGAGATCGTCACATGACGGCAAGTTTATTTACACCATATAAACTCAATGACACCCTAACATTATCGAACAAGATTCTAATGGCGCCATTAACCCGTTGTATGGCAGATGATGACTTGGTCCCTACGCAGCAGATTGCCGATTATTATGCGCGTCGTGCTGAAGCCGGGTTAATTATCAGTGAAGCGACCATTATTCGCGCCGATGGCCAGGGTTATCCAAATACTCCAGGTTTATTTACCCCTGCACAAATTGATGGCTGGCGTGTCGTAACAGACGCTGTGCACAAAAATGGCGGTAAAATATTTGCCCAGCTATGGCACACTGGCCGCGTGGCTCACCCACACTTTTTTGGCGACGGTGACGTATTATCATCTTCTGCTCAAGCGGTTGAAGGCACAGTGCCAAGAATGCGCGAATTGGTTTACCAAACACCAAAGGCTGCGACGTTAGAAGACATTAAGCAACTCGTTAGTGATTATGCACAAGCGGCAGCCAATGCCATTGATGCAGGGTTTGACGGCGTTGAAATTCACGGCGCGAATGGCTATTTAATTGACCAGTTTTTACATCACGACAATAACCGTCGTGAAGATGAATACGGCCAAACTCCTGAAAACATGTCACGCTTTGCGTTAGAAGTGGTCGATGCTGTTATTGCGCGTATCGGCGCAGATCGCACAGCATTACGTTTGTCTCCAGGTGCTTATTTTAATATGGCTGGTGACTCTCGTGATCGTGCAGTTTTTGATTATTTATTACCTGAGGTGGCTAAGCGCAATTTAGCGTTTTTACACGGCGGTATTTTTGACGACTCAATGGAGTTTGATTACCTAGGTGGCAGTATCTCGGCTTACCTTCGTAGCGTTTACACTGGCACATTAGTGGGCGTGGGCTGTTACAGCGCAGAAACAGGCAGTGCTGCAATTGAAGCGAATAAGTTTGATTTATTAGCTATTGGTCGCCCGTTTATTGCTAACCCAGACTATGTGGCAAAGGTGCGTGACGATGATGAGTTAGTGGCTTATGCCGACACCATGTTAACTGAATTGATTTAAGTTTTTGTTGTTTGCGTGGCTAATCCTTACGGATTATATAAGCGTATTTTTGTAGGAATCCACTTGTTGTCATGCTAATGCCAATGAGTGGCGCTAAATTATCAACCCCAATTTGTGTTTTTAGCGTCCGTCTTGGCCACAGCCTTTGCTGTGGTCTTTTTTTTGCCTTAAATTTGTCTCCCTGAGAGCAGTCTATTACTATGTCGACATTTTTCGGTACAGAGAAGCGTTATGCATACATTACAACAACTCAATGATGGTTTATTACAAGGTGCTCAACGGGTCAAAATTGCCCAGGGGTTGCGTGAGTTCCCAACTAAACTATTTGAGTTAGCTGATACGCTTGAAGTGCTCGATTTAACTGATAATCAATTGTCGTCGCTACCTGACAACTTTGCCGATCTACATCAATTAAAAATCCTGTTTTTGTCGAATAACCTGTTCGAACATTTACCTGATGTACTGGGCCAATGCCCCAATTTAGAAATGATTGGTTTTAAAGCCAACCAAATTCGAACGGTTTCAGACGCATCAATCCCAAAACAAACCCGCTGGTTAATTTTAACCGACAACCAGATAGAGCAATTGCCTCACAGTTTGGGCCAGTGTTATCGCCTTGAAAAACTGGCATTAGCCGGTAATCGTTTAACTTCATTGCCGGCCAGTATGGCAAATTGTCATCGATTGGCTTTACTCAGGTTGTCTGCCAATCAACTTGATGCGTTACCCCAATGGTTATTTGAACTACCAAAATTGGCCTGGTTGGCTTTTTCTGGTAATCGTTTTAGTCATGTTGAGCACTGTGATAACACGCGAGTCCCTACAGTACCGTTACAGCAATTTCAGTTAGGTCAATTGCTCGGGCAGGGCGCTTCTGGATTAATTTATCAAGCATCACATATGGCTTTGCAGCACGGAACGGCTGCATTTAGTTATGATGATGAGGTCGCTATAAAACTGTTCAAAGGCATGATCACCAGCGACGGATACCCTGCAGACGAGCTTGATTGCTGCTTAACCGCAGGGGAGCATCCTAATTTGATCAATGTACTGGCGCAAATTAACCAGGCCGATCAATTAGGCTTAGTGATGCAACTGATCCCGCCAAGTTACGCCAATTTAGGCTTACCGCCATCATTGCAAACCTGTAGCCGCGATACTTTTGAGCCAAACACCCGCTTTAGTGAGTCTCGTATTATTAACATAGCGACCCAAATGGCCGATATTTTGGCGCATTTACATCAAAATGGAATTAGCCATGGCGATATTTATGCCCACAACACCATGATAAACCCGCAAGACAATGTGTTATTTGGCGACTTTGGCGCCGCCTCCAACTTAAACCAGTTCAGTTTCGAGCGTCGTGTGTTAATGCAAGCTATTGAGGTGAGGGCGTTTGGGTACATGATTGAAGACATGCTCAATCTGATTGAGCCCCCTCACAGCACCAAGGCGCAAGCGCTACACCAATTGGTGCAAGATTGCTTAAAGCCTAATTTAAACGCCAGACCGAGTTTTATTGAGCTTAAACAACAATTAGCTAACATGGTTTAAGCTACCACTATGATTGTGCTTAGCAATGTGACTCGTACAGCTACGCGGCATGCTGAGTCCCCTTGAATATCCACTGTGAAATATGGCCTTTAACTTAACACTGCATTATAATCAAATTATCATGTTGTAATTAAAGGTCATCACCAGTGGAAAACAAAACTGCCCGTTTTACTGTACTAATGGACCCGCTAAAAAAGCAGGCATTTGAGCAATTGTGTGCGGCACAAGATCTCACTCCATCACAAGTTACCCGTCAGCTTATTCGTGAATACCTTGAAAAACACGATGTCAGTTTTGGTGACAATCAAAGCCGACCGAACCCGCAAGTTAAAAGCTAATCTATCGTTTTTACGGTGGAGTGTGAGCTGAGCCTAACGGCTTAGGCTAGTCAATTTGTGATAATAGCATTATAATGCGATTACAATTTAAGGTGAGGTGGTTTTAGTGGCTATCTCATGCCAATCGATAACGCTTTTTGAACAATGCCTTAGTGCCTTTATCTTGTTCGATATAAGCTAAAATACAGAGAGTGAATTTATGAGTGATGTCATCCCGCCATGCCCAAAGTGTGAATCTCCTTACGCTTATTCAGACGGTACATTATTAATTTGCCCAGAATGCGCAAATGAGTGGAACCCAAATGAAGAAGTGGTTGATCCAGACGCCATCATTTTAAAAGATGCCGTGGGTAACCTATTGGCAGAAGGCGACAAAGTGACTTTAATCAAAGATCTTAAAGTTAAAGGTTCATCACTTGTGCTGAAAGTTGGCACAAAAGCCGTGATCAACCGTTTTGTTGACGGCGACCACGACATCGATTGTAAAGTTGATGGCAACGGCCAAATGATGTTGAAATCAAAGTTTGTTAAAAAACAAAGTTAATTGATTGACTCAGTCGCTTTAGGTTACCCACGAGTGAGCTAAAGCCTGATGTATAAAAATCCCCGCTGATAGTAATATCAACGGGGATTTTTTATGGACGCCAGTTCAAGTCCCGCCGCCACTAACGTCGTGGTGCTTCGCCCACACCAGAGCAAAGGGGTAAAGCGCTTGTACCCCTTTGCAAACCCTCAGCGTTCCGGCAACATTTTCGCTTTTTAACCAAACAACGGCAGCGAAAAAATTGCGACGGAAAATTATCGAGCTTTTAACTTCGTCTGAGGTTCTTCGGCCTAATTCGAAAATGCTAACGCTTCAGATGGGGCGTCCCTTCCCCTCCAAAGCTAGCTGGCCGTCCATGGCCACCTCACGTCATTTTCTTCAACGGCCTCAAGTTCAGAGTAGAATTTAAGCATTTGAAAGCCATGGTTAACTCGTTTTTGGGCTGAGATACGTTTGAGAGACAAGTTTGAACTGATTTTATAAAAGTTTACTCTGACCCCACTAAATGAATACACAGCTAATCCAACAATACTCTTTAATAGCGTTGAGTCCTCATAGGCAAGAGTATCATATCAATTTCTTAACAAGTCACGCCCTTTCAACGGTTAGGTTGAAATGACGAATCCATCACATAAGAAAATGTATGCTAAATAGAGATAAATAAAACATGGATGATTAAATGCACTGACAAGGAGCGGCGTTTTTCAAGGTAGTTGTCGCCTAAGCTGTTAAGCTGCTTCTTTTTTGTTCTCTGGGTT